>NZ_JAMYJX010000019.1:0-5251 GCF_024136965.1 Haladaptatus sp. AB618 | reverse complement strand
TTTGGTGAAAACCCAGAGACCATCATCGAAACGCTCCGGGAAGATTCGCGCCTAGACGACGTCCATGATGACGAACTCCGTTCTGTTGTGAACGCACAGCTCAAGCAGTAACTTATTTCTCGAACAAATCGATAAGGGTGTGGGTGTTATCGATAACCCAGCTCTACCGTTGACAAGAACAAGTCGATAGGGGTGTGTCTATACGGCTTGGTGGCCTTTCACACAACAAATCGATAGAGGTGACTCTCCGAATTTCGGGTTTCTGACATTCTATGAAAGCAGTCGCAACCAACTGGTTTTTGTGAATAATTTACAATTCCCACGCAATTCGAGTAGGGTAGATGAATTTCATTGATCACGTTTTCCTTCGCGGTAATCGAAACCGTCTCTGTGTTTCGTCGAGAACAGATGGTACGAGCGCATGCATACAGTGAGATGGAAGGAGCCCGTGATCTCAGAACAGATCTTGCACGGCAACTCAATCGTGATAAGGGCGCGTTAGTCGTGACCTCAAAACGCTGACCTGCCATAGTGGGGTAGAGTTGGCGTCGCCCTGGATATTGAACAAGCAAACCGTTCTCTCGCTTTTTTCCTTAACCCGACAGTATTGAGCACCACCTCGACTTGCGATATCTAGCGAGGCCACACCACCTTTGCACGTGAATGGAAACAACGGTCCCATGAACAGAACACACCACTCTTGCATGTGAACATCACCGTATAACCAGTTCAGACAGAGTTCTGGAACCAGAGAGACACCACTCTTGCAAGTGAAGCTAGTCGTGGAAAGGGGTAGGTGATGAGAAATGCATCTAAACCACGGATACAACTGAACGAGAGAACTAACTCGTTCAACTAACTAACAAAAAAAGCAGTCGCACACCACTGCTGCAAGTGAACTCATGAATGACTGTCGGTACTGACCGAAGAAGACAAATTCACGAAGACTATAACACTTCCCGGAAATTCAGCGGATAAACGCTGTATATCGCCTGTTTTCACTTGAACAGGTGGTGTGTCAGCCAATGTGTCAACGCTTTAGTTGTAATCGTGCACTGTTGTTCTCTTACTAAACTCTCTCTTACTAGCTTCACTTGTAACAGTGGTGTGTGTCTGTTCTAGTGTTCACTTGAATCAGTTGCAGCTATGGTTTTATATGGATGGGACATAAGTATTGAGACAGAATGCGGCGGTTCACCCGAAAACAAAATATTTTCACAAACAAGGACGCGCTCAACGAGTCCTATCAACCCGAGCGTATCCAAGAACGCGATGAGGAGATCGACGCGTACATGAACGCTCTACAACCCGTCGTCGACGGATGGGAGCCAAACAATATTTTCGTATACGGGAATACAGGAGTTGGGAAAACTGCAGTCACCGATTTCCTCCTTGATAGACTCCGTGAAGACATCGAACAGTACGACGACATTGACCTTCATGTACTCTCACTCAACTGTAAAACACTCAATTCGTCCTATCAAGTTGCTATCGAACTGGTGAACGAGCTCCGACCCGAGGGTGCTGAAATCAGTTCGACAGGATATCCACAGCAAACGATCTTCAAAAAACTCTACACTGAACTCGACAAGCTTGGCGGAACAGTCCTCATCATCCTTGACGAAATCGACTCCATCGGTACTCGTGATGAGTTGCTCTATGAACTTCCTCGTGCGCGATCAAATGACAAGCTCACCGAGACGAAAGTTGGTTTGATTGGTGTCAGTAATGATTTCAAGTTCCGAGATCGGCTCGATCCTCGTGTCCAAGACACACTCTGTGAACGGGAACTTCATTTCCCGCCGTATGACGCGCCTGAACTCCAGAATATTCTCGAGTCTCGCGTTGATGTTGCACTTGCAGAAGGGTCTATCGAAGATAGCGTCCCACGCCTCTGTGCTGCGCTCGCTGCAAAGGATAGTGGCAGTGCTCGTCAAGCACTCGATCTCCTTCGACTCGCGGGTGAGCATGCTGAAAACAGAGACGATGACATCATTACAGAATCGCATGTCGAAGCAGCAAAAGAGATGCTCGAACAGGAGCGCGTTGAAGAAGGGATGCGAGAACTAACCGTCAATGGTCATTTTGCCCTTCTAGCAGTCGTCTCAATGGCTGCAAAAGGTGATACGCCGTGTCGTACTCGACGTATCTATGAGGAGTACACCGACCTTTGTCAGTTTGCAGGTGTCGATCCGCTTGCTCAGCGGTCCGTACATAACCATCTGTCTGATCTAAGAATGTTGGGTATATTGACTGCCGAGGAGAATCGGAGTGGATCCCGTGGAAATTACTACAGCTATGCACTAGATGTTCCCTTCTCTAGTGCGCTGTCGGCGCTCTCTGATGTGCTATCTTTAGAAGAGACGCTGACGAAGTTAGAAACGCTCGCACAGCAAAATGACGTTCTGTAGTTCTGGTTTTCACTTGCAACAGTGGTGTCTGACGAAGGTAGATTTGTAGTACCGATCTGGTTGCGTGAGATCAAAAATAACCATTTGTCCCCAGACCATCTGGCGGGACCACACCACTCTTGCATGTGAACCGCATCGTGTGACCAGTTTAGAGAGAGTACGGGAACCAGAGAGACAACACTGCTGCTAATGAAGCCAAGAGCGAAGTCGGAACTATCCCTCTCACACAGCGGTTTTCCTGAGTTAACAAACAATGAGTTGATCTTTATCTGTGACGAGGATGGGTATCTCTGTATTGATACCGGCTATAACGATGAACTCAGGAAAACCGCTATGGTGGCCGTCACTGAAATTGAGAAACCAGGACCTGATAGTGCTGTTCTGTGTCGATATCTTTGCCCTGAAGGACGTGAGAGGAACCAATTCTTTTCGTAATTCATTGGACGAGGTGGACTGTGGAAATGTGGTGTGATGGATACAGCACGTCCAGTGTATTTGCCCAATTTGTCTCACATCTCAAACTCACCCTTTAACCTCGATTACAGAATCTGCATACTATATACAAATACAGGATATGTATATTATGATTCTGGCGCTTTCTACCTGACAGACAAGGCTAATACGAGACCTTGCTATCCTCTTCATCTCGTTGTCTGACGTACCTTTTTGTATCTTGTATATGTATACAGCAAATGCATATGGTCACTGTATCGAGTAACCGGATACTACGTGCTGCAACCTACGTTGAAAAAGGCGGGGTTGGCAAGACAACCACGTCTGCACACGTAGCTGTTGCAGCTGCACGGGAGCATGGCCTTAACGTGCTCCTCATTGACTTAGCAGGGAAGCAAAACGACTTGTCCACTCACTTTGGGATGAACGATGAGGTCGATGATATCGATGCTCCTATCTCCGCTATCTTTGGCGAAGATTGGGAATTCATCCGAGACAATATCCCAGATGTCGTTGATCGCATGGTCTATGATACGGGAGAAGGTATTGACCTTATTCCTGCAGACCCTGGGCTCGGCGGTGCAGATAATAATCTCGCAAACGTTCCCATTGAGGAGCGTTTTTCGAAGCTAAATGAGTTCATCACCGAAGACCTGAGCGATCGTTACGATTTCGTGTTGCTCGATTTGCCGGGCAAAGAGGACAACATTGCGTTGAACGGATTGTTCGCCGCCAGAAACGTCATTGCACCACTCAAACCTGGTGCGTTCGAGCGGAATCAGCTAGATAATCTTCGCGACGATCTCGATGACCTTCGCGAAGAACATCCAATCGATCCGCAGCTCGCGATGGTCATTCCGACGATGGTGAAGAGCTCGACGAACTTATCAAAGGAATTCGTTGCTGAACTCCAAGAAGCATATCCAGACCAGGCAGCCCCGGTTCCTGTCCCGAATTCACAGGATATCTCGAAGAAGCAAAACGAAGGCTGCACACTGTTCGCTGTCCCTGAAGATGAGCTGTACAATACAGGGCAGCGTGTGCTAAACGCGTACCGTGAGAACACCACCGAACTCCTCAACCGACTCACAGAGACCAATGAGCCAAGACAAAGCAGAAAAGCTCCTCCAGAGCAGTAAAAACCAGAAACGTTCAACGTCCGAACCGTCCCAGGCCGACGAGACTGTTGAACTGACGCAGACTGTTCAGAACGCCTATGAAGCAATTGACAACGGCGATGCCAGCTCAAACATCACTGTTCGAGATACGAATCTCGCAGCCCTGTTTCACGGACTCGAGGAGTCTGGCGAGCTCGAAAACGTTGCCGCAGATGCACGCCGGGCGCTCAACCGAGAAAATGATTCCAATGTGAATCGAAGCCAGACTATTGGGGATCTCATTCGAGTTGGGTTGCAAGAAGTGGCTCCGAATACAGTTGATCAAGCGATGAAGGCAAAAAAAGAATACCTCCTGTCTAAAGAAGACGAATTCTGATCTCTTCGTTTGTTTTCTACTTCTGGTTGTGAATTCCGAAGTTATATCCTGGATGTGAAAACAGAAGGAATATGCTGAATACGTATGCTGAATATGTATACAATTCGCTGATGCTGGTGAACAATCTGTACCCTACCTTGTATGGACTGAATCACTCATTTCTGATGTGAATTCTGTATTCGCATATAGTATCTGTATATTGTATTCGGCCTCCGATATCTATCCGTTGAATGCCTGTTGGAAATCTCTTACTAGATTATTCTACTGATGCAGATCTGAATTTGGAATCCTTCTTCTGTGTTTGTATACAATGTCTGTATGCTGTATCCGTATTCAGTATATGGTGATTCACTCCGAGGAAAGCTGAGACAATTGGGATGTTACTGCATTTGTCCAACTGTTCACTTCATGTTGTAGCCACTCCGTCATCTCAGGGAGTGGTTGAGCGACATGCAAATACTTGACACCACCACTATTGACAGTACGAGGATACCGAGTGACCAATTCCTGTTCATATAGCGGTTGTAGTTGCTTCCCAATCGTACTCTGATCACGGTCGAGAATTTCAGCGATTTCAGCGATTGTGCTGTGTGGATGATCGAGGACAGTGAGGTATACACGAAATGCTGCTATATGTACTCCACAGACCGTGGCCATCGTCTCCGTGAGCTCCAACTCGGATTTTTCATCCAACAATCTGCTCCGCATTCTTCTGACTTTCCAAAGTCACTATTGTCGCTGACGACTACTGACGAACTCGAGCAGCATCCGTACCGGGATCCAGATCGATTGCAGACGGCCTACGAGCAAGCAGGAACAATCGCGGGCACGGCCACCTACTTCGATGTGTCAGAGACGGCAGCACGCATCTGGCTAATTCACTACGGAATCTA
>NZ_JAMYJX010000018.1:0-5893 GCF_024136965.1 Haladaptatus sp. AB618 | reverse complement strand
TCTCGGGTGTATCGTCAGTCACAGTGCTCGCGCTTTCCGTCAGCGTTCGCTGGTCAGTGATATCCGAGAACGTCAATTGGCGTGCCATAGATGAAAAACTGAAGCGGTGATTAGTTCGGCAGTTCTGTCCGTCCCGTTCGCACGCACGGCCAGCACGGGAAGTCACCGAGGCCGTCACAGTCGCAGTCTTCGGGTTCGATCTCGTCGTCCTCGGAGGGGAAGGCGTCGAGCGTCCCGTCGTCGGGTGCGTTTTCAACGGCGGCCATGTGTTTACAAAAGGCGTTGCGGTGGACGTGATGCGGGCACGTGCAGGCCATCAGTTCACCAGTCACGTCGTCGATGGAGACTGTGTACTGGTGCTCTTCGGGGTGCTCGTGGCCCTCATTGGACATCTACAGAAGAATCAAGGCGAGTTCCTCGGGGCTTGACCCCGAGGCGGTTCACTAAGCGAACTTCAACATCGAAAGGGAGCAACTATCAGGAATTAATACCCGAGGAATTCGTTGAGTGTTCTAAATTCCTCAGAGGAGAGGATAACCTCGGTGGTCAGCTCATCAATCCGATTAAAATCGTCGTCTAATGTGAGTATTGTTTCTGCTCCCTCCTCAATAGCAACTTGAGCATAGTATCCATCCCAGCCATCAATATTCATTTCACCAGCACACTCGAAGCCAGCCCGAACAGTGTCTTCAGCGAGTTCCTCGTACCAGTGAATCCGCTTTGCATCCATGAATCGTTGCATGAGCGCAGATGCCCTCTCGTTCGAGAAACCATAAACAGAAGAGAGGATGTGATGAGCACCAATAAGAGATGCATGCGGGACGATTGCCTGGATCTCTCCAGAAATGGCTTGTCGAACATAGGCGAGCGCTACATCGCTAACTGGTGTCCCTGCATGTGCGAGTGCAGTTACTCCAACATCGAATAGGTATGGTTCATCACTCATCGCTCGTCTCTTCGCTATCTGCTTGCCGTCGAATAATGTTGACGTGGCGCTTCGCTTCGGCATCTAGCTCGTCGTATTCGGTTTGGTCTCTGTGTGCCGCGGCATCTTCGATGATAGTTTCGAGATCAGTGATGATTTGGTCGGGATTGTCCTCTGGTTCGATGACTGCCTTACCGTCTTCTTCGTGGATTTCGACTTCGGTACCAGGTGTAATCCCGAGACGTCGGCGGACGTTTTGTGGAAGAACAATTCGTCCCTTTGAGTCTACTTTGCTCACATTCCCACTTACGGTGGGAACCAATTTAATCATTTTGACTCTCATTGTGTTTCACTACCTTCGTCGAGAGTCACTCCCAACGAAACGAATGTCCGTAGGGTTAGTTCGGCAGTTTCTTCCGTCCCGTTCGTACGTACGGCCAGCACGGGAAACCACTGAGGCCGTCACAGTCACAGCCTTCCGGTTCGGAATCGTTGTCGTCCTCGGAGGGGAAGGCGTCGAGCGTCCCGTCGTCGGGTGCGGTTTCGACAGCGGGCATGTGCTTGCAGAATGCGTTCCGGTGGACGTGGTGCGGACACGTGCAGGCCATCAGTTCACCAGTCACGTCGTCGATGGAGACCACGTATTGGTGGTCATCGGGGTTCTCGTGGCTCTCGTTGGTGACGTCGACCATTCCAGGGGCATCGACGTCGAAGAGAATTGTTCCCATTGTGCGCGTTTCAACACACGCCCCAGGGCACCGTTCTTCCCACCATATTGTATACGCCACATGAAATAAAGGTTGGTGTTCACCAGTCGGTATGTGCTTTCGGAGTTTGCGACGTTGATGTGGTACCAGATTGGGCATGCAGCGGCTGTTGAGGCGCTTTCGACGGTTCGGCAGTCGAAGACGTTCAATATCTTTCCGGTGGGCAAGCAGACGTTTGACGCAGCGTGTGAGGAGTTCGAGCGTTTCGACGATCAGGGGATTTCGTTTGTTGATCAGACGAGTGCAGTGCTTGCTCGAGAGCACGAGATTGAGCATCTGTTCGCTTTCGACAGTGATTTTTCGACGATGGGATTCGAGCGGGTGCCAGTCGATACAAAAGCGTAACTCTCCAGAATTCTTTTAGCTGAGCGGTTCCTGTCTTATGATATGCACCGCTCACATTCGTGCACCAATACGGTCGTGCAGTCGATGAGCGGCATCTCTCTGTTTTCATAGCTGGTGGCAGGGGTCGTTAGGTCGGCCTCACGGAATCGCCAATCAACTACTCACAAGCTACCAGTATACAATGTCACAAATATACGACCTTCGCGACCAGATCGAGCACCTCGAATCACTCACAGGGGACGGCACTGAACTCGTCACCGTTACTGTTCCCAACGGCAAGTCGTTGGGATCGATTCGAAAACGAATTGCCCAGGAATACGCCAGTGCTGAGAATATCAAATCTGATCAGACACGGGATCATGTCCAGCAAGCGCTCAAGCGTGTCCAACGGCTCCTCCGTCGATACGAAAGGACACCAGAGACGGGACTCGTGATCTATGCGGGTGTCGTTGATGGGGACTTAATCTCGACAGTCTTCGACGACTTGCCGACACCAGTTGCCGAGTCCACATACCGGTGTGATGATCACTTCGATCTTACTCCCTTGGTTGAATCAGTTACGCCGAATGAGACCTTTGGACTCATCGTCATCGAACGTGGTGGTGCTGCCATTGGACGACTCGTTGGAGAGCGCATCATCCCGATTCGGACGTTCGAAAGCCAAGTGATGGGGAAGTCCAGGGCCGGTGGACAATCTGCACAGCGGTTCGAGCGCGACCGCGAACGGCAAGTCCACGAGTTCTTTCAACAGGTCAGTAATATTGCCACCGATGCATTCACTGGTGACGAAGGAACGGTTACCGGGCTCGTCGTTGGAGGGACGCTCGCGACTGCGAAGCGGTTCGTCTCCGACGGCTACCTCGATCATCGGTTGCGCAATCGGCTGCTCGGAACGTACTCGGTTGAATATGCGACCGTACAAGGGTTAGACCAGCTTGTCGAAAAAGCAGATGAGCAACTGCTCGATGCCGAACAGCGAGAAGGACGCGAGCGGCTCGATGAGTTCTACTCGCGACTTCGAGATGGTGAGCTGGTTGCATATGGTGGTGAGGAGGTAGAGCGAGCGATCGAGTTCGGAGCGGTTGAGTCCCTGCTCATCGCATCGACAGTGCCGCGAGACCAACGAGGAGAGTTGGAAACAGCTGTCGAACAACAGGGTGGCGACGGATATGTGATTGACACCGATACCGAACGTGGGTCGCAGTTCGTGAAGGCCTTCAATGGTGTTGGAGCACTACTTCGGTTTCCGGTGAAGTAAGATCGCTTTCTATTATGCAAAGTAGCCATAGTTAGTAGACAGAATCGATGACGATATTTTTCGGGTGATGTCTTGAGAACACCTGTGGTTGTATCGGCTCTCCCACGAAATTCCGGCGGCACACGGCTTTCGAGTCCCAATATATTTATAAGATAGAAGTTAGTTTCAAAACGATAATAGATGGCAGTATTGGACGACCTGTCTGGCTTCGAATTCGAAGATGTGATGGAAGATGTGTTTCGCAATCTTGGTTACGAGAATGTCCGGCAAGCGGTAAAGACGGCTGACGAGGGCCGGGATATTCTCATGGAAGAAGTCGTCGATGGGACGCGACGTGGAATCGTAGTCGAATGCAAACACACCGGAACTGTCGGCCGACCCGTTATCCAAAAACTCCACTCTGCGATTGCGACCTTCGAGTACGACGGTCCCAAGCGAGGGATGGTCGTCACGACTGGCCGATTCACTGAGCCAGCAAAAGAGTATGCAACGCGTCTTGACCAGAACGACGACCCATACTTGATCGAACTCATCGATGGGCAACGACTACGTGCAATCGCCAACAAGGTGGGACTCGACCTGTATAACGGCCGTATCGAGATTCTTTGCGACGAGACACTGCGACCGTTCGATCCAACTGGTACTATCGAGGCTCCGGTGAAAGAGGCGTTCCATGATATCGAGAACATTGAATCCGCAGACATCCCGCACTCCACGGCCCATGTAACGTTCGAACCCACTGCGGTCATTACTGCCAAGACGAATGCTGTCTTCGAAACGACGGTCGGCGTCATCCACCGCATCAACGAAACGGACAAGTTTGTCGTTCACGCTGACCAGTCTCGACCGACGGTTCTTGATGACGACGTCGGCCAACTCGTCGCAACTAATTTGCGCCAGAGTGTGGACCTCGACGAAGATGCGTTCCGTGACGAGTTCGACGACCTCGATGTGAAGCGCTTCGGCCAAACAGAGACCGAATACAAAGACTGGGCCGTTGACCAGATACGGGCCCGACACACGACGACGGTCCACTACACTGGCGATAACAACGTCGACTATGAGAAGACCTGCGAACCCAAACAATCGGATGTTTCGATGCAGTCCATCACGCCAATGTATCTTCCGCACGTTCGCCAGCGTACGGATTTACAACAGTATTCGTATCCCTACGAGTACTACGCCGCTGGGCCATCGCGTGTCTCAATTGAAAACGGCATTCACCGTTGTGTGCAATGTGGCGACGAGGACGCGTCGGCGTTCACCTACTGTGCGAACTGTGGCAGCATCAACTGCGGTAGTCATATCAAGTCCGAACGAGTCGAGGAGACGCCGATCTGTACGGGTTGTGCAGTGACCGAACGGTTCGCGCTTAAGACGAAGTACTTCTACGACGAGAAGAACATGGAGTCGTTCCGCGAGGAGTACGCCTCGATGCCAATCCAGCAGAAGGCAATGGAGAATAAACCGCTCGTGGCTGGTACCGCGGTTTCGGTCGTGCTAGTGGTGTTGCTGGTTCTTACGTCGATTGGTGCTCTTTGAGGGGTCTAGAACACTGACATTTTTCAAGCGGAATCTACGAGGGTACCAAAAAGTACTCGAAACGAGCAGAGTACCTCTCGGTATACTACGATGACTTACATAGGACTATGGATGTTTGCCGCGAACGATCTCATCTTTTTACTGCCATTGACACTCGTTATCGGCTGGGTACTTGATTACCGACGTGACGCCTTTTATTCGTTCGCCGTCGTTGTAATCAGCCTCCTGTTCTCATATGGGATGGGGTTGTTCTATCATCACCCAGCCCCCTACCAAGTTCATCCAAGAGCAACGGCGGCATCAGGTTCACCAGAGAACTCGTTCCCAAGCCAACATGCGACAGCAACAGTTGCATTCGCGCTTGGGGTCCTTCGGCGACGACTCTTCGTGACAGGAATTTGCTTTGCCATCGTTGCTGGTCTTGTGTCTGTCGCCCGTGTTGTCGTAGGATACCACTGGACGGTAGATATATTGGCAGGTGCAATGGCAGGAGGAATTGGACTTTCTCTCACGGAACTCGGTGCACAATATATCAACCAGATTGCGGACGCCTGCATCGGAATTGATGAAAACCTGCGTGAAATCGCGGGGTTCAATTGAGAATACCTGCGGTATAGTCTACGAAATCAAGGCAAATATCGTCGGATCCAATGTAGTAAACTGGGGATGAATGATAACGAAGACTGAACGGGATACAAAGCAGTCAAAGCAGCAGGGGAAAGTATCCCAGTCGACTGTAGTGACTGCCTTGACGACCGATTTCTTCCGCCACAGTCAGTGATCACTCCTCATCTTGTAGTGCAACTGCAATCGCTTTGAGCTCTGGCTTCCGGAACGCGTTTGACGTTTGTTCTGGATCATCGTCGTCCAGTTCGCCGATTTTCCAGAGGATTCCGGCCCGCATTTGTGGTTTGGATGGTAGATTGTTCGTGTCGATATCGTAGTTTACCGTCGTACAGATTGCTGCAAGGGCTTCTTTCGTGAACGCCGTCGATTCCATCCGTTCGTATCTCCCGACAGCCTGTCGAATTTCGTTGCGGAGTTCGTTGACGGTTT
>NZ_JAMYJX010000017.1:0-15129 GCF_024136965.1 Haladaptatus sp. AB618 | reverse complement strand
TCTCCCGACAGCCTGTCGAATTTCGTTGCGGAGTTCGTTGACGGTTTGTGTCATAAGGACACTGGTGCTCGGGATGGTCCTGTAGGTTCTGGTTTCTGCTATGATGGAGTGATCCTCGTTGCGTCTATGGGATGGGTGTGATCAATTGCCCACCGTGCACGCCGTCTTCCGACGTATCTCGGTCATCCCTACTGTAGTCTTATTTGTTCTCCGAAGTATGGTAGAATTCACAGTAAGGAGCCAGTAGTCGTACCGAGACTAGACGTTAGCTGTTGGTGTGTCTGCAGCCCTGTCTGAAAGCGCTGAATAATCTTTGACTGGTGTTCCGGACATGCAATGGGTACAATTGCTCCGTCTTGGACGGAGACTATGGATTGGGCTGCAGAATACGACGCGAAGCGACAGCCAGGACAAGAAATACCACCAGCGGGTTGGTGATGAAGAAGCGTCGCTGTGTCATTAGAGGTAAGTCCACAGATCGAAGTGAACTGCTCAAGATGCTCATCACAACTGAGCACAGGAATTCGAAGATGATCCAGGAGGAGAAATGACACGGCTTGCTGGCTATCAGGGTCGAGAGCAGATTGGCACGCATTACAATCGATAGCTGGGAGATCGTCGGCGATTTCCGACTGAGATTGCGGAAAATCTGCGGGTTGCATTACATCATCTAACAGGCTGCAATACGGATAAGTAATTGGGGCGTTCGTCATGAGCGAAACTAGAGGGACGATTCGCGTGACATTTATCGAGGTCGTCCTCGGACGGAAAGGATTCGAGCGTTCCGTCGTCGGTTGCGTTCTCGACGGCGGCCATGTGTTTGCAGAATGCGTTCCGGTGGACGTGGTGCGGACACGTACTGGCCATCAGTTTGCCAGTCACGTCGTCAATATTGTTTACGTGAGATCGGCTAAACCACGTTCACAGCAGAAATGCAAATACTGGATAGGAGGCAACAACCGCTAGCGAGGGCGTCAACACCCACATTGTAACGATACGTTTGGCCGCCGCGGAGTCGAACAGGCTCCGCTGATCGAGATCCACCGGTCCCTCTGCACCAACGTTAGGTACGTCTGGTAGTTCCTCCGGCTTCTCTGCCGGTTCCTCGTGACGGGCAATATCACCGATCGTTGGACTTGCAGGCATATCCTCAGCACGGGAGGTGACTAGCGCTCCTGTCGAAACCTCTAAATCCGGATGTTCCCGTTCTGGCGTCGCAAACTCCACGATTGTCGCTGCTCGGCTTGCTCGACCCCATCCGAGTCCAATAATCGTCGATGTCGTACTTACTGCGAGGCTCGCCGGGATCCCGAAGTAGGACAAAATTGTGATGACTGTGCCACCAACTATGGAGACGATCAGTGAGGCGAGAATGGGGAGCTCTGTAATATCGTCTCCGACCGTCTCCAACGTGCGACGGGCGATGGTGAAACTGCCGAGACCGAAGGCTACGACCGCGAGCAAGACACCCTGGTTGACGGTGAGCGATCCTCCTTCGCTGACGAGGGGAGCCACAGCGTTCGCCGCGTTTGACGCCCCCGCCGAAAACGCCATGTAACACGCAATGACAACTACCGAGAGTGATCCAAGGATATCCTGTCGTGTCGCGTTCGGATTCAGGTAAAGGCGGGGAATCGTCCCAGAACGGTCGATTTGGATGAAGTGGAGATCAAACTTTGTGAACGCGACATAGCGATCCAGGTACGGGTAGAGGTAACGCCCGACCACGATTCCGATGCTGAGGCTGATCAGCGGCGCGACGATCCATGCTGAGACGATAGTAAACATCAGTGCCTGATTGAGCGTGTTCGACGCGAGGCCCAGTCCAACGATGGCGCCAACGGCTGTCATTGAAGTTGAGGCTGGAACACCGTACAGATTCGAAATAAGGAGCGATGCGCCGGTAAAGAACAAGACGGCGACGCTCGCAGCAGGCGTGAATTGGGTTGCTGGTATGATACTGCTGCTCATCGTCGCGATGACGTTTCGACCGACAGTCCATGCGCCGAGAAAGCCAAAGCCAACGAACAGGGCTGCTGCGGTCGCCTTCCGTAGGAGACGCGAGCCGACTGCCGGACCGAACGCGACACCCGTCGATGAGCCACCAATATTGAAGCCAACGAATATGGCGACGACTACACCGGCGACGGTTAGGACTGATACCATTGGTTTCCCGCTAAATCAACGTTTCTGACTCCTATATAAAATCCACGAAGCCAGCTCAGAGATGGCACTGTCCAGCCTGCATTTCGATGCACCAGACACATTTGCTGCGACATGGTTTACGACGTTCAAAGCCATCTGTATTGGAGCAATCTTTAGTGTCGTCGGTGCTGCCACAAGCTGATAGCCTCTTCTAGAAATGAGACAGGTTGTATGAGCTGGTCTATTCGGGAGGTTGTTAGGCAATTGGTAGAAGATGCTGATTGGTATTTGCATTCATCTTCACCCGAACTTTTTGCCCAAAACAGCTATCTGAGCGATTTGAGATAGCTACTCTCGATGTCCGACAAAATACTCCACGAAGATAAAATCTCGCGAGAAGAGGTCGCTGATCGATTGCAAGCAATTGCACACGAACTCCGAGAGGGTGGGGATGCCAACATCGATGTCGGCAATAAGACTGTGACGCTCTCACCAGCAGATTCTGTGGGCTACGAAATTGGTACTCGAGAATCGTCATCGGTACTTCGTGGGAGTCGCGAATCGGTGAACATCAAACTGGACTGGAAACCCGAGTAAGAGAACAATTGTGTATCGTCGATAGAATCTTGAGATCGGCCCATCTTTATCGATTATGTCCCCATCAGTTCAGAATGGTATCACAGTCGCTCGGTCAGTTCAAACTGAAATACAGGAAAAGCGGGTAACGTTTCTCGCTGGGAGTATTGCGTACCACGCATTTATCTCTCTTCTACCCTTGCTTCTTCTTGCGTTTCTAGCGTTTGCAGCGATTGGAAGCACCAACCTGCAAACCCAAGTGATCAACTTTGCAGATTCCCTTTCTCCCGCAATCGGTGATCTCGCTAAAACAACTCTCGAGAGTGAACAAGGACGAGCGAGTGCGTCCATTGTCGGGATTCTAACGCTTACATGGGGGGCGTTGAAGCTCTTCCGGGGATTGGATACTGCTTTCTCCGAGATTTATGTGGCTGAAACCGATGATTCCATTCTCGACCAGATACGTGATGGACTCATCGTCTTGTTCGCGATTGGATTTGCCGTGATTGCAACGATCGTTGCAGGCACACTGCTCGCCCTTTTTCCTGCAGTTCCATTTATCGAACTGCTCAATCCACTCGTGTTAATCGTGGCTCTCGTCATCGCATTTTTCCCGATGTATTATCTCTTTCCTGGCGTCGAAACCACACCGCGTGAGGTGCTTCCTGGAACAATATTTGCGGCCGTGGGATGGACAGCACTTCAGGGCCTGTTTCAGATCTATGTGCAAGTAGTTGGGTCAAGTGCTTCGGGTGTGCTTGGTGCGGTGCTTCTCTTAGTCACGTGGCTCTATTTCAGTGGGTTGGTACTACTCATTGGGGCAGTGTTGAATTCCGTCCTTTCACACCGAACGGAAACAGCAGCTGAACAGACAGAAACCCGACAACGAACGCTCACCCGCGATGAAGCTGCTCGGTATGTTCGCCTCATTCGCGAACGAGTGTTCGGACGTTATGAGCGCATGGAAGCAATAGAAGTTCCAGCCGATGAATCGTTCTTGAACTCAATTACGAAGCAACCTGCTACAGTCGAGTTGATTGAAGAGATATCGAAAACGGACGATGGTACGCAATACGAAATTCGAGTGCGATGGACTGAAAACAGCGATGAAAAAGCAGACTAATGTGGGCAAAACACTCATTAGACGCCTCTTCGATTTTCGATTTGAATTATGATACTGAATTTTGGCCTGGACAGCGGTTCAATGGTCCCGTTGCAAGCGAATAACACACTCACGACTTCATCCGTTGTCAGCAATTACGTGATTCCCGCCGCACTGTTCCTTGTAACACTCGTCGTGGTATATCTGATCGGACGGAGTGTCCTTATTCCACTGCTCACACGAGTGCTGAAAGAGCAGGGACATGATCCTGCTGTTCGCAGTCTGGCCGAGAATATTGCGGGTGTACTTGTTTGGGTACTTGCTATCGCGCTTGCGTTCACGGTCGCTGGCTTCGAGGGCGTTATCGCCGCATTCGGTGTCTTCGCTGGTGCTATCGTCCTCGCAATCGGGTTCGCCGCACAGGAACTCCTTGGCAACTTCGTTGCTGGAATCTTCATCCTCAAAGACCGGCCGTTCACAGTCGGTGATTGGATAGAGTGGAGCGGTGGCGAGGGCCAAGTCGAGGACATCGATTTGCGTGTGACTCGAGTTCGAACGTTCGATAACGAGCGAATTACGGTTCCAAATGGTGATTTGGCGAATGATGCGGTGAAGAATCCAGTGGCCTATGATAAGCTCCGGCAGAAATTCGTCTTTGGAATCGGCTACGATGACGATATCGACCATGCAAAGGACGTGATTCTCGACGAGGCACGACAGCACAATGAAATTCTCGCAGATCCAGCACCCGATATTCGGGTGACTGAACTCGCTGACTCATATGTCGGGTTGCAAACTCGCTTTTGGATCGGTGAGCCTGGGCGAGGAAACTTTACGCGCATTCGGTCAGAGCTAGTACAAGCAGTGAAAGAACGACTTGATGCTGAGGCAATCGATATGCCCTATCCGGTTCGAACGCTTGAAGGGTCGATCGAACTCTCGGAGTAGCGTGCGACGAACATTCGTAATAGCTCTTCTGCTTGGGGTGCGCTACAGCGATAGAGTCACGGAGAGTTAGTATACAATACTAACGAGTGCAGACTCTTATCTCAAGTCGGAGCGATAGCAAGGACTCAGTCAGAAAGCAGCAGACCGTGAAAATCGTCCTCGTATCTGCTCCTTATCTCGAGAACTAGTTAAATGGGAATTAGTTAGGGACCGTCACCCTCCTCGACATAGATTGACCCACCGCACTCACTACAGCGGTACTGCTCGGAGTTACGAACTGTCTTCGAGCGCCGATACCGTGCAATCCGAACGTCACCGTCCTCACACACCACACCACTTTGGTGTAGTGAAGCGCTCGCAGTGCTGCGAGGTATCGAGAACGTCCATCCACCGGGTGAACGTTCGCCCGTGATTCGCGTCGCCAAACTCGTGGTACTGTCAGGAATGAATGAGTTCGTGCCGGACGGTCTCACTGAATTGCTCTCAACCGTGCGAGTCGCAGGCGTCCCATGTCATCGATTTTCCATCGGTTCAATAAGTACCCCACCCTTCGATATATCGGGTATGGTGCAGGCGCTGCTGTCAAAACAACATGGTCTGCGCTGACCGTCTTCCAGTTTCGAACAGGCAGTCTCGTTCCGTCGCTCGCGTGTCTCGGACTTTTTAGCGGAGCGGATCCAGCGGATATATTCCCAGCGTGCTTTCGTTGTGATATCATTCCAGAGAGTCTGTGCCTCTGGATGGTCTGCAAGAGCATTCTCCAAGTCCGCTGGCACCGTGGGTTCCGGCCATTCACTTACCGGCTCAATCTCCAGTGTTACAGTGTCGCCAACGTCTGCTCCAGCGTTTTCACACAGAGATTTGGGGACTTCGAACCAGTGGCTTCCTTCACCGTCCGGTTCAAGTGGAGTCTGAAAGTGGAACCCGTTGTTGGTTCCGCGGGCCATTACCATGCCACGTGATGGGAGCTTCTCACTCGCGCGCTCAGGTAGCCTGAGGACTGTCCGCGAGCCGATTGTAACCAGTTGAGCGGTAAAGTTGATTTTTGATTTTGACATTGTACTTTGGTTAACGCAGCTTAGTTTCCATCATATGCAGATTGCAATTCTGTAATGTCGAGCTTCTTCATCTCCAGTAGCGCCTCCATCATGCGCGCACTGGCCTCTGAGTCGTCGTCCGGTAGCTCGTTCAACATTGTCGGCGTAATCTGCCATGAAACGCCGTATTTGTCCTTCAGCCACCCACACTGCTCGGCCTCGGGTACTGCGCTGAGTGCGTCCCAGAGTTCGTCGATTTCGTCCTGGGTGTCACAGTTGACGATGAGGGAGATGGCTTCGTTGAACGCGAAGTCCTGTTCGACACCAGTATCCATAACCGCCAGCCAGACGTCCTCAGCTTTGAAATCTCCGTAGGCAAGCGCTCCCTTTTTGGCTGGACCGGTGTCTTCCGGATACCGTTCTAGGTGGCCCAATTCGGTATCTGCGAAGACATCGGTGTAAAAATCGACAGCTTCCTCGGCTTTGTTGACGTTATCCTGTGTAAACATGAGGGACGGCATTAGATCCGGTCGCCAGTCGCCTTCGTTGCCGGGGAGGATGAGCTGCCACGTGACACCATATCGATCCTGTACCCAACCGTAATAGTCGCTGAACGGGTATTCATCAAGCTGGATGAGCACTGCCCCCCCATCGACAAGCTGTTCCCATAGCTCATCGATTTCCTCTTTTGTTTCTCGACTCACGAAAAACGATATCGACGGGTTGAAACTGAACTCTGGCCCGCCGTTGAGCGCGACAAACGTGAACCCCTCAACCTGGAAGGCAACCGTCATCACGCTGCCGGCTTCCCTGCCGGTTATCTCCTGTCCGGCATCTGGGTAATGGGTAGTGTCCTTAATCTCCGCGTTTTCAAATACGGAGGTGTAAAACTCTGCGGCTTCCACTGCCTGGTCATCGAACCAGAGGTTCGGGGTGATTTTTTGCCTGGATTCGACCGCATTTTCTGTTTCAGTATTTGATGTCATGCCCTTCTCCTGTACAGTAGATACAGGCTAGCAAGCGTCATATAAACGCGCCAAGTGCAATGAAAGTGAATCAGCACTACCGGTGTATCCATTTCTCCCTAAAA
The DNA here is from genome assembly GCF_024136965.1 of Haladaptatus sp. AB618. Lineage (NCBI taxonomy): Archaea > Methanobacteriati > Methanobacteriota > Halobacteria > Halobacteriales > Haladaptataceae > Haladaptatus > Haladaptatus sp. AB618. Next base: position 8,231 of record NZ_JAMYJX010000017.1, on the reverse strand, counting down.
TTAGATATATTAAAAGACTAAAGCGGTGGTTAGTTCGGCAGTTCTGTCCGTCCCGTTTGCACGCACGGCCTGCACGGGAAGTCCCCGAGACCGTCACAGTCGCAGTCCTCTGGTTCGGCATCGTTGTTCTCCTTCGACGGGAAGGCCTCAAACGTCCCGCCGTCGGTTGCGGTTTCGACGGCGGCCATGTGCTTACAGAAGGCATTCCGGTGGACGCGATGCGGGCAGGTGCAGGCCATCAGTTCGTGAGTCACGTCGTCAATGGAGACGACGTATTGGTGGTTAGCAGGGTTCTCGTGGCTCTCGTTAGTGACAGTGAGGAGTCCGGGGATATCGACGTCGAAGAAGAATTGAACGAGATCATTTGTAAGAGATAGACCAGAATAGTTCCGAATGCGATTCCTATTCCAATTGAGACGATGACCAGCGTGGATGTGAGCGATCTCGTATAGTGAAATGAGAACAGAAAGGGAGCGGTGCTGAAGACGAAAAGCGCGAGTACAAACCATCCAATCGAGTAAAGCATTTCATTGGATGACTCTGTGTCAGTCCAGTTGTCGGGGACAACCGGCATTCTTGCTATACCATAACCACAGAAACGGCGAGGGGGCGCAGATTGCAAACGATAATGAGGTTTGACTACAGATTACTGAACGATGAGTAGGTCCCCTTCTCTTCGCCGGAACCTTCACGTGATATTAGTCGAAGAACCGTATCGCATCTCTCAATCCTGCGCATTGATGACCCTCTTTCTCGCTGGACTAATCTTTGCCGTGAGGGCGACCTATATGGGGGCTGGCTTTGCCGTTGTAACGGGCTTTCTCTTGTTAGTCAGTTTCGTCCAGTATCGAAAACACGGACAACACAGGACGAATTCCAAGAGAATGGAGCGATTGTAACATTCTTCCCGCTATTTCTATATCCGAGAGAAAGAGTGGTCCGCCAATCGTAATATCAATCATTCCGATCCACATGAGAAATGACGCGAAGACCGTTCTCACTGTGTAATTACTCCGCTCTGATTTATGACGGATGAAGGGAATTCTCAAACAATTGCACCGAATGTGAGCACAGTAAAGACAGAGCTAGCGACGAGGAAAATCGAAAAACAAATCCGGGTAGATGCTGATAACTGGAGCGACTCATTGCCGTTATTCCAACTGATATATAAACAACACTTTGTTCGTAAATTAAAACTTCGTGACGCCCGCCTGCCGTTTCGCACGGTGGGACACCTTCAAGTCGATCGTTTCGATCGGCAGCTCTGGGAAGTGCTCGGCGGCGACGATCGTTGCGTGCTGTTGTGCTCGGTCGTGAAGAGCCGTCGGTGTCTCGGGGGTATCGTCACTCGCTGTATCTGCGCTTTCGGTGAGCGTTCGCTGGTCGATGCTATCCGAGAACGTCAGTTGGCGTGCCATGGATAAAAACAGCTGAAGTTGTGGTTCGTTCGGCAGTTCCTTCCGCCTGGTTCTCACGCATGGCCAGCACGGGAAGCCGTCGAGACCGTCACAGTCGCAGCCTTCGGGTTCAGCATCGTCGTCTCCGATGGGAATGCGTCAAGCGTCCCGTCATCAGCTGCGGTTTCAACGGCAGCCATGTGTTTGCAGACGGCGTTGCCGTGAACGTGGTGCGGGCAGGTGCAGGTCATCAGTTCCTTGGTTATATCGTCGGTGCAAACAACCTATTAGTGAACCTCTAAATCCATTAGGGGGATGAATTGAAGATATTGACATCTTTCGTCAGATGCGCAGATCAATCAACGAGGTTGGTCTGACTCAACAAATAAGTGATAAGCGGATAGTGTGTCCCTCTGCTCCAAGCATATTCTATTCGGTTTCTGCGAAGTCGATTGCTTTCCAGCACTGACTTTAGGCTGGTTGGTACGACTTTTCGTCGAAGATGTTATTCTCGTCGTTAGCGGTCACTACGGTATCGGGGTGGCTGTTGTTCAAAACTGCAAGGTTCCACCCGGTATAGAGAGTCGACTGAGTATCCTCCCCACTCCCATTTCGTACAGTAACTGACTCGCCAGTTCCGAGAGTAAAATCGCCGAACGTATAGTTTTGTCCACGACCGTCTTCGAAGCTGAGGATGAAGTCTGTCATGTCAATATTCAAATCACCATCATTCTTGAGGGTGGCGTACTCGTTATTGAGATCTCCGTCCTGATTCGATCGAATGTCGGTGATCACAATCGGTTCTTCCTCTGGCTGCTCAGAGGTCAGTTGTGCGCCAGGATTGCCAGCTTCAGTCATAAATGACGCGGGGGTGTCGATTGTTGGGTTCGGTTTTTCAACGGTTGAGACGACTCGAGAATCGGTCTGCAGTTGCTCGGGAGTAGTCGTACAGCGGACGTAGCCTTGATCAGCATTCGAAAGCGTCGGATGCGAAACCCGACTTATGTAGTTCCTGCCAGACCCAGTGGTAGGTACCCAGAATATAACGAGTAGCTGTTTCAAAAATGGACCGAGAGAATTATGCATGAACGCTCTCTATCCAGCGTGATGCCGACCTCTTGCCGCCTAAATTCATAAGCGGCTGTAGAAACCCCTCCGGTATCCGAATTTCAACCTAGGCGATATTATTTGAGACCATGATGTTATCGATTAGTACTTTATCCCTTCACATCTAAATTTGTGAGAATATTAAATAGTTGGCCAAATTCATAAACGATAAAAACTATAATCGGTCATCAGTTGTCAATATATTACCCATTCATAGATAAGGATGAATATATTCAAATAGTGTTAGTGAATAGCAGACCTACATGGTTAAGTTAACACTTGAACCACGGACGTACGAGGACTTGGAACCTGATCGGCGACCATCGCTTGGTCAGGCGCTAACTCCAGTGGCCGGTATGGTTCTATTTTTAGGGGTCGGAGCAATCGCTCTTGGTCTTGATCCTCAGATGCCGTTAATCTGGAGTATTGCACTCACAGGTCTTGTCGGGCGGTATTGGTTGAATATCTCTTGGGCAGAAATGTACGAGGGTATCGTTGATGGACTCCGAATGGGAATGCAAGCAATTTTGATCCTGTTCGTGATCTATATGCTCATTGCCACATTGACCGCAGCTGGAACGATACCGGCGATCATTTACTACGGGCTAGAATTACTCTCCCCAGGGATCTTTCTACCACTCACGGCCATTTTCTCCATAATAATCGCGTTCACAATCGGTTCATCATGGACGACTGCTGGGACGCTCGGTGTGGCGTTTATGGGAATCGGAACCGGTCTGGGCATCCCTGCACCGATGACTGCCGGAGCAATTCTTACTGGCGCATATACCGGAGATAAAGTTTCCCCTCTCTCAGATACGACTAACCTTGCTGCTGCTGTGACTAATACTGAATTGATGACCCATGTCCGTACGATGCGTGTTGGTACTGGAATCGCCTTCTTACTTTCACTTCTTGGATATACTGTACTTGGGTTCCAATTTACGGGTACAATCCCGGTTGGCAAAGTCGAGACGATTCGAACCGCGATTCTGCACACCTACTCGGTAACACCTCTCGTCTTCCTTCCACTCCTTATTACGTTTGCATTTGCACTATACGGCTACCCAGCTCTCCCATCGCTTGTGGCGGGTGTTTTTGCGAGTGCAGGGACAATGATACTGACTCAGGGAATTTCATTTACGAAAGCCTGGGATATCGCACAGAATGGAACAGCCCCACACACGGGTGCAAAAGTCGTAAACGAATTGTTGGGGACCAGTGGCCTTATTGGATCTGCGTGGACAATTACCATCGTTGCAGCCGCCCTTTCACTCGGTGGATTACTAGAACGAACAGGAATTCTTGCCGCACTGGCCTATCACATGCGTCGAATTATTAGTGGGAAAAAGAGCCTCACAATTGGAACTGGTCTTTCATCGATTACGATGAACCTACTGACTGCTGAACAATATATGAGCATCGTCATCCCCGGTATGACGCTTCGAGGCCTCTATGACGAGTACGATCTTGAAAACCGAAATCTCGCACGAGCTGTCGAAGCTGCCGGGACGACGACAAGTGCGCTCATTCCTTGGAATGCGGGCGGTGTGTATATGGCTGGTGTTCTTGGTGTCTCCACGCTCTCCTATGCGCCATACTATTTCCTTGGGTTCCTCTCACCTGCAATTCTCTTCTTTATGGGACTGACTGGATGGCGCATTACGCATCGTGAATCTCCTTCAGAGAGTTCAGCAAAAGTAGGACAGAGTACCCCAGTTGATGATTGACCGTGCCGCAGTCCTGTCATCTCTCAATCCGACCCATCTGTGGGCATGGTCCCGGTGTCGTGCTCACGGCGTAGACCTTCCGGGTCAGATTTTGATCCAAGAGAATGTAAAACAGACACTACCACCGGTGAAGACGAATTCTCGACTCCGTTAGACCATCAGTATGAACGAGTAGCTGATCTATCGTATTCGTCGACCTAGTACTAATCATGAAAAGACGTGACACTATTTGTCTTCGATGTTGCTAGACATTTTCGCTGCGGCCTCGCGGTCTTTGCAGAGTTGTTCTCCCGATTGGCTCGTTGTTTTGGCCACTTGTTCGACTGTGAGTATCTGTTCTAGCGCCATGTTCGTCTATTTCCCTGCTTGGTCTATCTCAGTTGTACGTAACATCGAGATTGGGAACGCTGCGTGATTGATACGCGCATTGTATGCAGCATGGGTGGAAGACCCCCCGCTGCTTGTTGGGATCGCCTTGCTAGGATAGCACTGAGCGTTGATGCTCTCATTAAAGGATTTGACAATGAGACACTTGCTGCGTTCGAAGACCGCATCCACTCTCCATAATCTTCGTGAGCGAGGACGAACAATTGACGACGAAGATCTATCCGGTCGGAAATAAAGCACACCAGAACCCTTACTTCCGAATCCGATGGTGGGCTCTCATTTGATCGCTTTACAGGCAATTCCGTCAGCGTTCATTGATTGTAGATGTCGAGAATGTCGCGGCCAGACATCGATTCCGAGTGAACAAGTATAGTGTGTGAAAATAAACTAGATTTTAATTTCACAAGTATCCAGCCAAAAAGCTGATTCAAGCGGGAAGAATAGCACAGTTTGTCGGGCCCTTCATCCCATGGGTGTGATTGAAGTGGTGTTCCTTCCCGACACCCGTGAGAAGCGTTCCTGTGCGCCCAATGGCTTCTCACGGTTTTCGATACTGACATCCTTATGCCGAGTGAAATTGCGGAGGAACTCAGGTGGTCACGTCGGACGTCAAATGAGGTTCTGAATTGGCTGGCCTAGAAGAGATTCGCAAGAAGAATCCCGAAGAGCGTCGCGTAATCGGGATTCGAACAGAATAGCAATCGTTGGTATGGGTGATCGCGATCTAGTGAGAGGGTAGCACTCTCACACAAAAGAAACCATTCAGAGCGCGCTCTGCGTACGCGCTCCATTGGGAGACATTATTCGAATTCGTCGTTGGGACGCGCATAGAGCAATTCGCTCTCACCATCATCGTAATCGCTCTCCGGACCACCGATGATGAGATCAAGTTCTCGAGTGCTGCCACCGGTCTCAATCGTCTCCGGATGGCGTCCGTCATAGTCGAATTCGTCTATGGCCTCGTCGATCTCGAATGCGAGAACAACATCGACATCACTCTCTTGGGTGACTTCCTTCGTCAGGTTCACAAAAACGTCATGTGAGCCACGCACTGAGTAGGCGATCCTCGTTGACTTCGAGTGCATCTCGGTCTGTAACCACGTTGGCTTGCGTTCGTTGTTGTCCATTGCAGTGGAGTATCGGTGATCGCCTATTGTGATACCGATACCAAGTCACGATGCCGGAACCAACATCGATTTCGATGAGGCAGCTGTAGGAATCCAGTTCGCGCCCAGTCTCTTCTCCGAGATTGTCATGCAAGACATCTGTGATGGTATCTTCTTTCCCGTGGTTTTCGCTGTCGAGATCAGTCTCGGAGACGTAGACCTGTACGTCGTCGCCCGGTTGATAGGGGTCGGTCCCAGGGTTGAACGTACCTTCAACAGCATCAAGTAAAATTATTTAGAGGGCGGCAGTCATGCAGAATTCGGATTTACTTGGTCAGTAAAGCCAATCGAACGCCTCACGAAACCTTCGCTTTGGATTGTGCTCGACAACGTTACCATGGCCGACAATGACTCGTTCGAAGTCCCACTCAAGGATTCGATCGATTGAGTGGCGTGCTGCGGCCTTATTCTTCATCATGTGCTGAAGATCAAGGGGGACAGATAGATCACCATACATGCCGAGAAGCTGTGTGGCAAGCCTTGTTTTGAGCGGAGTTTTCGGCCCGAGATTGTAGCAGATATCACCGATGATCAGTGTCTTACTTGGTCGATGAAAGAATTCGATTTCGGTAATCCAAAAGGAGCCAAGGAACGCCGCCTGGTCGATAACATCACTCCAGCGTTCGTCGGGGGTGCTGCCAAGAAGACCATCGAATACAAGATCTGTACGGCGACGATCAAGGCCAGGTGCAGCGAATAACTCAGCATCTGGAAATTCATGTTTGTAGTCTTCCATGTGGAGATGACCGTGGAGTTTACTCGATGGTGCCACATATCTCACTCTCCCGAAATCTTTCAATGTCGAAATTCTGTCATCAGTCAATGATGCTGGGGAGTTTATGAATAGATCACCATTCGGGAGACGAATGACAACCATATTCCGACCGATCTGGAGCCCGTAGAATGATAACGGTTCTGAGAGAACGAATATGTTTGAAGCCAGCTCGGTGAACATATCTTGTAATCGGTGCAACGATAGAAAGAGATTCGGTACAAATAGGAGTCAATTTGCTAATTCCGTTCATCGTTTGTTCCGGTCGGTTTGACCGATGTGGAAGCATCACACTTTGTTCACATTGGGGTTAATTCGATAATTTCTTCCTCCTCGCTCTTACGCACGGCCTGCACGGGAAGCCACGTACCAAACGCTCACAAATCAAATTGCATCTCGCATACTTGTTCAGAGTATCTTGATGATAGACATAGAATTTTGTGACCTCCAGCCAATATAGGATATATGGAAACTAGACCACTCGGCGAAATCGGTCACGACAGTTCGATCCTGACGTTTGGCGCCATCGCGCTGAATTTCCTCGAACAAGACGAAGCGAATCAAATGGTGGAGGATGTTCTCAATGCGGGTGTCAACCACTTCGACGTCGCTCCAACCTATGGTGACGCCGAAGTGAAACTGGCCCCTAAGCTGAACGAACACCGCGACGAAATCTTCCTCGGGTGCAAGACCCAAGAGCGTACCTACTACGGCGCTTGGGGAGAACTCCACAAGTCATTGGAGCGCCTCGACACCGACTACATTGATCTTTATCAGTTCCACGCATTAACCCGCTATGATGAACTGGACACGGTCACAGGCAACTATCACCCAGAGATGTCTCAAGGCGACCATGATCCCGGCGCGCTAGAGGCATTCAAGGAAGCGAAAGAGGAGGGGCTTATCGGTCACATCGGCCTGACGAGCCACGGTGATCCGAGCATCATTCGCACCAGTATCAAACGAATCCCCGAACTGGAATCGGTTATGTTCCCGTTCAACTACACACTCGACTCAAAGAAAGGTCCTGAATACGATTACCGATCGGTGCTCGAATTCGCCCAAGAGCGCGGTCTCGGTACCCTCTGCATCAAAGGCTTCGCGAAACAATCATGGCCCGAGGATCTTTCCGAGGACGAGCGCCCCTATTCGACTTGGTATGAACCGTACGATACGAAAGAGGAACTCGTTGACTGCTTCCGCTACGCGCTCTCGCAAGGCATGACCACCATCCCGAGCGCTGGCGATCCGAATCTCGTACCGGACATTCTTGAAGCAGCGAACGAATACGAACCGCTCGACGAGGCTGAACAAGAGCGACTGCGTGAAGCTGGACGTGATCACGAATCACCGGTTCCCGCTCCCTAATCAACACAGCATCCAGAAATGCAAAAGCAGTATTAAACAAGAATTGGTTAGTGGCCGTCGCCCTCCTCGACACGGAGTGAACCACCGCACTCACTACAGCTGTACTGCTCCGGTGCGGACTATCTTCAAGCATCGATACCGGGCACTCCGACTGTCGCAGTCCTCGTACACGAGCCACCACTTGGGTGCAGTGAAGGGTTCGCAGTATTTCGAGGTGTTGAGGGCGTCCGTCCACCGAGTGAACGTTGTGCCGTGATCCGCGTCGCCGAACTCGTTGGTACTGCCACGCGTGAATCAGTTCGTG
>NZ_JAMYJX010000016.1:0-58880 GCF_024136965.1 Haladaptatus sp. AB618 | reverse complement strand
TCTCGGGTGTATCGTCAGTCACAGTGCTCGCGCTTTCCGTCAGCGTTCGCTGGTCGGTGCTATCCGAGACCGTCAATCATCATGTTATAGAAATAAACTGGAGCGAGCTCGCTCGTCTATGTTCTTCCTGGATAGACTTATCTTGGTTCCCTTTTCATGAGTGTCATATTTTAATTATCAATTCGAGCAGGAATATTCATCTGAATATGAGGATGGCTACCTATCGTGTCCTCTTGCCTCCCTTATCAATCATGGATAAATCTCAGCGTGGGGATTATTTACCTTGTGGAGGGGAGTAACTATATTACCATTACGTGGTTAGGAACGTAATGGAAACGATTGTACCTGAGCATAGATGCAAAATCGCCTTCCTCGACGATTGACCGGCGAAGGTCGAAAATGATCGGGATTGGTCGGTCACTCAGGCGCTATTATTTTGTTACATTCCGGTATGGAGCGTCTAGTCGTACTGGACGTACCGCACGCTATGGCGATTACTCTTGCCAATGCCGTAAACGTCCAGCACGTATTGGAGCGCATCTCGATTCATTTCAAAGAACAGCTAGTAGACGTCGATGTGGTTTGCGACGAACATGTACTCCAGAGATCGTGAACACCAGAGTTTCGAGACGGATTTGGGGTCCGGGACCCTGTCTGCGAGTGCCTTCTCGGCAGCATCGACATCGACGAGTGTGTTGTACGAGTCAAACGTGACCGTTGTGACGCGTTCGGAATCGAACTTCCTTGATGACTTCATTATGGCGGAACCACTTGATTCCAACCCTGCAGCGGTCAACATCGATCCAAATCCCGCTCTTGGAGCTTCCAAAAACCACGCACTATCGACTATTATTCACTTCAAAGGTCCATCCTGCCCAGTCTGCAAACAATTCACGGTGAACGCGTTTACAAAACTTCGAGCAAATCTCTGCAAGTTGGAGGAAACGAAGCTATCACTATATCGACGTTCGTTTGCATGAGTTGTCCCTTTTTGGACGATTCTTTTGCATATCGTTCTTTGATACGGTTTACTGCTTGGAAGCGATCCGTCGACCCGATATGTTCGAGAAACCATCCTATATGTGTGTTATTTCGCTCCTCACGATCTCGTTTCGGTGGCTCATAATTGCGTGTGATGCTCTTGATAACGGATGTTCTAGGTCGACAATTGACCCTCGACGGCGTGACCGAGGGATTCGGTGTTCATCGTATTTCTGTGTTCGTGGTTCACGAACGTTAAGTACTACCACGTTAGTTGATAACCTATGAGTGAGGGAAGCCGAACACTAAAATCGGGAACAACACTCTTTCGGGTGCTCGAATCACTTCGCGAGTCCGACGGTGCGTCCGTAACCGAACTCGCCGACCGGCTCGGGTTGGCGAAGAGTACCGTCCACGTACACCTCTCGACGTTGAAAGCGGCCCGTTACGTGGTTCAGGAGGGTGATGTCTATTATGTGGGCCTGCGATTCCTCGGTCTCAGCGAGTACGCTCGCACTCGGAAGGAAGCGTATCGGCTCGCCGAGTCGCTCGTCGTGGAACTCGCCGAGGAGACCGACGAACGAGCGCAGTTCATCGCCGAAGAACACGGCAAAGGCATCTATCTTTACCGCGAGACTGGCGAACGGGCCGTCCGAACCGATTCGGGCGTCGGCAAGGAGATCCTGCTTCATTCGACCGCAGCGGGGAAAGCGATCCTCGCGTTGTTCCCCGATGAACGGATTCACGAGATCGTTGACCGTTGGGGCCTCCCGGCGCGGACGTCGGCGACGATCACGGACAAGAAACGTCTCTGGACCGAGATCGAAACGATCCGTGAACGCGGCTACGCGTTCAATCGAGGAGAGAACATAGAATCCCTCAACGCGGTCGGTGTTCCCGTCAAACGATCGGACGGTACCGTTATCGGCGCTTTCAGCGTCTCTGCACCGGCACATCGCCTGGAAGGCGAACGGCTCGAAACACAGGTCCCGGAGCTCCTACTCGGCGTCACGAACGAACTTGAACTCAAGATCGCGTACTCCTAACTGTACGACGCTCGCGAATCTATCGCTCGTCCGCTGGCAGGGAACCGTACGGCGATTTCACGGGATTACACAGCGGTGTTACGCCCGCATCGTTGTAATAGAACGATGTCTCTGTCGACAAATGTTCGCGATCATCGAACGATGCTGACCGTCGTCTGTCGTGCTCCCGTCTTTGTGCTGATGCATTCCTTCTCACCTATCGACCTCGCCTCAACTGGCGTGATCCCCATAGTTTATGAGTTCGTGCGCAGAATTTCAAGCGCATGGTTAGCAAGTGGCGGGACCAGATAGGTCTCACCGAGCAACAGCGCCTCGTCCGCGACAGCGTCCGCGAACTCTGCGAGGAGTTCGGCCCGGCGTACTGGCGCGACCGCGATCGAACCGAGTCGTACCCGACTGACTTCGTTAACGCGCTTGCGGAGGGGGGATGGCTCGGAATTCTCGTCCCGGAGGAGTACGGCGGTGTCGGAATGGGGACCCCCGAGGTTGCCGTGATGATGGAAGAACTGGCGGCCTGTGGCGGCGGATTCAGCGCCCCGCAGTCGATTCACGGCGGCATATACAACTCCGTTCCACTGGTACGCTACGCCGACGAGGAACTGAAAGAACGAATACTGCCGGGCGTCGCGAGGGGCGACGTCGCCGTCCAGTCGCTCTGTCTCACCGAACCCAACGCCGGGTCGGACTCGACGTCGATGGAGACGAAAGCGGAAAAAGACGGTGACGAGTACGTCGTCAATGGCCAGAAGATTTGGATCTCGCGTGTCGACCACTCGGACTACGCGATTCTCATGGCCCGGACGACGCCGAAGGCCGAAGCCGACAAACGGACCGAAGGTATCTCGATGTTCCTCGTGGATCTGGACGACGCCTTCGAGCAAGACGCGCTCGAAATCCGGCAGATCCCGAAAACGGCGAGCACCGCCGTCCACTCCTTCGAGATGTGGTTCTCGGACCTCCGGGTCCCCGTCTCGAATCTCATCGGCGAGAAGGGACGCGGCTTCTACCAACTGCTCGATGGCCTCAACGAGGAACGACTCGTCATCGCCGCCGAGTGCATCGGACTCGGCGAAGTCGCACTGGAAGCGGCCGTCGACTACGCGAGCGAACGCGAGGTTTTCGACCGACCAATCGGACAGAATCAGGGGCTTCAGCATCCGATTGCCGAGGCGTACGCCCACCTGCGGGCGGCGAAACAGTTGACCTACGACGCTGCCTCGGCGCTGGACGACCTCGACCGGACCGAGGCGGGAGCGCAGGCGAACACCGCGAAGTACCTCGCGGCCGAGGCGGCCTTCGACGCGGCCGACATCGCCGTCCAGACGCACGGCGGGTTCGGTGTCGCCCGCGAGTACGACGTTGAGCGGTACTTCCGCGAAGCACGGTTGACCCGTATCGTTCCCATCTCGCAGCAACTGGCGCTGAACTACATCGGGAGCAACGTCCTCGGGCTTCCGCGGTCGTACTGATCGATGCCGGGGGAACGACTCGACACCAGTACGCACGACGGCGATCGAACATCGGAAAACGCCTCGAACGACGCGAAAGGTTACCGTAATTCACCCAGACAGAACACACATACCACACGAACATACCACACATGACCGACGACACGAATCCGACTGACGGCAATGACGAATCGAACGACGACGAACCGACCACCGACCGTCAACTCGTCGGCGGCTGGGAAGGCCGCTACTACGAGGACTTCGAGGTCGGCGACGTCTATAAACACCCCTACGGGCGGACAGTGACCGAGACCGACAACGTCTGGTTCACGAACCTAACGATGAACGCGAACCCAATGCACTTCAACGAGCCCTACGCCGCCGCGACGGAGTTCGGTGAGCGACTCGTTGACGGGACGTTCGTCATCGCGCTGGCGGTCGGGATGAGCGTCGTCGACGTATCGATGAACGCGACGGCGAACCTCGGGTACGACGACATCCGCCACCACGGCCCGGTGTTCCACGGCGACACACTCTTCGCCGAATCCGAAGTACTCGATAAACGCGAGAGCAGTTCCCGCGACCACGTCGGCATCGTCACGACCGAACTCCGAGCGTACAATCAGAACGACGATCTCGTGCTCTCGCTCGAACGTACACCGATGGTGCTCAAACGCGAATACGCCCAGCCGTCGGCGGCACAGCCGACCGGGTGGCCCGAGGGTGTCGGCACCCAACCTGAGGACCTATGACCAGGGCGTTCGACGACGACGAACGCCTCCTCGGCGATCTTCCGACTCGGTCCGCGACGGCTGCAGCAGGGGAGATCGAAGACGACGACACGATGCTCGTGAGCGGGTTCGGCAGCGTCGGTAACCCGAAGGCGGTCCCCGAGGCATTGGCGGCGAGTGACCGCGATTTGGCACTGACAGTCGTCAGCGGCGGCTCCACCGGCGATCAGATCGACACTGACATGGTGGAAGCTGACGCCATCGCGCGGCGGATTCCGTATCAGGCCCGTCCCGAGGCACGCCGGGCGGTCAACGATCGGCGAATCGCGTTCCACGACACGCACATTTCGCGACTCGGCGACCAAGCGGCACTTGGCGAGTTCGGGAACCCCGACGTCGCGGTCGTCGAAGCCGTCGCCGTCGGCGAGGACTGGCTCGTCCCGTCGACGTCTATCGGCCACACGCCCGCGTACGTCGACGCCGCTGATCGACTCGTCGTGGAGGTAAATCGGGCACAGCCGACGGCGCTCGCGGCGCTCCACGACGTCTACCGCCCTGGCCTCCCGCCCCGCGGTCCGATTCCTCTCGATGGTCCCGGTGACCGTATCGGCGATTCGAGAATCCGTTTCGACCCATCGAAACTCGTCGCTGTCGTCGAAACCGACGACCCGGACACGCCCTACAGTTTCCGCGACCCGACCGACGAAGACGAGGCCATCGCCGTGAACCTCGTCGACTTCCTCACCGCGGAACTCGACCGTAATCCCGCACTCGAAGAGGCGATTCGCCTCCAGTTCGGCGTCGGGAGCATGGGGAACGCGCTGATGGGCGCGCTCGAGTCCTTCGACGCCGGGAACCGGCGACTCGACTACTTCGGCGAGGTGTTTCAAGATGGCCTCCTCGATCTCGTTCGGGACGGGACGTTCGACGCCGCCAGCGCGACGTCGCTGGCGCTCTCGGAAGACGGTCAGCAGCAACTGTTCGACGACATCGAAGGCTACACCGAACGACTCGTACTCCGTCCCGCAGATGTCTCGAACCGCGCCGAACTGATCGACCGATTCGGCGTCGTCGGGGTTAACAGTGCGCTCGAAGTTGACATCTACGGCAACGCGAACTCCACGCACGTCGGCGGTACGCGGCTGATAAACGGCCTCGGCGGCAGCGGCGACTTCAACCGGAACGGCCTGCTATCGATCACGGCGCTCCCGTCGACGGCCGGTCGGGGGGACATCTCGCGCATCGTCCCGATGGTCCCGCACGTCGACCACACCGAACACGACGTCTCGGTCATCGTCACCGAACACGGCGTGGCCGACCTTCGAGGGCTGAGTCCCGTCGAACGGGCCGAGACCGTGATCGACGACTGCGCCGATCCCGACTTTCGCCCTCGTCTCCGCGAGTACGTCGACCGCGCCGAGCGACAGCGCGGTCACCTCCCACACGACTTCGACGTCGCGTTCGACTGGTTCGACGAGTGACTCGGCGCTTGGTCGCCACTCACACGACGCCAATCTTTATACCGCTTCTCGACCGTGTGATTGCATGGCACAAAATTCGACGCACGGGCAAGAGGAATCACCGGTTGACGTACTCGCAGATTTCATCAGCGAGTGTACGTACGACGACGTCCCGGACGCCGCACACGAGACGGTCGTTCGAGCGATCACGGACACCGTCGGCGTCACGTTGGCGGGGACGCGAGCCGGGAGTTCCGAAATCGTCACCGAATTCACCACCGGCCACTCCAGCGGCGACGGATTTCCCGACCCATCTGCCGCCGAGACGGACGCTGACATCGCCGAACTCGCGCTCGCCTACGGCACTGCGAGTCACGCACTCGACTACGACGACCTCTCGTGGGCGATGGACGGCCATCCGAGTGTAGTACTGCTCCCACCGATCCTCGCGCTCACCGACCGGGTCGATCCGACCGGCGAAGAAGTCGTCACCGCCTACGCGGCTGGATTCGAGACGGCGTGCTACGTCGCCGCCCCAATTAGTCCGTCCCACTACGAAGCGGGGTGGCACGCCACGTCGACGTTCGGCGCGTTCGGCGCGACCGCCGTCGCGGCGTCGTTGCTCGATCTGGACATGGAGACGACGGCCTGCGCACTCCACGTCGCGGCCTCGACGCCCGCCGGGACGAAAGAGAACTTCGGATCGATGACGAAACCGATCCACGCGGGACTGGCGGCCCGGTCGGGCGTGACGGCGGCGCTCCTCGCCGCGGACGGATTCACAGCGGGGGATGGCACTCTAAACGGCTCTCGCGGGTTCTGGCGGCTGTACGGTCCGGAAACGGAAGACGACGTGGAGGTCCCGACCGCACCGACGAGCGACGGCTGGCTGCTCGAACGCCGCGGGATTCACATCAAACGTTACCCCGCGTGCTACTTCACCCACTCCTCGATTGCGGCGACGCGGTCGCTGGCCGACGAACACGGGATCGTACCGACCGACGTCGAACGCGTGGTTGTCGAGGCAGCGGGCGGTGCCGGCGACGCGCTCACCTACGAGCGGCCGACGGACGCGCTCCAGTCGAAGTTCTCGATGCAACACGCGGTCGCAGTCGCCATCGCGAGCGACCGGGTTAGTCTCGGTGAATTCACTGACGAAGCCGCCACGGACGACCGGTTCACGCAACTTTATCCCCGGATCGACTTTGAGGTCGACGAGTCGATGTCCTACGACTCTCACGCGGCGAGGGTGACTATCGAAACTGCCGACGGGAGTCACCAGACGGTCCGTGAGCATCCGCCGTGGACCCACGAACATCCGCCGACGACCGACGAGTTGGAGACGAAGTTCGTCGAGACGGCGACGCGGGCAATCACCGAGAGCGCCGCCCACCGTGCTTTCGAAGCGTTGCAGTCGCTGCCTTCGCGGCGACTCTCGGACGTGTTGGCTCCTCTCGTCGGTTCGGATCGCTAAAAAAGGAAGATCGAGAACTCGAATCGTGCTACGCGCCGAGGTAGAGCCGTGCGATGTCTTCGTTTTCGAGCATCTCGTCGGATGACCCCTGGTACTGCACCTCACCGTCGGCGACGACGTAGCCACGGTCGCTCGCCGACAACCCCTTCTCGGCGTTCTGTTCGACCAGCAGGACGGTCTTCCCGCGGTCGTTCAACGCTTCGATCCGGTCGAACACCATGTCGACGTACGTCGGTTCGAGGCCGATGCTCGGTTCGTCGAACAACACAAGATTGGGGTCGAGCAAGAGCGCACGGGCGATCTCGAGCAATCGCCGCTCGCCGCCGCTCATCGTGCTGGCTTGCTGGTTACGGCGGTCGGCGAGTCGATCGAAGTCGTCGTACAACTCCTCAACCCGCTCGCGGACGACGTCGTCGTCGTTGAGAATGAACCCACCCATCATCAGGTTCTCGTCGACGGTCATCTTCGGGAAGATCGAGGGGTTCTGCATCACGTAGCCGACGCCGCCACGCAGCAGATCGACCGGGTCGGCGTCGGTCACGTCGCGCCCGCGGAGCGAAATCGATCCGGAGTCGACGTCGGCGAAGCCGTAGATGCTGTTCATCAGCGTCGTCTTGCCCGCTCCGTTCGGTCCGAGGAGCGTGACAACTTCACCTTCGATGACGTCGACGCTGACGTCCGTGATGACTTCCGTGTCGCCGTATCCGGCGGTGACACTGTCGATGACCAGCATCGCGTCGTCGGAGACTCCGCGTCGATCGGCAGCAGTCGTCTCCTCGGCTACGGCCATTCCATCGGACGCCGACCGCTCGTCGGATCCTGTCGGATCGTCGGTGGCCATCTACTCGTCACCTCCGCCGAGGTACGCCTGTTGGACGCGTTCGTCGTTCTGGATCGCTTCTGGCTGTCCTTCCGCGAGGAGTTCGCCGTTGTTCAGTACGTAGATCCGGTCACAGATGTTCATCACGAAGTCCATGTTGTGTTCGACGACGAGGAGCGTCTTCTCCTCGTTTATCTCCCCGAGCAGCGTCCGAAGTTCTGTTCTGGTCGTCGGGTTCAGTCCGGCGGCCGGTTCGTCTAGCAGGAGTAACTCGGCGTCGGTCATCAGCGCCATCGCGAGTTCGAGGAGCTTTCGGTGTCCGTAGTTGAGGTCGGCGGCGAGTGTGTCGCCTTCCGACGGAATCCCGACCCGATCGAGCAACTCGTCGGCTCGCTCGGTAACGGCGTCGGGGTACGGACGGAAGAGGTCGAACGTCGACTCCGACCCGTGGTCGACACTTGCCAGCAGGTTCTCGCGGGCGGTCATGCCCTCGTACACCCGAACCTCCTGAAACACGCGGACGATACCGCGCTGGGCGATCACGTTTTCTTTTGTCCCCGTGATGTCGGTGCCGTTGAACTCGATGGTTCCCTCGTCGACCTGGAGCGCGCCCGTGATGCAGTTGAACAGCGTCGATTTGCCCGCCCCGTTCGATCCGATAAGGCCGACGATGTCACCGTCGCCGACTTCGATGTCGACGTGGTCGACGGCGGTCAATCCGCCGAAGGTTTTGGTAACGTCTCGACCGATCAGTTCGGTCATTCACTCCTCACCTCCCGCCGTGCCACGATTTCGCAATTTGTCCACCCGCCGTCTAGTGACTCCGAAGACGTCCTTCCCCTCCAAATAGCCGAGGATTCCGTTGGGCGCACCGATCACGATTGCGACGAGGATGATCCCGAACACGACGAGGTACGCGTTGCGCATCGACACACCGGTGATCGTTCCAACAGCGTCGACCATCGGGCCGCCGCTCCAGAGCGTGTTGCGCAGTTCCCAGAGGAACGCCGCCCCGAGGACAGGCCCCCAGAGACGGCCCATTCCGCCGACCAGCGCCATGAGGATCATCAGCACCGTCCAATCGATGTTGAACGCCGTTCCCGGGCTGACGTAGGAGTTCTGGTAGGCGAAGAGCGCGCCCGCGAAGCCGGTCAGGAGTGCGCTCACCCCCCACGCGACGATCTTGTACTTCGTGGTGTCGATTCCCATCGCGCGCGCTTTGGCTTCGTCGTCCCGAATCGCGTTCAGGCCGTACCCGAACCGCGTGTTCATCAGGTACCAGTAGACGATCACGGTCACCACGGCGAGGCCGACGAACAGCAGGAAAAAGGTTCGATCGACCTGTGCAAAGCCCGGCAGCGGAAGCGTTTGTCCGCTGCCGCCCCCGGTCTGTTTCAGGTTAGCGACGTACTGCTGGGTCGCCACGAGGACGCCCAGTGTCGCGACGGCGAAGTAGTGGCCCCGTAGCCTGAGCAACGGGTAACCGAGGATGAGGGCGTAGACGAGTGCGACGATCCCGGCAGCGACGAACGCGACCGGGAAGCCGTACGTCCCGACGAGCGTTCCCTTCATCAGCACGACGACCGTGTACACACCGATGCCGAAGAAGGTGATGTTGCCGAACGAGGCATAGCCCGTCTGGCCGCCGATGAGATCCCATGCCAGCGCCAGTACGACGAACTGGAGGATGCGACTCATCACGGTGTACTGACTCGTCTTGATTCCGACCCCGACGTACGGTGCGACGAGGTAGAACGCGGCCCGGAGGAGGACGTATACCGCGACGATGAGGACGATGATTCCGAGCACGTTGCCAATCGCGCTGGTCGTTCGGCCGTAGACGGTTCGGTATCGCTCCGGGACCGACCGGCGGAGCGTCCGCCTCGAGCGCCGTGAGACGCCGCTGAGGGCTCGCTTCGGGTTGTCGACGTCGAGTTCATCAGCGT
Organism: Haladaptatus sp. AB618; assembly: GCF_024136965.1. NCBI lineage: Archaea > Methanobacteriati > Methanobacteriota > Halobacteria > Halobacteriales > Haladaptataceae > Haladaptatus > Haladaptatus sp. AB618. The sequence continues at coordinate 48,974 of NZ_JAMYJX010000016.1, read as the reverse complement.
CGACCATCAGTCATCCGCCTCGCCGAAGAGGCCGTTCGGTCTGACCAACAGGAAGACGACGAGCGCGGTGAACCCGATGGCGTCGGCGATGCTAGCACTCCAGATATTCGATCCGAGGTGCTCGATGAGACCGAGCAGGAGACCGCCGACGAGCGCGCCGATGATGCTGCCGAGTCCGCCCATGACGACGACCACGAAGCTCTTGAGCGTATAGGCGTTCCCCATTCCCGGCTGGAACGAGAAAGCCATCCCGATCAGGCCGCCGGTGACGGCGACGACCGCGGCCGAGATGGCAAACGTCACGCTGTAGATGTGGTCGATGTCGAGGCCGACCAGTTGCGCCGCCTGTTCGTTCTGGCTGGCGGCGCGGATCGCCCGTCCCGTCCGCGTCCGCTTCAGGAACACGTAGAAGATTCCCGTGAGCAGGACCGCGACGACGAAGATGAGCAGTCGTTCGGCCGGAATCGTCGCACCGAGGAACTGGTAGTTCGACGGCCCAGGGACAGAGGGGTTGATAGACCGGGGAGTCGCCCCCCAGTAGAGCAGCGCCGACTGCTGAATGATGATCCCCAGCCCGAAGGTCAACAACAGCGTCAGGAACTTGCTCGTCCGCATTACCTGGTTGACGAGCAGCCGCTGGATGAAGTAGCCAAGCACGCCGACCGCAACCATCGATACAAGGAGGCCGACGACGAACAGCCCGAAGCTCGGGTGGTTGGTCGCGCTGATCGTGCCGACCGTCGTCCACGTCGTGAACGCACCGAGCATCAGCAGGTCGCCCTGTGCGAGGTTGATGACGCCGACGACGCCCCAAATCATCGTGAAGCCGATGGCCATCGCGGCGTAGACCCCGCCGATGAGCAACCCGTTGATGACGACGCTCGGGTCTGTGATCGAGTTCCACAAATTGGTAAGTACAGTGATCATTGTATCTGTGAAACGTAGCGTTAGCGCTTGGACCACTTGGGTGCCGGATACTTGGCGTCGGATTTGGCGACACTCTCCGGTGCGACGAGTTTCTTCTTCTTGTTTTGCCACTGGTACGCGACGGTCTTCTTCCCGACGTTTGCCCCGTTCGAGCCGAACTTGACTTTCCCGAAGAACGTCTCGACGTCCATCTTGGCGAGTTGGTCCTTGACTTTCTTGGGATCTGTCGATCCCGCCTTCTTGAACGCACGGAGATACGACAGGATGCACGCGCTTCCGGCTGCGTTGTGGTAGTCCGGGTTGTAGTCGTGGCTCTTCTTGAAGTGTTTCACGTAGTCGGGAGCTGACCCGTAAAAGAAGCCTTTGTACTTCGCCCCGCTTGCCCACTGGCTCGTCCCGTAGACGTAGTTGCCGGTGTCGCCCAGTTCGTCGATGAAGTCGCTCGTCGTCGCACCGACCGTCTCGACGGTCATAGGAACGTCGACATCGTATTGCTTCATCTGTTTCTCCGCGAGGACGGCGTGTTTGTAGTGACCGGCGACGACGAACACCTGCGGCGATTTCTTCTTGACTTTGTTCAGGATCGACGAGAGGTCGTCGGCCCCCGACGGGAACGACTCGTCGACGGCGATGTTCCAGCCGTTCTGTTTGGCGATCTTACGGACGCCGTTGGCCGATCCCTTGCTAAAGATGTCGTTCTCGTAGGCGATGGCGATCTTAGATACTTTCGGATTCTTTAGACCCTTCGCAAGACTCAACGCACCGTCTGCGTAGTGGGGTGCGGTGGCGAGCAGGCCGAAGACGTACTTGTTGCTGTCGGAGAAGATCTCCGTCGAGGAGCCGCCGCCTTCGACCATGGGGAGTTTGTTCTTCTGGACGACCGGCTGTGCGGCGAGGGTCACCCCGCTCGAATACGGACCGAGCAGATACTTGACCCCGTCCTCCTGAATGAGCTTCTGAAACAACTGTCGGGACTTCGTCGGGTCGCTCTGGTCGTCGTACGTTTTCAGATCGAGTTTGTACGAGTCACCTCCGACCTTGACTCCCCCCTTGTCGTTGATATCCTTGATCGTCATCTTGTAGGAGTCGAGGTACAGTTTCCCTTCCTTGGAGAGTTCCCCCGTCTTCGAGATGGCGGCACCGAGCGTGAGCGTCTTCCCACTCGAACCGGACGACCCACTCTTGCTTCCGTTGTTGTCATTGTTGCCACCGCTCGAACATCCTGCAAGACCAACAATACCCGCCGCACCGGTCGTCTTCAGAAACTGTCGCCGCCGACTCGTGGCTGTACTGCGGTCTCTCTGATCATGCCTGTCATTTGATGGCATGTCACAATATTTCTCAGTAGAATGTTTTAAATGTTCGCTCTTCTGCTCGTGAGACAGTCATTCTAGTAACAGTAGGTGATGGTTATATCCGGTGATGACTGAAGGGATCCAGCGTGCTGCGGCGAGTTGTGAAGTGGACTGGTTCACTGGGACTGTCTGTGACTGTGAGAGCGAGAGTGATTGTGACAGGAGAAGGCGTCTCCCAGTAGTGGACAGCGGAGTTACTCCGGAAATATAGTGTGGGAGTAGTGGACTGCCAAACTGGTTGCTGGAGACTGTTTGCACTGCTGAAATTCACTTGAAAGATGGTGTGTTTGACGTTCGGGTGGGCGCTGTTTCTGCCGGCTGAAGGGCACCTGAAACACGGTAGATCAGTTTGTGAACGGTATTGGGAACCACTATTCGATATCATTGCGTACTGACCGGTGGCTGATCAGAAGCCGTAACAAAGAGTTACTAAGTAGAGGTAGATTTATCGTGATCTGTGTTGACACGAGACATGGTGTTTCCGAATGACACAGGAATGGACCATCGAGGGGGATTACGTCGAAGCCTGCAACTGCGATGTCGCGTGCCAGTGTATCTGGCTGGAACCACCTGATGACGACGTCTGTACGGTCTCGTTGGCATGGCGAATTCGGGAGGGCAACTATGGGGACGTGTATCTAGGTGGGCTCTCGGTCGGTATGCTCATTTCCACCGAGGAGGGCGTTATGTTCGGTCCCGACACCGGCTGGGACGTCGTACTGCTGATCGACGAAGCAGCCGACGACGACCAGTACGATGCGCTCGAAGACATCTACTTCGGACGGGCGGGCGGCATCTGGGCAGCCGTGGCCGACGCGCACGTCGAATCCGCAGAGGTCGTAACCGCACCGATCGACTTCTCGCGCGACGGTGATGACTTCTCGGTCGAGATCGGGGAGGTCATGGCCATGGACGCGAGCGGTACGGTCGGGTTCAACGAAGAACTCGGCACCATAATGCCTCATCCGCTCACGAAAAATCTCCGGATGGGAACCGGAAAGTCGACGACGGCTACTGTGTCGTACGACGATCGGTTCGAGTGGGACGTCTCGGGGAACAACGCCTACCTCGGAGACTTCGAACTGGCGAATACCTGAGAGTACGATTTCCACTCGTGGTGTTCAGATGGAACGAGATTCGTATCGAAGTCGGTTCGGATTGCAACGCCTCCCGGTCGTCGCGCTTGTCACGTACGTGATCGCGTTGCTCGCCTGGGTTGCGCTCGTGGAGCGCTGGCTCCCGATGCCGGGCGCTGGGAGCGGGATGTCCATGTCCGCACCCGGAGTCCCGGAAGCGATGGCCCTCTCGAATGGCCTCTCGGGAATCCTCCTGTACCTGTTCATGTGGAGTGTGATGATGATCGCGATGATGTTCCCGTCGTCGGTGCCGCTCTTCCGAATGTACTATAAGACGATTGACGGCGCGACAAGAGCCGGAAAAGCGGCGCGTACGAGCGCGTTCATGGGAACGTACGCACTCGTGTGGGCACTTACAGGAATTGTTCCGCTAGCCATAAACGCAATGATGCCGATTACCACCCTCGCTGACCGGAACGGTACGCTGCTGTTCGGCGGAACGCTGATACTGCTCTCGATGTATCAGCTCTCCCCGTACAAGCATCGGTGTCTGAAATACTGCCGGACGCCACTCGGATTCTTGATGGAGTACCATCGTTCCGGGATTCGTGGGGCGGCACGGATGAGTTTCAGATTTAGCGCCTTCTGTGTGGGGTGTTGCTGGCCATTGTTCGCCGTAATGGTGGTCGTCGGCTCGATGAACATCCTGTGGATGGCCGTCATTACGGTCGTCCTTTCTCTCGAACGAATGGTCGCGTGGGGTGAGCGACTGACGAAGGCGGTCAGCATCCTCGCCGGTGCTTTCGGCGTTGTCCTCATCGTGGTCGCAACGATGTAGCCACATTTGGCCGATGTCGATAGGTATTCTCGGGGACATACGTGAGCCTCATGCTTGCAGCAACCCGAAGAGTTCGTGAATACTGCACAGCTGAGAATAAAAAAGACTGAAGCGGTGGTTAGTTCGGCAGTTCCTTACGTCCCGTTCGTATGCTCGGCCAGCGCAGGAACCACCAAGTCTCTTACAATCACAGTCGTCCGGTTCGGCATCGTCTTCGATGTCCTCGGACGGGAATGTCTCGAGTGTCCCGTCGTTGGTTGCGGTTTCGACTGCGGCCATGTGTTTGCAGAAGGCGTTGCGGTGGACGTGATGTGGGCAGGTACACGCCATCAGGTCCTCGGTCACGTCGTCGATAGAGACAGTATACTGGTGGGCTGCGGGGGTCTTGTGGCTAATAGTGACTTTGATGAGTCCGGGGACTTGACGTCGATGGCAAGGTACAGACGGTCACTTTCAGTCCACTAGGCGAGAGTATTTCCTCCTGAACGGCATCTATAGAGACGGAGGAAACTATGATTGAAAAGCTTCGCCTCACGACCCGCATTGTTATCGACCAAGACGAAGCACTGGACTTTTACACCGAGAAGCTCGGCTTAAAAAAGAAAGCAGACGAGACGTTTGGACCCGATGATCAGCGTTGGGTTACTGTCGCAGCTGAAAAGGATGACACCGTGGAAATCGTCCTCGAACCGCTTGACTGGTTCGAAGGCGAGGAAGCAGAGCGTCGCTCTGAAATGATCGGGGAGCAACCGGCACTCGCCTTTACTGTGGATAATTGCCAATCCACATATGAAACGCTGCGTGAACGCGGCGTTGAATTCACATCTGAGCCGACAGAACAGCCGTACGGAATCGAAGCTGTCGCAATCGATCTCTACGGGAATGGAATTGTCCTTGTCGAACATCCCTCAGGAACAGAGACGAGTTAATAGTCAAATAGCCCCATCGTACTACCGCTCACAGGGCGACAAAACGGAGCAACGAGGTTCGCACACTGCCGACGAGACATCACCGGGGGGAAACAATATCGTGAGATTTGGCCAATCAGGTATGATGGCAATCGTATATATAGAACGAGGAATCTGCGGACGTGATAGGGGGCAAAGCGATAGTCAGTGGACACGAGCCATTCCGCACATTCACCAGATGCGACTCAAGCAACACACCTGCAGCATCACGAAAGACACCTGCTGCACCAGACCATGTCAATTCAGTTCAACACCACACAAGAGGACGCTGCACAGTTCCTAACGGCAAAAACGGAGGCCGACGTTACGGCTTCGCTCTCCGACGGTCGTCTCGAAGCTGTCGTGTGGAAACCGCTCGGCGGTATCGAGAACAACTACGGCATCGTCGAGAACCAGCAGGCCGATCCGATGGCTGCGTTGACGGAACTCATCGTCAATAGTATCGACGCCATTCTGCTGAAAAATTATCACGAATACGTTGGTAACGAGTACACCGGTGACGAATTTGAGACACTCGATGCGGCCGCCGACACGCTCATCGATCCCAACGACGAAGAGATACGCCTCACTGCCGATGGTACGGGAGGGAAGTCGCTGTCGTTGACGCTCTCCGATACCGGCTGTGGCCAGTCGCTGAAACGATTCGAAGAGACCTTCCTCGGATTCCTCCAACCGGGAAAGACCAAACAGCAATACGGATTCCTTCAGGGCAAGTATGGAATGGGAAGCTCCGGCGTATTACCGTTCTGCGGCGAGCGGGGCTACAAACTTGTCCTCTCTGCGGGCGTCGACCGCCCCAAGGAGTGGAGTTGGACGCTCATTCGAAAGAACAGGACGAAGGATCGCTACGAGTATCTCACGCTCGATGGCGACGTACCGACGTTCCCGGGGACGGTAAACGGTCAGATCGCTGGTTCGATCGTCAAACTGTTCGACTTCACCGTTGAGGCGAAAACGCGGTTCACGACATCGTTTCGCTACCGACTCGAACGGTATCTTCTCGACACGCCCATCCCGATCACACTCGCGGACACGCGAGGCGACAGGCAACCGGATGTGACGACGACGAACGGGTTGTTCGCCACTCTCGACCAGTACAACGAGTTGGTCGCATCGGATCAGACCATCGCCTACAACTTCGAGGATGCTACGCTCGACACCCGGGATGTCCGCATAATCCTCTTCGAGGACGACGCGACGCTCGAAGCCGACGATAGCTTTACCCACGAACGCGGGTACGACCCCATCACGGCGAAGAACAAACACTTCGTCGGTGGCGAGAAACACCGCGGTCAAGCCATCTTTTTCGTCATCAACGGACAAACGCACGGCGACCAGGGGCGGACGTTCATTCGGAATCGGTGCAGTCTCCCGCACGTTGCCCGCGACGTACTCGTATTCGTCGACTTCTCCACCCTCGACGATTCGAGCGTAGTCGATCTCTTTCCCGCGTCACGCGACCGACTCCGGAACAGTCAGAGTGCACGCACGCTGAAGCGCGAACTCGAATCGCTTCTCGGGACGAACGACATCCTCGTCGACGAAGAACGGCGTCGTCGCCAACAACTACCGACGGACGACCCCGACGAGATTGTCGAGGATGTACTGATGGCGATTCTCGAACGGAACCCGGCGTTACAACGCTACTTCGCCACTGGCGAGCGGTTGGAACGACCGACCGTGCACGGTGCGAACTCGGACGTCGATTCACACGATCGGTATCCGTGCAGGCTCGAACTCATCGAGACGTACCACGGTCCGGATGACTACAACATCTGGAATCCAGATCGGAGCACGTCCACCACTGACACGGTGGACGAGAGCAACGTCGAGACGGACGCAGCTCTAGAATATGGAAAGGAGATGCCTCCGAATGCGTATGCTTGGCAGCGATTTGTCCTCGATGCCCCGAACGATTATCTGACGCGAAGCGGCGATCCGGGGTCGATCGACGTCACTCCGAGTGACGTGGTCAAATCCGTGCGGGTGTTGAACGGTATCCTCGCGATCACACTGAAACCAATCGAGAACGCGTCGCCCGGACAGCGCCTCCCGATTCACGTCAAGGTCGGTCCCGCTGGTGGGGACGGCAAAATGACCCTCGAACGATCGTTTACGCTCGAATATCTAGAGCCGCGTATTGACGACCGAACGCGGAACACGAACGGGTCTAGCGAGGACGAGATGATCTTACCAACCACGCATTCCGTCCACGAAGAGGATTGGGACGCCTACGACCGTGGGTTCGACGAGGACACAGTTGTGCAGGTGATGGACTCCACCGAGGAGATGGACGTCTACATCAATATGGACGCTGCGCCACTTCAGCAGTTCTTGACGAACCACACGTTGACGGACGCGGGAAAGGAGTACGTGAAACGGGTGTACAAGACCGGCGTTACCCTCTATACGGTCGCTCAGTACATGGAGTTCCGGGAGGAGTTTGACGAAGAGGACGTCGACGTGACGGAATTCGTGAGCACTGCGATGCGCGGAACGGGACAGATTATCCTCGATCAGACTATCAGTGACGACCAACTCGAGACGCTCACCGTGTAGGCGGTAGCGAGCGCGACTTTGAGATACCTATCTCTCCGTTCCCCAATCTCTCTCACTCACCTGTGATGTCCAGCACCACCTTGTTGGTGAGTCTGCGTCGAGTTGATCGCGCTCGGCGAAACCGAGTTGGTTCGAGTCACGAATATTTGATATTACTAATAATTATATTAGTACGTGATGGATTACTAATGACAGGATGAAAACAAGCCAAAGGAGAGATGCAAATGAACCTGCGACAACCAAGCCCTTCCAGAATTCCTTGGCTTGTTTATCTGGTGACGATCCTGTGCGTTTATCATTCGCTGACCAGCAACAATCAAGAATCATCTCCCGCTCGGATTCAGTTTCCCAGTAGTCCATAAATTCTATACAGGAACTATTTGTATTGTTATGCGCTCCATTCTAAATAATAATCAACGATTACTACGGTTCTAATATATGAATTAGAGTTCGCCAAGAGTATACCCAAGCAGCGTCAAAACGGGACTGAAGTATTTGGGGAGTGAGCCCATAGATGTTCGCGTTATCGTGTCGTGCGTCTCCCAACACACAGTAGAGTCCACTTTTTGGCACGGTTGTTCCGAGTTCAGCGATGAATCGACCGCGCTCCCGATCACCGAGAATATATGGCATCATTACGACCCCGATACCCCTATTCTCTGGCGTGTGCTTCAGTCCAGGCGATTGAGTGAATCATAAGACAGGAATGGATCCGCTTCAGACGATCCGGTGGTCGAAGAGTTTCAGTATTCTTCCCGTTGGAGAGGGTGTGTTTGTTGCTGCTTGTGATGCGTTCGAGCGCTATGACGACCCATCGTGACGGCTTCGCGACCACTGATACCCCGCACAGATTTCGGAGGGAACGTACATTTAATAGTCGCCGCGGGCACTTTCAGTCATCAGCCGTACTTCGTGCACTATGCAATCAAAATGTAATACTGTCCCGACATCGACGAACCGCCGAGGATCGGTGGTACGGATACGACCGACACCAGCTCCAGCTCATCAACGATGACCAACGAACGTCCCCCGGACGCGGGCATTGTCATCGATCGCCGGTACGGTGATCTCCCGCTCGTGGACGCCGCGACCGCCGCCGCGACGATCACGCCGGACGCCACTGTGCTCACCAGCGGGTTCGGGAGCGTCGGCTACCCAAAACTCGTGCCGCTCGCACTCGCCGATGACGACCGCGACCTTGCGATCGCCCTCGTCAGCAGCGGGAACGTCGGCGACGAAATCGATGTCGACCTCGTTGAATCTGGTGCTGTCGCCCGCCGGTTCTCCTACCAGTCTTCCCGGGTCGCCCGCGCGATGACGAATCGACGCGAGGTCGCGTTCAGCGACCGGAACGCCTCCGCCATTGGTGACGAGGTCCGGTACGGCGCCCTCGTCAACCCGGATGTCGCGATTGTCGAAGCCGTTGCCGTGGGTGAAGACTGGTTCGTACCGTCGACGTCGCTCGGCCAGGTTCCGGCGTTTGTCGCCGCCGCCGACGAACTTATCGTCGAACTGAACTACGCCCAGCCTCGGGAACTGCAAGCGTTACACGACATCTACCGGCCGGACGCACCCCCGAACCGCGGCGAGATACCGCTTGACGATCCCGGCGACCGCATCGGTAAACCCTATGTTTCGTTCGACCCAGAGAAACTAATCGCCGTCGTTGAGACCGACCGCGCGGATTCGACGTACACGTTCCGTGACCCTACTAGCGACGACCTCGCTATCGCCGAAAATCTCGGTGCATTCCTCACCAAAGAGGTCGACAGAACGCCCGTCTTCGAGGATGCCGTCCATCTCCAGTTCGGCGTTGGAAGCCTCGGCAACGCACTGATGGGCGAATTGAAGGAACTCGACTTCGGTGGCCGGGATGTGGTCTATTTTGGCGAACTCATTCAGGACGGTCTGCTCGACATGCTGGACGGTGGTCGTCTCAAGAGCGCAAGCGCCACCTCCCTGGCCCTCACTAGCGGCGGTCAGGACCGTTTGTTTGCGGACGTCGAACGATACGCCGAGGACGTCGTCCTCCGCCCTGCCGACGTTTCCAACCATCCTGGACTCATCGACCGTTTTGGCGTCGTCGGCGTGAACAGCGCGATCGAATTCGACCTCTACGGGAACGTCAACTCTACACATGTCGGCGGGAAACGTATGATCAACGGTGTCGGCGGCTCTGCAGACTTCAACCGGAACTCGCTCGTCTCCGTTTGCGCGCTCCCCGCTCGCCTCACCGGGAAGGACGTCTCCCGCGTAGTTCCAATGACGTTCCACGTCGACCACACTGAACACGACATCGACGTGTTTGTCACCGAACAAGGTGTCGCCGACGTCCGAGGGCTCTCCCCAGTCGAACGCGCCGAACGCATCGTCGAGAACTGCGCACACCCTGATTATCGGACGGATCTTCGTGCATACCTCGAGAACGTGAAAACGCAGGACAGCCACATCCCGCACGATGTGAACCGCGCGGCCGAGTGGCAACAGTAGTGCACCACTCACCCTCGTTTGACGTGTCGATGAAATCGGGGCAGTCGGACCGCTACGCGGTCAGCAAGAGGAACAGCCAATAAAGGTAGCCGGCGGTGAGGACGAACGCGGTCAGTATCTCGAGAACGCCAGTATACCGGTCACCGTATGTCTCGCGGAACGCCTGGATCGCTTCGATACGTCGCCACACCGGTAGCAACGATTCGGGAATAAGTTCGCCAAGATCACCGGCGTTCGCCGTCGGGTCGTCCGATTCAATCGCCGCTCCTCGATCGTCGTTTTCGCTCATTGTTTCACCTCCGTTAGTAACGGAAGTTCGAGATCGTGGAACATCACCTTCTCACCGATGAAGACGCCGGCAAACACAACGATCCCAGCGCCCTTCACGAGCCACCCAGGATACACCATCACGACCACGCCCAATACGGTGAGAACGGTGCGTATCAGGATCCGGCGACCGGGCTTCAGTTTAAACGGATAGTTCAATCCGTAGATCATCGCGATAGCGCCGAGCAGGACGAGCGTCCCGACGGCGAGCGTGTTTGTGCCGAGCGTGAACGACACAAGTTCGGTGTTGTAGACGAACACGACCGGGAGCACGAACAGGGGGGCGGCAATCTTGATCGCCGCACCGCAGGTCCGCCAGAAGTTCGCCTCGGCGATCCCGGCCGCTACGACTGCCGCGGTGGCAACCGGCGGAGTGATACCCGCGAGGATTGCGGCGTAGAACACCGTGTAATGGGCGGCGAGTTTGGGGACGCCGAAGTCGGCGACGAACGTCGGGACGATGAGGATGGCGACGATGACGTAGGAGGCAACTGTCGGCAGCCCAATCCCCATCAGGATAGCTACGCCCATCCCGAGCAGGACGGCGAACAGCAGGATACCACCGGAGATGTTGATGAGCATCAGCGCGATCTTCGAGGGGATACCGGTCGTTCCGAAGAGGTTAACGACGCCGCTGATAACGACGAGGATGATTGCAATCGGTGCGAGAATAATGGCACCACGGCGGAACCCGTGGACGGTGGCCAATAACTGGTCGCGGAATTCGCGGCCAGCGTCGGCGAATGATCCGGTGACGGCGCGGTGGACGACTGGCATTGCGATGCCGGTAATGATCATAGCAACGACCGTGTAGAGCGCGGACGTCATCACGGTGTACTGGACGACCCCGAGCAGGTAGACGAGGAGGGCGAACGGAACGCCGAACCGAACCGCCTGGAACCATTTCTGGGAAGTCGTGAGTTTGTCCTCGAAGAACGCGTCGAAGTCGAGGTCCTGATCGCTGGTGTCGCTGAGCGCCGTGTAGTGGACAGCGATGGCGATTGAAGCGACGAGGATAGCCGCCGGGACGAGACCCGCGGCGACTATCTGGAAGTACGAGACCTGAAGGTAGGAGGCCATCACGAACGCGGATGCGCCCATGACCGGCGGGAGCACCTGACCGGACGTCGACGCGACCGACTCGATGGCGGCGGCGCGGTGGGGGGCCATCCCGGAATCTTTCATCGTCGGGATAGTGAATGACCCGGTCATCGCGGCGTTCGCGGTGTACGACCCGTTGATGGAGCCGATAACGGCGGACGAGAGCACAGCGGTTTGGGCGACACCGGAGCGGACGTACTTCGCGGCGACGATAGCGACCCGAAGGATGAGGTCAAACGCCCCGTACGCGAACAACAGGCCTGCGTAGAGGAGGAACGGTGCGATCTTCGACGCGGTAATCTGGGTGAGGTTCCCGTAGAACCCGTACAGGTCAGTGACCGTCGCCTGTAGGAGCGTCAGTTCGGTCATGCCCGCGTGTCCGAGGATGCCGGGAACGTAGTTCCCATAGATGGCGTACAGCAGCACGCCGACGACGAGGAAGAAAAACAAGTTCCCGAACTCCCGCCACGTCAGGTACAGTAGGGAGATGATGATGAGGCGGGCAAGCATATACTCGTGTTCGAGTGCGAACCCCTGTCGGAAGATATACACTTGTTGGAAGTTCAGCGCAAAGTACGCGGACGCGGAGATGAGGACGAGCGACGCGGGTATCAGCACCGCGCTATCGATCCAATCGCCTTCCGCCAACGCTACTCGCGTCTCATTGAGGGCGTAGACGGTCATGATGCCGCCGACGAAGACGACGCCGTATTTGACTGTCGACCACTCTTGCGTGTTCGCGAACCAGAGGACGAACACCCAGAAGGCGAAAGCGATGGTCGTAACTAGCACGTCGAGTCCGCGGACCAGTCCGGATTCGGTCGGGTTCTGTTCTGTCTGTGTATTCATGATAACATATGATCTATCGTGTATAGTTCAAAGACGACGCGCGTCGTCCACCAGAGACTTATTTGCCCTCCTTGAGGTTGCTGTCCCAAGCGTTGTTCTCCTTGTAGTACTTGACGGCGCCGGGGTGAACGGGGATACGTTTGCGAGCGGAGGCGAGCATGTCGCTCGTCGACTTGAAGTCGTTGAACTGCTCTTCACCCTCGTTCACGACGTCATTATTTTTGTCGACGACGCGACAGAGTTCGTACACGGCGTCCGTGCTCGCGCTCGGGTTGAACGTGTAGTTGACTTCGAGGTTCCAGTGAAACACCTCGTCAGTCCCGATGTCGGTACCGATGCTCCAGTCGCTGTACTTCGTGGTGCCGGTGCCGGCGCCAGAGTAGGACTCAGCAGATTTTTTGAGCGCCTTCGTGGGTTTGACATAGTGAACGTCGACACGGGAGGCGATTTCGCGGACGAATCCGGTGTAGCGGACACCGGGGGTACCGTAGGCGATGGCGGCATCGATGTTGCCCTCCTCCATCGCACCGGGCGCGGAGTCGACGCCCATGTTCTTGATGTTCATCTTGTCGTAGACGTTCTTCGTTGGCTTCTGTGACCAGACATCGAGCGTCGTTGCGCGGGTCGAATAGCCAGGTTCCGCGGGGTAGACGTTCTTCCCGGCGAGGTCGTCGAACGTTTTGATACCCGTGCCGTCGCGGGCGATGACGTAGATGCTGTACGGGAATGCGTAGAATCCGTACTGGGGGACGCTGTCGACGCCATGCTTCGAGAATTGGCCACGGTCGTCGAGCGCTTTCGTCAGGGAGTTGTTGTCGGTGATACCGGCGTTGAACTGGTTCTGCGCCATCCGGTAGATGGTACCGATATAGCCCGGACTCTCGACCGTCGAGTAGTCGAGTTTGTCGCTCTTCTGGCTGACGGCGCGTTCGACTGCGAGACCAACGTCCTTGGTGCCGCCCGCGGACGTTCCCACGCGGAGGGACATGCTGGAGTTCCCACCGTTTCCGCTACCACCACCGTTTCCACCGTCGCTGTTACCACCACCACCACTGCAGCCAGCGAGACCGACTAAACCAGCAGTCGCTGCCCCAGACAAGAATGTACGTCGTCGAATGTCGTTTCGTGACATGATCACCCATTTGTTCAATGTCACCCTATAACAAACTACCTGTTTAATCCTGTAAAATTATTAAATATGTGTAATAATATCTCAAATTTTACCGGTAAAAATTCTCCATTCCAAAGTATTTATAAAATATGATGCCCTGTAAGTTTAGCGTCGTCAGAACCTATCTTTTGACTAACGAGTTCACGGAGCCGATAGATTCCACTGTCGCACGAACTTCGTCACCCGGCTCGATAGGTTCCGCACCCGGCGTCCCCGTACTGAATAAATCGCCCGGCGACAGCGACATCACTTTGGAATGGAAGGAGACGATCTTCTGCGGCGGGAACAGCATGTTGTCCACGACGTTTTTCGCTGCTACCTCGCCGTTCACCTCGGTCGTCACCGTCAACTCCGTCAGGTCGAACCCTTCCTCGGGGACGGAGATAACGTCCCCGACGACGAGGAACGTGTCGTAACTTTTCGCCCGCGTGAGAAACCGGGGGTTCCGCTGGAGAACGTCCTCTGCGGTCATGTCGATGACCGGGAGGAACCCAGCAATGACGTCGTCTGCCTCCGCTTCACTCACGCCATTGCACGTGCGCCCTATGACGACTGCGAGCTCAGCCTCTGCGGTAACTCGGTCGCTCTGCTCCCGCGGTGGCAGTCGGATAGGACCACCCGCACCGGTCAGCACCGAGTTAGGTTTCATGAAGCTCGCCGGTTCCTCCGGGCGTTCCTCGTCCAAGTCACCCGCGTGCTCCTCGTAGTTCAACCCGATTCCCCAGAGTTTCCCGAACGACGCGAGCGGCAGGCCGAACGAGATGTGCTCGGCGGGAACCGGCTTCGCCGTCGCGGTCGCGACGTCACGGAGCTTCCCGTGAGTCGCCGGCGAGAGTGCCTCTCGGATGCTGTCGAGTTCGGGATGGACGCTGCCGAGCGGGACGAATCCGTCGTCGTCCCCGAGCAGAGGTTCACCGGTGTCGGTTCGCGCAAGGTACTTCATTCGTCCTCCCGGTCCGTCCAGAAGTCGAACGACCGACCCGGCGCGAACACGTCGAAGCCGACTGCGAGTTCCTCACCCGTGTTCTCGACGCGGTGTGGTTCGTCCGACTCAAGATGTACGGAGTCGTACTGCCCGAGTGTCACCGAGTCGTCCTCAGTTGCCACCGTCAACTCACCCTGCAGGCAGATGCAGACCTGCTCGTTCTCGTGGTCATGCATTGGTGACGAGTGGCCGGGCGGCTTCTCGAACCACTCGAAACTGAACCTGTCGCTTCCCGCCATCGAGACGCGCCGCCACCCCTCGTCGGGTTCGTACGATTCTGCATCGTCGAAGTTGACAGGTCTCATAGGTTCGACCCGGTAGAGCCGCCGTCGATGGGAATGGCGGTGCCGTTTATGTAGCCGGACTGCGGCGAAGAAAGGAATGCGACTGTGTTCCCAAGCTCCATCGGGTCGCCGATGCGTTCGAGCGGGTTACCCGCCCAGTCGTCGAGACCTTCCTCATAGGAGTCGTAGTCGCCGCGGTCGACGGCAGCGTTCACGATGTTTTCTATGCGTTCAGTCTCATGGGGGCCGGGGAGTACGGCGTTCGCGCGTACCTCGGGTGCGAATTCCTTCGACAACGTCTTTTCCAGGCCGATGACGGACATCCGGACGGAGTTCGACAACACGAGGTTGTCGAGAGATTCCTTCACGCTCCGGGACGTTATGTTGACGATAGTTCCGTGGTCGCTCTCGCGGAGGTAGGGGTGGGCCTCGCGGGCGAGACGGACGACACTCATCACAAGCAGGTCGTACGCCTCATACCAGTCCTCGTCGTCGGTGTCGAGGAACGAGCCAGACGGAGGACCGCCCGCGCTCGTCACGAGGTGGTCGAGGCCACCGAGCTCGTTTACGGTCGTCTGAACGAGCTCTTTCATGTCGTCTTCATCGGTGAGATCACCGGGTTGTGCGATGACGTCGCCGGTCGCAACCGCCTCGATTTCGGCTTTTGCCGCGTCGAGTTTCTCGGAGTCGCGGGCGTTGATGACGACATTGACGCCTTCGCGGGCGAGTGCTTTCGCAGATGCTTTTCCGAGACCACTAGATGACGCGGTAACGAGTGCCGTGTTACCATCTATCTGTAAATCCATGGTTTATTCACGAGTCGGTGTGAGTGAAAACGTTTTCGTAGAGGCAATCCCCTCACGATTTCGGTTACTAGACGTCAAACGACAGTTCGCCAGCAGGGAAGGTGAACGCACCGCGCTCTACGACTTCCGTGCCCGCTGGGAGGTCGTCTACCACCGCCTCTGAGACGTACAGTTCCGTGAGGTTCTGTGTACTCTCGATGCGGATGATACGCGCGTCTGCCGGGTCGTAGCCGCCAAGTGCGGATAAGGCGACGCGGAACGCTAGTTCGTCGTCCGGTGCCACCACGGGGAGTTTCGATTTCTCCAGCGACCCGCTCGTCATCGCGTTTGCATACGTCTTCCGCAGGTCGAGTTGGTCGACGGCCGCTGTTCGGGTGACATCCGCGAGGCCGATGCCGTTCCCGTTACCCTTTGTCCGGTCCGTCAATCCCCGCACGTAGATGAGACTGATATCGGGATTTACGGGGTCGTCGGCATTCAACACGCGGTACCGTCCGATGACGTTCGTATCCATCCCCGCACCCGAGATTTCTTTCCCGACTTCGTCCACGACGAGCAGGTCAATGTCATCAGTGGGGAGCATCGCCATTTCAGCGTGCGCCCGCTCCAAGAGCGTAGGTTCTCGATCCTCGAACGCGTCCACGGGGATGAATTCGATGTGGGAGGTCTCTTCGTGGAAGTTTTCCACGAGCGCGATTCCGCCGAGGAGCGACATGTTGGCGCGGATGACGTCGAGCACTGACTCCAGCGTTGTCACGTACCCTTCCGCGATGGCGGTGGAGTGGAACGCGTTTGCGCCACGTTGCTTCCCGAGTCCTACGACCGCCATCTTGGAGAGCCCGCTCTCGATGCGGCCTGTGAAGTTCGTGTGCGGCTTCACACGATTCACTACGAGCACGCCGTCAGCCTCCAATGCCGCCGTTGAGATGTAGACTGGCGTCGTCGTCCCGCCGACGGTAACCTCCCCAACCTGCTCGGCGTCCATCCGGGCGTCGACGGGTGCACCTACTCGTTCTTCGGTGATGCCGAGTGCTCTCAACACTTCGTGTTGCCCTTCCGCGGTCGCGCCGCCATGACTCCCCATCGCAGGAATGATGACCGGGTTGAACCCGGCACCGTCGAGAAACTCGACCGTCGCGGCAGCGACGTCTTCAATTGCGTGGATACCGCGACTCCCAAGGCCAACCGCGACGGTCGCCTCTCGATCGAGGTCCGAAAGGTCGAGGTCGGCCAGTTCGTCTTGGGTCGTCGCCGTCACGTCGCTGACGGCCTCCGTTTCGGGGTCGTAGCGGACGCGGGCGAATGAGGGAAGCGACACCGGGTCGAGGAGACGTTCGATATCCGTGCGGTCGGGGAACTCCATGTGTAGCGCATCGCGCCGGGAATCAGTAACCCGCGCTCTCCGGAAAGGGTTGCCTATATACGGTTATTTTTATTTTTGGACACTAGCGCTTCAGCATGGAAGCCACCGACGTGGAGTCGTACCCGATCGAAATACCTCTTGACTCACCGGTGTCGTTTTCCAACCGGACTCTCAGCTACCGAGACCAAGCCATCAACCACGTCCATACGACGAACGGCCGCGAGGATGCCGTGAAAATCGCGCACTTTGCCGCCCACAATGTTTTCCCCTACGAAGACACCCCCCACGAGTTCAACGCATGAGAGATTTCTCCAACCACACGACCAACCGCGGCGAAGCCCGCGACGTACAGATTACCGACATCACGACCGCAGTCGTCGAAGGCAACTTCGAGTGGAACCTCATCAAGATCGAGACGGACGCTGGCGTCACCGGCATCGGCGAGTCCTACCGGGGTGGCGGAATCTCCGAACTCGTTTCGTATACCAAACGATTCCTCATCGGAGAGAACCCTCTTGACGTCGAGCGTCTCGTCCGCTACATCTTCCAGGAGATGAGTGGACATGGGGGCACCACTGGAAAGGTCGTCACGGCTGCCTCCGGCATCGAGGTTGCACTCTGGGACGTCGCCGGGAAGCTTCTCGACCTCCCCGTCTACCAACTCCTCGGGTCGAAGTACCGCGATGAGGTTCGCATCTACTGCGACTGCCACGCCGGCGAAGCGTACGCCGTTGAGGATGGCGCGACCGCCTACGCCGGAGCTGACGCATACTCGCCGGAGGCGTATGCCAACGAAGCTCGCCGCGTCGTCGACATGGGATTCAGCGCGCTGAAGTTCGACCTCGATTTGCCAGCGGATAACGATCCCGATCCCTACAACGGCCGCCTCACTAACACCGCCATCCGGGAGAAACGCGAGATCGTCGAGGCCGTCCGCAACGAGATCGGCTACGACATCGACCTTGCGTTCGACTGTCACTGGGACTACTCGGTCGAGAGCGCGAAACGCCTCGCGTACGAACTGGAAGAGTACGACCTCATGTGGCTCGAAGACCTTGTCCCTCCGGAGAACATGGACGCCCAGATTGAAGTGACTCGTGCTACCCGTACCCCGGTTGCGACCGGAGAGAACCGCTTCCGGGTGTTCGAACTCACCGACCTCATCTACGAACACGGAGTGGACGTCGTTACCCCCGACCCGACAACAGTCGGCGGGCTCGCAGAGACGATGCGGGTTGCAGACCGCGCGGAAGAGAACTATATTCCGATGTCCCCGCACAACGTTTGTAGCCCCGTCGGGACGATGGCGTGCGTCCACCTAGGCGCTGCCACTCCGAACTTCGATGTCTTGGAATACCACGCCTTGGAGGTGGAGTGGTGGGACGACCTACTCGTCCGCGATGAACCCCTCATCCAGGACGGCTACATCGAGGTCCCGGAAGCCCCCGGCCTCGGCATCGAACTCGACGAGAATGTGGTCGAAGATCATCTCCTCGACGGCTCTACGGGGTTCTAACTTCACTATTTGAGAGCAATGGCTGGGCAGTAGCTCACTGATGACTCTCCCCTTCGATAACGGAGACAGTTGGTTATCTGCTAGACGTATCGACAAGGGGACTCTCGGTAAGCGATCGACAGAGGAGGCAATTAGCGAATGGACTCGACTCATTCGGTTTAATCCACTCGGTTGAACCGGTGACCGTTCTCCTGAGTTCGATGTCCTACATTTACTACGGCATTCAATCGTCTTCCCCTGTCCCCCAATGGCTTCGATAGTCAAAATTAGCGGATCGGTCGTCGAACCGATCGAGTCGAAACTGCGCCATCGGGAAGGGTGGTTTCTCTCCGGTGACCAGCGACCGAACAGCGCGCCCAGTTACAGGCGAAAGCATAACGCCTCGGCCGTGAAGACCGGTCACGACCGCAAGCCCGTCCGGCGCTTCTCGGGGGGTGTCAATGATAGGAAGTCCGTCAGGTGAGGCACAGTCCGCAGTCGGACAGCAATCCTCTCGGCGGATTGTTCCTCCAGCAACCCCATTGAGTAGCGGTGCGACGTCCTCAACCACACCTTTACGGAACGATTCTTGAACGCCCATCGGTGTGCCTTCCGGGTCGTCAAGGAGGTGTTCGTTTCCGCCAACGAGAACGTTACCGTGATTGGTCGTCCGCCAGTATATCCGCATCGTCGGTTCAGAACCCATAGGACAGTCGTCCGGAAGTGGGTTGTCCGGTTCGATGACGACCGCGTTCCACCGGAGCGGTCTCACTGGGAGTTCGACATGATCAGCGAGGAGGTCACGCGTCTTCCATCCAGTTGCGTAGATGACATGGTCAGCGTCGATAATGCCGTACTCTGTCTCAACACCAGTCACCGTGCCGTCTACGACTCGAATATCCGTGACTTCGTGGTCGCGGAAGATGCCCGCTCCGTTCTGTTCTGCGGCCCACTTCAACGTCATTGCATAGTTGAGTGCGTTGAGGTAACCGGTACCATCATAGAGAAGACCACCTCCATACGCAGAGAGGTCACCGAACGATTCTGGGAATCTGCGCTCCAGTGCATCTCGGGTGAGAAACTCCCCACCACTAGGTGCTTGGTCGGTGTATAGGTCGGCGTTCGCCCCAGGAACGAGACGAACCGTCTCGCGTTCTGTGAACGAGAAGACGCCTTGACCGTCCAAGTCGCGAAATTGTGACAAGGCGAACGTTGCCCATTCATCGGGAAACGGTTCAAGCGAAAGCGAAATCATCCCGGACGCTCGAGAGGATGTGTCTGCTGCGATACCGCTTTTATCGAGGACGATAACGTCATGGTCCGGTGCGAGTTCTCGGGCGATAGCAAGCCCCGAGACACCAGCTCCGACCACGACGACGCGATCGTTGGTAGTCGGCATGGATACTATTCAGACACTCGAAGAGGTGGCACAAAACGCTACGGGTCACTCAGTAGAGATCTCTTAGATACAAGCTTTAAGTCTTTGGCACACAGGAATCGTCCAATAAGTGGAGTACACTCATTTCGATTGCTGCAGCGTAGTCATCGTGCGACTCGACAGCGGCATTCGTGACTAACGCACCGGATTGAAGACCATAGTCATCCAATACTCGATACTGTTCTCAATTTTTCATATTATTTTTGAAAAACACTCCCGGCACCTCGAGTGATCTGATTTTCTCTGTGTCTATTGAGCCGGGTTGGATTTATAAAGAGAATCGAGCCGTGACACTAATTCTATAGAACAGTAGGTGAGCCGCAGGCTGGAAGCTACGACCACTCGCTAACAGCGCGTTCACTAAGCATCTCTCGGAAATCCTCAGTCGTTTGCTCTAGCAGTTCACCGCTGGACCAATCGAGGATGACGCCGTAGCGTCGGATAAGATCTAGCGTATCAAGTTCTCCCTCATTGTAGCGCTTAGCAACTATCTCGGGGTCCTCGCCTAACCACTCTCTCCGATTTTCGCGGATATAATCGCGCTTTTGTTCCGTTGCTTCTTGGTCGACTTCGTATTCACACAAATCAGGGTCTATCTCCTCAATGACGACACCATAGTCCTTGGCTGCACGCTCGACTGACACGTAGTCATCCTCGACGTCTACCAACACATCCTGGGGGTTTCGGTCGAGGGGGTCGCCAAATCCACCACCCCCTGAGGAGGGACGGACAAATTCGTTGCCTTCTTCGATGGGAACACTAGAGAAGACCGTACCCATCTCCTCGGACTCCCCATCTTTTGTGAGAGTAACACCGTGAGGGATTCCTGGAAGACCACCGTTGATTCCCCAGGTGATAGACCGGGCACGATCCGAGCAGTACGATATAACACTATTTTCACATTCTAAGATATCGCCACCTTTTCGAACACCGAACCCACCGCGGTACTCCCCTGGCCCAGCAGAATCAGTTACAATGGAATGTTCACTCGTCAAAAGCGGTGTGTCGCGCTCTTGACCCTCCAAAGATTGGACGGCAAGGCCAGCACCAAACACTGGCGCTGTAGCAGTAGCGCCGTCTTTACCATCACGACCTCCCCACCCACCGGCCATCCAATCGTACCAAGCGAACTCTTTACCGTCTCGACCCGGCCGTTGATCTTGCCCACCTGCAAGGAGATACTCGAGGTTGAATGCACAAGCCATTGCTCGCTCAGGCAAGACCTCTGACCACAACTCGAAGATGGCATTCATTACTTTCTCATAAGCACCAGCGACTGATCCTGTGACGGGAACTGGCTCTGGTGCATTTACCACTGTTCCTTCCGGGAGTTCAGCACTGACGACTCGATACATTCCCGAGTTCAGTGGCACGTCTGGGAAAAACATCTTCGTTCCAGCGATGACTGCCGAAAAGGAGGTTCCAAACGTCGAATTCAGGAAGTTACCAATGTATTCGTCCGACCCCGAAAGATCGTAATGGACTTCGTCTCCGTCGATAGTCATTTTGACGTCAACAGTGACGAATCCCTCTCCTTTGTTGGGGTCAGCATCGATGTAGTCTTGAGTGTGCCAAGTGCCATCGGGTAAGTCATCAATCTGCTTGCGCATCATGCGCTCAACGTAGTCTTTCGACTCATCAAATGCAGTCATCACCGTATCGACACCATACTTCTCAACAAGTTCGAGGAGGCGTTCTTCAGCGATTCGTGTCGCTTCGGCTTGTGCCCGCATATCGCCCATTCGATCCTCTGAAAGACGCATATTGGTCGTGAGGAGGTTCGCGACATCGTCTCGGAATTCTCCACGGTCCCAAATTTTCAATGGTGGAATGCGCAGCCCTTCAGCAAAATGGTCGTTTGCACTAATGTTGAACGAACCGGGAGCCGGCCCACCAACGTCAGCCCAGTGACCATTCGATTGGGTAACGGCGATGAGTTCACCGTCGTGGAACACGGGGCGCATAATGCGGACGTCATTGATATGGGTTCCACCGAGATACGGATCGTTGACAATGTAGACGTCGCCGGGATTGATGTCCCCCTCGAAGTACTCGAGGGTTTCCTTGCAGGTGTAATGAAGGGTACCAACGTGAACAGCGATGTCTTGTGAGCCTTGCATCACTGTATTGCCCTCTGCATCGTTCAAGCAATTGCTGAAGTCGCGGTTGTAAATGACGAACGAATAGCAGGTTCGCTGTATTTGTTCGGCCATTCGGTCAACGAGGTTCGTGAACGAGCTACGGAGTACCTCGAACGTAACTGGATCGAGGTCTATATCCTGTTGTGGTTGTGTATCGGACATGGTTAGACGGTAATGATGATGTTTCCAGTTTCGTCGACTTCGGCTGTCATCTGAGGTGGAATCACGACGGTCGAGTCCATCTGTTCGACAATCGCGGGTCCATCGAAGGTAGCACCTGAACCAAGCGCTGTGCGGTCATAGACGGCCGTATCTACATATTCTCCGATTTCTGTGAAGTGCGCTTCACGAGTGTTCTGAAGGGCATTAGTAGAATCACCTCGATCGATTTCTGGGAACGAAGGTTTCTCGACGACACCTTTGCCAGTGACGTGGAGGCCATATATCTCGACGGGTTGATCTTCATCGGAGTAGGCGTAGGTCTGTTCGTGCTGGCGATGGAACCGTTCTCTGATTGATTCGATGCTATCGATTGGTCGTGAGCAGGTCACTTCCAACGAACGCCACTGACCGACATACCGCATCTTTACCTCGTATTCCATTCGCATTTGCTCATCGTCGATACCTTCCTTTGCAAGACGCCCGTGAATCTCGCTCTCCATCTCTGCAAAGGTATCCTCAATATCATCTACGACGCCCCCTGACGCGTTGGCGATGAACGTTTGTGAGAGGTCGTGTTCAACATCGACTAGCAGACAGCCGAGTGCTGAGTTAATTCCCGGATAGGGAGGCACAATGACCTTCGGAATGCTCATTTCCTTCGCAACGTGGGCGGCATGCATTGGACCAGCACCGCCGAAGGCAACCAAGGCGAAATCACGAGGATCGTATCCCTTGCTCGTTGAAACCAGACGAACGGCGTTACACATATTGGCGACAGCGATTTGCTCAATAGAGGAGGCAGCTTCGATGAGATCCAGCCCTAGCGGTTCGGCGATGTCACGTTCGATTACCTCACGAGCCGGATCAGCAGTGGCATCCATATCTCCACCAAGGAATTTGTCTGGATTGACCCAACCCAGAACGACGTTGGCATCGGTCGTAGTGGGCTTATCCCCACCTCGGAGATAGCATGCAGGGCCGGGATCTGCCCCTTGGCTCTTCGGTCCCACGCGTAAGGAACCACCATCGTCAATCCAGGCGATCGAGCCACCACCAGCGCCGATAGTTTCGATATCTGTCGACGGGAACATGATCGGATAACCATATTCGACAGACCATTCATCGGTCATCTCGATATTGCCCTGAAAAGTGAGCGAGACGTCAGCGCTGGTTCCACCCATGTCGAAGCCGATTGCGTTCTCGAAACCACATTGTTCGGCAATGTACTGACTCGCAATCGCGCCTGCAGTCGGCCCTGAATTGGCGATACGTGCAGCATAGTAGGCGATCGCCTCTGTTGTCATTACCCCTCCGCCAGAGTGCATAGCAAGAACGTCACCGTTGTAATCTCGCTCGCTGAGTTTCTTCGAGAGATCGATCAAGTACTCACGGACGACCGGAACCAACGCTGCATTGATGATTGTTGTGCTGGTTCGTTCGTGTTCGAACATCTCCGGAAGGATTTCATGGGAGGTACAGACGAACGCGCTGGGATATTCCTGTTCGACGATCTCAGCGACCCGTTTTTCGTGTTCACCGTTGACGTAGGCGTTGATCAACGATACAGCGATAGTGTCGATACCACGTTTCTTGAAGATACGAGTTACTTCGCGAACTGTCTCTTCATCAAGTGGAGTAACGACGTTTCCGTCTGTATCAATCCGTTCGGAAACCTCGAGCCGATCGCGTCGCTGAACATATGGATCAGCAACGTCCTTATACGCATCCCACAGTTCGTCCTTCGTCGCATCACGAATCTCGTGCACGTCACGAAAACCTTCAGTCGTGATCAACCCGATTCGAGGGAGTTCACGTTCGATGAGAGCATTGGTACCGACCGTTGAACCATGGGAGAAAAATTCCAATTCTCCAATACCTGTTTCAACCTTTGTCAAGCCATCTATGACTCCCTCTGCTGGATTTGCAGGTGTTGATGGGGTTTTCGCTATTTCAATCTCTCCAGTCTCGTCGTTAAAGATGATAACGTCTGTGAACGTACCACCGATATCTACTCCAGATCGTATCATTGATTCATCGGGAATAATTACGACTCATCTATACTTAGAATTTTGTTGTTTGTACATTACAAAAGGTGCAATATAATAAGTCCCATGTTGTCGAATGACACGGCAGCGATATTCTTGATGTACTAGCAACGTCTCCTACTGTCACCGCTCGGTGGGGCGTAGATACGGTTTCAATGAGGCGGGTAGTGCATCAGCGGCTTGGTGAGCTAGAACGTGGGTAATTGAGTCCACGGGTGGTTATCTGGTGGATCTCAGAGAACAAGCAACAATGGGTACCTTAGTAGCGATTACGAGCTTTTCGGGTATTTCAGGGGAGAGATGACCACCCATCTAGTTTATTATGTTTAGTATCTAACTAGTGTAGCTACCAGCTATGAGTGGCAGTCAAAGGAGACGCTGGAAACGGTACCTCACAGTGATCCCCTGGACGTTTGGAATTCTATTCATTCTCAGTGGACTAGGCTTGACTCTCGTTCCTGAGTCGGATGTACTCCGATCGGTTAGTAGTGGAATTCTCATGATTGCCGTCGGACTGTTTGCAATCCCGCCCGTTCGATGGAAAGTCAGCTCGTTCACAGGGCGAGAGTTTTCCACTCTCGTTGTGATCGGCATCGTGCTCAGTGGGGTAATCGTTTCAGGTGCTATGCTCCCAGAAGCCGAATCAACGGGACCACAACAAGGGAAGATGAGTGACCAGGGGGTTGCAACAACGTCAATGGAAACAACCACGACATCGCCAGCAACAACACAGGTAACGACAGCAACGGAGCAGATGACGAACACTCAAACGATAGCCACAACATCGAGTGTGATGACAACGACTGCCGCTCAATCATCACCACGACCTGCTCGTACGCGATCCGCCCATGGGCCAGCGAGCGGAACCAAGTGGACAGTTTCTGTCACGAGAGTAATCGATGGAGATACGATGGAGGTCCAGTTCCCGAACGGTGAAACGGATACGATACGCCTTTTGGGAGTTGATACACCCGAGACGACCCTTAGTCGAGTAAACCCATCTAAATTCGAAGGAATTCCGGATTCGACGGCTGGTAGAGATCACCTCTATGAGTGGGGCGAGCGTGCGAGTCAATTTGCGACTAATAAATTAGACGGGAAGACAGTTCGCATCGAAACGGATCCTCAGGCAGATCGTCGAGGGAGTTTCGGCCGACTCTTGGTTTATGTCTACGTGGATGGTACGAACTTCAATCGACAGCTGTTGACGGATGGCTACGCACGGTTGTATGACAGTTCGTTCTCGAAAAGGGGTGCGTTCGAGCGTGCTGAAGCCCGAGCGCAACGCAACCACGTTGGAGTCTGGAAATTTGAAGGAGCTACTGTAACGCCGACGTCGACGGTTGGAACACCGGCAAGTGCGAGCGGAGTCAACGTTCCGCCACCGCCAGCAGATGGAGATTACGATTGCAGTGATTTCGACTCACATGAGCAGGCACAAGCCGTCCTCGATCAAGATCCGAGTGATCCGTATCGGCTCGATGCTGACGATGACGGAATTGCCTGTGAGTCGATTTGATCGACGGGAAGTTGACAAACACTTACTCGTCCAAATTGGGTTAGAGTAGATATATCTGAGGTTGTTTTCAGCCATGAGGATATGGTTGTTCGTATATTGTATACGGATACAGAATACAGATTCGGTATGCAGATATAACATACCTTTTCAAGGAGGGTTATAACAGATCACCATTCCTGGGATAGTGTTCGTCACGAAGCGAGATGACGAGAGAATTCGGACGATTCGATTGAAAGACCGATCGCATTTTTCGAATTGTACACTCGGACGTTTCAGACGTTTTCGGACGTTCCCCAAACGAACCATGGAGACGACTGGGCAACGTGGGCAAACGAGTACATTCGTGACTCAAAGCGGATTCTCACGGTTCGACAGAAAGCAGCCCTCTTTTCGTTTCTTCAATCTTTAGGCGCTACTGGCGTCCGCAGGAAAAGCGATGTTATCATCCCGTTCGAGACGTATCCGCCCGATGTTGACGATCCGTGGGCGTACTATACTGCCGAGCATGAACACGTCTGGGAGGAGTTTGCAACAGACTACCCCCAACGAGCAGGGGCCCCTGAATTGCTTAGCCAGACTGATGATGGGAAGCTTGTCTTCGCAAGCCGATTGTGACCCAATCGTTATCGTTCTTATCTAACTTAGCAGGCAATCCCACTGCTTCAGAAAGTACGATCAACCTTCTCTTATCCCACAATCTTGCGAGACATAAGCAATACTTTGATGCGGGTCGGCTCTATCAATTCCCATGGAAGATACGTTCATCGTAGTTGGCGGCGACGCCACGGCAACGATAACAAGCTATTATCCTATGGGAATATACGATGAAATAGCAGAAGGACGGCGCATTCGACGACGTGGTCGAACAAACGATATACGCTCTCGGGGGTGAGAGGTTCAGCATCTTCTTGACATCGACGTCTGGGCCATGTTCGAGGAGAAACCCGCGAAAATGGTCGAACAGACGGTATTGTATACTATCCCCAAAACTATAAACTACTGTAGCCACTACTAGAGCGTGATGACAACTGAGACTACTGAAGCAGGTTCAAAGGTGCCTACCGAACCGATTCACATCGACGGCCAGGTAGATCTCGAGACTACTGTCGCAGACAATGATGTCGTGCTCACGGACTTCTACGCCGACTGGTGTGGGCCATGCCAGATGCTCGAGCCGGTCGTCGAAACAATCGCTGCTGAGACAGAGGCCGTCGTTGCGAAGGTCGACGTCGATACCAACCAGCAACTAGCCGGCGCGTACGGCGTCCGGGGCGTCCCGACGTTGGTCCTGTTCGCCGACGGCGACCAGGTCGAGGAAGTGGTCGGGGTCCGAGGCGAGGACCAACTGCGCGGGCTGATCGAGGGGTATACCGAGTAGATGAGCGGCGACACAGTCGAACTCGTGATCGCGGGATCGGGAGTCGCCGGCCTTTCGGCGGCCGTCTATGCCGCGCGCGCCGACCTAGACCCACTCGTGCTCGAGGGTGACGAACCAGGTGGCCAGCTCACGCTAACAACCGACGTCGAAAACTACCTCGGATTCCCCGACGGTGTCGGCGGGATGGAGCTGATCCAGCGCGGGAAAGGGCAGGCCGAGCAGTTCGGCGCCGAGTTTCAACACGGTAGCATCGAATCCGCCGACCTAGACGGGCGACCGCTCGAGCTGTCGCTATCGACCGGCGAGACGCTCCGGACGCGCGCACTGATCGTCGCGACCGGCGCAAGTGCTCGTTGGGTCGGCGCCGACGGCGAGGACGAGTTGATGGGCTACGGACTTTCAACCTGTGCTACCTGCGACGGGGCGTTTCACCGCGGCGATGACGTGCTCGTCGTCGGTGGGGGCGACAGCGCGATGGAGGAGGCGCTTTTCCTCGCGAAGTTCGCTGACTCCGTGACGGTCGTTCACCGCCGCGACGAGTTCCGGGCCTCGGAGATCATGGTCGAGCGCGCCCGCAACCACGAGGCCGTCGAGTTTGCTTGGAACACGGAACTCGTGGCCATCGACGGCTCGCGTGACGAAGGCGTAACCGGCGTGACGCTTGTCTCCCATCCTGACGGGTACCCCCGAGAGAAATACGAGGCTGATGAGAATGTCGAAATCGAGGAGGTCGACGTCGGCGGCGTGTTCTACGCCATCGGCCACGAGCCGAACACCGATTTCCTGCGGGACACGCCGGTTGAGCTCGACGAGGATGGTTACGTCCGGACAGCTGACGACGAGGCGTGGGCGACGACGGCAACGGCTGCCGACGGGGTCTTCGCAGCGGGTGACGTGATGGATCGCGACTACCAGCAAGCGGTCACGGCCGCCGGCATGGGCAGCATGGCTGCTCTCGACGTAGAGGAGTGGTTCGAATCGACCGCCGCGGTGCCGGCCGACGGCATCGAACTGATCTCAACTGAGGCAGGAGACTGATCGGAACGGCCGGATAAGGAATGTCAGAATCATTATATACACCTGACCGCCCGTAAAAACGAGAGAACGCGATACTAGTGGACAATTTGCAGAGGAAACAACTGACGACGATATCCTGACCGCGATACACGAGTCAAATTTCCCGGCAGTGATCGCTCGGTGGGTCACGGATACGGTTGAGATGGAACAGCGGAAATTGAGTCCGCGGGTGGTTATCTGGTGGATTCCAGAAGAATAGAGGAAATCAGTGAATAGTAGTACGCAGCTTACTTTGTGATAAATCAGAGCAACTATTCCGGGGGCATCGACGTCGAAGGCGAATTGCTCGGCCTGTGCGCGTTTCTGTGCCGTCTCGTCAGCTTCAAGTTTCGTAGGCGTTTCGTACTCATGGTCTTTCCAATCTATTCAGGTAGACCAGTGCTGGTTCTGTTCGGACAGACATGACTCGTCCAAGCGCGTTATCATCGACTGTTGATTGAAATATTAGCTACTTCTGATTGATGCAATTTATTGCGGTTCGCCTCCCCGCCAAACAACCTGCGACTTAATTCGGGCTTCCCAGTACCAGCCCAGTGGACACAATCTATACTCCAGTAGCGGTGGTACTGTTGGGTATGGACGCAATGGTTATCACAGACTTCGGTGGTACCGACGTATTCGAAGACCGCGATGTCGAAAAGCCATCTCCTGGACCGACCGAAGTCTTGGTTCGGGTGCATGCGTCGTCAGTCAATCCTGTCGACTACAAGATTCGCCAAGCTGGATCATGGGCTGGTATTTCCCCGCCAACAGTCATTGGGTACGATGTCTCCGGGGTTGTCGAAGCTGTGGGCGAAGCTGTCATGGACTTCGAACCTGGTGACGAAGTGTTCTACACACCGGAGATCTTCGGCAACCAGGGGAGTTACGCCGAATACCACGTCGCTGATGAGTCAATCGTCGCTCAGAAGCCTACAAATCTTTCCCACACCGAAGCAGCGGCGCTCCCGCTCGCTGGTGGAACCGCATGGGAGGCAATCATCACGCGGGGCAATGTGGCGGCTGGTGAGACAGCACTGATCCACGGCACCGGCGGTGTCGGTGCCCACGCAGTACAGATCGCGCACGCTGCCGGAGCACAGGTCATCGCAACAGCGAGCCCTGAGATGGTTGAACAGACCGAAAATCTCGGTGCGGCTCGCGCAATCGACTACAAATCCGAGGAATTTACCGACGTAATTGAGTCAGAGTTCGATGAACATGTTGATCTCGTCTTCGACACTGTCGGGGGTGATACGCTGGTCGAAAGCACCGGCATTACGAAGCCGCATGGTCAACTGGTTACCATTCTCGAACCGGAGGGTGAATGGGGGAATGCATACCAGAAGAACCTCTCAATTGAGATGCTGTTCCTTGAGCGTAGTCGACGGCCACTCGAGGGATTACGACGGCTCGCTGAGCGTGGTCAGCTCGAACCAGTTATCGATTCAGTTCTTCCCTTGGAGGAGGTGGCGAAGGCACACGAGATGGTCGAAGGAAGCGGACTCACTGGCAAGGTTGTATTGGATATCGCCGGTGACTGAAAATCACTGAAGCGACTTTTGCACTGACACCCATGCAGGAGGAGAACGAAATTTAGTGTCGTCTTTCAGTCGTTTGTTAGAAGGGAGTGATAGATATAGAGGATAAGTTCAGCACAACCGGTAGTACGAGGTGAGAAAACAGTCGAAATTCAACATCGCAGCGATTTGGTCCTGAATGGCATGCTCTCCGCCCGCGCGTGTCATTTAACTGGCTCTGCTTCGGGGAACTGATAGCTCCCGTTGATGATTGGCGTGCGGGGTTGGTAAAGCCGGACGATATAGTGCCATCCGTCTGGCGTGTAGATGAAATTCGGCTGGTCGGGATCACCACCGAAATGAATCGTGACACTGCCGTCAGCGTTCCGCTCGGCGGTCAGATTGTTAATCGTGTACGCGTCGTACTCGTTCTCCTCGAAGTACAGGTCGCGGTTGTAGACGCTAACCGACCAGAACGCGTCGACGGGAACATCTTCGCCGACGGTGAGTTCGTATGGCATTGTGCCGTCATTCTGGGTGGGAATCCGTTGGAGGAAGAGCGCCTCCGACGGCTGCGGGACGCCGGTCCACCCCGACGGACTGGCGACAAAAAATTTCACCGGGTCGACCTTGCCAACATCACCATACGCGCCCGAGAAGTTCTCGAGCGTGGTAAAGACAGTCGTGAGCGCGTCGTCGAGTTGTTTGAATGATTGTGGATCCCAGTTGGGAATCTCGAACGACCCAGCCGATGCTTGTTCGACGCCGATCTCATCCTGGAGTTTTTGGACTTGCTTTACATCGTCCGGGTCGTTAGGGTCAACAAACGTTCGGATCGCGACGCCGGCATACCGAGTCTCTGTGAGCTCTTGTGTAATCGTGTACGAGCCAGGGTCAGTGACGCACATCTTCCCATATTGGCACTCATTCTGGACATTCATTGACTGGTAGCGGTCACCAGTGTCTGGGAGCGTGATGGTAACTGGCTCGGTCAGATCAAAGACCCCATATGAGTAAAGCGTGTCACGATTTGTCTCGACGTCCAACTGCTCCCCGATAGGGGCGATATTCCTGATATTAAGGAGCTGTCCGAACCCGCCCTTGTCGACGGTTGCCTGGAATGACGCATGACAGTTGGCGCGTGGGTAGTTCGCCCACGTCACCGGGACTGCATTGGCATTGTCCGTCGTCTGTTGCTGGGCCTGCTCAGTAGTCTGACTCGGCGTGTCTTGGTTAGCACTGGCACTACCGACGCCCACTGCGAGTAAGCCGGCGAGCCCTGCTCCTTGAAGCGCACTTCGGCGGGTCGCCTGCAGCGGTTTGAATTCCGTTTCAGTCGTATTGTCGTGTGTGTCTTTGTCCATGGCTCATGTCCTCCCTTCTCTCGAGTGATGTCCAACACCATTTCCCCATCCGACTCGCACTCCATACGATAGACTCCTACAAAGTCCTGTCTCCAAGATAACATAAATTCCAGCAATAATGGCGTGAGAACTGGTTAGCCACCTGTTCAGTATTGGTATGAAATCTGTTTTCTGTGTACTGAACGACCTACCCATTTCTTGTGTCCGCTCGTGGCTTGATTCGTGTTCTGCGATCAGCACGACCGCCGAAATCGGTTATCGATGGAGAGTTTCCAGCGAAGCCGTGATTTGTGGTTCGTTAGAAGAGACGGTGTGCAACTTGATCCAGCCTCTACCCTGTGGTCGTCAGAGAAACGATGTGAGACTGAGTTCGTCATGACTCGAAAGGAATTGCTCAATGCGTTTCTCACGCCACCCAAGCGGTGACAATACACTCGCTGCTGCACGAACCAACAACTCCCGATAAAAACCGATATCATACTCGTTCAACTCCTCACTCGCCAACAGCACCCGCTCACGCGATTTTTTCGAATCGTCCACCACAACATACGACACACTTTGCCCAGGCGACCGCGCCAACCCCAAATCAGCCGCCCGCTCCAGTGCTGCCACACTCCGCGTTGATTGCATGTAGTCCTCCCGCTTCTTCGATACTCGGTTCGTGATCACTAACTCAGTCGAATCAACCGCCCCACGCTCAAGCCGATCCACCCACGACCGCAGTTCCTCACAAACCACCTCCGGCTCACGTACATCGACAGCTCGAATCAACGCTTTCTGCGCCTCGTCGATATACGAGGGCGTCCAACATATGGATCACTAGGTCGAGGCCAACCCACTGAACGGTTCTCATCCGTTTTGGGAGTAATCGAAATTTCGGTATGTATTGACTATATTCGCTCATCCAGTGTGTCATTCTAATCATACCGTACGATCCAGACAGTATGAGTATTCGAACTTTATTGAGAACCCACTTCTGGATCTGATCTGAACGTGGCAAAAAGAAGAGCCGGTAACAGCCGTTATACCACTCAGTCTCCAATCGGTTTGACTAGCTATATTGCAGTGGTAACTTCGGTTAACCCAAGCTAACAATCACTTAGCGTGGCAGATCAGTTGAACAATACACGCTGTTTATGCAAGGAGGCGACGTCAGCAGGTCGGGGAATACTAATGAGAAAACCGTATACACAGCTCGATAGCGGCCCGATGCGACGTTCCCGGCGAACGTTCCTAAAGGTTATTGGTGGGGTAAGTGCTGGACTCGGCACAGTAGGGCTAACAAGTGCACAGAAGCAAACGGAGATTCGCCTCGGTGGGCAGGTCTCCGGGTGGGTTGGACAGTCACCTGGTTCGATACACGGCGAGAAGAATCCCACACTAACGCTCAAGCCGGGAACAACGTACAAGATTTCGTGGACCGATCTCGATGGAGTCGAACATCGGCTCCAGATTCTCGATACCAATGGGAAGATCCTCGAACAGACAGAAGATGGTGAAGAACAAGGGGAGACGAAATCGGTCACATTCACCGCAACGGCGGAAATGAAGCGATACCGCTGTAAATACCATCCAACGACGATGAAGGGCAAGGTCAAACAATAGCGCGAAACCAGCACTCGTTTTCTACCTTTACAGTAGAATCGGTTGCTACTATTCAGGTGTAGTTCCAGATGCTTCGCTTTTGATTGCAACAAGCCAATACACAACGACCCCCAAGAATAGCAGTTCAATGACCTTGGTTAGAACACCCATCGGTTCGAATAGCTCTTCGGTTCCAACAATTGGCAAACCGATTGTCCCGTGCACGATGTACGCGACAATCGCACCGATTGCAATGAGTGCACCAAGGAGCCATCCCCATTCTTGATCGCGATAAATCCCTACTGCAGCCACGACAGTGCCGACAAATTCAGCGACAAACAACCCACCCAGATAGGTGGCTTCCTCGAAATGCTCCGGCACTAACCACAAGTGGATAAGTCCCGAGAGGAGGATGAGTGCAATCCCGATACCGACAACTGTTCTCATAGATATCTGAGGGTCTCGAGATGTCATTAGTATGTGCTCGTTGTTGTCTTCTCAGTCTTTTTCTTGCCTTCGTCCTCAATTTTCGAGCCATCTGGCGCGACGACATACCAGACGCCACCCAGTTCCTGTCCCTTCGTGTCTCCCGGTTTTTTGTCGGGAGCATAATAGTACAGCGGATACCCAGCAGCGGTCACCTGCACCGATCCGTCTTTGCGTTTTGTCGTGCCAAGCGACGCTGTCACGCTATCGCCTGCGGACGGGTCTCCCTTCACTGTCAACGGTGGCCACGTTTGTGCACAGGAGTCGTAACACGTGCTCATACTCTTCTTGTCATTCGTGAAGAGGTACAACGTCATTTTGTTCGGCCCCACTAGCAACTGTCCATACTCATCGTGATTCGAAACTGAGACAGTTGCGTTACCACTTCCATTCGTGGTGGTTGTAGTCGTGGATGTATTCTCTTCTGAACTGGTCGTCGATGTGTTGCTCTCCGAAGTGGTCGTTGACGTGGTCGAACTGGACGCCGAATTATTATTCGTTGACGTGCATCCAGCGATCGCTCCAAGGGCGCCCGTTGTGGCTATCGTCCGGAGGTAGGTGCGTCGATGTACCATCATCGACCGTACTCAGATAGCAGCAAAAACGATTTTCCGAACTCTTTCCAAATTCTCTCCAAACTCTGTTCGATGAGGTATTCATCGCACGTTGATTGAGATCGGTAATAACCCTCGCTACAAACCAATCAGGCTCGAGTGACCCACGATAGCGTCCCAAGCGCACCCGCTTGGAGGATTGCTAAGACCATCAGTGCGAAATTATATCGAGCAGGGATTTCTGCAAACCACCCGCTTGTCGTCGGGTCGATGACGAAGATATAGAACGCGTAGCTATTCTCAACGAGCAAGAACGTGCCAAAGACTAGGAAGCCGAACGTGAGTCGTGTCCGAAGCGAGAGATGGTTTCGGACCCACACATAGAGCAGACCGAGAAGGAGGGTAATGTTGAGGAGTGTAACAATACGTGTTACATCAAACCAGATGCTCATTTGCTATCACTCCGATTAGGATTACGGTCGCTTGTATCTGTCTCCTGTTCGGCCAGGATTCGCTGGATGACCGTTTCAATCGTCTCCCAGTTTTGCTTGGTTTTCTCCGAGTGATGATATATCGATCCGTATTTGTCGCCGCTGTTGTCCACGAGGCCATGGTCTAGTAACAACTCTAAGTGATACCGAACAGTCGTGTAATCAAGGTCAAGATCGTCTGCAAGTTGGTTCGCGTTCTGCGGATGGTTCTCGAGCGCCCGTAACATACGGATTCGATTTGGCCCACCTCGCGTGCCTGCGAGCAGGTACCAGAGGACGCTCTCCATCGTCCCCCTGTAGATAGTCCGCAACGATATATCTCCCGCTCTGATGACCGCTGAGAGGTCTTAGTGGGAAGAAACGAATGCTTCTGTTTAGATCGTGTAGAAAAGAGATCTACTGAATTCAAAAGATTTCCAGGCGGCTATTTGCTGTTTGTGAGTTTGATCTGGCCGCGCATCGTTTTCGGATGATATTCACACTTGTATTTTGTCATCTTTTCCGACGCAGTAAACGTCATCGTGACTGTCTTGCCTTTCTCTTCGCCCTCATCACTCTTTTCGAGTTCTTCGCCGTTTTTGTCCAAGAGTAGAAGTTCGTGTTCAAAACCGTCAAGGTTCTTCCAGGTGAGTTTATACTTTTGACCTGGTTTCAGGGAGAGGGTTGGGTTCTTCTTATCCTTGATCGAATCTGGTGCACGACCCATCCAGCCCACTTTCTTCGCACCAAGTCGAATTTCTTTTTGACTTCCATCGCCACCATTCTTTCCCGAATCCTCGTTCTTTTTCTCTTTCGATCCACCCGTACAGCCTGCGAGGGCAGTTATCGCGATGGTACCACTGGAGAGCAGAACCGCTCGTCGGGACCGACTTGTGTTGGACATTGCTGGATATGCCAATGGCGTACCGACTGTAAGATATGTTTCGGCCAATTATATGCAGACATTAACTATGGATAAGACGTAATTATTCGATATTAGAATTGTCTGAGGAATTCACGTGGAAATACAACTGTGGTTTTGTCCCTGTTGCGATGTGATTCTACGGGAAGTTCACTCAATTTGCGGGAGTAATCGACGACCTCACCGACGCAGAGGAGAAGAACGGTCGGGTCCGAGCGTCGGTCTCGCGTATAATCAATCTCGTGCGCGATCACGAAACCGAAGAGAGTGTTGACGACGAGTCGCCGAACCTCGCCGCGGAAGCAGCCAATGCAGGTCGGCAACTCTTCGAGACGATTCAGCGTTCGGAACAGAACACCAAGCTCGTGACAGCGGAAGGGGGAGAGCCAGTACCAGCTACCGCGTCTGTGGTCGAGGATGATTAATCGACTCAATCGAAAATTCTTTGGTACACGAGAAGTTCCTCTAGCGGAGGTATTCGAACAAACTCTTGAACTTGAAACCGCGAACCAGGGGAAATCGATGTTTTCGGGAAGTACGTGAATGGGGGCGCGACGTTAGTTGCCGGGAAATCATTCGTCGAATGGGAATGGTGTCCCAACCTTGAGATGGCCACACTGGTGATCTGTTGATACTGCCCTTTCACACCGAATACAGTCCTCTGGTAGTGCACAGGCATCATAATAGGCAGTTAGAAACGTACCTCGGAGTATCGGTTTCGTCTCTGTCGTCCTAAGGTCAGCTACTAGAAGATTGTCTTTTGCATTTTCGACAGTGCTTTCGAGATGAGTCACAAGAGGATCATTTTGTTCTCGGCTACCTTCAAGTGGGTTTCCCTCTACGCAGTACGCACATCGATCAGAAGGAGCAAATGACTCTGCAAGCGTTTGAAGTTGTGCCTTGAATGGTCGAAGAACTCGCTCGTGCTCATTGTTCATGATTGTGTATTTGTCTTCTATTTGAGCAATATCGGAG
Source organism: Haladaptatus sp. AB618 (assembly GCF_024136965.1). NCBI lineage: Archaea > Methanobacteriati > Methanobacteriota > Halobacteria > Halobacteriales > Haladaptataceae > Haladaptatus > Haladaptatus sp. AB618. The sequence goes on along the minus strand of NZ_JAMYJX010000016.1, from coordinate 12,766 downwards.
TCAATATGCTCTGATAGTATCGTTGGTCGGTCCATACAATATTCAATGATAAGTATCGTCCCGAACGTTCATCGAGATCGTTAAAGAATCAATCAAGGGACAATAGTATTCAAGCAGCAATGGAGGTATCGACATAGCAGGTCAGCAACATCGATCGCGAGCGGAACCCGATGATCTTACGTTCCGATCGTCGAGTTTTCAGATTATAGGTCCGAAACCAATGGTCGTGTACTGGGTACCAGAACAGGGATATTTCGAAATACCCCGTGAAAATGCGCGGGGGAGAACTTGAAAAATGGCAGAAATTTGTCTCTGGTTCAACTGAATGACGCCAAACTTGACTCGATATACTGTCCTACCTTCTCGTCGATAGCCGATTCTCTCTGCCCAAGCGGCGACACCACACCTGCTGTCGCACCACCCAACAACTCCCTGAGGACAGTATGATCAGGGACGAAATCGACTAGCCTATAGCGACTCTCCAAACCGATTCTTCGAGACGACTTCTGCAATCGATCGCCGTCGTTTCGTCCCCATCCCGGACCCTTTGGGATAGCCAAAGCCGACAACAGCTCCGCTGACGAGCTCAAGTGGAATACCAAACTGTCTCTTCAGGGCCACCTCCTCAATGCCAGTGTAGATACAAGAGCCGACGCCGTGATCCCAAGCTGCAAATTGCATGTGGCTGACTGCACGTCCGACATCGACGCCGGAGGAGGGGTAATCGTCAGTGAGGACAACGACAGCAAAGGCAGCATCCGCGACCCACTTCCCGCTGGTGCTCACCGTAGCCAAATCGTCGAGAGTGTCGCCATCGATCAGAAGAAAGTGCCAGTCCTGGCGGTTTCGACTTGAGGGAGCCAGTCGTGCAGCCTCTAGCACAGCACGTTCGATGTCGTCTGAAACGGGCTTATCAGCGAATTCACGAACTTCGAGTCGATGTTTGACAGTCTCCGTGAGGTCCATACGTATACTCATCGCCGAACATCCATAGCCATTTTTTACGTCAAAATCTATGGACTTTCTCTCCCATCGTCGATATCGAGATCGGGACTGATCTCCTTCACATCGACCGTCATCGTCTCGTGACCGTTCCGGTGAGCCTGTCGGCAATGCGGTCAGCCACCTTCACGGTTTGTCCTTCACCGGTACCGTAAGACGAGGATGGAAGCCATGGTTGTTCAGTTCCACAGAAGATCACAGTATGGATAATCACGTGGGGTCTTTCTACAGCCGTTGAACGCGAACGCGAGCAGGTGGACATTCTCCGGCAATTCTCAAACGAGGTTTTTTCTCATTTCGGAAGATGACAGCGTCGTCAATGACAACGTAGCTCTCCCCGTCAGTACACCCATCCCGAGAGGTGTACCAATCTACCACGAATCAAAACACTACGACACAAACTGACCTAAGCAACTATCGATTACTCTGAAGTGCGTCTTGTTTTGCGATTGGTTTGCGGTTGGAGAGAGGACGGTGATGCGTGAATTGGTTCTGACGACTGTGTCAGTTGCTTCTGCTCACAAGCGAACATGAGAGATACCTAGCTACTGTTCTCTGAGTTGGCGAATGCCACGCAGTCCCGTCGTTTAGCGGATCCCGTAGGTCGGGAAGCGAGTTCGGATTGTCAATCTAGTTTTGTAGATATTTTATATACTAGAGTGTTATTTGTGTAGGAAGCAAATAATTTATGCAATTCTACGTTTGGCAACAACACTAATGAGAGAAAGCTGAATGGTGGATCATACGGGGAACGATGCCTGATGAAACCGAACAAAACGTGCGGAGCGATCATAACCAGGAGCACATTATCGGAGATTGTAGCGGACGGGAAGGTGAGCTATCCATCTCGATCGGTCGAAATCCCGGAAGCTCGTGAACGAGTATGGACGGAGACCGATACTATCCTGACTGAGAGCGAGGAAACAACAATTCCTCGAGGGGATGCAGTCAAATGAAAATTACAGCAATAATTCGGTTCATCCGCCTCGAGAACGACGGCGATCGAAATCGCCACCCCCTCTTGCAGCGACATCGGATGTCTGCCCTCGTTATCGTCTTGCAACTTCTCTTGATCGTGTGTGTCGCTCCTAGTGTCGCAACCGCCGCCACGAAGGACGAACAACGGCTTGGGACCCAGTCGAAGAACCTGGAACGGATCGATGGTGGGACACTCAGCGCTCTTGAAACGGGATTGGCCACCGACTGTGCGCCAACCAACGGTACGAAGACGGGCAATTGCACCGCCACCAAGACGAGCACTTCCAACGAGTGTTATTCAGGTCCGAATAGAACGACGGCTACGCAACCGAATCCCGACGATACCGGTAACAATAGCGCGCCGACCGACCACTCCACTGATTCAGGGGCCACTGTGACTAGCTCATCGAATACACACACTACAATGTCCGAACCAAACACGAAAGCATCGCAAAAAGCGGACCGAGCGAATGCCCGCGGGTTCGGTCTGTTGCCAGACATAAACTCACCGATTATCGCGATAATCGGAATTCTCTGTGTAGTCGGTGGACTGATCGCTCTTGCCCGATAAACTATCCCGCCCTGCTCGGTCTAACGGCTTCGTTGAGGGAGAGATATCCCTGCCTCCAAGACGCGCTTTGCAGAAACCGAAGTGGTTCACAGGCCGAAACGTTTCAAACGAAAATACAAGGTAACACAATGAGATCCGATTCGATACAAAAATTGTTGATCGTCGCCGGAATACTGCTGTTCATCTCGGGTATTGGGTTTGCGTTTCTCAACTCGGGATTCGGCGATTTCGGTGACAGTTCACCTTCGGAAAAGTCGCGGAATACAACGCAGCCACCAGCGAGTACGACACCCACGAAATCGAATGCGACGTTGACGGAAAAATCGAGTACGAGTAGCACGACGACTTCAACATCATCACCAACAGCTTCTGCTACAACATCACCATCGACACCGACGACTAGTACAACAACTACAACATCATCTTCAACAACTACGACTACAACACTATCCTCAACAACTACGAGTAGCACGACGACTACCACATCATCACCAACGACTACGACTTCAACACCGTCCTCGACAACTACCACATCACCTCCAACTACGAGTAACACGACAACTACCACATCACCCCCAACAACCACCACTACAGCACCATCTTCGACAACTACCACATCACCCCCAACAACCACGACTAGCACGGGAACCGGAATTACGTTTTGACATCCTCCCCCGCCCTGAAGGGCGAGGATTCCCGACCGCGTTGGGATATTAAGGTTCGCGGTTCACTCACCTCCCAGTCAACAGATGAAGACAGCTCAGACCCAAACACGGACGAATCTGACGGCTTGCTTGAACCAGCCGTCGAGGAAGGAGAGCGACGGAGTGTTGAAATCAACGACCTAGGAGAACAAGGGGACGGAATCGCTAGTGTTGAACGCGGCTACATTATTATCGTTCCCGACACGGAACCCCAGGAACGAGTAACGGTTGAAGTCACGTCTGTGATAGTCACTGGCCGACGTACTCACGCTTATTCCAATATGAGTAATCGAGCATCAGAGCAAACGACGAGAAGAATACGGTACTCACAACGACTCGAAAATACCGACGAGACTCCAAAACCAGCCGAAGTCCCTTTGAATGGGAAACGGGATTGGCTTTCTATCGAAATCGAACAATAGGCTACGCTACAACATACAACTCACCGATCAAAACACTAATTTTAGTGGACATTGTGAGTAATATTGTCGGGTGGTGATTTCACAAGCGATTGGGAGAGAAACGACCCGACAAGCGTGGGTATTAGGAGACCATTCACCCACCACTCACCCACGTTTTGCCATCGCGAACCGAGTATTTTAGATTCCACACCCTACTGCGAAGACAAGTGATTGATGTAGAGATCCATCGATAAAATAAGATTCAACGGTGTTGTTACTGACGACGTAGGCTGAAATAGTCCTACGAAAGGAAGTCGAAGATGGTTCGCCGAAGCTCGGCTGGTGAGTTGGCAACAACGTCAGTGTGGTCAGTCGCCTGAACGGAAGCGCCATGGCAAAACCGGATTACAGTGCTGCCAGCTTGGGCGGCGGCGCGAACACCATTGACAGAGTCTTCAATAACAAGGCATGTAGAGGGAGAGACATCGAGCTCGGCAGCTGCATGCTCGTAGATGAAGGGTTCTGGCTTACCAGGCAAATCGATATGTTCAGCACTCACCAGTACATCGATTGGCGCCAAATCAAAGCGCTCGATAACCGTTTTGATCCAGTCGGCTGGTGCTGACGAGACGATTCCGACGTTAACGTCCCGGTCACGAAGCGTCGCAAAGAACTCTGGAATTCCAGGAGTCATTGATACTTGTTCGCCATACACTGTCTCGGCAGCTCGTTCGAACTGTCGTGCATAATGCCCGGGAGCAGCCGAAAGCCCATAGGTGGCTGCAAGGTCTTCGAGACTCTCACGGAAATTACGACCATTCACGTCTTCAAGAGTAGGATTACCAGTTTTGGTATGAGGAAAAATCTGGCTACGCCAGAACTGCTGCCAAAACGATTCTGAATCGACGAGGACGCCATCCATATCAAATAGGACAGACTGAACCTGAGACATACTATAGATCACCCGTCCCCAAGATAAGCCGATTTCGGCACCAGTTGTCGTAGACAAGAAGTGAACAAATGCCACTCGATCAAAGTATGTAGAAAACAGCCGAAGCAAAAAAAAAAATGATATCTGAAAGCAATTTGTAGAAAGGACGGGTTTATCCTCCAGCAACCTGGACACCATACTATGTCATCAATAGAGCTAACCTCAAGTCAGAAAACGATCCTGACTGCACTTGTCAACCTCCATGGTGAGAGTGAAGGCACAATTAAGGGCGAAGACATTGCAGACGAAGTTGATCGGAATGCAGGGACGATTCGCAACCAGATGCAATCGCTGAAAGCACTCCAACTCGTCGAAGGTGTTCCGGGTCCAAAAGGTGGATACAAGCCAACTGCAACGGCGTATAACGCCCTGGACATACAAACCCTCGACGAGGCCGCTGAAGTGCCACTCTTCCGCAACGGTGACTCCGTAGAGGACACGACCGTCGAAAAGATTTCCTTGAGTAGTGTTCATCACCCAGAACTCTGTCGTGCCGAAATCCATATTCAGGGATTGCTAACTGATTTCCATACCGGTGATACAGTACGTGTTGGACCGACACCACTCTCGGATTTAGTTATCGAAGGCCAACTCGACAACAAGGACGATACCAACAATATCCTAATTCTCAAGATTCAAGCAATGGAAGCATCGAGTGAAAACTCGGCCCATTAGTGGTGATCACTCCGACTTCCAAATCAGCAGCATATTTATTTTACAACTCATCAAGCTCACAACTCACCCACATCCCAGTCACCGACCATCTGAGCACGTCGCCGTCGACGTAGTCGATTTTGTACACCATCGCCTCATCCCTGATCGTTCAAATCGTCCTCTATGTGATCGAGTCGCTCCTCCAAATCGTCGATTTGCAGTTGCTGTTCAAGCAACATCGAGATGAGAATTGGCGTCTCGACGAACAATGGCTTGTGAACCGTGCTAGGATCAGTATGCAAGTACGCATACTCAAGGAGGCGATCGAATACTTCCTGATCCGTCGGTCGAAGTGCTCGGCGATACGCATCCCATCTAGACTCGATGTGGCTGCTTTGCATCATTGCAGGTAATCACGACTACCGAGAGTCCCTTAGGCAAGCCAGGGCCGCTTCCAAATATACCAATAGAGGAAATCAGAGTGAGTACTGTTCATGCTGGCTACCACTCTGAAGCCAGATCTGATATTCTGTTACCGTCAGTTTGGAGCGAATCAGTACGTCTCTCTCCAGAACGTTCTCTACGGGATGAGCCTCAAAAAGTCCAGTAGGACCGGTCGTCAGCAGCCCGATCGAATCCTTTCCGATTGTATTTTCCGAAACCTCAGTTGCCACCAACGCTCATTGGGAGAAAGGTAAGGAAAGCCGTTGGCAGGGCTCTCACAACCAGCCAGACCGTCAGCGCCGCATGATGGCGTCGGGAAGTTGCGTTGGCCAGGTGTGAGAGCGCAATTGGACCATCGGACGGAGGCATAAAACGCGTACCGGTAACACAAATGCAGATTGTAGTAACTTACATTCGCAGTCGCTGGTATCAGGTTGCATGTCCCGACAACTGCTCAATTTTGAAACAAAAGATGACCATCTGAACTCTATAAGTTATAGATTCTATTTTCAATGGTTATATAGTGATAATGGAGAACCTCAAGAGTAGCTATGCAGAACTCTTATGTACCTACGACCCATTTAATAGAATAGATTGTGACAGAATATTATGATCTCATTCTCGGCTTGATCCCACTCGCATTGATTGGTGTTACCGGCGCAGTCAGTGCTGCTGGGCTTTCGATGACAGCTGCAGTTCCTGTCGGTGCAACTGTTTCCGTCCTCCTCATCGGGCATGCACTATTCGTGAATGGCCCCGTCGATATTTCTCCAGAATCGACATCAGTTGCTCCCACTCCCCAGACAAACTCGGCTGACTAAGTGCGCATCCCTGCGGTCTAGTTTTCGGCATGAATACTCGCAACCTGCTTGGAGGGCAGCATGAGATCAGCAAAAACTCATGCTTGGCTGATTAATCTCAACAGACAAGGCATCGAATGAGACCGAGTTAGTACATTATACTAATCATCGTTCTGCTACTTGATGCCTAAGAGGACCATATATGGTTCGTAGTATGACGACTATAGTAGTGAGTTAACAAATCTTTTTGGTCTAGTAGACTAATAGAGTAGTGAGTATCATGAGTGACTCTCCACGGGACTTAGCATCGGAGTGGGAAACCGAACTCGAGGGTCGGACGACTGTCGAGAAGGTCTACGAAGTGCTCCTCCAGTTGAACGATCCACTTCGGGTCTCCGAGATCGCAGACCGAGCAGGAGTGGCGCCAGATACCGCACGGAAATATCTGGAGTTCCTTGGAGAGATGGGAGTCGCGAAGAAGCTCGGCAATGAGCCGGTGACGTATGGTCGGAACGACTCGTACCTCGAATGGCGGAATATCGATCGCCTGCAACGAGAGTACACCATCGAGGAGCTAAACGATCGACTATCGGAACTCAGTGACACTATCTCGTCGTTCCAAGAGACCTATGAGGCCGAAACGCCTGATGAAGTCGTCCCGCAGGAGCACGGCTACGAGAGGCTCGATGAGACGATGGATGATCTTCGACAGTGGAACGCAGCGTGTGAAGAAGTCGATAGGCTCGTCGAGGCACTCGGACATGGCACACCAAGCGCACAAACGGAGACGGTGAAAATTTCGGATATGGTTCAGTTCTTCCAGCAGCTGCAGTCCAACCAATTGAATTCTTCTGCAGACACACGTTCAGAAAACCACTCCTAATCAGATAGATGGGAAGTCGCCGAACAAGGAGATTCTGCGAAGAGTTGCACGGAAGCTTGGGAATATAAGTCTCGTTACGCAGGTCAACACGTTTCCACCAAACAAACCAGCGACCGTCGAGGTCGTCTTTGATGCAACTGCGTATCCGGAGCATATCTCACGTGTGTATGTCGATATCGAGCTACAGTTCAATGGCAATTTCCACATCCACTATGTGGAAAGGTGGGAAGATGGCCGGAAAGAGTGTCGCTGGGATAGTCACGAAAATCCCCATAACGCTCGCGATCACTACCACCCGTTTCCAGCAGCAACCACTGATGATGCAGTAGATCGGCAGTATCCCAACGACTTCTTTGATGTAATTGGAGAGGTTATCACGGATATTCAGGCACGGTGGGGAGACACATTCGAAATCGCGGACTAACCTCGCTATTCAGCCCCGTAATCAGTGAGCCGGAGCTTCCCTTCGACTTCGTAAAGATGGCCCTTATTGTGCAGCCGTTCGACGATATCATCGGCAGCAGGCCGTCCAAGATCCTCTTCTTCCTTCAAAATCGCATACGCTTGCTCGTACGTGAGCTCTCCTTCATCCGGGAGTGCACTCGCGAGCGCATCAAGCGCTTCTTGGGCAAGTGGTGTGAGCGGCGATTTCCCATTTGGACCCATTCGTACTCCCAAATTAGAGGACACGATAGGTAAACCCTCGGACAGAGTTTCCTCGTGACACTATCTCGCTCATTGTAACAAGGGGAATAAGCAAACGACGTGGAAGGATGAGTTGGTCTGGGCACAGGAACCCACGTCGTCTGTTGGGGTACACTGACTGCAATCTACGCTTGGTACCCGACGGATAAAGACTTCAGCCAACCAGAGTGGAAGTGAAACTGAAGACACGAGAAGATTCGCGGCACCAACAACGTCAAGCCGAGAGCACACTGTCAAGGCGAATATCCATGGGTTAGTATATAATACTAACCGCCAATTCCCAACAAGATCAAATGCTCTAGTGGTGGTCTTGCTCTCCAAATCATCAAGAGTACTGTACTCAAGCAACGGAACTCGTTAAGAGTCTCGAAGGGTAGGGGACACCCCCCACCGTGTCCGCATAATTTGGTCCAACGAATGGTTGGTCGCTTGGTCCCCCACCTCCCACCATGTCCGCATAATTTAGCCGCAATTAATCTGAATCTCAAGCTTATCATCATCTATCGACTTCTCGTATTGCAGGTCCACTCCCTGTTCTTTTCGATGGATTACCCCCCACCGAGTCCGCATAAATTCGAGACCAGGCGAGGTCATCGAAGCCATGCTTTCCGTGGTGCCTGAGGTCCCATGTTCGATGTTGCGACAGAACTGTTTGTTTTCCGCGGAATGGAAAGTATGGTAGCGACCAAACGCGATACCCATTCGATCGACGATTGCATCGCCCAGGACGTTGAGGAACCTCCCCTGTTGTCCCGCGAACGACACGTCTGGTAGGTCTTCGGCTGTCGCACTTGAGCGAACGGCGTACGTCTCTCCCGGAATTGATCGCCATCGCGTCGAATGCGTCTTCGATCGCATTCGCCAAGGCGAATCTTCTTCGGTTAGTATGCTATACTAACCATCAATGCCAAACAAGATCAAGCGGTCCGGCGATGGCTTTGCTCTCCAAGTCACAAAGCCTGCCCGAGCCGCTGGGCTCGTCGAAGAGGCCGACGACGAGCCGACCCGTCTCGCAGACATCCGCGTATTCGCATTTGACGGCCTTCTTCTTGTCGTCGACCTCGACCGAATCACCGACGAGAATATCGTCGAACTCGCGACATCAGCCGCGCTCGACACCGTCTCGATCCACCGAGTTGCAAACGCTTCACTTCAGATTGCAGGGAACGGCTATCAAGTCCAACTGCCAGGTGCCGCAGATGCAGGATTTCACGTCGGTGATCGAGCACCCTGCACACCAGCGCCAAATCTACTCGTGATTGCAGCAGAAGAATCGGGACGAGTGGCAGCCGATATAGCGATGATTCGTCGAGAGCAGGTGTAAAATCGTCCGCTCTTGGTTAGTATAATATGCTAACAGATAGACGGATCCAGCCGGTCAATCGAATTGACAATGGTGCCCGATCATCGAGCCCAACGAGATCGATTTTATGTTCACCGTACCACCACCGACCAATCGCTCCATACGAGCCGTTTAATTTGCCAGCTTTGGTGAGGTGCCAGAGTGCCTCTTGGCAGATATCTTCGAAGGTCGATGCAACGAACCGATCCAATTCTGGCATAATTCGGTCTTCGAGCACAAGCTCGGGTGCCTGTTCGATGCCCGATCGATTCGGCTCGACAAAGCGAAACCAGAACCGAAGAAATTCATCGCTGATTCCGTAGATCGACCGTTTTGACTTCTTTTCGATCGCCGTAACGGGGACCTTGCGTTTCACGAGTCGCAATCGACGGAGCCGTTGGAGATACCCCGAAAGTGGTCCAGAACCGATGTCCGTCTGTCCAGCGATCTCGTTCGGTGTGGTGTATCCATTCGCAATGGCCTCGAGGATACTCATGTATCGTGATGGATTGCGTAGTTCCGTCCGAAGTAAGAACTCTGGTTCATCGTAGAGGATCGACGTTTTCGAGAGGTGATTCTGGAGGAGATTCGCTTCGAGTGACTCGTCGTAGTCAAAGAGCGTGAGGTACATCGGCATGCCGCCAGTCACTGCGAACGAGCGGATGCGTTCTTCGAACGGATAGTCGATGATCTCATTTGCCTTGGCAAACGTGAATGGCTGAAGGTCGATTTGTGCCGTTCGTCGCCCGTACAGTGGACTTTTCTCCGGATGCTCGAATACAAGTGTGAACGAAAAGGCACGCACTACGTTCCGGTGAATCCCCGAGGGACAACTAAAGAATGTGCCGTCTGTGGCGTATCGTCGGATAAACCTCTCTGGGTACGCGAGCACTCATGTCCGTCGTGTGGATTCATGGCGGACAGGGACTGGAACGCGGCGTACAACATCCTCGTTCGCGGTCTGAAGAAATTAGGAGCGGGATGCTCCGAATTAACGCCTGTGGAGACTGCGCTCCCTACGGACACCGATTCGGTGTCTGCAAAGCACGTCTTAGAAGCAGGAAGCCCTCCTCAACGCGCGTAGCGCGTAGGGCGGGGTAGTTCACTAGCTGGAGAGACGCACCCCTATCGACTTGTTCACCGAACCTCCGCATACGGAGAGTCACCTCTATCGATTTGTTCATTGGAGAGAAATCCAGAACGGATAATATAGAATCAATGAAGAGAAAATGTCGAAATTGAGAATAGCGATTCTCTAGACGTGATCGACGAATATATCTGGACAGTGATTTAAAGACCACACTCACACCCCTATCGATTTGTTCTAGCGGGAAAGAGCGTAGAGAGGTAGTCAATTACGGGGAATCCACGAGAGGATAGCATACCAGAAATCGCACTTTGAGAATCTCGGAATTTATATACCCAAATAGTACCGTATTCGGCTGATTGCAGGCATATGGAACAAATCGATAGGGGTGAGACGATAGGAGTAGAATCTGGAAAACAGAGGAAGCAACAAATAGCGGCACGCTTCTGTTCTCTGTCTTGCGATTCTTTTGGTCTCTCTTTTAAGTAGCCGTTTGTCGGGAAATAGGCAGAGTGGACGTAATTAGAACAAATCGATAGGGGTGTGTTCTTCTAGCTAGCTCTAGACTAGTACTAGAAAGAAAAGAAGAGAAGAAAAAAGACGATTCTCAGTTTTGTGCTAATCGTGGCGTAGATGCGACCACGACCACATTTGAGGATTCGACCACCCTCTCCGCCTTTGTGGTTAGAACAAATCGATAGGGGTGAGAGGGTGTGCTGGACTCATCGTGAGTCGATCCAGGCGAGGACTTATTAACAAATCGTCGGAGGTCAAGGAAGGCAGTAATGTAACCTCCCGATATCCTGTTTCTGAGCGCTATACCGGAAGAAAAGAAATCGACGGGAGAAACTTTTAGTATCCTGATAGAGTGGGTCAAGTATGCCCACAGACCCTGGTCCCGAGGAAACCCCTAAGTCTACGGGTTCTATCAAAGATCTCATCCTCGAGCAGGAGGAAGCTGCGAGTCTCATCAAGAACCGTTCCCTCCTCGAACCGAACGAAATCGTTGATGAAGAACGGATCGTCGGCCGTGATACCCAGCTCACGGATATTACTCAGCATCTTCGCGTTGCGATTAGTAACGAGCGGCCACCGAATCTCTTCCTCTATGGACCGTCTGGGACCGGAAAATCACTCATCATTAATGCCGTCTGCCAGAACATCGTTGAACTCTGCGAAAGTCGTGATATTCGGTTCGGTGTCATCCAGATGAACTGCCAGAACGTGGGGACCCTCGGTGCGGCCGTTTATGAGCTTGCCCGAAAGGTGGCAAACAACATCGGAACGACTGTCGACGTTCCAGAACACGGCATTCCAACCAAGAAAAAATGGCGCGAACTCTACCGTCTTATCAACGAACACTACGATACGGTCGTGGTCATCCTCGATGAACTCGATATGCTCGTCGGTCGTCGCGATAAGGATGAGCCAGCCTTCTCCCGGCTTCTCTATCAGCTCTCTCGTGCTGGAAGCACCGATGAAATCAGCGCTCAGGTTTCCGTGACCGCCATTACTAACGATACGAAGATGATGGAGAATGTCGGTAGTCGTGCTCTCAGTTCGTTTACCCCTGAGGATGTCCATTTCAGCGACTACGACGCCAATCAGCTCCGGGAAATCCTCCAGGCCCGTGAAGATGCTTTTCATGAGGATGTACTCAGTGACGACGCCATCCCGCTCGCAGCAGCATTCGCCGCACAAACCAATGGGGACGCACGGAAAGCGATCGATCTGATGCGAACAGCGGGGTCGATTGCAGAAAAAACAGGTGCGGACAAAGTCCTGGAAGAGCATGTTCGAGAAGCCCAAGATAAGGTTGAACAGAACCGCGTATTAGAGGTAACTCGTGGGATTAGCACGCAGAAGAAGCTCTGTCTCTTCGCAACTGCAGCTGTGGCACGTGAAACTGGAACTGGTGCAGCGAAAAGCCCGATTGGGTACCGAGTGTATCAGTATCTTACGGGCACTCTTGGTTCGGATCAGTATCACCAGGAGACGTACGTGAATAAGATGAAGGAACTCACGACGTATTCGTTGGTCGAGACAGAGCGGAAGAGCCAAGGCCCACACTCGGGCAGCTACCTCGAGTTCACGTTTGGTGAAAACCCAGAGACCATCATCGAAACGCTCCGGGAAGATTCGCGCCTAGCTGGACTCCAGTAGAAGTCGAACTCCTCGATGAACCCGAGGTCGAGCGCGACCCG
>NZ_JAMYJX010000015.1:0-68107 GCF_024136965.1 Haladaptatus sp. AB618 | reverse complement strand
AGACCATGTCAACGAAATCGCCTAGTGAACTTGAAGCTGACGAGACGGCACAGAAACGCGCACAATGGGAACAGTTTTCCTTCGACGTCGATGCCCCCGGACTCATCGAAGTCACCAATGAGAGCCATGAGAACCCCGAAGACCACCAATACACAGTCTCCATCGACGACGTGACCGAGGAACTGATGGCCTGCACCTGCCCGCATCATGTCCACCGGAACGCCTTTTGCAAACACATGGCCGCCGTCGAAAACGCAACCGACGACGGGACGATTGAGGCATTCCCGTCGGAGGACGACAACGATGCCGAACCGGACAACTGCGACTGTGAGGGCCTCGGTGACTTCCCGTGCTGGCCGTGCGTAAGAACCGGACGGAAACAACTGCCGAACTAACCACCGTTTCAGCCCTTTTTATCCATGGCACACCAATTGACGTTCTCAGATATCACCGACCAGCAAACGCTCACGGAAAGCGCGAAAACTGAGACCAACGATAGCCCCGAGACACCGACGGCCCTCCTCGACCGAGCACGACAGCACGCAACGAACGTCGCCGCTGAACACTTCCCGGATCTGCCGGCCGAAACCATCGGCTGGGAGGTCTCACATCGAGCCCAACGACAGGCAGGCGTCACGAAGTACGACCCGACAACAGAGGCAATCACGATCGCGCTGACCTGGACGGCCTACGAACAACACGGGTGGAAGCAATTCAGCGAAACCGTCCGGCACGAACTGATTCACGCGTGGCAGTACCAACGAGTTCGGCGACGCGGATCACGGCGCAACGTTCACCCGCTGGACAGACCGCCTTGACACCTCACGGCACTGCGAACGCTTCACTACGCCCAAGTGGTGGCTTGTCTGTGAGGACTGCGGCGGTCGGATTGCCCGGTATCGCCGGTCGAAAACAGTGCGCAACCCGGAGCAGTACAGTTGTGGTGAGTGTGGTGGGTCACTCCATGTCGAGGAGGTCGACGGCCACTAACCAATTCTCGTTTAAGTAGTTCTCGCGACAAGCAGAAGATACGAGGAAGATTTTCGCGGATCGCTATATTCTGTGTAGGTGTATCATCTCACCTTTCTGTGTAGGTGTATCATCTCACCTATCGTCGAGTTTGATTCTGTTTTGGTTAGTATAATATGCTAATATTCGTATCTCCATTTCCATCCGCTTGACGACTATCTTTGACGTTTTGCTCGGTAGCATCTCCTCTGGCCTGAGGGACACCCGCGTCGATATGTTTCACATCGTTCAAGAGGCTCGTTTCATTCCCGTTGCTCTGGCGTATCACATCTTCACGGGAACTAGTTGCACCGAAATCCGTGTGACTTAGAACTTGTGCTTCAGTGCGTATTCCAGCGAAAGGCCTTTGTCTGGCGTATCATCCTGCCTTGGCCCTTGCTCACCCTGGAAGACGGCGATGATGTCTTTGATTGAATCGCCAAACCCGATTCGGTCGTAGAGCGAGAACTCGGTGTCGTAGCCGAGGACTTCCGTTTGAACGTAGGGGGGCTCATGGGAGAGCGATGGTTTGGCTGTCCGGTCGGGCCGGAGGTCGTGGTTGGCTCTGTATGCCATCAGTTCGTCCACAGTCTTGCGCGCATTACCGGGAAGGTACCCGAGTACCGAGTCTTCGTCCGCGCTACCTGGCTCTTGAGCCTTCATCGTCACGAGCGACGTTTGGTCCATATTGAACCCAGACGCATCCAAGATCTTGGCGATGACCCAAGGTCGGGCCCATTCGTTCGCATAGATGCGACCCATGTTCCCACCGGCGCGCGGAAGTATCTGGTTTAGGATCACTCTCGGTTGCCCGCGATTAAAGCCCATGAGGAACGGACGACCAACGAGGTAAACGTCCTCCATTTCCCGGTAGAAGCTAACGGGGACTGCTCCGATCCAGCGCTCACCGTTGGCGATTCGTTCCCACACTTCTGCTACTTTGTTTTGAGGCATCGACGAGACCTCGTCGTCTCCGCTGTCCGCTGTCTCCACCGACTTATCGTCATCTAGAGCAGAAAACGCCGGCACAGAGTCCCCGTCACGAGCCTTCACCATCTTTGCAGAGCGAGTGGCTGTGTCCTCCGGGACTGACTGTAGGCTTTCCATCCCCATGTGGAACTCATTGAGAGCTTTGAGTTGGTTGAACTTCGCTTTCCCGAGCTCAACCGCAAGAATCGGTCGAAGTCCTGGGTCCCTGAGCGTGTCGTATAACTCAACTTGATCCTGGCATGCCGTGCGAGGTTTTGATACCTTAGTCATACTCCAAAATAGAACGGTTAGCTGGATACCATTCCCGATTTAGCCAATCGCACGACAGAGGCGGATTGAGTCGAATTGATTTAAGTACCGCCCACCTTTGGCGGAGGCTTCACGAGAGAACGGTGGACAGTCGGCCGGCAGGAACAGTGCCCACCTGATGTCAAACACCCCGTCTTTCAAGTGAATTCCAAAATCACAAACAGTCTACATCAGCCACCCAGACAGTCCACTACTAGCACACCACATTTCCGGAGTAAATCACCCATCAACTGTCGGGACACGCTCTCTCCTTCCACAACCACCCGCTCGCCCACAGACAGTCCCGTTGACTCATTACCAATGACAGTCCGGTGACCGCAATCAGTCCACGTCACAACTCGTCCCAACACACTGGACAGTCCCCCAGTCGTCATCGGATATGACCATCACCCACTGATGAAGGAATGACAGTCCCACGGGCTGGAACACTCCCAACGTCTATTCTGCTGGTCGGTAACGGACAGTCCAGAGTCTCTCTGTCGTACCTCAGGGTTGGCTGCTCTCATCTCTCGTGGAAAGTCTCGCAGTGCTTGACTGCTAATCACTCGTTCATTGAAACCTCGGTGTTTCTCCTATTCACCCGTGTTGGCACCCAGATCTGCGTGAAGCCAGCAGGCACCCAATCAATGCAGTCACTGGCACCCCTCCTTCGTCGCTCACCGGATGTCTTCGTCTTGTCCGGGTAGAGGACTGTCAGAACTCGTCGCTCTTGAGGACTGTCCTGTGCTGTCTCACAGCCTTTGTGTCTCGCACTTCGTCACTCGGTGTTTGGGGGTTCGTTTCTCGAGGTCCTTTCGTCTCGGTGACTGTCATCCTATGGTAACGCTGCACGTCCTTCCCGTCGGTACTGCCGGCTAAGCTCTCGGTCGTGCTGCTCATTCCTTGTTTTCAGCCACCTTTCTCGTTCTCACTCCACTGTCCATGGCTGTTGCACCTCAGTAAACTAGATCAGTCTCTCTCCCAGCCTGCTATTCGCACTACCGGACTGTCCCATCCCGCATTATTCTGTGTTCTGTGGCTGTTGTTTCTGCAAGGGGACTGTCCCCTGTTCTCAATCATGTGACAATCGTTAATGCGCTCTATTGGACTGTCCCTTAGCCGTACTCACTAGGGATGTTTCCTCGTGCTTCCCGGGTCGTACTTTGTTCCAGTTCACGCTTTGCTAGCCACCGGGTTACAGTACCTTTCGTCGTCTACTCTCTCACAGAAATGGCAGCATAGTTACATACCTGACATCGGTTGCTGTTCCTGTCTCTGTTCGTCTGTGTATTTCTGGGAGGACTGTCATCTTGGCTTATGCCCGTGATCTATTCAATCATCCTGATATAATTGACATCAGTGTCGCTACACGCATAGTGGGGTGCCCACGTGCTACGCTCTTTCTGGGTGCCCTTTGTATTCGCTTTCTTGTCCTCGTCGCTCTCGCTCCCATCTATTCTTCTCTAACTCATCGGTTCTGTCTTTGTTCAGCTATTGGTGTCGGGAGGGGTGAGTATAACTATATCGAGGAATATTATTATAACTCTTCGAACTCAATATAACTCCATGTCAGAACAGAGTTCTCCAGCAGACCTAGAGGACCGTCCATCGTTTGAAACCATCCAGCAATCGCTCGGTGAACCACGCCGTGACCTTCTCACCGCTTTTCTTGAAGCTGACAAATCTACGCTGAATACGGCCCAACTTCGGGAACACTCAGCAGTTCCACGCGGGAGTGCCATCCACCATTTGGAACGGCTCACTGAGTGGGGACTTGTCATGGAGAAAGAACAGCGTGAGTACCACGGTCGGGGTGGCTCACACGCACGGAGCTGGGCGCTCACTGAGCGTGGCAGCCAGTTCTGTGACGACTATCTTGATACCCCGGTAAGTGCTTTCGTCTCGCCGGAGGATGTAGCGGCGTTGGATGAGCGTCTGTCAACTCTCGAAAATGATGTAGAACAAATGAAGGCCGTGATTGTGAAGATCGCTGTCCACACTGGAACGCTTACTGAAGACCAGGCAGAGGAGCTACTTGAAGAGTAGCTGCTCACCTCGGAATCAGCACAGCATTAGCCAAACATCCCGGTAATATCGTCTGCGAGGTCGTCGCCGTGATCGTCAGACTCGTCTTGTGGATCCTCCTGGTTCACAGCTTCTGTCTGGGCGACATCAACGGGTTGTGAGGAGTCTTCCTTCCTCTCGTCTCGATTGTCTGCAGCACCCATGATGAGATCCGTGAGTGGTGTCTGTTCACTATCCTCGTATAGCCGAAGATCCATTGGTGTCTCTGTCTCCGGTGGCACCACGATCACGTCCCACTCCACAGCACGCAAGTCACCGTTCATCTCGTACTCGGGAATGATCGGCGGTTTCACGTTCCGGTTGCCACCCGTTGGATAGGCACTCGCGTCGGTGAAGATGTCCGCCGCAGACTCAAATCGAGCGTGAACCGTCCCATCCCCGTCTTGAAGCACGTACTTCCCCGTCTGTTCGTCGTGAACCCACACGTTCTCACGATTTCCTGGCCGGGTAATCGTCTCACCCTCGATACTGAGTGTATTCGTCCCCGTGTAGAACCGTCGCTCACCCTTGATGTCGTGATTGGTCCGGCAACAAAATGGCTCGTGGGCAACCGTATCATACACCTTCTCAGCTACCTCCTCGCGGGCAAAGAACAAGCACCGATGCCCGTCGTTGTGTGCCTGGGCAAGATTCTTGACCGTCTGTGAGGGCTGCGTACTGCCGGTCGTGTGCTCGCTCTCGATATAGACGTCTTTCGTCCCCGCTAACCGATTCAAGAGGGCATGGTCCTCGCGGTAGCTGTTGACCGTGTCCGCGACTGTCTCCGGGTCGTCGTCCGGCCCAATCGCGAGGACGTCGTCCAGTCGTGCAAGACCGTCGGGCATCGCCTCTCCCGTCTGTTCGGGGATTTCGAAGATGAACCCGAGTTGCGTCATCGGCACGTACGCATCAGCCATCGGTGCCCAATGCTCTGCTTTCCCATCGTTCTCCGAGTCACCGAGATTCAGGAACCCGGTATCCAGCGGCTTCACTTCCATCTCGTCCTCGACTTCGCGATGATCGAGGTGCGTATCCGGCACCCGCTGCAAAACTTTTCGCCATGCTTTCCCAGCATCAGTCACGTCGTCACCGGGTAGATACCGATTTAGCCGCTCAACACACACCGCTATTTGTACCCAGCCGCCCGGATCTCCCTGCCGAATACTTTCGTCGTAGACCGCTTTCAGTGTCTGATTGCGCAAATGTTCGTCTGTTCCGACTGGGAGGTCTGCTGGATCGTCAGCAGTCGTTCCTTCATTCAACTCACCATATGGAAGTTCGCGCTGAATTTCGGCGTCGGTAATCGGCGGACTGCCATACTGCTCTAGACTCCGGTAAATCACGTCCTCGGCATCCTTCTCCGAGCGAAGCGGTGGATACGGTGCGAACGTATGGATTTTCAGTGGGTCGGAGTACTGCATGCCGCCCTTAATCGGGATTCGCGTCCAAACTTGGTAATTCTCGGTCTCCATGAGATCCTCCTCGTTGTACCCTTTGAACAGCTTCGCGACGGGACGAGCGTCTTCGTCGTTCGGGAGACGGAAGATCACCGGGTTGTTACAGTTGGCTTTGACGGCGCTCAGCACGCCCGCTTCTTTGAGTTGTTCGGGGTACTGGCAGGCTATCGTCACCGATAGGCGCATCGAGCGAGCTCGTGCGAGCATATTTTTGACATCGAGATTCTGACTCGCAATCGCGTCGAACTCATCGAAGATGGCGAAGAACGGCTCGTTCTCTCCGTCCTCGAACGACCGATTCTGGACGGCACTCCAGATCGGACGCATCACACCAAGGGTGATCATCTGTTTGACGTCCTGGTTCGACACCGGTGTGCGGACAATCACGATTTTGTTCTCGTCGATAATGTCCTGGAAGTCGATTGAGCTCTCACGCTGGGCGATAATCCGACGTATCACCCCGTTTTCGACCCAGTTTTTCACTCGCGAGAGAAGCGGGCGAACGGCGTCGTCGTCCATTCCGGCGATTTCATTGACGAACTCCTTGATGTAGGGATCCTCGACTTCCTCGGCGAACTGTTCGCGACGTTCCTGATTCAGGAGCACGAAGTAGAAATCGATCACCGAGTAGTCCTTCTCGGATTTCATCATCGCTCGGCCCATACTCTCGGTGATCGCCCGCATTCGCGGCCCCCAGTAGTCGTCGTTATCGAGGATCGCTTTCAAGTTCTCCAACCGATCTTCGATTTCCCGCTCTTGTTCAACCTGGCTGTCCGTCTCTGGGATTTCGAGAAAGTTGATCCCGACATCCCGATCAAAATCTTCGTCGCCTGGTTCAATCCAAATCACATCGTCGAGGCGGTCCTCCGGAAGCAGTTGGAGGAGTTCTTTCGAATCACGTGCCTTGGGGTCGAAGTAGACAAACCCATGACCGGCGTACGCTAATTGTACCATCCAGTTCAGCAGCTCTGTCGTCTTTCCGGCTCCTGTTGTGCCACAGACCCAATTGTGCTGAAAGAGTGACCCAAACTCAATCGGAACCTCGCGAAAGCCTTCCTGAGCACTGTCGTTGTAACCTGTCCAGAGCGGCCCTTCGGGACGCGTCCGTGAGCCTTCGAGCAATCGACGTACCTTTGGCCCGGCGACGACACCGTTCTCTTCAGTGTGTGTGAGTACTTCGGCACCGCCGATTCGGTCATTTCCAGTCGGTGTTATCTGATACGGTTCGCCAGTCGGTGCTCGAAGCTCATCCGGTATCTCGTCCTCTTGCTCATCTATATCGGCCTCTACTGACTCTGTATCGGGTGTATCGTTGTTACCGAATAGGTTGTCGAACATCGTATGTCACCAAAGCCCCGGTGTCGGGCTTGCACCGACGTGACGGCGTGAACCATCCGGGAAGCGGGGGAAAGTCACCGCTGTTACTCTTCTCGCTGACTGTCGGCCGGAACTTCGCCACCGCGTTGGGAGTAACGCCAGTCGATTTTCGGCGTCTCAATCTCTTTGTTCGGGATATGTGCGGCACCGGCGAGCTCACTCACTGAGAGAATCATCTCCCGATCTTCCCACTCCCGAGCGTGCAGTTTATCGATGAACGCGTCACGGTCGCTGGCAGGAACAGGCTCATCAGTGAACCCCTGCTCGGTCATGGTGTTGTAGTAGCGGGTGAACATTCCCGCTACTCCACGAGCACGTGATTCGGCTTCATACGGGTCTGGCGAAACAGCCAGAATCCGCATGTTAGTGTGAAAGCCGTACTGTCCCCGTTGCATCTCGACGACATCCGCTGCTTCGCGGTCCTTCTTACTCGCGTCACGAGTACGGGGATTTAGCCAGCCGACAACCTGGTCCGACCGAAGCCCCTCGGCGACGTCGTCCACACTCTCGTCTCGGAACAGGAGCCCACCGTTGCCCTCCGTCCAATCGTTTTTCGCGGGCCGAAAGACGACCTGCACAACGACGCGTGTTTCTGGTGTCGAAAGCATCTCGCTCGTCACTTCGCCGTACGGATCCCTCTCGAAGCCGTCGCCCTGGTGATTGCGAATCGGGTAGTAGTAGTGCCGGTTCAAGTCGAGTTCCGCACCCGCTACGTAGTCGTCAGCGTTGACCTGCGGGAATGCGTCGCCACGCTCTACCCGAAACACCTGCGTATTTGAGTAGCTGTTTGCGACGCGCCGGCGGAACTTGTTTGCGGCATTCTCGTCGGCGGCGTGCATGTAGAATTTGAGCTTCTCCTCGTCGAACCACAGCTCGAAGGAATGGTGCTGGCTGATGTTTGTGTCTCGAAGCCCTTTCGTTCGAACGTCATGGAGCGATTGGAGCATCGCGGCACCATCGACAATCCCTTGGTTGTCTTTGTAGGGCCGAATCCCGAGCAAGACACCCGGCGTTTCGTCCACGGTTTGGGTGTACGACTCGTCAAGCTGTGTCGCAGTGTAGCTCCCGTGCGTCTTGTCACTGCTGAACAGCCCCATCAGAACTCACCCCATTCGTCGGCGATGTACTCCTCGAAGGGACCGTGTTCGCTGGTTTTGTAACTATAGACGATATCCTCGAACGGTGATGCCCTGACTTGGGCGTGCATCCACCCTTGGACGTCCGCATAATCAACGAGATAGTCGGTGTACCCGAGTCCCTGTTCACCGCGTTTGGCGTGCTGGGTGATGAACTGCAGTTGCTCGTCGTTCATCCCAAAGCGTTCCTTGGCGTCCTGTTCTTCCAGCTTGTCTGTGTAGAAGAACTCCGTTGTCGGAATCTGTCCGAGAATGGCACGTTTATACTCCTGCATGTCCGTGTCGTCAGCACTCGCGAAGTCACCCGGTCGGTGTGAGAGGAACCACAGTCCGGCGTTAAAATGCCGCCAGTGACGCGCTGATTGTTGAAGCCAGGCGAGGATTTCCTTCGACTGGAAGAGATAGTGTGCTTCATCGACGACGAACAGCGTCTCACCAGGTGCCCGTTTTACCGCCTGATACACCTGGCCGAGCATCAACTGAAGCATCGTCGCTTTGTCTGCCGCCGCACCAAGCCCCTGAATCTGCTGGAGATCAAGATACGACACCTGACCCGGACGGATGTGCGCTTCCGATTCACCGACGAGTGCGTCGTGTTCCCCACCTTCTTTGAACCCACTGAGCCGTCGGAGTAGCGGGCCAGCGTTCTCTTTGATCTGAGCCTTCTCGAGTTCCGAATCGACGTAGTCACTCGGATTTTCGCCCATGTCGTTGACGATCGTCCGGAAGTTGGCCATCGTCGGGCTGTTCTCCGGTTTGTGTGTCGAGACATCCTTCTTCAGAATCCCCGCCTGTTCGTAGGTGGCGTTCAGTGCATCGGAGACGAGCGGAGCAAAGTCGTCGTTGGCGTCGCCGATCATATCGAGAATGAAATTCCGCGCTTCGGTGAACTTCATGTCGTACGGATCCAGATTCCCCGACGCTTGGAGTACGTCCTCTGGCGTTTCCTCAATGTGGAGCGGGTTAATCGTCTGCGACCCGTCGACCGTGATATGCTGGCCGTTCATGAGTTCGACGAGCCCACCGAACTCACCCATCGTATCGCACAAGATGAGCGTGCGATCCTCGCCCGCTAGATACCACCGTGTCGCTTGCTTGCCGACGTGGTAGGATTTCCCGCTGCCGGAACTTCCGATCGTCAGTCGGTGGCCTGGTGCGACAGAGAACTGATTCTTGATGATCTCGCTTCCGTTCTGCACGTTTCGGCCCTGCTCAACGCCGTCCTCTTGCTCGATGTAGGCAGACACTGGCGGGAAGGCCGCAGCGATTGTCCCCGACAGCGAGAGTGAATAGCGCTCACGTGTGGAGACGTCAGCGAACGCGTCCCGGCCGTTTGGCGAGCATGATTCGAACAGTTCGGCTTGTCGTTGCTCCGGCGCAAGTACCGTTAGATGGGCGGGAGCACTTTCGAGCGTTCCTCGAACTTTCTCGCAGGCGCTTTCGAGTGCTCGGTGTTTGGCAATATCCAGCGTTAACTCATCTTCACTCGCTAGCCCTTCCTCGATTCGCTCTTCAGCTTCATCCAGTGCTTGTCTCGTCCCAGCACGCACGGTAACGTACCCGCTCAAATCCCACGGTTGGGCTTGCGTGTGATGGAGGAGTTTGTACATCTTCACGTACGGGTCAAGGTCGTCTTCGACGAGGATCGCCGAGACATCACTCATGTCTTTGCGCTCGTCGATGTTCGCGTCGATCTCGCCGATTGTATCCTTCAATTCGAGTTCCGTTGCTCGCTTGTCCCGCGCTCGCACATCTAAGCACACATCGACGTCCACTCCTCGCATAGTGTAGATCGCCTCGAGAAACTTCTCTTGGGGTTCGACTGGCCAATCGGCGATCCAGTAGGTCCGACAGTACTGCTGGCCGGTGCGAACGTAGCCATCGCGAGCGTCGAACGTTTGCGGCGCCAGCAGTTCCTGCACTCGATCGTGAGCCAGTCCGTTTGTCTCGTTTTCGTCGCTGGCGAGTGGGGCGAGTAAGCCTTCGCGGACCTGTGCGAGGAACGACGCCTCTTCGCCGACCGCGTCGTCAGCATGGGTGCTCGTTGCGACCGGTTGCGAGATGGTGCCGCCGTCGGTTGTGGCTTCGACCGTCGCGACGTCTGCTATTCCCGTTGATGGCGTGTCGGTCGTCTCCACTGCTTCAGGTCGTGGACTGTCGCCGTCCTCGGCACGATGTGGCCACACCGCTGCATCGACGTCTTTCGTCACACTGCTGGCGTCAAAGGAGTGCTCGGTGCCACTCCAGTACCGACCCAGGAGGAGCGCATGCTCAGCTGGGCCGACTTGCGTCGTCTCACACCCGTCGGTACTTCCGAATGCCCGTGAAAGCCGAGAGAGCCGACTCTTCACTTCACGCTGCATCCGTCTACGTTTGGCATCCCACTGTTCGTCGTCGCTGCCGAACAACAGCGACCGGATCTCACTCTCGTCGGTCGTGTCCGGCACCGCCACTTCGTCCGGGCGAACTTCGACGACGAGATAGTGCTGCCATTCCCGTGCATCGAACCGCGGAAAATCGGTGTTCTCGGTCCACTGAATAACGCTTCGAAGGAGCTCTCGCGCTAGCTTCCACTCCTCGCCCGCGTACTCCGAGGAATAGAGTTTCGCCCGATACTTCTCGGTCACATCGTGGGGGTCAATCTCCAGCGCCGTGCTGAACAGGCGGAAATTGAAATCGCTCACGTGTTGGTCAAGTTCGCCACGAATCCGGCCAATCATTTCTCTGGCGTCACTCGTCTCTTGCATCGTCGTATTTCGACCAGAGATCCGTGCTAGGGCAACGAGTCGCCCGTCGTCCATCTCGGCAGTGCCGTCGGCGTGGATTCGATTCACTCCGTGGACAGTCGCCGCTTCATCGCCTGACTTTGGGAAGCCGCGCTTGGCCTTCACGTAAGCGATCGGGGTTTTGATGCGATCAAGTCCCGTCGAGTACTCGCCCGATGAGACGGCCAGTCCAATACCACCGAGTCCACCAAGCACGCCCACACTGGCACCCAGCAAGGAGGGGCCGAGTGGGGCACCGAATAGGGCGGCAAGACCGCTGGCACCGACGATACCGGCACCGGGCGTGCCGTAAAGCAGGTCGTTTACTTTGAATCCCTGATAATCGAGCCCGGAATCGACGAATGGCGGTACGAGTTGACTCGGGTCCTTCGGTGCATCTGCGTTGTCTGTCATGGGTAAGGCCCGTTCCCAGCCTTGCACCGGGATGTCGGCGTGAACCGAAACGGGGGTCAGTCGTATCGCTGCAGTATCTCACGACCCTGATTCAACTCGTAGTCAGCGCGTTCTTGCTCCTCGCGTACGTCTTGGGCGTCGATACCGCCGTCTGCGTTCAACGCGTTGTTTACTGAATCGTAGTTTACAGTGTCCTCCGTTGCCGACGTGCCAGCGCTAAACGTCGAATTATCCGATTGTTCCCAACTGGAACCATCGTTGCTCTGGTAGTCTTGGTACTTCTCGTGAACATTGTGGCCGACGCGATTGCCCGCTTCGCCGATGTATTTCCCTGCTTTGCGCTGGTTCGCTGCTGAAGTCCCAAGGGCGATCGAGGCGGCGTCATTCGCGTGGGCTAGCATCTCCTTCGGGAGAACGAGCAACGCGAAGACGAGTCCTCCAACGACGAGAATGAACGTCTCTAGTACGCCGAGTGCGCCTGATGTCCAGGGCAAATCAGCGAGTAACCGAAGGACGAGTGCCTGAAAGAGTTTCGTGACGATCACGACGCCGAAGAGATAGACGAAGGTGTCACCAATGCTCTTCAGAAAGCCCGAATACGCACGACAGGCCCAAGAGAGCGGCCACAAGAACACGCACACATAGATGAGGGCTCGCTCGAGGCCGAGGATGAGGAGCCCGACGGCGATCGTACCCGATTGAAGAAAGCCGAGGAGGACACCGAGACCAAGGCCGACACCGAGTTTCGCGAGTTTTGCGTTTGTTTGGATGAACTCGGCACCGTTGGGGGCAACTGACATTGCAGTCTCGTTCGCCAGATGGAGTAAGAGCGGCGGGATAATCCAGGTCGTCGCAACCATGACAAGCGCGATGCCGACGCGCTTCCACGCCTGACGTTTCTCGTACGGATCCGACCGATAGAAGGACATCCCGAAAGCCGCCATCAACACGACACTCGCGAGACCGGCCGTCCACGCCGAGGCTTTGTACACACCCGGCCACAGGCCGTTTTGAGGATTAACCCACGTACTCGGCCTATCTGGTTGGCCGGGTGCAGGCACCGCAGCGACGCCGTCGCGGACCATATTCGGGATACCCTTCCCGATACCGAGGAAAATTCCGGCGATGGCTTTGAGTTCTCCCCTCGCCATGTCAACCGGGTTGATCGATGGAACCAGCCCTCCGAGATACCCACCGCCGTCGCTACTGTTCCCACCGTTTGTCGAATTATTCGATGGTGCCGTTGTCTGGCGGTCACCCGGACTAGCGCTCCAGTGATTCTGGGACGTCGTTGAGTTGGTTGCACTGGCTGAGTGTGCCGTGACCGGAACGGCAAGGGACGCGACACTCACGATGAGAAGGAGCACCACCAGCCAGCTACTGGGTCTGTTCTGTATCATAGTCGGAAGAGGAGTGCCTGAACGCACTCACATTATATTCGCAAAATTCACGCACGAAAGCGTGCTCACGCCAGCCTTGTCGAGGACAACAGCGAATAGTGGGAAAAACCACGCACCACAGAATGTGATCACCGCTCCACGCGCCGCGTCACGACCCTCTTTCTTTTTATCAGA
This sequence comes from Haladaptatus sp. AB618, assembly GCF_024136965.1. Classification (NCBI taxonomy): domain Archaea; kingdom Methanobacteriati; phylum Methanobacteriota; class Halobacteria; order Halobacteriales; family Haladaptataceae; genus Haladaptatus; species Haladaptatus sp. AB618. Next base: position 55,034 of record NZ_JAMYJX010000015.1, on the reverse strand, counting down.
GCGAGCGCTCCCCATCTTCAGCCAGGCCATTGCACCGCGGAATGCGGCGAGCAGAAACATCCCCATCGTGATCATTCCGAACGCGAGTGTAATGACGGGACCAAGGCCAGACGAACACATCACGTCGCCTGCCTCCTGAGTGGCTTGGGCCGCCACTGGGACTGAAAACGCCGCCGTTGTGGCGACGATGCCGACGCTGCGACGAATGAATCGAGTGGGAATCGCTTCACACTTCTCAGTCACCAAGTCCACCAGTGCGTGATACTCCTGGATCGAATCGTCTGTCAATCGGTGAAATCGGTCAGAGATGTGTCTCTGGGCCGATTTCGGCTTTTGTTCATCCATTGTACTCACTCCCACATCTAGAGGGCTAGATAAATACCTTACGCACACACTGAGATGCCGTATACTACCGAACGAAGCCAGTGTGTGCGTAACCTATTTATGTCATACCCTAGGGCTGTACTATATGCTCCCACACAAATCCAGCAATAGAGTCTCTCTCACAAATGTCGACAAGGAAATTCTCGCACTCCTCCGTAAAGGACGGGCAACACAATCATACATCGTCGACGAAACGGGCCGCTCGCGTCAATACGTTCACAACCGACTCGGGATACTCACTGCTGCTGGGTACCTCAAGAACATCCATGCGAAAACGGCCTTGTACGAGTTAGTCGGTGATCCGCTTGCTGACGAGGAAAATGGAGGATAAGGACATGCAAATCCCACCTCTATCGATCGAAGCACCGAACGAAACTGCGCGAGATACACTTCGCCGACACGTCGCGGTACTCATTGGTATTGGCAAACTCATTCTCGTCGGAATTCTTATTCAGATACTGGTTCTCGGAACGACCGGTGGTATCGCTCTGTATGTCCTCAACGTCTCGAATTATGTCGGTGGTTGGATGGTTATTTTCTCGTGGTTTATCGCCGCGTATCTGATCAAACTCTATGGTCGCAACATCTTCCCGGTAAACGCCGACCAATTCACTCGGATTTGAGACCTCACTCCCTTCATGTATTCTGCTACCGTTGAGGTAGCAGCGTCTGAACGCCGATACGCCAGCAGGCTATCCAAGTTAGTATATTATACTAACCTCTGCGCGACCGATTGTAGACTCATTCTTTCAATCATCCCAATCATCCCTTGAATAGTGAGAGACACGATTATAGCTCGTGATGCGCATCCTTTGCTCCACGAACCGTCTCGGCGACGGCCTCGATACCAGCGTCATGAAGTACATCACCGACAATGACCGTATCAGCGACACTCGCCATCTCGTAGGCAGAGTCGTAATCGTGAATCCCGCCACCGTAGAAGAGCTGGGCTGACGAGAGTGCATCTCGTGCGGCAGCCACGACAGCTGGATCACCAAGAGTGCCGGAGTATTCGAGATAGACGATTTCTTGGCCAAGGATCTGTTCGGCGAGTTCAGCATAGGCGACGACGTCATCGGTCTCAAGATTACAATCCACCTGCGTATACTAGATTTAGCGTAGTGTATATTTTCAAAAATAATAGGCACAAATCTACATTAACAGGCTGAAGATAAGAATGTTGATGATACTATGACAGATAAAATCTATGCGTCATCTTTATCGTTTTAGGGATCCTACATTATCTTGACCGCAAGAAGGACCATGAGATGATTGATGTGATTTGTGCAAATCACATCGAGTGTGGTAGATCAGTTAGTACTCGTGGGCGGGTATGACGCGTGTCAAAACCGAGCCTCAGGTGTAACGGGGACACGCATCCTTCTAGTTCCTTTGATTAATGAGATTCTATGATTGCTAAGGTAGAGGCAGATATATCAATACGTAAGATAAGATTCAAAAGCACTTGATATAGAAGGATGTGGTGCATTCGTGGCTACATATTCACATATCTCTTTTTTGTCGCCTTCACTCACGCTTTCTCTAGTATCATTAGTTCCGTAGGGGGCGATTTTTCCATTAAACCACATAGATATTCGTTCCGGGACTGTCATCCCATATGCAGTTGGAATAGATAGAGGCTCATACTCTATCGAATTGGGAATAGTAGCTGCTTTCGCCCAACGATCTTCGTTTTTTAGCTTCGCTACTGGTGGATCCAATTGGTTGAAGCTATCATCAGATGATTTACATTCGGCGATTCTGTGAGAAAGGAGTCTCGCTAATAGTGAAGTGGGATAATAAGCATCTGCTTCTACACAATTTACAAGAGGAATATCTGTTCTTTCACGCAATTTAGTGATTCTCCAGTGTACTGGGCGGGTTGACTCAATACCACCACGGATAATCGTGATGGGAAATTGAGTGTCGTTTCCGAGTAGATCATCAATTAAAAGAGCGGAGAGAATAGGGAAAACCTCTTCAGGTTTTTTATTACCATGTTCACTGGTGTTATGATGATATGCATTTATTTCTGAATATTTTAATATACTTGGGCGATTAAAAAGGAATTCATAAAAGCTCGGATGATAAGTGTCATAATGAGTTTCATTATGTCGTTCAAAGAATAACAATACTTTATTATCCTCGTGCCTGTCTGGGTGCTTCTCTATAGCAGCATGCTTTGATTTTCTCATTTTGTGTATGATATCTATTTCATCATCTCTGTCAGTCTTTACACCGACAGCAACAAGATCTTCCCCCTGTTTGTCCCAGGCAATCTGAATGGAAGATGAGTATGTCGTGTTCTCCCCCTTTAATTGAAAATCCATAGTAACGTTTCATCATTAGACTGCATAAAAATGACGGATATTTGCTAAATAGACAAGCTTTTTACTTTTAAAATAATTTCATTTATATTACCAGTTTTGTAAATGTAGGATGCGAAAGAGTTTCGTATGATCATATCTTAGGATATTTCTATGGGAATTGTCCCGAAGAAGGTATCTCAAAATAGGAGACAAATCATTTGGGGAATGATCATTCTCGGTTTACTTGTCTCACTTTCATTTCTAGTATATGGTCTGGTGATTCTGAGAAAAGATGGAACTAATCAAGCGAAGAATTGGATTCAATTTTCATCTAATATAGGGACTTTAGTTGGAGTCGTGTTCGCAGCGTGGGGAGTATACTTGACACAAAGTCATTTTGTTGTAGCGTACAATCGAGAGAAAAGAGACAGAGAACAAGTTGCATTATATTATTTACAACAATCTTGTCATCGGATTAAGAAAAAATTACTAGATATCCAATCTATACCACCAACCAATGAAGAACAAGAAAAGCAAGACGAATATCATGTTGACACAAAGATTCATGAACCAGACGCTTACAATGTGATTGAGGATAATATTCATAAACTAACTAAACTCTTCCCAGGCGATATTTCTGGAGAGGAACGATATGAAATAATCAAACATCAAGGAATTGTTAAAGATATTGAAGATCTAGGAAGGGTTTGGAACCGAAATAAAAACAAATATCCAATTGAGTCGACAAGTGGAAACGATGAATTTGAAGCGATTCTTTTCGATCTTATAAAACGAACAGATGATCGAATTAATGAGTTATCGACGATGTCTGTGGATCCGCTTTCGGCCCGTTCCGACGATAGATCAACGTTGGGGGCGAGTGACCACACTGACTCAAATATGTTGGTGGGTGGAGATAGTTTGGCAACAACCGAAGGGATAGTGGAGCGAGAGACAACGTACACTCCACGAATGTACAAGGCCGGTGGATTCTTATTGATGTTATCTGGGGTTATCGGCACGATCGTCGGGGTTGGATTGCTCATCACGAGCGACAGTATTTCGATGCTCGGGTTGAGCGGACTCGGTACCGCAACCGTCGGCATTATCGTCCTCGTGTTCTCGATTATCGAGTTCGCGGGTGGTGCGTCGGCGTACAGAGGGCAGAACTGGTACGGCAGTATAACCGCAGGTGTGCTGGGTCTGGTAACGATCTTCACGCTCCCACTCGACCTCATTGGCACACTTCTCATCGCACTCGGTGAAGGAGAGTTCGACCGTAAAGAGGAAGTGGAAGAAGAACCGGAACTGATGAAATAATCGGAAGATCAAGAACGTGGCAACCGGAGAACCCGAGCGTAAAGTGGCTTCTGACCAACCGCAAGAAGACAGTCGAACGCTGTTCATCCAGTTTGTCAAGGAGTATTCCGAAGAGGAATTGGCAATCATACTGATCGCAGCCGGTGTCGTCTCACTCTTTCCTCCTAAAATTCAATCTAAATTAGATAAAAATTAAGTGGCCTAATCCTCTCTCATGCGGTGGATCATAAATCGCGAACGGATTAATTCGGGGGTTCCGGGGGCTTTCTACTTCCGCTTACTCCGTAAAGCGGCAGTGATCAAGATACTGCCACGTGTAGTGTAAAACCCTGATAGAACCCTTATATCATACAATATCAGCAGTTTAGAGATCCATAAATCGCATATCGCTACATCGAATTCGATGATCGCAGGAACAGTTTCAGTGTTTGGGTTTTGATGCGTGCCTTCTATTCTTCAGAAGTAGTTATGAACGGGAGATATCTGGCGATTCTGATTTCCCCATTTAGAAAACTTTCTAGCTTGCATTCTCAGTACGAGTTCGAAAATCACCGGAAGAGAACCTAATCAGTCTCATCTGTAGTGGAAATGAGGCACGCATCACAACCAAAACTCCGAGGTTATACAGTGACAACCACATAAATTCGCACTTGGTTGAAAAGCGAAATACAGAAGTTTAACGATAAGATACTACGTGGCAGATAGTCAAGACCAATGAGGAACACATTTTTCATTTTCAATGACGATCCGATTTCGAACTATGCCCAAAACCCTCGCAGAAAAGCCGAACAAGTGATTGATGAACTCTCCTCAGACGAGATATTGAGTACAGAAGCAGAGGATGTCGCAGAGTATGCAGTAAACCAACACGAGATTGACCCACTTAATCTCGAGATCGACAATCCAAAGGTGACTATTGATGACTGGGGTAGCGATGAGGAGCCAACGCTCAGATATCGATACACCGGCAACGAACGTATTCTCCACTTCCAGCCAAATCCACACACAAGGTCAGAATTCCGAACAGAAGTTAACGAAGATGAAAATCACGTAGACGTCTATTTCCCAAGAAAGAGGGACGGGTATTCCAACAAACAACTCAAAAAACAGCACGAAAAAATTAGCGAGTTCGTTGAAGAACACTACCAGAGGGTTCAGAGTAACATAAACGAACACTACGATGAGATCCGAGAACATGCCAAGCGTTTGCACGAAGAACAGCAGAAGAAGGTCCAGGAACAACAACAGCAGTATTCTGATGTCGGATTTGATGTCACTCGTCGGAGAGATGTCAATAAAACGCTAAAAATCGATGAGCCGAAACGACGAAGCGAAATCACTATTGACGACATTAGCAAAGAACGCCCCGACCCAGGCATTTCTGACGATACCTATCATGAAATTATCGAAGCAGTAGATGCAGTTGGTCACGGTTTCGAGAAATCACCGGAGACCTACTCAGACTTCGAAGAGGAAGATTATCGGAATGTCATGTTGACGTTCCTTGAAATGAATTTTGAGGGCTCTGCTACTGGTGAAACATTCAACAGAATGGGTAAAACCGATATACTCCTTCGGCATGATGGTGATAATATTTTCATCGCAGAGTGTGGTATGTGGTCTGGCCCCCAGACACTTTCTGGCTCTGATGATGAAGGCGGCAAAATTTCCCAGTTGATTGAACGATATCTTACTTGGCGAGACTCGAAGACGGCGGTAATCCTCTTCGTTGAACGTGAGTCGTTCTCTAATATCTTGGAAAAAATTCCGGATGCGATTGAGGCTCACCCTCTTTGTGCAGGTGAAAAAGAGAAGAAAGCTGAAAACTGGTGGCAATATTCATTCGACCGACCCGATGACCAGGAAAATCCGGTTGATATAGCAACCCTCGCCTTCGATGTGTCGACTGATCAGTAGTGATCAACCCCTTGAGAGCTTGGGGCAGCGGTTCCGCTCTCATGTTCTATCTCGACACATATTTTCTTGAAAATCTGATGAAATTATGTGCTTCCGCAAGAGCGCCGCACTCACCTTTCTCTATTCGCAACCCGATGAGAAAAGTGAGAAAAAACGCTCTCAGCAGTAGCCGACAGATGGTTACATGTCGGAGAGATCATAAATTGCGACCCCCTCGTCAGCGGTGTGTTGCCGGGGTGCCCCGAGAACACACCCATCTTCTCCGAGAGAAAAGCAACAGTGTGTTTAGCTCACCTCCGCTGTCGCACTCGTCAGTGCGACCATTCGTTCGCCCACTTCGTGCTCAATTGCATTGGCCAGCTCGCTCTGCACGTCCATATCGTCACATTCCTCAACCGATTGGTGTATGAGAAAAACAGAAGATGAAACTACCCGATTGATAACTGCTTACACAAAATCACCCTTGAACACACAAACGCAGCTGAAGTCAGAAATAATCACAAGAATGACGAGTCACACCCGTTGTGACCGGATACGAAAGCGAAACCACGAGGTAGCTGTAACATACACATACACCACTTCTGAAAAAATAAGCTCTTTTCTTAGTTGTAACTAGAATAAGAGGCGTCGGAGACGTGAGGAACCACCCCAAGCCGCAACCAGAGGCAGTCTACACGTCACGTCTCGTCCAACGTATCAACCGTGTTTTGTTTTCGCGCCGTTCTCACACCCCACTACCGTCACGTCCGGTCACAACGGGTGTGACGCCACCCGTGACCGCTCCATCCTCGAGGAGATCGAACTCGTGATACCGCATTTCATTCAGCCCTTCAACTGTATCCATGTCCATTGCCACGATCTTGATTTTCTCCTGTTGCTGACTCACACGGCGCTCTTTGACCGTCACGTCCGACCCACCGAGGTCGACGAGCGCGTCCCACACGCGAGTGATCGTCGTCCCGTGCGGTTTCTCGCCATCGATGGCAGTGATCGCTTCCTTCAGATCCGCACGTGTCCAGAAGATGCTCGAGCCGTTTTTCCGCCGCGTGGCGAATTCGTCCCATCGTCGGGCAGCCGTCACTGCACGCCACGAGTTCTTTTTGTTTTTCTCGTCGACGAGCCGCTGTTTCACTTGATACGGCGAGCAGTTCGCGTACAGATCCAGGGGAGACGTAGCCGGATCGACGTCACCCGGTAGACCAGCGGTGTTCGACGATTCGTTATTGTCTTCGATTTCGGCCTCGAGTTGGCTGACCTTCGCCGTGGCCGCTTTCGATATCTCCCGTGCAGTCTTTGCGTTCTCGCTCGCCTCGTGTGCGTTTGCGGCTAAGTCCATCCGTGCCGTACTCGCCTTTTCAGTGGCCGTTTCGAGGTCAGCAACGCGCTGTTCAAGCGTGTCGATCTGTTCGGCCTGATGCTGGATCACCGCCCACATCGTCTCCCGGCTTGGGACCTCCTGCTCAGCCATGTCCACGTTCGACGTGTTCGGCTCTTGCAGGTCCATCCCCATTGCGGTGGCAAAGTCGTCGTCCGAGACAGTGTTCTCGTCAACTTCGTCGGGTGACAATCCGATCGACATCAGTACTCACCTTCCAAATTCGGTGTCTTCATCGACGCTCACCCAACGGAGGAAGTCCAAGATCCTCGGGCAACAGATCTTCCAGTCGGTTAGCGACTTGGGAAAGTCCCTGCGTGTCGGGGTCATAGATTCCGTAGTGAATTAGCCAGATGCGTGCTGCCGTCTCTGACACATCGAAGTGGGCGGCCGTACCCGCGATTGTTCCTGCTTGCTCGTAGGCAGTCCGCAACTGCTCTGGATCACGGTACGGATGCTGCTTGAGTTCGTCAGCAGTCGTCAGCGAGGATAGTGCCGTTGAAAAGCCGAAATTCGAGGCAGATTGGTTGGGTGAACTCGAGATACACTCGTTATTCGTGTTTGTCCACTGATCTAATCGGCACTGCGTGTCCGGTAGCGGGGAACCTTTACAAGAAGTGGTTTCGAAGTTTTGGGTACTCTGGGACATGATCATTGGCTTGTGGTTGAGTCATGATTCCGATGCCAGAGGTAGCCGGTGCGTTCGCGAACGAGTGATTGGACCCACGTACGTTCGCTGCTTTGCGCACCGGTGCTACCGACCCGAGAGCCATGCGATTCTCATTCATCACTTGGATAGCATCAAGTGACGTGATGTCTAGGCTAGCGGGTCGGGAATTGGCCTCCGGCGTGGCTACTGCTTCTCACTAAGGTGTATTATCTGCACCGCCGTTTACGACGTAAAAGCATATGAAATGTTTTAGAAACACAGCAATATTTCCCATCAGGTTATTAAAACAGGAATGAACGACAAAAGGACTTCTGAACTACCTAGCAGCCCTATTCGAGCAATATCTCGGAAGCAGGTCGTGCCTTCGCTCGATAGGATTCATACAGCTCAGATCCCCAGTCAACGAGCTGGTCGTTCGAACTGATGATCATCGCAATATGTCGCCCATTTCCATCCTCGTTGTACGCTGCAACAGCGACCTTGCGGTCGTCGTAGAGTCCAATTCCGAGCGTCTGGGGCTCTTCCATCACGAGCGGCCGATAGTTATCGTACCTACCACTCCTGACTGCATACCGTGTCCCTCTACCGGCAGCTGCTTCTTTGGCCGTTGGCCAGTCTAGAATGGCCTCCGATTCGATGCCGAGTTCCAGCAGCCCACGATATGCTTGAAAGAGAACGGGGTTATAAACAGAACAAAGGCATCGGAACTGGCTGATGTTTCGGTCATACAGTTTGAGACACGTCTCAAGAACCGACGCAGGGTTACGAGGATTAGAAACGACGAGATCAGCATCAACGAGTGCTGCGACTGGGAACGTTGTGGCATCCAGTGGAAGTCGCTGCAGCCACGGCGCTTTTTCGATGAGTTGCTCAACGGCCGTGCACAGTTCACCGTACGCAAAACAGACATCCTTTCCTGTGGCTGTGATTCGTTGGAGACCCCCCTCGTCAGAGACCCATTCGTACTCAGCAAAGGTCGCAAGAATACGACGAATCGTCGATTGAGACGGCAAGTCGCTCGAAATAGTCTGAAGCTCACTCAGTCGATACGGGTGCTTCGTAAGCGCCTGTAAAAGGATGAATGGATGCACAGATCGGGAGAGATACGAGAGGGATTCGATGGAGATTGTCTGCAAACAATTTTCGATTACCTTGAGAAACAAGAGACCGCCTGCAGTCACCTTGATTCCATCTTCGTGACCGTTCACTAATCCCTGTTCCTGGAACACAGTGAGATGAGGGGAGACAGCTTGGCGAGAGACATCAGCAGTATTAGCGACCGCAGTTTGTGTCGTTGGGGTAGGAAGCTCCCTGAATGCACGTAAAATGGCCAAACGCGCTGATTCTACCGTTTCGCTAATAACGGAGCGAACGTTGAGGTCTTCATCAGTGAGAGGATGTCGTACAGTGACAGTCACGGTTTGGCACCAGTGATGCACGTTCGATTTCCCGTTCTAATATAGGATTTGATTTGGGCTGAAATAATTGTATGATGTTCAGATTAATCACCGAGAATACGAAAACAGACGACACTAATCGGACAAATAGCTTATACATTTGTCACAGTAACGCAATCAGGTTGTAAGATGTAGAATCGAGTCAGTGGCTTTATCTGACTCCTCACTTGTTGTGGGTGTATGAATCCGGAACCGCGGCAACCTCCCTCCCCGTCCGGTCTCCCGGTCCTCGGCCACACTCTCGATTTCGCTCGCGACCCATTCGAGTTCACGTACAATGCGATCGAAGAGTGTGGCGATATCTATCGGTTGGTCCTTCCAACCGAAGAAATCTATGTGTTAGCTCACCCCAAATTTTTTAGACAAGTCTTGATCGACGACGTGGAGGCATTCGGTAAAACAGAGGATTTCCAGATGGCGTTCGGTCAAGGAGTGCTCGCTACCGAGGGCGACCAATGGCGCCGACAGCGGAACATTCTTCAACCACTGTTTCATCGAAAGCAGGTTGCTGGCTACGGAGACTACATGGTTGAGGCAACACAGCGTCGTCTCGAGGCGTGGTCACCAGGCGAAACATGTGATATCGAATCAGAGATGCAAAATCTCACCCTCGAAATTCTCTTTGCGACACTCTTCGGCCGCGAGCTAGCACCCGGAGAAGGGAACGAACTCCGAGCCGCATCAGATGGTCTCAATAGCTGGTTTGCACCAACGTCCTGGTTGCTACCGAATTGGGTCCCGACACCGTCACGCCGCCACTTTTCCGAATCAAAGGAACAGCTTCGATCAGAAATTCGCAGATTGCTTTCTGAACATGGTGAGAAGTCAAAGCCTGACAGCCTCCACCAAGAAACACTCTTGTCAAAACTTGCAGAGGCTCGTGAAGCGAGCGGTCAAGATCATCTGAGTACCGAGGAAGTCGAAGGACAGCTACTCACGATGCTCTTTGCAGGCTATGAAACGACTGCGGCCGCTCTTGGGTTTGCTTGGTACGCATTGGCCCAAAATCCCGAGATTCAACAAGCGTTTCACGAGGAACTCGATGCAGTACTAGACGGCGATCCACCGACACATGCGGACATCACTGACTTAGAACTCACACAACGGATTGTGACCGAAACACTTCGTATGTACCCGCCGGTGCACACGATTCCTCGCCAAACAACGCGGGATGTGAACGTCGATGGATATCAGGTTCCAGCAGATACGCAAGTCCACCTTCCACTTCTGGCGATACACCGTGATGAGCGATTCTACGACGATCCTTCGTCATTCCGTCCAGATCGGTGGACAGGTGAGTTTGAGGACTCGCTTCCTGACTACGCCTTTATTCCATTCGGTGGAGGACGTCGGACGTGTATCGGGCGAGAATTTGCGACATTGGAAGCAACACTTGTGCTAGCGACGATTGGTCAACACTGGACGCTTGAATGGATGGGGGAAGAGGCAATTTCAATCGAACCAGAAATGACGATGAAGACACAAAATGGACTCCCGATGCAACTTCGGTCGCGTTAAGTATACTAGCCGGCTCTTCTATCGGTAGATTTAGTGAGTGTGTGAGAAAGACCTATTAACGATCACTAGTCCTCTCACATATGAAGACAGAAGATAATGAGTTGGCAGAGGGGACAGTACTCTCAGATGAACGTGTAGCAAGATACGAGCAATTACTGGATGAAAAATCCGAGGTGGAGCTCACGGAGACAATGGCCACGGTTTGTGGAGTACATAAAGCATCATTCCGTGTATATCTGACCGTACTTGATTATCCACACAGTACGATCGCTGAAATCGCTGAAGTTCTCGACCGTGATCAGAGTACGATTGGGAAGCAATTGCAACCGCTATACGAACAAGAATTGATCACTCGATATCCGCGTACCGTCTCCAACGGTGGTGTCAAATATCTCCATGTCGCTCAATCGCTAGCAGAAACCAGAGAGTGGCTGCAGCAAGAGCTGGACAAATGGACAGACTCGGTAATAGCCCAACTCACGCAGCTCCATGTGACGTGAACATTTGTCCACCAAGTAGCAACTTGCTGACGATGAATCGGAATACATCGGCGAGATACAAGCCGACACTGGCGTTAGTATTATATACTAATCCAGAGATATGCCGATACTTTGTGATCGGATTTGGCAGACTGCGGTACGTCTGACACCCCGCATTTCATGAGTGTATGCTAATCTTTAGCATTAGTAGATGAAGAAGTCTGTTGATAGGCTATTCCTCAGTCCATCTATCCGGCTATTTGGATAGTCGAATATTCGACTATTTGGACATTCAAATAGATGGATACCCGAATAGTCGAATATGCGCCTATCCGTACAGGCGAAAAGATGAATTTCCAACTGGTAAAATAGACACAAATTCTACAGTGGCTAACAGTGAATACCGTGCAACGACCTCGTGACTACTGACGAGAAAAGGACACAGGAAGGATATTATTCACGCAGCTCACTCTTCAAGTGACGCCAATCGACTATCCTCGGATAAGACTTCACGTGCTAGATCGGGCCGAATACTGAACGAGTATTCGTAATAACTCCCACCATGAGGGCCCTCATTCTTCTCATTGACATCGAGGAATCCCTTAAGCGTGAGTTTGCTTAGGCTGTCGTGGACCGTTCGATCAGAGACAACCTGGGCGTCGACTCGCTTTGCAGCAATCGTGTACTTCTCATACACGTGAGACCGCTTTGCAGGAGTTCTATCCTGCTCATCGAGTTTCAACAACCCATAGAGTGTGAGTTTTTCCTGTGTCGGAATCTGCGACAGTTCGGCCATGATTTTGTCTTTCTCGACGATCCGATCGGCAGCCCGAACGTGAGATTCGCGAACCATGGAATCATTCTCATCTCGCGCGAGATCACCTGATTTGTAGAGACGTTTGAGCGCTTGCCGAGCACTCCCGTATTTTTGACCGGCAAAGGCAGCACAGAGGGGAATGACATCACCTTCGAGGACGTTTTCGTGGAATGCCTTCTCAGCCCGTTGTTGGAGGATTTGACGGAGTTGATTCGCATCATAGGGCGGAAAGTGAATTTCATCATCGCATAACGAGTCTTTCACGCGCGCGCTCAGGTTATCACGGAATGTGAAGTTGTTACTAATTCCGATCACGCCGACAAGCGTATCATCGACGTTTCCGTTATCATTGCAGCGCGGAAGTTCGTAGAGGATATCGTCATCTTTGCCGATCGAGTCGACCTCATCCAAGACAATCAAACAGTGCGTTGCATCGAGGTCATTGAGGTGGTCCCAGAGCATATTATAGACCATTCCCGCAGGATATCCCGTCGCTTTGATTTGCTCTTCCGGGGGACGGAATTCATTTACGAGATGGGCCGCGACCTGATAGCTGGAGGAAAGCGTTTTGCAGACGAGTGAAACAGTATGGAGATCGAGATGGTCGTAGTCTTCCTGATCCGTCCGAAGGCGATCAAGGACAAGCTCAGTCGCGAGTGTTTTCCCGAGACCGGCATCGCCGTAGAGGAAGATGTTCTTGGGCTGGGCACCATTGATCACAGGACGGAGCGCCGATTGATATTGAGCAAGCTCGTCGTCACGACAGACGAGTTGGTCTGGAGTATACGAATCGCGGAGTACGTTCTCGTCTTGAAAGATTGTTTCATCCGGTGAAAACTTCTCCAGACCCATCTTGGGATAGTTCTAGATAGCATATGATATAAAACCACGGTTCACGAGTTTCACGAGTGGCAACTCTTTAAAACACCCCCTCCCCCCATTCTTCACGAGAGTTCCTAGACAAACAGGGGGAGGGGGTGAAACCCGCTTTCTAGAACCAGCATCTATAAGTCCCTATATCTACAACAATACCCGTAATACACTTAACACTTTTATTTCATAGTAGATATTGTTTAGAAGAGCGTCAGACATTGTTTCTGAACACACGCTTGCGAACCAACTCTCGTGAAAAGTGGGGGGAGGGGGTCACCGCATCTACGGTAAAACACTCGTGAAACCTGGGGGGTGTCTCACCGTCAACTCTCGTGAAATGCGGGGGGAGGGCGTGATCGAATTGCGTGGTCTCCGCCGTGGTGTCTCGTGTCGAAGCTCCGTTTCTCATGACCGAGAGACGCACCCCTTCATTAGTACTTCATACTAACTCTTGCATACTCTCTGCCTTGACAGTCTGTCCCGTTGAATATGCGCATATTCACAAATTCGAATAGTCGAATATTCGGATAGGCGTCTGACGCACCTATTTATCAATCCCGTACAGACGCCTATTCATGGCGTATAGTGTCAGCGTATCAAACCAGAAGGGTGGCACCGGCAAAACGACTGTTGCAGTCAATTTAGCGGGCGCACTTGCCAATCGAGGCAACAAGGTGCTCCTCGTCGACCTCGATCCGCAGGGCTATGCAACCGAATCAGTCGGTATCCCCGACGCATACGACGCTGATGGACTCACACTCCATGACGTGCTTCTCGACCTCGACAAAATCTCTCGGACTGACGACTTGGTCCGAGAAGCCCCCGAGTTTGACGTCATTCCTAGCAATGTGGCTCTCACGTCGAAGAACACCGAGACAAATCTGCAGAATGCACAAGGTGGAGAACGACGGGTCGGGATGGCCCTCGACAATCTTTCCACTGACTATGACTTCATCGTCATCGATTGTCCCCCTGGACTGGGTGCGCTTACTGACAACGCTCTTCTGGCAACTGGGCGTGTGCTGATTCCGGCGGAAACCAAGGGAACGAGTAAACGAGCTGTCGAACTCCTACGCGATCAAATCGACTCGCTCGAAATGCTGTTTCCCGAAGCTAGTATTCAGCCTGTTGGGGTCGTCGCTAATGACGTCCGCCAAGATGGGGTTAGTAATGAGATGATCGAGTGGTTTGATACGGTGTTTGGGGAACTCGTTCCTGTCTACGAACTCCGGAAGCGAGTGGTCCTCCAACGTGCCCAGATGGCCGGTCGAACGATTTTCGAACATGATGAGGAGTGTGACATGGAGGGTGTGTTCGATGACATTGCTGCGGATCTCGAAGGGAGGGCTGCTGAATGACTGATAATCGTGCCGAGGAGTTGTCTGGCCGGTGGGGAAACTCAGACGATGAGAATAGTGAACAGGCGGATAGTCAGATAGACGAACAGGCGTCTGGAACGAATGGGCAGACAGATAATGAAGACGCACAGGCGAATAGTCGAATAAGCGGTAACGATGAACAGGCGTCTAATACGAATATGCGCATAGGCGATAAAGACGCACAGGCGAATAAGCGTCGGAAACTGACGACGAGAGAGCGGGAGAGTCAAATGGTCTATCTTCGGCCTGACCAGTATGAGCAGCTCCATGGCACGTGGTTAGACTTGGAGTATCGGTTCGGCCGAAAGCGCGGAATCGACCTGGAGAAGAGTCGTGATTTCCTCGTCCCACTGCTTGAACTAGGGATGGCCCAGCTAGGTGATGTAGAATCTCGAGATTTAGATGAGTTGGCGGACCTGCTCGGTATTGAAAACGAGTAACAGGTATTTTGAGTAGTTCGCCGATTTCCCCTGTCTTCCAGTGATCTCGTACCAATGTCTGCTCTAGGAGAAAGGCTTACCTATGAATAGCACTAGACTATGAATAATGAGTAAATCAGAACAACCAAGCGACTCTGAAAAGGAGGTCGTCGCCGTGACAAAACATGGGCAGGCCACGATCCCCAAACGGTTCCGCGACAAACTCGGAATCGATGCCCCGGGGAAGGTTCTGTTCCGAGAAACCGACGATGGCACTGTTATCGTCGAACATGTCCGCTCACCCAGTGAAATGCGGGGCTTCGCTACGCGAAGTGATGCACGGACCGACACTCCAGCAACGGAACTGCTTCGTGAGAAACGCGAACAAGACCGAGACGAGCGCGAAGCCCAGTTTTCATCTGAGGACGAGTGATGATACTTGACCGCGTTGTTTTCGATGCCGAGCCGTTGATCGCTCATGCAGACGATGAACCGGGAAGCAAGACCGTTGAACAGTATCTCAATGCCGTTGCTGCCGAAAATACTGTTGGATACGCCAGCTGTGTGAATCTCACCGAAGTTCGGTATACACTCGCTCGGAAGTACGACCGAGCGACTGCTGACGAATATCTAGAGTGGCTCGACGACCTTGGCGTCGAACCAGTCAATGTCGATCAGGTGTGGATGGATGCTTCCGACTATATTCTTGAGTACAATCCCGCTCTTGGCGATTCGTTCGCACTTGCGACCGCAACTCATCTCGACGCAACGCTCCTTGTTGGTGGGGATGACGACTATGATGAAATCTCATCAGAGCCGATTGAGCGCTTTCGCGACGGGTCTGCGTAGCGATCCTTTCGAGCGCCGGTCGGAACTTCGTATTTGCGGGATGGGCTGTTTACACCTGCTCTTTCCGAATCGTCACGATATCCGCTGCCACTCGTTTTGATCCCTCCGCTGCAATCACAAGCATATTGGGTGCCGGTGTGCAGGGTGCTCGATCACCAACGTGAAATCTTGCATCTGCAGCACCGGGGAGTTGCACCTGATACCCATTGCCTGCGATTTGGAGAGAGGCGTTTGCGACTCGGTGGATCGAAACGGTGTCGAGCGCGGCTGACGTTGCGAGTTCGACGATGTTCTCGTCTGTGATTCGGTCGAGATCGACGACGAGTAGGAGACCGTCGAATGCAAACACGCGGATATTGGCAAGATGGGCGGGCTCGTCGTCAACCTCTTCAACGAGTCCGGCGGCTCGAGCAGGCTTTGTGACCTGGAGAGCGAAGCCATCGCCGGACCGTTTGATCTTGTTAGCCATTGGTGGTTAGTATAGCATACTAACGCAAGAAGATTCGCTTTGGTAGATGCACTCTTGACTCGGCATTGTTCGTGAGAAGCGTTGGGGTCTCAAACCCTCTCATATGTTCTCAGTTTCACTTCCACTCTGGTTGGCTGAAGTCTTTACCCGTCGGGTACCAAGTGTTGAGTGCAGTCAGCGTAACCCAGCAGGCGATGTGGATTCTCGTACTCATCCCAACCCATGTTCCCATGGCGTCTGCTTTTTCCCCTTGTCACAATGAGATAGGTAGTGTCACGAGTGGACTCTGTCCGAGGGTTTACCTATCGCGTCCTCGAATTTGGGAGTACGAATGGGTCCAAACGAGACGTCGCCACTCACACCACTTGCGCAAGAAGCACTTGAGGCACT
The DNA here is from genome assembly GCF_024136965.1 of Haladaptatus sp. AB618. Taxonomy (NCBI): domain Archaea; kingdom Methanobacteriati; phylum Methanobacteriota; class Halobacteria; order Halobacteriales; family Haladaptataceae; genus Haladaptatus; species Haladaptatus sp. AB618. The sequence continues at coordinate 38,409 of NZ_JAMYJX010000015.1, read as the reverse complement.
CGCGAGCACGATCCCACCCGGTGGTGAACTCACCTACGAGCAAGCATATGCGATTCTAAAGGAGAAAGAAGATCTTGAGCGGCCTGCTGCCGAAGATATCATCGAACGACTGTACAATAAGGGCCACCTCTACGAAGTCGAGGAGAAACTCCGACTCACTGATTACGGCTCTGATCAGTAAAACTGGACTCTTTTTGAGATCAAACCATTTAGTATCAATGTGAAACTTCTTGTATTAGGATTCGACAACTGATAGGTATCAATGACACGAGAGGATGATATAGGTCGCTTTTACTCCTTGCTTTCGCGGCTTGAAGACCGCGTGGGTGGAAAACAAATACTCGAAAACTGCACTGGCTACATGGATTGGCCTGATCGAGGTGTCTATTTCTTTTACGCGTCTGATGAAGCATGTGAGACAACTGATTGCCTTCGAATAACTCGTATCGGGACACATGCTGTCTCAGAAGGCAGTAGCACATCACTTTGGGATCGACTCAGAACACACCGTGGAGCAGTGAGTGGAACGTACGAAAACGGAGGCAATCATCGTGGCTCGGTGTTCCGAAAACGCATCGGTGAGGCCATTATCGACCGCGACGAGTTGAATGAGGCGTATCCAGAATGGGGCAACGGATCGACTGCAAAACGAGACCTTCGATTGGAAGAACTCGAGATGGAACAGCAAGTGAGTGGCTACCTTCGGGAACTTCCCTTTCTCTGGCTTAACGTGGATGACGAACCCAGTGCAGACAGCCAGCGGGCCTACATCGAACGGAATACGATTGCACTGTTAAGCAACTATCAACAGGAACCGATTGATTCGCGTTCCGATGACTGGCTAGGGAAATACAGTCGAAGTGAGAAAATCCGTCAATCGGGTCTATGGAACGTAAACCACGTTGATGAAACATATGACCCTTCCTTCCTCGATACGTTTGAAGAATACATCAAAGAGACCTCTTCTCCATGAACTGCCGAAAAATCTCCCGTCAAGAAGACGAACGATGATGCAGGAGATTCAAATCGATTGGGAGGAGCTGACGTCTGCAGCGACGCAGTGTGTTGACTGGGCTGGGTTGTCGTGGTCTCGATGGCACGAGCTCAATTTGATCCGGTCCGTGAAACGACCGTACCTTCCGGGAGTCTATCGTATTCGTCACGCTAACTATGCAGGGCTGGTATACATCGGCGAAACAGGCCAGAAGAAGGGACTCAATGGCCGACGACTTCCAGCACTTGCTGATAATGTCTATGCTGATAAGCAAACACTTGCGTTAAATCCGGATCCGAAAGGCGAACCGCATACTGCCGCCCCGAGTCTCGTCCACCTTTGTGAACGTGCTGGTGATCACGAACTACAGGTTTCGTATGCTACTCCTCGAGGTGCGGAGCATGGAAAATGGAAACGACGGGGTATCGAAGCAGCACTCATCGCGCTCCATCGGTTGGCTACTGAACGGTCACCATGGGCGTTTGAGCGCCGACCTCAGCACGATGATTGGAGTGATCATGCGCCATCGCTATCTTGGGACAACTGGCGTGATCCCCAGAGTAGTAGCTGGATGGGCTTAGATTGGACGCCAGTTCAACGGCTTAGTAGTCTCTCTGCTAGTTCTGTTCCAGAGGTCGGCGTGTACCGAATCTGGGACGAAAATGACGATAAGACACTCCGATACATTGGGGAAGGAAACGTCTTTTCACGGCTTGATTCTCACGTCGCGATTGACGGGGAGGATGCTTTGTTTTCGGCTGCACCCCTTCCAGACCCTGCGAGAGGCACTAACGAGAAGCATCGGAAAGATATCGAGGTTGAACTCATCGGGGCACATACTTTCGGCACTGGCGTCCCACCAGCTCGGCAATTCAACCGTGATCCAACCGCAGGTTCGTTTAGTGGTCTCTCCCAATCACGACTATTTTAGCCGCGAGACTATCTTATTTTCATCCAAATAAACGGAACCGACAGTCACTCTGTAAGTCGCCGACCGTGGAACCGATGGAATTGCACCTCTCTACTGGTAGTCCCCAAGTACCGCTTGTGTCGACTCTCCTTGTACTCGTTGACAGAGCTGTTCGATTGTCCGTGGTTTTAACTGGTCAACGCTGTTGATTCGCTGTGCAAAGTTCTTCAAATACAGTCCTTTGAGACCGATTACGATCGTGCCATGCGTTTTTGCGTCTTCGTTCCGCGCCGATATCGAAATGACATTATCGAATTGCTCACCAACCAGTTCACGGTTGAACACTACTCCAATCCGATCTGCTGGGATTTCCGTTACTATCTCGTCGATATCGATACTTGTGTAGTAGTCTTTCCCGAGTGTGAACAAGACGATATCGTAGCTGATCTCGTTTAATGCCAGCTTCATTTCTTGCGGGATGTGTAGCTGTTCCGACCGCTCGCGAATCTCGTTAGCAGTCATCGAACTAAACGTTACTTCATACGGTGGCAATTTCTCGTCTTCCCGAACCAGGCCGAATCCTGCACTCACAAAGTACCGACTTACATTGTGCCCTCCTGCTTTGAGTCCTTGCACTGCCTCTTTCACGTATTCTTGCTGACGCCCTGTGTAGAGGTCTCGTGCGATGATACCTGGAACGTTTTCGCGACTCAGGAGTTCGTCTTTCGTGAATTGGTCGAGTTCATCCTTCTCGAAGATCGGTGAATCCTCTGGCACCTCCTTCGATCCCGAACACTGGTCGATCACGAGAATGTCGAGTCCGTCTTTCGTATCGATTTGGGGTGGATGCGGGAGAAAATCCCACCCAACGACGTAGTTTTCACCGAAAGAGGTGAGGACACCTTCGCGTAACTTCTCCGCCTGTTCGAAGGTCTGTAATTCACATCCAACGCTTTCGACCGTATCAATAACTGAATCGTTGAGCTCAGTGCTGGGCGTATGGATGTACGCTTGTTGATAGCGCTGGGCGATATCCGCGAGGTTCGTTGCCATTTTATCGGCATCGAATGAGACCGAATCCGGTGTTTCCTCACACCACTCGTGGAAGCCATCAGCATCAATCAGTCCGATTTCGGCCACTGGAAGATCGTGGACGTGCTGCCAGAACGTGGGGTGCTCTTCTCGTAGATACTCCTCTACGGTATCGTAATCGCCCTGTGTCGCATTTCCAGGTGTAGCGATCAAGGTTTTCGGAAGATCCCGTGCGAACTCGTCGTAGAACCGCCGTGTGTTGTGGAATCCTCGTCGTCGGTTGCGGTCATTTCCACGGAAGATACACACTTCGACACCGTGTTCTGCACAGATCGGGCAGTCACACTTCTCCCACGGGCGCGCTTTGAGTGTTTGGTAGTATTCGTCGAGAAGGTCGTCATCGCCAATCCATGTCGCATACTCCTGCACGACAGTCCAAATTTGATCAACGGCCTCTACGTCGGAGTCCTCATCAGTGGATTCAACTTCCGGTAGCATTCGAGGATACTTCTCGAACTCGTGCTCTGCGCGCTCTAAGAGGTCATCGTATTCCGCAAAGTCGACTGGATCTTCGGATTCGTCCTTCCGAAGCAGCTTGACTACTCTACGGCGAAGGTTCGCGCTAAAGCTGGCCTGTAACTCCCTTGCCTGCTCGAAATCAGCTCGGAAAACTGATTCCACATCACGAAGCCGAGAAACGTTGTACTGCTCGTCGTGGCGGTGTTCGCGTAGATAGTTCCGTGTTTCTTCCAACACCGGATTCGCTTTCGCCTTCCAATCCTGTAGCGCCTCGGCAATTGGTTCGTTGGCCGCATATGCCCGAAGCGCGGCGAGTGTCTCTCGACCTCTTAATGACTTTTCGATAGACTCGTCGAGATCGTCACGGGTGGAGGGGTAGCGAACACGAATTGCATCGTAGCGTTCGTCTGCGTCAAGTCGATAATTCTGCCCGCCCGTCCAAGCCGAACGGAGCATACTGGCACTGTCGAAACTCGACATTCCAGAACGACCGACGGTCTCGAACGCTTCGGTCTTTGCAAATCCAAGGACGTGTGAATCAACACGGGTGTCGTTTTTCCGTTCGAACGTTTTGACGACCTTCCCAACTCCGCTCACGATTTGCCGGACGTCGTGAATCGGACTCCCTGCAACTCCACCGAGGCCGAGGTAATTGTATCCAATATCGAGGACTTCCTCGGCGGCACTGGTGTATGCATCCGGACACCACCCCTGGATCGCCACCATCAAACGGAACGGATAGTCGCCGTCCTCGTAGAGGTCGTACATCTCGCGGGCATTCCGGAGTGTTAAGTCGTATCGGAACTGCTTGTCGTCTTCTCGGTAGACTGCACGGGGATCGTCAGCGAGTTGTGTGAGGACTTCGTCGGCGTTTCCTTCGAATATTTCCGGAGCAAACGGTTTAACCTCCTCATCTGAATTGATTCGAATAGATGGTTCATATTCGTCAACGAACGACGGCCATTCCTCTGGCCACTCGTCTACCATCAGATCGACGACATTGGTTAGTGAGTCAGGGATATCTTTTTGCTTGAAATCACTGTGGAAGGCACGTTTGTCAAGATAGAGGAGTCCTTCGTCCTTACCCGAACCCGAAACGAGGTGGTCGATTGTCACTCCGACTGAAACCTCAAGGGCCTCGTAAAAATCGAGCATCTCCTCGTTGCCATATGGAGGGAATGGGAGAGATTTGTATCCCCATGCACCACAATCGCTAATCGTAGGAAGCCACTCCGGAACCGAGAGTACGGGATCGTCATAGACTCCATATTCTTTGAGACGTTTGGCCTTTCGATTGGTTTCTTCTACTTGCTCCCGAGAGATAAGGACACCATCGATAGGTGTTGTTTGTCGGTCAAAAATATCCCAGACGTAGTCTAAATCGCGCTCTTGTCTGTTGAGGCTGGACAATTCATCATGATCGAAATCATAGTCAGCATCGACGGCGTCATCCCACTCAGGAACGTAGAATCTCACGAATGGGATTTTCTATGTCTGAATTATATATTCTTTCATACTGGTGTCCCCTTTTGTAGTGAACCGACCACGAGGCGAAGGATATCTCTGGTGTGAATAAGCGGTCCTAGTTCAGGCTGAAGAAGTTGAACCTGATCGACCATTTGCATAGTATCGTTGATAGCGTATGGGCAATGTCGATTGGGGAGAGGAACAGACGTCACTGTCGGCGCTTGTATCGGTGATTTCCGAGAAGGTGGAGATTCGGCTCAGACACGAAGCTCACTACGATTGAATTGCATTCGTTCCATTGTGTGATTCTGACGCTGGTGCATTGACGAAGTACTTCAGGAAGGTCTCTGGGGAAAATTAGTTGTTTATCTAACGTCCTGTGTCGGATTCACAACCGGAATATTAACTCTGTCAAAGTCCTCAGACTCGCCCACTTTCCGCTGCAACAAGTCTGCGATATCCGCATTCGCTGTCGCGAAAAGGATCTGCCGTTTACCCGTCCTCGCTAACTCAATAAGCAAGTTAAAAAACGACACAGTGTTGATGTCGTCGAGATGCGCAAACGGTTCGTCTAGCATCATCAGTGCTGGCGCCCGTTCATGTGCGATGTTGTTAGTAACGAATATCGCCAACGCTAGTGCCGCCCGTTGACCGGAACTCATGGCAGATATAGTTGTAGAACCTTCCTCACCACGACGCTTGACGACGACGCGATCGCCTTTGTATTGTACCTGCTCGAACTCGTAGGGACGCTGAAAAACTTTGAATAGCGTCGAAATAACGGTCATGTGGTCTGCGACAAGGTTTTTGAGTTTTTCCTCACCACCGGCTCCCTCGAACGCGGTTTCGAGTCGGTCGATACCATCTTTGCAGTTCTCTACTGTCTCATGGGACTTCGAAAGCTGGGCGTCAATATCGCTAAGTTGGTCATCGTAGTGGCTGGGCCCCTCCAATGTGGAGGGGTTCTGTTTGACTTCGTCCAGCGCGCGTCCGAGAACGCGATAATCGCTTTCGACATCGAGTTGCAGATGTCGGACATTTCCCTGCCAGTACTTCTCCAAGATATCCTGACTAGCACTGATGTCATTGGATAGACGCTGATAGTGTTCTTCTAATTGTTTCACATCGGTCTCTGAGCCAGCTACAGCCGGGACACCAGCCGTCAAATCGGATATCAATGCCTCCAAGTCGTCGATTCGCGATTCGATGACTTGTTCAGCTGATAGCGTAATAGAAGAGCTATGTCTGATATCTCGGAGTGCAGTAACAAAGGCGTTCATGGTAGCATTGGTCACTTTAGAGACCATGATCGCATCTTCAGACCCATCCCTGAAGTTTTCCCATAGATGTCGGAATGCGTCTATCCCGCACAAGTCATCGAAGCGCACGGAAACGTCGTAATCAACCTCCTCCCATAATGGTTTATTTATGATGCTCTGGGCCCGCTCCAATACTGCAATCCGGTCGAGGAGGGTGTCTGGCACACTTTCTGAGGGATCGCCGTGGAGCTGCTTAGGTTTCTCTTGGTTCAATATAGTGTCACGGTCTTGTTCCGTGTAGCATGCAGGACAATAGTGCGCATCATCAGTAATCGATAGATACTCTTCGGTCTTGTTTCGGATTTGAGACTGGAGTTCACGACGTTGTTTGTCCAATTCATCGAGCTTCTCAATGTTCGCTTTTTGATTTCGAAGCGCCTCTAACCGCTGGGTCACGTAATTGTCGATGTGGTCCCGCCACCCATCAATTGAACCGGCCTTCATGGGGGCTACATCTGATTCAAGTGCCTCGTCCAGCCCCGTTTGCAAGGCTGCCAGATCGTCAGTGTCGAGCCCGTGTGATCGCAAAATGAGGGCAACGAGACCAACAGAGGCAGGAACCCCTTGCATCGATTGTCCCAGATTATCTCTGAGATCGGTCATATGAGCATGCTCAGCCTGTAGTTCTTTGATGTCTGCAATGTCAGCAGTAATCCTTTCTATATCCTCTTTGGCTTCAAATAGCTCATGTCGAAGCTTACCCGGTGTTACTGATGGCTCTGCGTCGTGGTTCAACTCCTGCAGTGCATCGAGACCGTCTTGTAAGTCTGCAAATCGTTGTTCCCATCTCGCCCACTGCTGCAGATCATCAGGGCCGGGAGATCGTACCTGATTTGAGTTGGGCATGTTGGGTTCGGTCGAGAGCGCGGTCTTAGTTGCGGGCGAGAGTCCATCTGCAGCGATCCTCAAATGAGAAAATACCTGGGAGACACGCTCCTGTGTTTCCTTGATCTCTAGTTTCTCGCTCTCGAGATTCGCGATTTGGTCCTGGGTTTCCCTAATTTGCTCTCTGAGACGTGGGAGTAGTTCTTCCTTGTCATTGCGCGCATCTTCTAGCTCTTCACCAAACAGAAGACGCCGAATTGTTTGTTCGATATCAATGTTAGGGTCATTTTCAATGAACCGCGTGGCAGCGCCTGTCTCATGGTAGTTCACACGATAAAATTCAATGTGTTTGTTTGCTGGTCCATGTGGCCGAAACCCGAACCAATTGGCCACGCGGTTGTTAACAGCTGTCGAATCCGTAGACAGTGGCTCTGCGTCTCCTTGGAGCGTTACATTCAGGCCCTCGTAGTCATCGGCTCTGTTCTCATCATGGCGGATCTGGCCGACTAAGCCGAGGGCTGTGCCATCCAGTATACTCGTTTTGCCAGTTCCGTTCCGCCCATAGAGGAGCGTAAACGGTTCCATATCTATCTGCTTTAAGTTAGCCGTTGGTCGGAACTCACCCAAGTTGGTCGAATCAACGAACCTGTTTATTCGATCACCCGATGTGGCGGGCAACGAAACCGACTCAGTCTCTTGCTTTTGCCGAGTCGCTCCACTTTTGAGTCGCTCGAACTTCTCGTCTCGACTCGAGTCATCAAATAGGAATTCGAGATTCTGGTCAATGATACTCTCGATTAATTCACTGCGGTCGAAGTGGTTGACGATGTTCTCAAGTTTGGCTCGACTTGTCTGTAAAGGTGCGACGAAGTCCGCCAGATTGCCGACGGGTACACAGCGCCGGATTGCGAACCGAGTGTCGTTTTCTAACTCGTCTCGGATATACGGGGAAGGGGGCGCATTTTCCTCCTCATACGCCCAGATAAGTCGAATATTCCACTGGTTTGGTGTCTCATCATCGTAGAATCGAGCCTCCAATTCGTCTATATCCGCTTCGAGCAGTTCTTCTGCGTCGTACCCCACCCCGAGAAGTCTGACTAACAGTAATTCCCCACCGAATGCCTTCCGATCGCGTTCTATCTCGTATAGAGTTCCAGTCCCCTCGACTGGTTTGATGTCCCCGTTAAATCCTTTCGGCAGGTACTCTTTGAGTGTCATCGATCGACCCTCACTAACCCACCTGGGCTACTGACTCGTTCAGGGTCATGATCAACTCGGGAGGCGTCCTCATGGCCTTCAAGCGTCTTTAGTACCAGTCCTGAGTTTCGATCCATCGTGACAATGAGAGGCTTAAACCGTGTGTCAGTCCGCCGTTTGATCCAGTTGTTGAGCCGAGTTGCTCCTTTTTGTTCGCTATTGTTCCCCCATCCGCCCAGTACAGTCAGACACACCCTGATATCCTTGTCCTCGTATTCGGCGTTCATTGGGACATCCTCCAGGCTGAACTCGCCGTCCATGCAGATGTTTAGTTCGGCTGCTTTCTCGAGCATCCGAACCAACCTCTCTACCTCTTCTTTCGGTGACGGATCAGTGCGCCGGGGATGCGACGAAAGCACATGCCCGAGCCGTTCAGTCCCGTCCGCATCTGTGAGCGTCATAAGTGATTTCCAGTTGAAGTGGATATTGGGTACTAAATTTTCATCGGGAAGTTGGTCGAAATCGATTTTCCCCAACGCAATCGTCGCTATCAGTTCCCGTGCGAGGGGAGAATCGGGCAATTGTGAGCACCATGTATCAGACGCTGTGTCGTTACACTCAGGTACACCTGGACTACCTTCGAGGTACTTACTTGCCCCGGAATCCCAAGTCCAAGTCTGGTACACACGTGGTAAGGAGAAGGAAGAGGCCCCAGCCCCGGTCGTCCCTGGATTTTGCTGCTTGAACTGTACGCCGCTGACAATGTCATTTGGCATTAGCCATACGTAGTCACATCGATAGCCCGGTTTCGTTCCGACCAAGCCACCGTTCTCGTACGTCGTGTCGTATCGATCCAGCGGAGACCGACGCTTGGCTTTCGTATAAACCCCGGAGTAACCGAACTTTTGTCCTCCAGAATCGAACGTATCATTAGCCCAGTTCGCACAAACATAGGTGACTCTATTGTCCGACCCATCGAATATCTGATTTCGAAAATCAATCCATGTCTCGTTGAACGGTCCGGGGTTGCATTGGACGTGGACCACGATAGTATCGTTCTGGCGAGCGAAGCTTTGGACGTCTCCACGCAGATCTCCGTCCATGATGTCTGAGCAGGTCCAGCCAATGACGGTGGACGCATGCCTGGGGTCAATTTTCCAGATGCAGTCTCCCATAGCCAAGTTCGCCTGCTCGTTCGCAAGCACTCCATCGCTCATGGGTTGGTTCTTGTATTGTACGAGCACCGCATTGTTATCGCTGCCCTCTCGTGCCGCTGCCTTGATCGGGATAATAGTCGGCGTCAGGAATTCATCAGTGCTGCAGTCCACATCGGTTGCCTCATAGACATCGTAGTTGTACTCGACTTCTAATGTCGCAATGACTTCTTGTCTGGTGGCGTCTCGAATGGGCGCACACCCCAATACGAATAGTGGACTGTCTGCTGCAAAGAGGTAGTCCACATGGTTTGTAATCCACTCGATATTGTAGGTCCACTCGGGAGCCGCCCCAAGATGACATCCGTTTTCGGTGGCTCGTTGGAGGAACTGACCGGCCTTCTCCTGGAATGCAGGCTCGGGCGTCGGGAGGGTGGTGATATCGTCAACCGTGCCACTTGGTTGCCAGATTACGATATCTTTAGGGTTTGATCCTGGGTCAAATATGGAGTATGTGTCTGGGATGAGTCCGCCCAACACTCGGTCAGCTGACCGGAGTCGCTGTCGATTGGACATTTCTTGAGTCCTACAAACGTGTCTCTCATTTTAATCTGTTCGATTCGGTATTCTTCACGTTGAAGAATTGGGTCGAGAGAGGTTGTGGACTGGGATGTGCTTTGGCTAGTTCAGAGAACTCATTCTAATAGCCATACCGCAACAGAGAGCAATCCCTCAGCACCTCATACAATCGATATTACGCGTCTAAATGAGGTCTGTTCTCACTCATGTCCTCCTCAATTGTCGCTGGTAAGGTAGTCGATTATAACGTTGTAATAGAGGGGGATCGCGAACACGACCCCTCCTATTTCGCAGAAATAGACGCAGAAAAAGACGCACTCCACCGTAGCTAACACACTACTACCACCATGTGTCACCGGCAAAGCGGTGTGAATCTCGTGTGGTGGCGTCGCCGAAATGGGGGTTCGCAGAACCCCCGTGATTACAACGCTATAATTAGCGCCCTCCATTCGCTATGTCCGCGTTGGCTTCGTGAGCTCGCATCCACCCGGCGAGGTCGGGATGGGCGAACGTGATCTCGATATGGTGGCCACCGATACCCATCGCGTCGTCCACACACAGCGTTCGAGATTCCTTGTAGGTCACACCAGGAACGCGCTCGGCCATCTCTTCCATCACCCGATAACCATCGTTTTTGTACGCACAGCCGTAGTGAGTTGCAACTTCGCGATAGCCTAACCGTGCGACCATCACATCGTTCGTCTTGGCGACGTTCTTCGCGTGCTCGAGGACATCAAGATACTTGTCCTCGACTTGTTGACTCTCGGCTCGCTTCTCACGGAAGTTCACGAGCTCGGTGTTCTGTTCCGAGCGCTGAACCGTCTCGAAGAGCTGACGGCCTGCATTCGATGCTTCCGCAGCGAGGTTCGGCGAGTCGTCATCAACACCCTCTTCAGTTTCGTAATCGCGCACGAGGTTGATTATACGCGAGACTGACGCTCGCACCCGACTATTCTTCTCTTCAGCGTCGGTGAGGTCGTCGATATCCGATTCCATGGTCTCGGTTGTGTCTTCGAGACCACTGAGTTTCTGTCGGTCTTGAGCACGCTCTTTTGTCGCCTCCTCGCGATAATCTTCGAGGTCGTCAACTCGCTGCTCAAGTTCGTTGATTCGCTCGTCTTTCTCAGCGACTTCTGCTTCGAGATCGTCGACGCGATCACTGAACGACTGAACGTGCTTGGCGAGGTCGCTGATCGAGACATTCTCGAGAGTGGACGCTCCGGACGTGGTGGTCTCACTCATTGGCACGCACCTCCACTGTGGCTGCAGTGTCCTCTGCTGGCGTCGAGAGACGCGGGAGGTGGGCGATGGTGGTGAGCGTGCCGATACAACGAGCAGTCGTGTCAGTAAGTGTGTGGATGTACTCGAGAACAGTCATGGCAGAATTGGGCTGACTGGTGCAGTGGAAGGTGGCTTGCTGAACGTCATCCTGTGCCGTCGTGGTGATCGGTGGTACCGTCAGAACAAGGTGTGGTTCATTCCGTGTTGGTGGGTTCGTTTCTCTCACCGTGAGGATCGTCCGTGGCAACTCGGTCGTGGTGATGCGAACGCGATCACCGGACGAGAGATGCTGAACGAGTGAGTCGGCATTGCGTGGGTTCAACGGTCGTGGTGCGTTGCTCACGCCTGCTCACCTCCTGTCGGATCGACGATGTCCTCGACCATTGCGTATGTGCGCAACCACGCGTACTTTCCTGACGGAGTACGGCCGTACCGATCGAGGTCGGCTTCGGTATGTTCGATGGCGTCGTAGTAGCGGTACTGCAACCGATACAGATCGTTCGATGGCGTGGCAACGTACAGGACGTGCTCACCGGGCTCGGGGCCACGACAGGAAAGCGTGGGCTCCGAATGCTCGCACTGATAGACGACACCCGTGAGCGTGCGTTGCTGCGTGTGGATCTGAATCGGGTCTGTACACGCTAAAGCGAGGACCGTCTGCTGGTCGGTCATTGCTCGGCCTCCCGTTTCTGGCGAAGACGCTGACAGAGCTGGCAGGGTGTGTACTGGTCGTCTTGTGCCGCTTCACGAGTGCAATAGGCGAGTGGGTTGTCGGTCTGTAGCGTACAGAGCGAGTGGTTGTCCCCGTCGAGTTCGTGATAGGCAAACGCGCCGCCTGCAGGCTGGTCGACGATAGCGACCGTCTCATCCCCAGGATACGGGTCGGCAGCGATACGCTGGTCGCGTTCGGCGTCGGTGAGAGTGGTTTCGGAATTGGTCTCACAGTAATGGGAGTCAGTGATTCGAATCGCGTAGGTACCACAGTGGGGACAGCGTTCGAACGTTTCTTCGATATCGTCGGGGGTGATCTCTCCGAACGGACGGCTCATCGCCCATCATCGCCGATGGCTGTCGCTCTCTGAGAAGGGCGTTCTGTGAGGGACATCTACGCGCGCACCTCGGTTGTGGTGGTGTGGGTGGTGGCGTCGATGTCGTAGCACCGTTCGAGGCTACGCTGGTAGTGTGTGCGGGTTTCTGTGTGGGTTTTGCCCGGTGGTGTCGAAGGGAGATTCGGGTTGCCCGTTTTGGTGGTTGCGACCGAGCGGTAGGTCTCGGTGTCCTCGGGGATGCGGAAGCCCTCCTCGTCGTAGTCGATTGGGTAACGTCGTTCGAAAAATTGCTGGCAGTCTGGCGTGGCGTAGATGCAGTACAAGTAGGGGTCTTGGTCAGTGGTCTTGGTTCGGGTTTCGAAGCCCACGCGGAGTTCGACGAGGTACGCACGGGTAATCGGCTCGTCGGTGTCGGGCGTGGGTTGGTCGGGGTCCTGGGCAGTGGGTTCGAGGCGTTTGACTGGGTGGAAGGTTTTCTCGCCGAGGTGGGCCTCGACGGAGAGGACACGGCCGTTGGGTTTCTCGTCGAACGACGCCATTAGTCCTGTCCTCCGATGCGGGGTAGTTGGTAGTCGATGCGTTTTTCTACGGAAGGGGGTATTGCTAGTCATGCTTCTGTAGTCCAGAAGCGCGGTCGGTGTCCTACCACCGGCCTTTCTACAAGACGTTCCGCGCTTCTACAACTATGCCTTTGTTTCACAGGGAAATAAAACTATGTATTGCATAGTGCTATGCGATATCCAAAGTAAACTATTTTGCATATCAAACCATATTTTGTACTGTACTGCACTATGAATCGCATAGAAATGGTCAACGAGGATTTCGACCCTTCTGAAGATTGTGACCGAGTTCTTAATGTATTCAAGGAGGGCCAAGAGAGCGACAAGCCGTGGGGGCGTGCGAACCCTCGCTTCATTATTGATCAAACAGGGATTGAAAAACCGAATGTCGAGTATCATCTTCGTCGATTAAGGGATGCGGGTTGGATTACTCGCTGTGCTCGCGGTCTCTATGAGTATGTAGAGGACCCAAGAGTAAAAATAGATGAGTAGAGGCTCCTAAAGAAAACATCACAAGTGAGGGCTGTAGAGCAAGAGAAAGGGATCCCCAAAATTGCACATACATTGTAAGTATCGTGTACAATTCGAAGCGATTGCGAGTTACTCGGCGCTGCTCCGATGGAGCTAGATTTCCAAGAAACGTGCGCAATAATATGCGCCTACGGACGACCGGCGAAAAGACGAAGAGCAAAGCGCTCGACCGTGCTGATGAGTTCTATTATCAGATGCGAGGGCACGGCGGCGGTTCCGAATGGTGCGTTCGTCGTGTTGATGGAGAAAGCCAAAGAGCAAGGAAGTATGACGCCCAAGGAGATCGCGAAACTGCTTATGTCTTCACCACTGGTATTCGACACTTTTTCTCTACTGTTATTGTTCTCTTCTCGACGACGATCACGAAATCTGGGTCATCGTGGAGAGGTTTACAACCTGATCACTGAGAACGTAGGGATTCGTCGTGGACTATAGATTCGTATGTTTGTACGTGGTAAACAGAAATTGTATAAATCATCTCAAAGTTCAATGAAGGAAGACGTTTTGTTCGAAATGCTTAGAGTTCACGACGGTGGCATCGTCAAGTGTCATGCCACAACTCGAGGTCCTATTCAGCAGTCTTTTGGAGAGTGCTCTAATTAGAGTCAATCAGTTGAATTATATACCATTAATTTCTACAGTAAATTAATAGATGGCTGGGAAATGTGATATTTGCTTAATTCCGAACCCGGAGCATACTGTAGGAGGTGTCAGAGTCTGTCAAGAATGTGTTGAGGACAACACACGAGGACGGCTCGTCTTCGAGACGTTCAATTTGTACGAAGAGCTTGCTGAACAAAATATCCGATATCTTTTGACACAACTTTCAGTTCACAGCAATATCGGACAACGGATTACACAACTTCCGATCCCAACGGATCATGCTGGCCTCCCCCCTAAGGCGTACAATTATTTGAGTGATATTCTTTTGGAGGTTGGCCAAGAATCCGACCAGCTGGATTACAAGGCAATCCTCGACGCCGTTGATGAAACGTATTGGAACTTCGTTCAAGTTGCTGCCAATGGGGTGTCCCGAGGAATAGATGCGCTCACAAAGCGCGAACAAGCTGAGTATCTTCACGATCGTGAACTCCTCGCTGGAGGGTTCGCGACCGGTGGACTACGGCGACTGGTTACCTTGGCATGTTATCGTCCATATGAAGCACAGTTCAGGGAGAAATACGGCACCACGATCGATCATATCATTGGATTGATTGATGCGCTCGCAGATCCGATAAGCGATCGATACGATCGGATCATCCCTCCACAGCAACTCCTACAGATCTATTTAAAAAATCAGTTATACCCTCTCGACGGTGGTTTCGAGAGAGGTGTCAAGAATGCGGTCGCCAACTGCACTCCGGACGAACTCGACTCACTGTGGTTCTCTGAGGAGGAGCTTTGGCGGATGGCGGAATCCAGCTATGACTCGCGGACGGCATTCAGCAACGCCCTTGACGCTGTGACAATTGATATTAATGCGGCATCCGGAAAAGCATCCAGTGACGAACCTAAGTATGGTTTTACACGCCCGTATCGACTTCCGCGGGACGTCGGCACAACCGAAAGATACGTGTTTATCCGTAATCCCGGCGACCCGGATGAGTACTTTCTCCCATTGATAAAGCGGGCATATGAAGCTGTTCTCATGCGGTTCTGGACAGAAATTGATCGAAGTGATTCGGATGACCGGGAACACAAATGGGGTAACTATGTTGAAGATCTTGCCGTCGAGGCCTTACACCGACTCTTAGAGGAGGCGGAGATATACGACGAACTGTATTACACCGATGAGAATGGAAACAAATCGGAAGTCGATATTGTCGTGCTCGTTGACGACGAGCTCTTCCACTTCGCATGCAAGTCACGAGACCTCAAACCGGCTACTCGAGCAGGAATTGATGCGGTTGGTGAAATTGAACGCGATGTGACATCGGAATCTGGGATTGCGGGTGGAATCAAACAGTCGCGACGACTTGCACGAAGCATCCTCTCTGGTGAGACAACGAAGCTCAGTGGCAATGGGCAGGACATTGATGTGAGCCACATCAATTCCGAGGATGATTTCCATAGCATCATTGTCTTTGGTGCACACTACGATCAAGTTGCAATCGATCAGTACGACGTATTTCTCGATAATGTTGATCCAGTTTACGTGACTGACATCTACTCATTAGACATGCTTTCTCGTATTGAAGACACGTACCCGCAATCAATGTGGGGTCTCTTAAATTACGTTGCGACAGTCCCGTCGATTCCCGAGTCATCGCTGGGGGACTTAACTCAGAGCATCCAGCAGATTCGAGGCGTCACACAAGACGAATACCTCTCGTACTGCAGATTCAGAAACTGGTGTTATGAATTGGAGCAGTTTTCAATTACAAATAATGACGAGGCGGACGTGTTCTATGCATATCGTTACGGCCTGTTAGGATATGCACAAACTACGCTATTTCACCAGTTGAGCCTGCCACACGATAACCACTTTACCTCATTCGCATCGATTGCAAGAACGCTGACCGAGTCAAATAAACAAGCCCAGATTTTGTTGGAGACGCTCAAAGTGGATCCCTATGAATGGGATCACGGACTCTATCTCACGTCGTCAAAGGACTCGAATCGCCTAGAGTTCAAGCTGGATAATACAACTGGGGACGCCGGGACTTTACTGAGACTTAGTACTGTTGGTGCCTATTTAAACAACGGTAAGTTCCACCCACTAGTCTCGACCACTTAAATACGGATTATGTCAATTGTATACCTGCTACTCGTACTATTGGTTCTTCTGTAGCCATCGTCACCACGTCTGAGCTCACTCCCAACGCCGTGGAGTCAACCTTATTGTCTACTATTTGCCTCTGCCATTTGTTATACTACCGCAAATACAATATACTGGAAATACAAATGAAGAAATAGGAAAGAATGTCATCTCAATTTGACATCGGAGATCAAGTAGCATTCTATGGCGGTGAAGGAAATGTAATTGCCGTTGAAGGCCAAAACCTCCAAGTTCTCACCACTGACGGATCTATTCGCAACATTTCATCAGACCTTCCAATGGTGCGGAAACTGGAGGAAGCGGAAGAAGGTGACTATGTTGAGTTCCTTGGCGGTCGAGCCTATGTGGTGTCCGTACAGGAACGCAAGAACCGTCCAGACTTGCTCTACCTCCGTACTGAGGATGACAATCTAAAAAAGGTTCCCGCCGATCTGGCAGGCATTGAACCCGGACGTTCTATTCCTAATCGTCTTGCTGCGGGGGAATTCGATGACCCGGTCCGATTTAGTCTTCGTGAACGAGCTGTCCGTTTAAGCTTAGCGTATCGATCGAACCGTTTCCTCTCTCTATCTGGGAATCGGATTCGAATTGAACCGTATCAGGTCGATGCTGCACACCGAATACTAACTGCATACGAACCTCGGTTCATGATTGCCGATGAGGTCGGTCTCGGAAAAACTATCGAGGCGGGCATCGTCATTGAGGAGTTGATTGCTCGCGATCGAGCAGACCGAGTTTTGATAATCACCCCCGCATCGCTTCGAGATCAATGGCAGCGGGAGATGAAAACCAAGTTCGGACGAGAGTATGTGACATACGACCGTGGATACGTCGACACGCTGCACAAGGCCCATCCAGGAACAAATGTCTGGACGCATGAAGACAAGATTGTCGTCTCCATAGATTTCGCGAAGCAGAAGGACATGCTCAACGATCTGCGCAAACTGGAAGAGCATTGGGATATTGTCGTCTTCGACGAAGCACATCACCTGACGGCCCGTGAGACAAGCGACGGTATCGATCGAGTCGCACGTTACCGTGTTGCAGAGGCTGTAGCCGGAGACACTGATGCACTTCTCTTTCTAACGGGAACGCCTCACAAAGGCAAACCTGATCAGTTCTTTCACCTTCTCCGTTTACTCGACCCTTACCGGTTCCGAGGCCCGGCAGATATCACTCCCGAGGAGCTCGAGAATCTGATGATTCGGCGAACAAAGACAGATGAAAGTATGATTGCATCAGACGGAACACCAATGTTTCCGAGCCGTGAGATCACAACACTACCTGTCACACTAACTGTCGCCGAACGACAGTTGTACGACGATCTGACGGAATACATTTCGGCAGTATATACGGCCAACGCCGAATCCGATAGGCATGCAGCTGGATTCACGATGGTGATTTACCAGAAGCGCCTCGTCTCGTCGATCAGAGCTATCGCCCAGTCACTGCAAAATCGACTAGACGATCTTGACGAAAAAACAGCGGTAGAGAAGGATATCTCTTCACGGTTGCAGACTGTAGACGATACCGTAGAAACAGAAGCCGATGTGTTAGAGCAGTTAATCGCCGCGGCAAACAATATCGGTGTCGATTCCAAAGGCCAGCGACTCCGTGAATTCATTGACCGGGTTCTCACAGAGGATTCTAGCGAGAAGATTCTACTATTCACCGAGTACACGGACACTCTGGAATACCTTCGCGACGAGGTTCTGTCTGGGTACTCGACTGTAGAAATTAGCGGTCAAATGGATCAGGAAGCGAGACGTGAGGCAATCAAAACATTTCGAGAGGATGCTAATATTCTACTGGCAACGGATGCAGCCCGAGAAGGACTGAATCTTCAATTCGCGCACATTATGGTGAATTACGACCTCCCTTGGAATCCCATCCGAATTGACCAGCGGATGGGCAGGCTCCACCGATACGGACAGGAACAGACGGTTCAGATTTATAATCTATTTGTTAAGGATACTAGGGAGAGCGATATCCTCCAGTTGCTGGTGGATAAAATCGATCAGATTGAATCGGATATAGGAATGCGGTCTGACGTACTTGGAACAATCCTTGATGATTACGATGTTGAGGCTGCGATCATGGATGCGGTGACTGGAGAGCGAAGCTCCAATGCGGTAAAACAAGAGATCGAGGCTGCCGTTGAGGAACGAAAAGAGGCTGTCGAGAAAATCGAGCGGGAATTTCTGATCCGTGATAAGTTCGATGCCGAGGACCATGAAGCAATAGAGAACATAATCGACCTTAGTGAAGAAAAACCAATCAGTGAGGATGATATCGAGCAGCTCGTCCGGGAATTCTGCATAGAATTTGGTGGTCGTGTCGTGAGCAGCCGTCCCGCCAGCGATTCATCATCTCCACTTCTACAACTGGACGTACCCGACATCATTTCGATGAATACGGAAGTAGAGGAACGATACCAGAACGTCACGTTCTCGCGGACAGTTGCTTTGGGTGAGCCAAATGCAGAACTGATCTCGCTCAACCATCCGCTCGTTCAGTCGATTACTGAATACTGCCTAGACGGCGACTGGATCGATGGAAAGGTCGCTGCACTGGTTGCACAGAATCCATCAATAGCACCAGGCATTCTCGCTACCTTCCGACTCGGCTATGTGAGTGGTGATGGTGAGGTTCCCACCGAGGACTATACGCACGTTTACATTGATGTCCAAGGGAAGGTGCACGTAGACCCTCCCTCAATAGTCGGTGTACTGCCTGCACAGCCGGCAAATACTGGCTTGAAAACGGACGAAATAGCAAGGAGCGCCAGTGAGTTTCTGGACCAAGCGCGCCAAGAAGCCACAATCGCTGTCGAGGGACTCATTGACGGAGTCCGGGACGAACGAGCCCAAGAAGTCGAAGTCAAGGAACAGCATGCAAAGCGGTACTTCCAGCATCAGATTCGGAAATATGAGGATCGGCTCCGTAAATATGAAAAGGACGCTGTTGACACCGAGAAGGACATGCAGGTGGCAATTGATAGCACGCGAGCTGAAATACGAAAGCTCGAGGAGGAATGGAGCCAAGAGCAGGAACGCCTCGATCGTGAACGGCAGATCATTCCTGACGAACCCGAGCTGGTAAATGCCGCTTTCGTAACCGGGTCAGTTCCTGCGCTCGAAGCCCAAGATATCTCTTCGCTGAGCGACATCCCCGACGCGATTGAAGACGGATCGTCACATCTAACCTTCGTCTCATCTCATGCCGCGATTGGCGATGTAGGCGATCTCAAATCCGCTGCACGGCTCTTTCGACCATCTGGATGGGCCACTTCCCTCGATGGTTTCGAGTCCATAGCAGTGGGTGAGTATGAAGTCTGGTGCGCCTCATCGCAAGCATCACTGCCCGATGGGGATTCCCTCACTGAATTCAAGAAGCGCTTGAGTGAACACCTACAAAGCTTCGACAGCGATGTATCAGTGGGTCTATGCAGTACCGACCAAGCTGTCGACGCAGTACTTCGTGATGGAGAACTCCTCTGCAATGTTCAATTATTTCAGGTCGTTCCAGATGCGTACTGGCAAGTCATATTGGCTCGAGAATTGGTCTATGCGGATCAGTCAATACCAGCTGAGCGCCGATACGAACGTATCCAGCGGCTCCTTACGTAGATTTCACGCCACAGCTAGTACTCTAGAACTTCTTCTTTAATGGCGTGTCCCACTGCGTGCCCTAGCCGTGGTGGTACGGCGTTCCCGACAAGCCGGTATGCATTCGTCCTACTCTCCGGAAGCCAGTAGGAATCTCTGAATGACTGTAACCGTGCAGCTTCCCGGACAGTGAGCGATCGGGCTTCAGTGGGATGAATAAACATGTGGCCATCCTTCTGAATATGCGCGAGAATAGTCGAGGCAGGTCTTGTAGGGTCCTGTTTCTTGTACTTATCCGGGAAGACATCGTCCCGGTAGGGCTGAAGCTCTTGACTCACATCTCCGATAGTCCATCCAACACCATGCCCGAGCAGTTTGTAAATCGAGAGGTCGAGATGATTGTGCCACCGGCAACTGTGGTTTCGTAGTACTTGGTCGTCCCACTCTTCGTCCTCGGGAATGTCACGTAACCACTCTTGGTACGGTGAAACTGGGGGGAGTGTGTATTCAGTCGCTTTTTTAGGTGGCATCTCACCTCCAGGCGAAACCGGAGGTAAGTCCATGATTGCGTCGGCAACAGTCAAGTATGGCTGTCTACTGGTGTCGTTAGCATCGAATTGGGAGATTGCTGGCTCTGTACCAAACGTGGTCTGGGATGATTCTTTGAATGCACTGGGACCTTTCCGAATCTGCATTTCTCGCTCTTGCTCGGTTTTAGGTTCACGATGGGTTTTCCACTGATCGAGTTTAGGGAGATCTCCCTCGTCACGAATTCCAATGAAGAAGACACGCTTTCGATGCTGTGGTACTCCGTAGTCGGCTGAATCGACGACCTCCCAGTCCGCGTGATAGCCGAGTGCCTCCATCTCCTCCAGAATAATCTCGGGAACAGGTGTCTCCCGACCAACTGGGTTTCTATGGGATGCTGAATCGGTCAGGAGCGACTGCTGAATTGTACCTGTCTCAATGAGAGCGGTATCACTGAGCAATCCTGGGACGTTCTCCATGACGAAGGCAGTCGGCTCGAAATAATCAACATACCGGAGGAAGTCCTGATAGAGGACGTTTCGGTCGTCTTCCTTGGCCGATCTGTCTTCTAGCGAACCGAGTTTTGCTCGACCGATGGTAGAAAATGAGGGACAAGGTGGGCCACCTGCTACAAGGTCAAGTGCACCCGGCTCGATGTCCGGTCCGTCCGTCGCAGGTTCGGATTCTCGGATATCGGCTTCGATTACGTGATCACCGTGATTCCGTCGGTAGGTTTCTACGGCAGCAGCATCGTTGTCTATCGCCCAGCGTACATCGAATCCCGCGCTTCGAAGACCCTGCGTGAGTCCTCCAGCACCACAGAACAGGTCAATAGCCGATGGCCGCATTTCCATTGTTTGGGACATGAATAGGGATGAGTAAAGCAGTTTGGACCTGTGTTCAGTGCTCAAAAGCGTCGATGACGGCGGCCATATTGACGAGTTCCGGTTCGTCGGGAATCACCTGCCCCTCTTCTTCGAGTCGGGCCAGTGCATCGTCACGCTCGTCACGCAAGCTCTCAAGTTCGCTCTTAGCTTTCGCAATAACGACTCCCATGTCCTCATCCGGCTTTGCACCACGCTCCTCGTACTGCTGGATACGTTCCTCGAGGTCCTTGATCCGGTACTCGAAGTAGTTCTGTGTGTGTTCGCGTCGAATTCGCACTTCCCGCTCTCTTTCCTCGCGTGCTTCGTCAGCCAGATCTTCGATGACTTCCCAGGCAACCCCTTCGGCGCGTTCGAAGAGTTCATCGGCGCTGGCCGTAATCGCATCGATGGCAGGATAGTCGTCGACTACGGACGGTGGCAGTCCACCGGTGAGGTTGACCTTGCCGGTCATTGTATGTCCGTCGCGGGTCACGTACACTTGGACGAGACGTTCGGTGACGGTGTCTCCAGTTCCCGAAAGGTATCCAACTCGGAAGTGACAGAGCAAGCCCGGTGTATCCAGATCGCGACCTCCGGTCAGAACCGCTGTCTGTCCCCCGATTGCATCGGTGTCGAGACAGTACTGCATCATTAACTGGACGACCGGATGGTCGAGAGCAATGAACTCCAAGTCCTCATCAGCGACTGCATTCTCCCGATCGAACGTTGCACCATCGTAACGCTCCTTCACCTCGCCTCCCGAGATCAGGTCAGGGACCACGAGGTCAAACACGTCACCACCATCATCGGCAGGACCTGACCGGACATTCACGATGCTGCCACCGAACTCGTTGCAGACAGTCCTGACGAGGTACTCTACGTCCGCCTCGCTGATCGTGTCCTCAGCACTCTCCTCTATGACGTCGAGTATCTCCCTGTCCTGTTCGCTCAGGTCGAATCGATCGCGGATGAGCAGCTCTTCGTCAACCCGTCTGACTGCCTCTTCCTGATCTTCGACAATCGCGTCTATGTCTGTTGCAATCTCCGTTGACCCATCTGGGTGGGCGATCGCCGTCATGATCTGGTCTTCGAGGTTGACGTCCTCCAGAATGAGTCCCAGCACGTCGGAACTCATTCCGAGGGTTTCTTCGATCTCATCGAGCTTGTTCATCAGTAGTTCGAGGATGTCGCTCTCCCGCGTGTCGTCGACGAACAAGTTTCGGATCTCCACCGTCCGGTCTTGGCCGTACCGGTGGAGTCGACCAATCCGCTGGTCAATCCTCGTTGGGTTCCACGGGAGATCGTAGTTGGCCATGATGTGCGCGAACTGGAGGTTCAGCCCCTCGCGGGCAGCATCCGTTGCTAGCATAATGTTCGCATCCTCCTCGAACTTCTTCATCTGTCGTTGACGTTCCTGCTGCGAGAGATCGCCGTAGACCTGCGCAACGTCGTGGTCACTGAACACCCGGTCACGGAGGTACTCCAAAGTGTCTGTGTACTCGGTGAACACGAGTACCTTCTCGTCCGGTTCTTCGGCTAGGACACCGTCAACAAAATCACGCAACTGCTCAGCTTTCTTGTCGACATCGATGGCTTTGGCTTGGTTGTACAGATCTCGAACAATCGATAGTTCCTCTTGGATCTTCTTCGGGTCACTCGACGCCGCAACTCCTCCAAGTTCCTCCTCTACCTTCTCGCGCTGGGCGTCGGTCAGCATCTCCGGGTCCTCGCGATACTGGGGTAGCAGGCTCTTGGTGATCTGAGAGAGATCGTTCGGGTCTGCACCTCCGGCTTGGATGGACTTCATCCGGTTTTTGAGTGACTTCCGGATCGCGTGAATTGATGAGACGAGGCGCTTCTGGTAGAGCACCATCGCGAATCCCGCGGTGTCGTTGTCCTCGCGATGGGCGAGGTTGTAGTGTTCAGTGATGTACTCGGTGACGTTCTCGTAGAGTTCACGCTCCGCGGGTGAGAACGTGACTGGCAACGTCTTGATGTTCTTCTCCGGGAACATCTTCGAACCGTCGGCTTCGTACATCTGGTCCTTCAGCCTGCGGATCATCAGGTCCCGAAGACCCTCCTTGTTGACGTCATGCTCGTCGCGGAATCGATACGGGTCGAGTAGAGAGATCATGAAATAGAACTGATCACGTTTCCCCTTATGGGGAGTCCCGGTCAGGAAGATAAGCCCATCCGATGTCTCTGACACCGCTTTACCAACCCGGTAGCGCTGCGTCCTGTCAACACCGCGTTTTCCCTCACGGCGTGCTGTGAGGTGATGAGCCTCGTCGATTATTGCAATGTCCCACTCTTCCTCCAGATTGTCGAGCGCTGCGAGCATATCCTCCTGCTTAGCGAAGTCAATGGACGTGATGATATGATCATCGTGCGTCCAGACGTTCATTGTGGGATGGGCGTTCCGCTTCGCATCGACGTAGTCCCGGTCGTACACGACGTAATTGCTGTCGAACTTCTCGCGGAGTTCCTCCTGCCACTGAGTCGTGAGCGGTGCGGGTGCGACAATCAGAACTCTATCGGCTTGACCTCGGGCAGCGAGCTCTTCGATGACGATTGCTGCCTCAATGGTTTTGCCAAGCCCGACTTCATCACCGACCAAGTAGCGGTGGTCGTACGACGTGAGGATGTCGTAGGCGGCTTTCACCTGGTGGGGCGCGATGTCGATTCGACTGCTTTCTAGGGCAACGAACCGGTCCTGCCGGTGGGCGAGGTCGAGTTCCGCGGCCTGAGCACGGAGATTGAATCGCTCGGGTGTATCGAACTCGCGCTTTGCGAGCAACGAATCGCTTCCTTCAACCTTCTCGACGACGGCACTCGGACGCTTTTCTTGGCCGGAATCGGTCAGAAGAGTCAGCAGACATTGACCGGTTGGCCGATGATTGGCCTTCGCGACCTCTCCCTGACCGCCCGCAAAGCTAACGCGGTCACCCACATTGAAGCCGCATTCACATTCAGACATCTGTCGATAGTTCCCAATTGATATGTTTTTGATTTTTGTCTGTCGCTATGTCGTTCAGGGGGTGATATGGAACAACCTCTATCTCTTGATGAGATTGCATCAATTGGTGGAGGGAATCAGGGTGCTTCATTGCTAACTTCTTCAATTTTCTCGATTTCCTCCTCCGTAAGTTCGAAGAGTTCATAAACAATTTCATTGATGTCTTGATCCGTTCTCTCTATCTTTGCATCAATTTCTTCGGCGTGTGTTCTTGTCTCAAGATAGTTCCTTAGTCCCCCACGAACATCATCAACGGCGGGAAGGGTGAGTTTTCGAATTCGATCAACAAGTGAATTCGTCTTGGTGGCAGTCTCGCGGAAGTTAGCGAAGCCACCTGCTTTATCGAGAGCAACGGGTAAGAACACCTCAATCAGGTCTGCCTCGTCTTTGGTCAAATCAGAGATCTTTAGCGCTGGAAGAGGATCAGTCTCTGTATAGCCCCATTGGTCTGTTTCGAATTCGTCATTTTCTTTGGGTTTATAACGTGCTGTAAGTCGAACTTCGATAGACGTCGGTGATTCACGGATGACCTTGCCTGCACCAATCCGTAGATTTTCGCGATCCTCAGCAGTCAGTTCTAGTATCGAGTCAGACATTCCTTTGGGTGGTTGATTGAAACCGATCCCAGCGAGTGTTTGACCGTTGGAGTAGGAGCCAAAATAGTCGAGTAAGTTAAGGTTCAGATTCTTCCTGCTCCTTTTATATTTCTCCATCTTCTTTGCTAGTTTTGTAAGGGTTTCTTCGACATTGCCATTTATTCCCGTGTCCTCTGGTCCATCTATAGTGATATTACTCCGCTTCGCAGGTATGGGTAACTGTTTAACATTTACTGCTTTGACTTCTGCAAAAGTTCTTCCCTGTTCAGGGACGATTTGTTGATAATACCAGTTCAAGGCATTTGAATTCAAACATGAAGCGATGTAATAAGGATTTATCTCATCAGGTATTACTAAATGAGTTGTTTTTAAGCTGTAGATTCCTTCAGAATCAACCGCAGCGATTAGATGGTCTCCTGTTTGTCTCATTAGGATCTTTGGTGCTGCTTCGAACATATCCCTATCTGTGTTACTATAGAGTTCTTCTTCGTCAAAATAGATGTAAAGAGAATTCCATTTAATGTTGTATCTGGTGATATCACGTCCTCTAACTACTTTTTCATGTTCTGGTTCAGTCGCAGAATCTGATAAATACTTTTCATTATCACCGGAAACAATTCCCGCATACATTGTAGATTCTTCCCCTATTGTAGAATTCACAGATTGTATTTTCGACAAGACACCTAGCTTTGAAGGCTCAAGTAATATTTTCTGATATGGAATATCTTGATACTTATCTTGGTATACGCTATCAACCACCTCAAAATCCCTATCCTCATCAAGACGAACTATTGATACTTTTGAGGATTCATTTGGTTTGGTATTCCTTATTATTGGAATTGTTACTCCACCGGTTTCCACTTCATCGAACACCCTTATGCCTGCGTCAACTACAGTTGCGATCTCAAATTCGGCGAGTATCTTATTTCTTATATTTTTAAAGTAGTAATTAGTTAACAGGGTATTTGGCACAACCATGCCAAAGATTCCTCCTTTGGTCATCAAATGGGTCGATTCGTCAATAAATATGGTGAAAAGATTTTGGTTGTACTCGGATGCTTCAGGGTATTTATCTCTGAGATACTTTTGAAGATCCTCATCAGCGGCTTCTTGTCTTCTACCATGTGCTAACGCTCTGTAAGGTGGGTTTCCAATAACTGCATCAAATCCTGCATTTTCCTGTATTTTACCCTCATTGTCGAAGAATACTTCTGGGTACTGAAGTTCCCAATGGAAAAAGGACATCTCTTCATGCATTTCCTGCGCTGTTTGGAACCAGTCTTTCTCTCGTATAGCAATCCATTTGTTTTCGTCGTCGATTGCTTGAGCCATTTGTTCATAAGCCTTCTCTGGAACATCCAAATTGAATTGTTCAGCGGTATGCACGTTTGTTAACTCAAACAAACGCCTATAAAATGGGTCCTCGCGGATTTTCGCGTATATCTCTTCCATCGATTTAACATCTTCGAGTGTCTCATTATCGATCTCAAGCAACTCTTTCATCCGGTTCATTACATGCTCTAATGTATTCTGACGGACACGGTCTAATGCCTGTTGAAGGGTTAATTGTCCAGAGTTTGTCTCAGTATCATTTGAGAGTACCTCGGTTACGTCTGAACCTACTAGTGAATTCCCTGTCTTAAGGTGGTGATCAAGGAACGCTAGCGGTTGTTCAGCGGCAAGCGTGCGTAGCCACAGCGAAACTTTTGAAAGTTCTGTAGCAAGTGGGTTCAAATCAACTCCAAAGATGCAGCGCTGTGCCACCTTGCGGCGGGCCCAATTGATGTCTCGGAGTTCTCCTTCTTCAGTCCGAGGTTCGCTAATTGCTTCTTCATCACCCCTCTTGACTGCCTGCTGGTCCTGCCGCTCTTGTGCATCGATGATCTCTCGTGCGAGGTAGTCCACCGCGTTAACGGGGAAATGCCCGCTGCCCATCGCTGGATCAAGTACCTTCAGATCAAACACGCGCTCAGCGAACTCCCCGGCAAAGCCACCCTCATGATACGACTCCGTTCCGACCAAGTCCTCTCGTATATCGTCGACGAGTGGCCCGAGCGTCCCGTCGACGATGTATTCGACGACATACTCTGGCGTGTAGTATGAGCCGGTGGCCTTTCGCTCACCATCATCCGTACGAAGGTACACGTCGCCTTCCTCAACAGCAACTTCGTCATCATCGACGGCAGGTGAGTACTCACCGTCCTCAACCGTCAATGGCTCGTCAGCAACGTCCAGCTGGTACTCAAGCAGCCCCTCGTATATCGACCCAAGGTGACGCTCGTCAAGCGATGAGTAATCGACGAAGACTTGACCGTCACCCTCGTCTGCGTCACGGCGAGTCAGGAGATCGATTACCTCTGCGAGGTGGGCGTCGTCAGCCTCGTGTGTTGCGAGGAATCGGGTCTCTTTATTGTCGTCTGGGTCAGGGTTTGTTCGAAAGAGACCACCGTTGTAGGCGGGAATGTAAAGCTGATCCTTCGGAATATTCTTCCCTTGGCTCCCTTGGTCGATGAGAACGAAAAGTTCCCCTAGCGTATCCCAGAGGTTCGTCTGCCAAGTTTGGTAGTGTTGTTGGGTCTCGTCGCGCTTGTCAGCGACTTCCCGTTTCAGTTCGTTTAGACCGTAGCTCTCGCTGTAGATTTCGTTGTCTGTAGGTAAGAGATCCCGTCCTTCGCTCTCGGCATACAGGACGAATATGAGGCGGTACAAATAGATGAGTGAACTGTCGTGGATTAACGGCAAGTCGTCCTCGTCGAGATCGTCGTTCGAATCGAGGAATCCTTGCGCAAGGACGCGAATTGCATCGTAGATGTTGTCTTGGAGGTCCTCACCAATCGCTTCCGCGAAGACACTCGACTCGTCGTAGACCTCGTCGAGGAAACAATTCCCAGACTGGTCGGCGAGGAATGCCTTCTGCCGGAAAAAGAGATAGAAGTCCTTGAAATCCTCGAACTTACCATCTTCCTCAACATCTCGGAGGAGTTCCGGCAGATCGATTTCGTAGTAGGAGTCCAGTCGGTGGCTAGTCGGGCCGTAATAGAGTCGCCATTGCTTCCCGTTGGTTAGGACAGCCCACTGAACTGGCGTTTCTTGGAGATAGGCGTGAATCTGGTAGCTCGGGTTCTCGAAGTCGCGCTTCTCTTCGCCACGTGTGTCGAGCTTCCGCCCCCAGCGCTTGGCGTCCGCGACGGCAATTGCCTCCTCGTAGAAGTCGTCTCGATCGAACGCAGCGTCCGCAGCATCCTCACTAGAGAAAAATCCGTAGTCTGGCCGACGTGCATTTCGCTTAACTGTCTCTTCGATCTCGAAAGGGATATTGAGAATATCGAAAATAGGGCGGATGAAGTTCCGTTCTAACTGTGCTTCATTATAGTCATCAACTCGCTCTTGTTTCTTTTCCCAGAGTTTGCGAATCTCTTCATATGTATCACGGACCTCGTCCTGGTCGACGTCCTGCCAGGGTTCGGTCTGCCGTAGGTGTTCCGTGAGATAGTGGTTTGAGAAGAGATCTCGGTTCGTGCGGTATGGATGAGATTGCTGAGCCATGCGTGGTTGTCAAGATGCCGCTAAGAAAGCGCCATCTGGTGATACTCGCATAGGGACACTACTGACATATAATATTTGATGAAGCTCTTCTGGCAATTATTGTTGCCGAGTTTTCCCGCGTGCTTGCGTGCACATGCGCAGCGAGCACGCGCCGCGCTCTCGCGCACGTCGTTAAAATCTCAGACCAGCACCTATTTTATAAATTTTAAGGTGCTGGTCTGAGGCGAAAGTATAAGTGGGTGGCCCCAAGTGTCGCTAGGCGAAACATGACAGGGGCCCATCCTGAACCGGACGACGGTCCTCCGGACGACGAGGAACGCATCGCACGACATCTCCGAAAACGCATCACTGACCGGGTGAGCGGTAACCTCGACGGCGAGGACGCGCGGGTCAAGCGAGACGCCCCGAGCGACCAATTCTTCGCCGGGGCACTTGCCCCCAAAGAGAACAGCGACCTCGAAGACAGTGATGACGACCTCCAGTCGAAGATGGAACCCACCGCTATCGGCACCATGACTCGCATCCGAAACGGGTCTGCGAGTGACACGATCTCCATCGACATCACGGGGAGCGTGTGGGTGCGTGTGAACCCGACCTACGAGGAGATGGACCGCCGCGAGGAATACGTCTCGTTGGCAGATCGTGACGACGACGAAATCGAAAACACCACGCTTCTTCCGGTCTTCGAACGCCTCGAACTGGAGGTGCCGCCGATCGATGTACACTACGAGGCTATCTCCGGCGGGACTCGGACGACCCCGGAGATCGTTCGGGAGCGTGCCACCGAAGCGATTCGAACCGCCGTGGACGATGTTCGCGAGCGGGCTGCAGCACGTGACGACATCTACCTCGACAACGGGGACGAGAAACCCGACGAAGACGTTCCGAACTACGTACTCGAGAACGAGTCCAAGTTCAACGAGTATCTCGAGGAACGGGACGGCACGCCGGCGATACCAGATTGGGACTTGTCGGTAGAGATCACTGCCACCGAGGATCGGGAGAGCAACGGCGACGAACTCCTGCTCGACATCGAGGTCACGAACACCGGCACGCAGTCGAAGCGGGACTACGTCTACACGCTCCGTGACCCAACGCTGTTCGAGGTTCAGCTTGACCTCAGAGCAAACGGTGGCGTCGAGTTCACTCCCTTTACTTTTGATCCTCTCCCAGAGGACTTCCGCTACAACCGGGACCTGTGGGGACACGGACGGAACTGCACAATCAACGCCCCCAACTACGTGGAGACACTTGGCGATGCCACTCCTGGTCGATCAGCGCCTCGTGCGGACCCGCACACGAACCATCTCCGAACGGACTTCATCCCCGAGTACCGGCAGCTAGTCTACGAGTCTGCTGATCGAGATGTGAACCCCGCGTTCAGCGAACTCGCAGATCTCCATGGTGGCGGATACGAGGTATTGGAATCGGTCGCGGACGCCATGGACACATACCTCGAAACCGCCTACCCGGAAGCCCTCACTGAATATCGCAAGCGCGGCGACTGGACGGACGCTGACCGCGAGGACTTCGAGGAAGACAAAGCCGCATTCGAGCGCGAAATTGTCCGATTCCGCCGTGGTATCCGCGTACTTCGTGAACATCCAGACACGGTCGGTCGCGCATTCGAACTGATGAACGAGTCCATGGATCGGATGCACGACTTCGACACGTGGCGGCTGTTCCAGCTCGTGTTCATCGTCATGCTCGTCCCCGACATCGCGGGGCGCGAGTATGAGGAATGGGACGAAATCAGCTGGCGTGACGAGAAGGACCTCTCTGAGCGATTCGAGGAGGCCGAAGGCGCCCTCGACGTCGTCGACGTGCTATGGTTCCCGACTGGCGGCGGGAAGTCCGAGGCGTTCTTTGGTGTTGCCGTCTGGAACATGTTCTTCGACCGCATCCGCGGCAAGCACTTCGGAGTGACGACATGGACGCGATTCCCGCTCCGGCTCCTGTCGCTCCAGCAACTCCAGCGGATGTCGGAGACTATCATGTACGCCGACCTTGTCCGACGTGACCAGGCCGACATCGGTACCCGTCCGTCTCGCCCATTCAGTGTCGGTTTCCTCGTCGGGAAGAAGAACACACCGAACGCGCTTACGGGCTACAACAACGACAACTACACCCGGTATAAGCAGGATGAGAGCCTCCGGGAGGAGGCGAAGGTTGTTCCGGGCTGTCCGGCCTGTGGCGCCCGGGTCGAGATGCGAGTCACGGACGACATCCGGCTCGCACACGTTTGCACCGGGAACCCCTTCGAGTGCGACTGGCAGAAACGCGAGACCACGTCCCAAGAGGTATACGCGGATGACGAACTCCCGATCCACGTCGTCGATAACGAACTCTACCGCTACGCGCCGAGCATCCTCGCCGGGACCATCGACAAGATCACCGCAATCGGGTACCAGCGGAAGATGGCTCACATCCTGACCGGAGAGATGGAGTACGAGTGTCCGACACACGGCTTCGCCAGCCTCGGTGAGTGTACGGAGAAGTACGGCTGTGACACCGACAAGGATGAATTCGAGTTGACGGCATCGCCGATAGAGGTGTACGACCCGGCGCCATCTCTGATGGTCCCCGACGAACTCCATCTGCTCGAGGAGAGCGTAGGAAGCTTCGACGGGCACTACGAGACGGGCGTCCAGACGCTCCAAGAGATCGTCGATGCTGGAAAGACCAAGGTGCTTGCACCCACGGCGACGATTACAGCGTACGAGGACCAAGTGTACCATCTGTTCCTTCGGCCCGCAGAGCGCTTCCCGTCACCGGGGCCTTTCCTTCGCGAGAACTTCTACGCGATGGAACAGCCCGAGACGCAGCGCTACTACATGGGGCTCATCCCGCATGGAAAGACGCACATTAACTCCATAATCGACGTCCTCTTTAGCTTTCACGAAGAGGTCCAAGACCTCTTCCTGATGGCGATGGAGTCGCCAGAAGATCTCCTCACGGGCGTCGCACTGGAGGGGACCGACACCAGCGAGTCGCTGTCCACGGACTCTATCGCGGAAATCATCGACATACTCACGCTCTACAGCACGAGCCTGACCTACCTGCTATCGAAGAAGGATGGTGACCGGCTGGATCAATCGTTCGTCAGCCAGCTAAACGCTTACTTCCGTGGAGAGGGTCGTCCGCCACTCAACTCAGAGCGTATGACTGGTGGGACACCCTTCGAGGATGTCCAGACGATTCTGGACCAGCTCGACGATCCGTGGCAGGAGGAAGAGGATGAAGACCTTCTGCACAGCCTTGCAGACGACGATCTCGTCGACGAAGAGGTAATCCCGGACATTATGGAACTCCGTGATGTCCTTGCGGCGGAACTCGACGAGGACAGAACTTCGCGGACGGAGTTCCGGGTCGCCCTTCGCGCGGCGTCCTCCGAAGTTCGGGAGGGGCTCGCTTGGCTACTCGCGTACCGTCCTAACACGGTGACGGCCACCAGCATGATCAGCCACGGAGTGGACGTTGACCGGTTCAACATGATGGTTTTCTTCGGAATGCCACGCGCCACTGCCGAGTACATCCAGTCTAGCTCCCGGGCTGGTCGTGCACATCCCGGTCTCGTGTTCAACATTCTTCATCCCATCCGGGAACGCGACCTGAGCCACTACCATTTCTTCGAGAAGTACCACCAGTTCCTTGACCGACTCGTTGAGCCTGTCTCGGTGAACCGGTGGGCGAAGAACAGCGTCAAGCGGACGCAGTCGGGGCTGTTTATGTCGCTCCTGCTCAACCACTACATGTACACCGACGGAGGAGAAATGATGTACTTCGGTGACCGTGCCGAAGAGTTCCTCTCGACGGTGGATGACGTCGACATCGAGAACCTTCTCGTAGACATGTACGGTGGTTCGGAGGTCCCACCGGAGTTCAGCGACAACGTTAGACAGCTAACTCGCAGTGCGATCTCCGAAGTCCAGCTGAGTGACCGACAGTGGACGAGCGGACGACTCCCGAGCTCACCGATGAGAAGCCTCCGCGACGTCGATGAACAGCTCCCGATTCAGCCCGAGTGGAAATACAAGGACCTCCTTAGCACCTACAACAATCGATAACAATGTCAATGGAACGTAGCAAGTCACAGGTACTTTACCAGTTCCTGCCCGAGAACACGTTTGACTACAGCGGACAGCGCGGCATCTGGAAGACCACGCGACTTGAAACGAGCGACGCGAGTGGTACTGTCAGCAAGAATTACATACTCGGACGCGTGCTAGCACGCGTCCGAAACTGGGACGGTGGTCAGAACGGGTTCGTCTCGAACAATACCGACCACTATCACTTCGGCGTGCCAGAGGGTGTTCGCGCTGAGCCGTTCCCCACCACCTACGAGTGCCAGAAGTGCGACAAAGCCCACGGGTACTACACTGCGGACGAGGTCAAGGAAAGCAACCCGAACCTCACTTGCGAGCGATCCGGCTGTGACGGTATCCTCGAGCAGTACCAGTTCGTGAGCGTTCACACATGTGGTGAAATTCGTCGCCTTTACCCGGTAAAATGCCCAACCCACGGGAACCAGTACGTCAGGCTTAACCGTCGTAACAGTCAGCGAGTCCGGAACTTCCACTGGAGCTGTGAGGTCGGTGACTGTACGTGGGAGACACCCATTCGGAACTACCAGAACTGTAACTGTGACTACCAAGCACCCGAAGCGGAGGAGAACGACGGGATGTACACAACGGTCCACCGGGCAGGGAGTGTCTTCTACCCCCACTACCTCTCAACCGTGAATCTGCACACCGCAGGCATCGGCCATCTTCGGAACTCCGAAGACGGTGCAAAAAGGGCGATTGCAAAGCTATTTGGATTGTCCGAAGCGGACTCGCTCCAAGACGTCAACCTTCACCAGCGAACCGGTCAGGTGGAGGTGGACGACGAGAAGGTCGTAGAGGTGTACAGCTCCCATGACGACATCACCACCCTCGACCAAGCGAGGGAATACCTCCGTGAGCAAGGAACATTGGAGAGTCAGACGATTCTAGGGTGTCTCGGCGAGACACTCGCTCTGGATTCGGATGGCGAAACTTCCGAACTCACGGAAGCAGGTGACGAGATACTTCAGTATGTCCTCAGCCGCGAGTCGCTCACGACAGATACCCTAGACGAACTCGAGTCGGACGCTCGGGATCGTGGCTTCACGGACAAAGCAGACCGCATCAACAGCTATCACGACGACCTAGAGTCGCTTGGATTTAGTGACGTTCGCGTCATCGAGGACTTCCCCGTACAGACGTTCGTATACGGTTACACTCGTGGTAGCCGTGAGGAAGCTGAAGCACAGATCAACGCATTCTCACAGAGCGCGAGTGACGGGGATGGAACGCCGATTTTCGTCGACACGTCCGAAACAGAGGCGGTTCAGTTCGACCTCAATCCTGCGCGAATCCTGCTGTGGCTCGCGATTAATATCCCCGGGACGAGTGACCCGAAGGCGGTAAACGGAGACATTGTACTCCCGGAAATCCGCAGCCGTGACGACGCTGCACTACAGCACGCCCGAAGTGAGATTGAGTCGCTCTCGACTGATGAGCAGTGGGCATTCCTACTCAATCACCTTGCACCCGTCGAACGATACGGGAAGTTCCAGACAAACCTTGACGACTCGGTAGAGGAACAGGTCACAGAGCACGTGTTCCAACTGGTCCATACGCTAAGTCACATCCTGTTGAAGCAGGCTAGTACCATCAGCGGATTCGACCGTACGAACCTCAGTGAGTTCCTCTTCCCCCGTGCGCTCTCTGTTGTCATCTACGCGAACAACCGGGAGGAATTCAACATTGGAGGGATGCATACGATGGTCGAACAGCAACTCGATAACCTTCTCGGCCAGGCCGAAACCCATGGAAACGAGTGTGTGTACGATCCGGTCTGCTCACAGCGCGGGGGCGCGTGTCTATCCTGTTTGCACGTCAGCGAGATCAGCTGTTCGTACTTTAATCAAGTTCTTTCACGCGACTACCTCTTCGGGAGTCGTCCAAACACTGATAAAGACATCGCAGGATATTGGTCGATATAGCACGTTTGCAACGCCGGCTTTGACTAGCCGGTCCTAAAATATACAATAAACATGTCTCACGACGAATCTGAATCGACTTGGTTGCCACTCGCAATTGCCGAACTTGTTGACCGTGACGAGCAACTTCTATCTCAGCTAGAAGGACTTTTGGTACTGTCTAGTGGACGTGACGAGTTGGTGACTCCAACGGGAATTGCGAGTCAAACAGATCTCTCTATCTCCACTGTAGTAGACGTGTTTCGCCAATTATCACGGACTGATGCTATCGAACGGGAACTTTTCGAGACTACAATCGCTAATAGCACCTACCGTGTCAGTGTCAATACATGCCGTCAAATTTTTGAGACCGCTCGATACTCCGCTCGTAGTATTACTGCCTACCAAGAACGCCAACCACCGACAACCAAAGCAACACCACTGGTTACGTTCCCCGCCGATCCTGCATTCGAGAATGTGAATCCAACATCGTTTGGAATGTCGTGGCTTATGCCGACGCTCACTCGACAAGTAAAGCAAACAGATGAGGCGATTACACTGCTTGTGCCCTTTTTCGAGGCTGATGGCTTTGCCCACCTTAAGGAGGTCCTTACTACGGCGATGAAACGTGGTGTAGATGTCACGGTAGTCTCTCGATATCTCACGGATCCTACGTCCTACAACTATGCAGTATTGAAGTCCTTCGCGAAAACTGCTATCGAGGGAGATATCGATACTTCGCACCTTACATTCGTCGACTATACTCGGTGGGATGCCGGTACTCCTTCGGAAGAGCAACGCCAAGATGGAGCGATACCCGCGTTCACCCTCCATGCAAAGGTAATCCTCTTTGACGACTCGGCAGTGTATATCGGTAGTGCGAATGTTACTGATTATGGGTTTGAACAATACTTGGAAACCGGTATTCTCTTGGAAGGACCTCCTGTTGCCGGATTCTCCGAACTCATATCCTTCCTGCTCGATTCCGATGCAGCGACGTCGGTTTCACTTGTTTGAGTGAGTTTTCTTCGCTCTTGTGTACACACAGCTATTCGAAAGAGACAACGGAGACTATCTGGTTCTCGTTGTACAGATTGGAAGACCTAGATGAGAGTAACACCGATTTGAATTCAGGATAGGACATTCTTTGAAAAACAGGGCCCTGAAGAGAGATCTCGTCTCTCTATCCCCTAGTAGATGTCTTTTCCTCTCCTAACAACTTGGTTACCAGCGGTTTCACGAAGATGCCTCAACTCGTGACCAGGAGATTTAAAACACTCCTCTGTGAAAGAAGAGGTATGCCTGAATCGGTCATGTCTCGCGGTTCTTCACTGGCGATAGTAGATACTGCGCCAACCGCTGAGCGTGAATCACACAAACAATTTCTGCTGGAAAATGTTGAATTTCTCATCGACACATTAACGGCAGAGCATATGCAGCGCCAACGATTCCCACCCACTGGCTGTCCGAGTGCTATCCCCGAGAAACTCGCGCGAAAACGATCCTCAAATGCGGATATTTGCCGGTACCTTTCCTTACATCGACGAGTTGGAGAGACCAATGATCAGAGATGTATGTGTCAAGATCCATTGGCCGGCAGCGATGATCCCCTTGACGCAGTTGCCGCAGTTGTTTTAGGTGGCGAGGTTACCGCGCCTTCAGAACGGTTCTTTGAGCGAGTACCAAGAAAAATTGTCGCGAAACTTCGTGAGGACCGCACTTGGAGAGAAATCGCTGCAATGGATACGAACGAATTACATGAGGCACTACAAAGTGCAACTCCTCGAAAGGGCGTTGGTTCTGAAAGGGTCGCCCGTTTGGATTCCCTTCTCGATAGGATCCAAGAGACGGATTATACAGATGACATTACTCTTTGTGGGTTCTCTAACGTACAGTATTCCACGTATGTTGAGTTCCTAAAAACCATCCCCGGAATCGGAGAAGGTGACGCATGGTGGCTTCTCCAGACAGCGTTTGACAAACCTATATGGCCGGTTGATTCGTACGTTGATGACTTGCTGTACTCACTAGGCTTGCTCACTTCTGAAGAACTCTCAGCGACTGAGAGTCGCCGTATAGATCTGGAAGATCAGCTAATAGACCGTCAAATTCCAGCGCTGTATAGATCACTTGCCACGCACGTTATCAGTTCAGGGCCGGATAGCTGCGGGAAAGAGTGTGAGATCCGAAAGTTCCTGCTCAGTCATCGCCTTCGGAAGCAACAATCAGAACAAGAGGGCCCGACGGTGGTCGATCTGTTCGCTGGTGCAGGAGGCCTATCTTGCGGTCTTTCTCGCTCAGGTTATGACATTCGCTGGGCAATCGATATAGAGCCTGATGCAGTTGCAACATATCGACTGAACCATCCCGAGATTCCACATGAAAACGTTATCTGTGATGACATCCGTGAGGTGAATCTCTCAGCCAGTATCCGCGAAGCAGTTCAAGACCCCGATGTTATTGTGGGTGGGCCACCTTGCCAGTCTCTCTCCCAGGCGGGCTACCGGTCTCGTCGCGCGAATGATGAAAGCTACAGCATTCTCGGCGATGAGCGAACGACATTGTATACAAAGTACGTTGAAGCCGTTGACGAGCTCCGTCCCAAAGCGATCGTGATGGAGAATGTTGAAGGGATGGTCAACGAGGTAGGAGATACTGGTATACGCGTCATCGACTGGGTTATTGAAGATCTTGAAGCGCTAGGTGGATCAGGAAAAGGATATCAGGTTGATTTCTGCCTTCAGGATTTGGCCAGACTTGGAATCCCGCAAAATCGGGAGCGCGTTCTGTTAGTCGGTATTCGTGACGACTTGGTGGAGGGTGAAGATGAAGTGAATGACCTCCTCAATAGTCTTTCAACAACAGATTCGGCCTGTTCAATTCGCCAAGGGCTTTCTGGTCTTCCCCGATTGCGTCGAGGGGAAGGCGGACGAGTTTTAGCCAAAAGGGAAAGTGGTGGTAAAAGTGACTATGTGAAGAATAACAACATTTTGGATGGAACTAATCTCTGCTTCAATCATCAAGCACGAGAACATCCAATGGAGAAAGATCAAATTCTCTTTGATGAGGGGCTTGAACCAGGAGATACGGGATGGGATGTTAAATACAACTCCGATGGAGAGTACGCCAAGTATATCGAATACGATGTTGGTACTGCCGAAAATCCTCGCTTCGGAGACAAATACAGAAAGCTCAGATGGTCGGAACCATCTCCCACGATTGTCGCACATCTTGCAAAGGACGCGAACGGGTACGTACTCCCGGATTACTACGAACACGCGCGTCCCGATCCCGAGCGCGCGGATCCAGAGAGAAACCGCGGAATAACGCCTCGTGAAGCAGCACGATTACAATCATTCCCTGATAAATATATTTTCCTTGGTTCGTTTACCAGCTGGTTCAGACAAATTGGGAATGCTGTACCACCGATTGCGGGTAAAATAGTTGGAGATGCCCTCAAGTCGATATTGACTGAAGATACCAGCCATAATATACAGACTACTGAGGGACATCTGTCTCCCCAAACCGCATCTAACGATTAATTCTGTTTAAATCGTGTTCAAGTTGTGGGTACGATCAACGTCCTCCCCGATCGTGATGTACCTCTTCACAAACAATCTGCCGGAGTTCTTCGAGTTTGTCGGGACGATGCTCGGCTAGCACAGCAATGTCTTTTGGGAGTTCCTCTGTGATTCGCTTACTCACGCGATAGACGGCCTGATCACGCTGTTGGTTCGAGGGATCACTTTCACCGCTGATATGCTCTCGATCGGTCTCCGTCATGATCGCTCGATATCGGCTCATTGCATGCGGTTTCTGATTCAACATAGTTCAATCTATGCACCTTTGCCCACTTCAATTCTATGCACTGGTGCAAAGCCGGTAGTTTTACTATGCACTAGTGCATAGTTTGGCGTAGGAAGAACGGTGCCCTCGGGCGTGTGTAGAAACGCGCCGGGTGTATCAGCACCCGGCACCGGTCTTCCAAATCCAACCAGAAGACCATGTCAACGAAATCGCCTAGTGAACTTGAAGCTGACGAGACGGCA
>NZ_JAMYJX010000014.1:0-71258 GCF_024136965.1 Haladaptatus sp. AB618 | reverse complement strand
CGCGGGGAAATCGTCGGCTACACCATCGGCAACGACGTCTCCAGCCGCGACATCGAAGGGGATAATCCGCTGTATCTCCCGCAGGCGAAGGTGTACGACCGCTGTTGTTCTATCGGCCCGTGTATCGCCACGGACGAGACGGTAGAGGACCCTCACGACCTCGAAATGTCGCTGACGATCGAACGCGACGGCGAGATCATGTACGAGGACTCGACATCGACGAGCGAGATGGCGACTACCTGCGAGGAACTCGTCTCGTATCTCAAACAGCACAACGTTCTCCCCGAGACGTTGGTTCTACTCACCGGAACCGCACTCGTGCCGCCGGAGTCGTTCACCCTCACCGAAGGTGACGAGGTAACCATCGATATCGACCGTATCGGACGACTCGTCAACGAAACGATGAGCGTTTGAACGGGCGGTAAAACCGTTTTCGGACGAGCAAAACCCGCTCCGACAGGATGGTTGTTCGAGCGTACGGAATCGGATTCCGCCGATGCTCGGCGGAGCTACCGATAGGGAACGAACTTCGACACACCGTTCTCCAATTCAGAAACATACGTGGATGAATAAACGAGGTGTTCGGGGAGAATGGTCATCGATCAGGAGGAAGTTCGAACCGTTGCGGATTCACCGCCGAACAGGACGAAAGATCCGCCGTTCGGGGTCCGAACGGAGAAACGGAAAACGGGACTTCGATGACCGTTCTCCATCCAAAGGGGGAAGACGCCGTGAGGATTTCCTCACAAGGACGAGTACCGTCCATTCGCTGCTTTCAACCACCGGTGCTCTAGGGTCGTGTCCGTGGGAGGGTGGGCGGCGGAAGAACGCCACTCGACCGGCCACGGGTTGAAAACGTTTGTTGGTTTTTCCCGTCGAAATCCGGACGAATTTCCGAATGTAGCCGTACGAAAACACATATCGGCATCGATGGAGCGTTCTGAATTCCAGAAAGCCTACTTCGAAGTAAAATCGAACGGGAAACGGTGAGAACCGGGGAAATCGAAGTCGACACGATTTCTGGGAGACGGGCTTCATTCGTCGTCCTGTGGCGTTCGTTCCGTCTAGACCACCAAATCAATCAAGTACACGGGGGGACGTGTAGTAGTATGGTCTACAGAGCTGGTATCATCGGCGCTGGTGGTATCGCGGGGATGGGAATCCTCGGAATGCACGACGAAGCGGATATCGGTCGGAAGAAGTTTCGAGCGAGCCACGCGGGAGGGTACAACGAAACCGACGGGGTCGAACTCGTCGCGGTCGCGGACGTGAACGAGGAAAAACTCGACCGGTTCGGGGAAGCGTGGGACATCCCCGAACGGGGGCGCTACGTGGGCCACGACGCGATGCTCGAAAACGAGGAGTTAGACGTCGTTTCGGTCTGCACGCCCTCGTACCTCCATCGTGACCACGTCGTCGCGGCGGCGGAGTCCGACGCGGACCCGGACGCCATCTGGTGTGAGAAACCCATCGCCGCGAGCGTCGCCGAGGCGGAAACGATGACCGAAGTCTGTGAGGAAACCGACACCGAACTCGTCGTCAATCACTCGTTCCGGTTCACCGAGAAGGTCCAGGAGCTACGAAGCGCCATCGAGGAAGGTATCGTCGGGGAGACGAAGTCCATCGCGGCGACCTTCCGACGCGAGTTGATGCGAAACTCGACCCACGTCCTCGACCTGCTCGTCTATCTGCTCGACGCCAGAGCGGCCACGGTCAGCGGCTACATCAACGGGGAGAACGACGCCGTCGATGCGCTCGGCGGGACGCGGGAGGTGACCGACTCCGGCGGCGGCGGCCACGTGCTCCTCGACGACGGCACGTTCGCCACCGTCGATTGCACCGTCGCTCGCGAGATATCGTCGATGAGTCTCCAGTTCGTCGGCACGGAGGGGAAACTGTACATCAACAACGACGACGGCGAGTGGCGCTACTGGACCCTCGAAGACGGAACCCACGTGGAGCGGCCGATTCCCGGCGTGTCCGGCGCGTGGTCGTGGGACGAGGATTATCGTCGAGCGTTCCCGAACGCCGCGAACCACATCGTCGACCTGCTGAACGGGGACGCGGAGAACCACTCCCCCGGCACGGACGCGATGCGGTCGCTCGAAATCATCGTGGGATTCTACATCTCGGACTACACGGAAAGTCACGTGGACCTGCCGCTCGATACGCCGCTCAAGGACGTGCGGATCACGTCGTGGTGAACGATGCGGCTGATCGACACACACGTCCACGCGTGGGGAGCGGACTCCGAGCAACGGCCGTGGTACGAATCCGTTCTCCCCCCTGGATGGTCCGGGGAGTACACCCACGAGGACCTCATCGTGGACATGAACCGCGTCGGCATCGACGAGAGCGTCATCGTCACCACGCCGCTGTACGGCCGGGAACGCGGCGCGAACGATTACACCCTCGAATGCATTGCGGCCCATCCGGACCGTCTCCACGGCGTCGGACTCGTTGACTTCTTCGCAGACGACGTTCGTGACCGTCTCAGGGCGGTGCTGGACCACGACGGTATGCTCGGCGTTCGAATGCACGCCGCGTTGGAGTACGACGACGCTCCCACGGAACTCGACCGTACCGGCGACTGGATCCTCGACGACGCGCTCGCGCCGGTGTGGGAGGAGATGGCGACGCTCGATGGGTGCGTGTTCGTGTTCCCGAAAGCACAGCAACTCGGACTCGTCGGCCGACTCGCGGCGGCACATCCCGACGTCACGTTCGTCGTGGACCACATGGCGTGGCCGGACGGGACGACGACCCCCGATTCGGAACCGTGGAGCGACTTCCGCGACCTCGCGGCGTTCGACAACGTCTACGTGAAGGTGAGTTCGTTGCCCCGTTCGTCCATCGAAGGGTGGCCGTATCGCGACCTCTGGGGGTACGTTCGAAACCTCGTCGAGTGGTTCGGCGCGGACCGCTTGATGCTCGGTTCGGACTACCCGTGGATGGACGACTGGGCGACGTACGACCAGTGTCTCGATTGGGTCACGGAAGCCAGATTCCTCTCCCCCCGGGACCAGCGCTACCTCAGGGCGCGGACGTTCACGGAACTTTTCGACGCGTAACCCTGCCGCAACGGCAAGGGTTTTGAGCATCCGCCGGAATCGTGAGTACATGTCTCACGTCAGATTTCGCGACCCCGCCGGTGCCGTCCGAACAGGCTCGTGGACGGACGACGGCATCGTCTTCGCAGACAGTACGTACGACCCGGACGAGGTCGATATCCTCCCGCCGACCGAACCGAGCAAGATCGTTTGTGTGGGCCTGAACTACGCGGACCACGCGGCGGAGTCCGGAATGGAGGTTCCGGAGCGACCGCTGTTGTTCCTGAAACCGCCGAACTCGGTGGCGGGCCACGGCGATACGATTTCGCTCCCCGAGGGGAAAGAACAGGTCGAATACGAGGCCGAACTCGGCGTCGTCATCGGCGAGCAGTGCCGAAACGTCGCCGCCGAGGACGCCGACTCGGTCATCGAGGGGTACACCTGTGTCGACGACGTCTCGAACCGCGACGACCAGATGGTCGAACAGAACTGGATTCGCGGGAAGGCGTTCGACGGGTCGGCCCCCATCGGCCCGGTCGTCGCGCCGCCAGAGGAAGTCCCGGACGACGCAACGGTCGAATTGCGGGTGAACGGGGAGGTCAAACAGCACTCCTCCCGCGCCGAGTTCATCTTCACCGTACCGGAGATAATCGAGGAGATCACGGCGTACATGACGCTCGAACCGGGTGACGTCATCATCACCGGAACACCGGCGGGCGTCGGTCCGCTCGCGGACGGAGACTGCGTCGAGGTCGAAATCGAGGGCGTCGGAACCCTCGAACACTTCGTCAGCGCGGACTAAAACCGCGGGATCACTTCGTCGCCGAACAGTTCCATTCCCGTCGTTTCCGGGAAATCGAGGAACAACAACTGAAGTTTGTCGAACCCGAGGCCGCGAATCGCGTCGATTTGGTCGGCCACTTCGGCGGGCGTTCCGATGAGGAAGCCACCCTTTTCGCGGGCGTCTTCGGCGTCCGATAGCTCGTCGTCCATGTCCGATTCCTCGCCCCACGGCAGCGGGAAGATGCGGTCGCAGTACTCCCGCAGTTCGTCCTCGTCCTCGCGGACGAGGACGTGGGAGAGCCACGAGCGCTCCACGTCATCCGGGTCGCGCCCTTCCGCTCGCAGGTACTCGTCGAACTTCCGAACCTTGAATTCGATTGGTTTCCCCCGAGCACGGGCGCTGATTTCGACGTTCCACTCGTCGGCGTACCTCGCGGCGAGTCGCAGCATCCGCGGACCGGCACCGCCGACGACCAGCGGCGGATACGGCTCCTGCACGGGTTTCGGCTCGTTGTATGCGTCCTCTATGTCGTAGTGGTTCCCGTGGAAGGTCGGGGCGTCCTCGGTGAACATTGCCCGGAGGACCTGTATCGTCTCCTCCAGCATGTCGATCCGGGTGTTGACGTCCGGGAAGTCGAAACCGTACGCGGCGTGTTCCGCCTCGTGCCACCCCGCCCCGAGGCCGAGTCGAAGGCGACCTTCGGAGAGCAGGTCCACCGTCGTCGCCATCTTCGCCAACAGTGCGGGGTTCCGATACGTGATCGAACCGACGAGGGGGCCGAGGTCGACGTCGTCCGTTCGCTCGGCGAGCGCGCTCAGCAACGTCCACACCTCGAACTCCTCCCGTCTGGGGCCGAGCATGAAGTGATCGGGTGCCCACAGGCCACCGAGGCCGGATTCGACGGCCGCGTCCGCCCCGGCGAGCACCGAGTCGCGGTCCAGCGCGTCGTAGAGCGGCGCGTCCCGATGGACGCCCGCACCGGCGTAACACTGAACCATCCAGTCGAATTGCATGGATACAACGGTTCGCCCCGAGATATTAAGTGTTCGGCCGGGACGGATCGAAGTATGAGAGGATAAAGATCGAACCGCGTCCGATTCGTCCTCGGCGATGAAATCCCGACGATCCATTCGTTTATTTTGGTAGTTATAGATTCGTAACCAAAACGTTGATTTCCGATCCTCGGCATCTGTAGTAGCATGTCGCACTCGAAGACCTCGGTCCTCGATTCCGAGTTGTTCTGGGAGTCCCTCACCGTCGGTGCCTTTTCGCTCACCATCCTCGCCTATCTCCGAATCGGGTTCGTCGAAAGCTTCCTTCCGCTCGTCGTCGGGATCTACTGCCTCCGTCGCTCCTTCGCCGTCAGGGTCGATGGGGGTCGTTCGTCACCGAACGAGGGATTGACGGAACGGTACGACGTGCCGGAGGAGGGGGAGGTATCGGACGAGCGACGACGCGAGATCATCGACGAAGTGCGAACGGAGTACCGCAAGAAACGGAAACTGTGGGGGGCGTTGACGGGTCTCTCCGGAATTCTCGCCCTCGCTGCGATTCCGGTGACTATAGCCGTGACGGCCATCGGCGGCATCATCGCCGGATACTGCTTCCTGCGTCGTCGTCACGCGAACACTATCGTTCGCTATCTGGACGCCGTTCTCGACGAACTGCCCGAGTAGAATAGGCCGAAGGGATCGTCTCAGAACGAGGCGAACCCGAGGTACTCCAGGATGGAGATGACGCCCGCACCGGTGAGGAACACGCCGGAGATGATCAGTCCGACCGTGAGCGCCCACCCGCTCCGCAGTTCCTCCGGAAGTGCAGTTCGCTCGGCCCACAGCATCGCCCAGCACCAGAGGCCACACCCGAACACGCCGCCGATGATGGAAGCCGGGGTGACGATGGCCACGGCGGACAGTCCGGACCAGATGAGAACCAGACCGATACCACCAGCATAGATCATGGTGATGATCCGCGCCTTCGTCATGTTATCCCGTTCCAGGTTACGAGCGCGCGACGAGAACGGTTTGACCGTCTCCAGCCACGTCCACGTGTACCCCTCCCACGTCGCGTAGAGCGTCCCGAAGATGGCGAAGAACACGCCGATCTTCCAGAGGATGGTCAGGCCCGGGTTGATGGCCGAGAACCACCGCGCCTGAAACGTGTAGAGATCGATGCCCGAGGGGATGAGTTGTGCCTTGTGGAGACTCTGTGCTCCCAACACCATCGCCGCCGCCGTGAAGAAGGTTATCGCGGTGAACGAGATGATGACGTCGACCTGCGGGGCTCG
The DNA here is from genome assembly GCF_024136965.1 of Haladaptatus sp. AB618. Classification (NCBI taxonomy): domain Archaea; kingdom Methanobacteriati; phylum Methanobacteriota; class Halobacteria; order Halobacteriales; family Haladaptataceae; genus Haladaptatus; species Haladaptatus sp. AB618. Next base: position 65,137 of record NZ_JAMYJX010000014.1, on the reverse strand, counting down.
CAACCACGATTTGGCCCGCTTGAGGTTGTCGTCGGTCAGTTCGAAGGGCACCGTCGTTCCCGGCGCGAGTTCGCGGACGAAATCGGATATCTCCTCCGAGTCCTCACGGCGAAGGACGCCCCAACTTCGTTTCTTCGAATAGCCCACGTAGCCGATGTAGTCGTAGATGCCGCCGCCGACTGCACCCATGTAGGTGACGACTTCGATCCAAACGGAGCGACTTGCGACGTCGGGATACTTCTCGTAGACGAACGGCGCGTACCCCGACGGCATGTGTGGGACGAGGCCGCCGAGAACGCCGCCGAGCGACGGTTGGGCGGCGATGGCGAGTACGGCGATGGTCGCCGAGAGGAACGCCACGATTGCGATCTGTGCGCGTTCGACGTAGTCGTACCCGCCGATGAGTACGAGTCCCGCGGTTCCGACGATCAGAACCGTTCCGATAGAGGCAAACACCGTATCGGTCATCGGGAGGCCGAATATCCACGCGATTATCTGGCCGAGCATCTTGGACAGTCCGCTGATCCACGCGGGAAAGGCGAGGATAGCGATTCCGCCCATCAGGAGGGAAAACCATCCGCGAGGACCGGGGAGCTTTGCCCATCGCGACATCACGTGTTCGCCGGTCAGGGTGTAGTATCGGACGCCCGAGTAGGTCATGATACCCTTGACGAGTCCCGCCCAGACGAGCGCCCAGATTATCGAAAGTCCGAAAATCGCACCGCCGCGGGGGGCGAACAACGTTTCACCGGAACCGAGCGTCACCGAGGCGACGATGGCACCGGGACCGAAGTAGGCGAGCAACTTCTTCCAGTCCCTCGACCCCTTCTGCAGTTCCTTCGGCGGGGTCGGGAACGTGATCGACCGCTCCTTCGACCGTCCTGGTTCTTCAACCGGCCGCTCTATGCCTGTCTGTTCTTGCGCTGACTTGGCAGTCATGTTGTAACCTCTGCTACCGTGAGAAAAGTACCCACACGAGGTTGATAAATATTTTTGGAATATTAATTTAATTATTAAAAAGAGATACCGATGTGTTGGCACTCCCGTCGTGCCTCCCTCGGAGATAGGCCGAAACGACGGCGGCGGCGACTGCCACCGTCGCGAGTACCGCGAAGAGCGAGGCGACGCTCGCTCGCGTGAGGACGTATCCGGCGAGCGTCGCGCCGAGTGCCCCGATTCCGAAGACGCCTGCGTAGGTGTAACCGTAGCTCAGACCCCGCGTATCGGACGAGGAGTGATCCGCGACGGTCGCCTGCATGAGCGGCTGTTCTCCGAAGAGAAAGACGCCGAGGAGGACGGAGAGGGGAACGAGACTCCACGAACCGTCCGCGGCGATGGTCGCAAACGCCGTGGAAACCCCGGCCAAACAGAGGAAGACGAGGATCAGTCCGCGGACCGGGTCCGTCCTATCGACGAGCCATCCGCCGACGTACTGGCCGACCACGCCGACGAGGAGTAACCCGCTGTACAGGTACCCGGACAAGTCGCGAAGCAAGCCGGAGAACACCGCTCCCGACCCGGCCGCCGTCTCGAACACGTCCGGCAGGAACGTCAGCACGCCGCGGTAGAACAACCCTTCCAGAACGACCAGCAGGAAGATGACGTAAAACCCGCGTTCGAAAAGTCGCTTCGATGAGGACAGGAACGATGCCATCGAAAGGTCGGTTCGAAACCCGTCCTCCCGCTCCACTTCCTCTCGACCGGTCGGGTCGGTGTGAACGACGAGCGTAAGCGCACCGATCAGTACCCCGGGCACGACGAGAAGCGCCGCGACGTACCGCCAGTACAGGTCCGCGAGCAACACCGAAACGGCGAGCGGTCCCATCGCGGTTCCCAAGTTCCCGGCGACGCCGTGGACCGCGAGGCCGCGCCCGCGCTCCGAGACGGTGCGGCTGAGCAACGAGAGGCCGGTCGGATGGTAGATACTCGCCGCACCGCCCCACAACAGCAGGCCGACCGTGAGGACGAGGAGGTTCGGTGCGAACGCCAAGAGGCCGAACCCGGCCCCCATCCCGACTGCACTGGCAGCGATGAGTGTTCGCGTGTCGTAGCGGTCGGCGAGGATGCCACTCGGGAGCGCTCCGACGCCGAAGAGGCCGTATCCGACGGTGACGACGACCCCTATCGTCGCCGCATCCGCGGAGAACGTGGACATCCAGAGCGGGATGAGGAGCGGAATGGTCAGTTCGTACGTGTGCACCAATCCGTGCGCGAACGACGCGACGGCGACGGTTCGGCGGTCGTCCCCGTTCATCCCGGCCACCGTCCAGGCGCGGAGCCTTCACCGCGAGAAATCGAACGCTGACCGAACCGCGTCGATAGGAGGGCCGTGAATCGCATAGTTACATCGAGGGGCCGACTCGGGTTATCGCAAACTCGGTCAGACCGTGTTCATCGACGGCACAGGGTCGCCCATCGGCGACGGCGCGAATCGAGGAGCACAGGTCGTTGGCCGTCGCCGCCGTCGCGTCCACGTCGATATCGTCCGCGAGCGCACCGACCGTGGAGCGCTCCCCGGAAACCTTGAGCACGGGAGCGGTCGGATGGCCCGCGGGAATCCCGTCGGCCGTGAGATGGACGATGAGTCCGGCACCGGCAGCGACCAGACCGGTCGCCGCCTCCTCGAACCGGGATGGAGCATCCAGGAGGGCGAGACCGGAATCGAGGGACGATGGCGACCCGTACTCGATGACCTCCTCGACGTTCGACGAACCCCACTCGCGGGTGCCGTCATCGAAATCGAGCGATGCGGCCCGCATCCCGACGCGCGTCGCTCGCGGCGGTTGGCTTCGATGGCGGGAAAGCAACTCGTCGAGTTGAGCCGCCGCATCCGACGTCGTTCGCGCGCGTGCGTCGTCCGGATGCGCGAGTACGCGCTCGGTACCCGCGACGACGACCCGCGCGCCCGCTTCCAGTAGTTCATCGACCGCGTCGCCGACGAGTGGTGCAGCGACCTCGCGCGTGCTCTCGCGCAAGTCGCTCGAAACGACGCCGACGGTCAGGTCCCCGAGCGAAATCGCTCGTTCCTGCGTGTCCGCTTGCATCCAGAGCTCGCGGGCCAGTTCGATACCGCGCCGAACACAGGCTTCGGTGCCGCCGACGTCCTGAATCGACAGTTCGCGGACGGGAGCGCCTCGTTCGGCGAGCGAATCGGCGACGTCGTCGCTCTGCACCTCCTCGCAGCCGAGGCCGACGACGACGACCCCTGCCACGTTCGGGTTCGTTCCGATACCCACGAGCGTCCGCGCCGTCTGCTCGTTGTCCGCACCGAGTTGCGCGCAACCGTGGTCGTGCGGCGTCGCACGAGCGTAGGGGAGTTCGTCCGCGATTCGTTCGGCGACGATTTGGGAACAGATGACCGACGGGACGACGAGCACGTGGTTCCGGATTCCGACGGTGCCGTCGGGTCGTTCGTAGCCGTCGATGGAGGTCGTCATCGGTCGTCCTCCTGCTGGTCCCCCCGCCCCCGCGTGCTTTCGCAGTTGTGCGTGTGAACCCACGTTCCGGAGGGAACCTCGGCGGTAGCGCGACCGATGACGGCTCCGTACTTGTACACCTCGTCGCCGCGGTCGATGGATTCGAGCGCGAACTTGTGTCCGAACGGGATTTCGTCCGCGAGCGTCACCTCCCGCCCGTCGTCAGCGAGCGTTCTCCCGGCATCGAGATCCGCGAGCGCCGTCGCGACGGTGTCCCGGCGGTCCATGACGAGGGCGACGTCCTCGATGACGTCGCCCTTCATGCTTCCTCCACGAGTTCGTTCGGCTGAATCTCGTTGATGGCGAACTCCTCCAGTTGACGGCGTTCCGCTTCGGTTCGGCGTCCGTCCGCGACGGCCCGAACGGTCTCGAACAACCGCTCGCCGACGGCGTCGATTTCCTCGCCCTGCACGATTGTCGAGGCGTTCACGTCCATGTTGTTCCGCATCCGCTCCCACGTGTTGGGATTGCCGGTGACTTTGATGACCGGCGCGATGGGGTTTCCGGTCGTCGATCCCCGACCGGTAGTGAACGCGACGATCTGTGCACCCCCGGCGACCTTCGCGACGACGCTTTCGACGTCGTATCCGGGCGTGTCCATGAGGACGAGGCCGCCGCCCACCGGCAACTGCTCGGCGTAATCGACGAGTCCCCTGACGGGCGTGGTTCCGCCCTTGGCGATGGCCCCGAGGCTCTTCTCCTCGATGGTCGTCAGTCCGCCCTCCTGATTGCCCGGCGTGGGCTGTGCGCCCCGGAGATCCACGCCCATCAGTTTCGCCTGCCCCTCGCGCGCTTCGACGCGTTCGAGGAGTCGCTGGCGGACGTCCTCGTCCGCACATCTATCGGCGAGGACGTGCTCGGCGCCGATGAACTCCGGCGTCTCGCTGAAACTGACCGTGCCACCGGCCTCGACGATTCGGTCCGCGGCGTTCCCGACCGCCGGATTGGCCGCGATTCCGCTCGTCGCGTCGCTGCCGCCGCACTCCGCACCGAAGATCAGTTCCGACACGTCTGCCTCCTCCCGTCGCGCGTCCGCGATGCCTTCGTGGAGGGACTCCACGAGACGCCGTCCGTCTTCGAGCGCGCGCTTCGTTCCTCCACAGGCGCGAATCGAGAGCGTTTCGACCGGCTTGCCGGACGCGGCGATGTCGTCCGCGAGCGATTCGGCGTCGATGTCCTCGGTTCCGAGTTCGAGAACCAGCGCCGCGCCGACGTTCGGGTTCCGACCGATACCGGCGAGGACGCGCTCGGTCTGTTCGCGCGCCGGTCTCGGCTGTGTCGTTCCCATCTGATGGGGCGTCGCCCGCGCCCACTCACCCGCTTCGGACGCGATTCGACGGGCGACGGGGCTGGCCGCCACGGAGGTCGGGATGAGGGCGACGTAGTTGCGGACGCCGACTCGCCCGTCGTCCCGTCGGTACCCTCGAAACGATGTTGACATACGGCTACTTCGTTGTTCGGAGTCCGCAATAGCTTTTACCCCATTATTCGGTGAAAATACAGGAACGACACCGTTCGACGGTATCGAAGACGAAACGGCGAACCCCGTCTCCCAGGTCGCTATCGGAGGGAACCCGCGAGAATCTCGACTGGGTGTCGAACGTCGGCGGTCAGGAGGTCGGCGAGTTGTTCCGTACAGGAGGTACCGGAGGCGACGATGGTTCGGTCGGTTTCGTCCTCGAACTGGTCGCGGAGCGTCTCCCCGACGTCCATGCTCAACTCGTAGTACTCCGATTTGTAGCCGAAACTCCCGGCCATGCCACAGCACTCCACGTCCGAGGTGACGACGTCGTACCCGAGTCGTTCGAAGACCGCTTCGGTGTACACGTCGAGGCCCAAGGTTCGTTGCTGGCAGTGGCTGTGATAGGCGAGTTTGGAGTCGGAACGCGCGAGGACGTCCGCGTCTGCGCCGTTCTCCAGCAGGCCGAAAACGTATTCGAGAACCTCGTAGCTGTTCTCGGAGAGCGTTTCGTACGCGTGGGCGGGAAGCAGTTTCTCGTACTCCCGCCTGAACATCGCGAGGTCGCTGGGTTCGATGACGACGACATCGCGGTCCCGGTCGATGTGGCGACGGAGTCCGTCGAACACGCGGCGGGACTTCGACGCGGCCGTGTCTATCATCCCCTGCGAGAGCGGAGCGCGGCCGCTTCCGGGGACGTCCGGCACGACGACTTCGACGCCGAGCGATTCGAGCAGCGAAACCGCCGCCTTCCCGCGCTCCACGAGGACGTAGTTCGTGTACACGTCGGGGTAGAGGACGGCGGTTCGGTCGGCGTCGCGGACGTGACTGCCGCCTCGCGCCGCGAACCACTCGACGAGCGACTCGCCCCGGAAGGTCGGCAAGTCGCGTCGCCGGTCGATACCCGCGATTCGACCCATCGCGGCCTTGACGGGCGAGGAGTCGAGCAGTCGGTTCGAAACGGGTGCCGTCTTGCTCGCCACCTTGGCCAACGTCTCGAAGTTGCCGAACGCGCGTTTCTGCAGGTCGAGGCCCGCGGGTTCCTCGTCGGGCGTCAGTCCCTCGACGAGGAAGTCGAACTCCGAGGAGTCGTGCTCGTGATTGAGCCTGTCGCGGACGACGGTGTTTATCCACGGGATGTCTATCTTCACCGGGCAGGCGTTGACACAGCGCGAGCAACCGGTACAGAGGTCGTTGAACTCGGCGGCGCTCTCGATGCCGTGGACGCCGGTTTCCCACCCCGTCGCGATGCCGCCGGTGTACGTCTCGCCGCCGAAGGCGTGGCCGCCGACGTGCTGGAAGTTCGCACAGGAGTTGGCACAGGCACCGCATCGGATGCAGTACAGCGTCTCGCGGAGTTGGTCGTCCTCGCGCATCGCCATGCGACCGTTGTCGATGAGCACGAGGTGGAAATCGCGTTCACGCTGGCTTCCGAATCCCGGTTCGTCGGGGTGCTCGAAGTCCAGCGTGGGCGAGTCGGTCGGCGGACTGAACAGCGAGACGTACTGGGCGATGTCCTGTCCCGTGGCCGACCGGGCGATGAGTTCGACGAACGGCCCGAGTTCGGCAAGCGACGGAATGACCTTCTCGACGCCGGTGACGGCGACGTGGGTGTCGGGCGTGACGGCACACTTTCTGGCGTTCCCCTCGTTGGTGACGAGCGTGATGGTTCCCGAGTCGGCCAGCACGAAGTTCGCGCCCGTCATGCCGACGTCGGCGTCGCGAATTCGCTCCCCGAGGTAGTCCCGGGCGAAGTCGGTCAACTGTTCGGCCGTCTCGAACGGTTCGTCCGGGTCGAAGTACTCGTTGAAGAGGTCGGCGACGTCGTCGGTCGTCCGGTGGAACGACGGTCCGATGAGATGGGAGGGCGCTTCATCGGCTATCTGGACGACGAACTCGCCGAGGTCCGTCTCCCAGACGTCGACGTCGTCCGCTTCCAGTGCGTCGTTGACTTCGAGTTCCTCCGTCGTCATGGACTTGCTCTTCACGACGGAATCGGCGTCGGCCTCGCCGACCACGTCTCGGATGTAGGCGTTCGCGTCCGCCGCGTCGTCCGCGACGTACAGGTGGCCGCCGTTCTCCTCGACGGATTCGCGGAGGGTCTCGATCAGTTCCGGAAGCCGGTCGATGGCGTCCTCCTTGATGGCGCGGGCTTCCTCGCGAACCCCCTCGTACCCGGCGAACTCCTCGACGGCGTCGTATCGACCCTCGTTGAAATGCGTCGTGTTCTCCTGAACGCTCGCCCCTTCCGTCTCCAACAGATGCCGGATTTTGGCCGCTTTCTCCCGCCGAAGTTCGCCGCTCATCTAGCGACCCTCCACGACGATGACGCGGACTTCGGCCGGGCCGTGCACGCCCTCCACGAGCGCGCCCATGTCGCCGGTAGCGCTGACGCCGGTGGCGAACACGGCGGAACGCCGACCGTCCTCGAACTCGCCGTCGAGCCAATCGAGGGCGTCGCGGACATCGGGGACGATGTCGCTCTCGCGGACCACGGCGACGTGGCGAGGGGGATAGAGGCTCACCGGTTCGGTCCCGTCGGGCGTCGATTGGAGCACCACGCTCCCGTGGGCCGCCACGCCGAGTGCGGCGGGCGTGACGCCCGTTTTCGCATCCGCTAGTTGTCCCGTCGAGGGTGAGCGCGTCACGTCGGCGTCGTCGAGCGAGACGCCGTCGATATCCAGATCAACGCCGACGGCGGGCCGTTCGATGACTTCGCCCAGCGCGTCGGGGAAATCATCGACGGTCGTCACCGTACACGGAACGTCGAGGTTCCGGAGCGACGATTCGAACGCCGTAGTCGATTCCGTTGGCATGCACGGACCTTGTGGAGATGTCCTAATAACCATTCTCCTGGCGGCGATATACTATCACCCGTCGATGAACGATGAAAAGGAAATCGAGGAGGCGTTTTATTCGTACACGTGCACGCTTCCGGTGGCGTTCGATTCGACGTAGTCCCAATCGTACTCCACGCCGAGTCCGGGGCCGTCCGGAACCGGAACCGTGCCGTCGTCATCGACGGCGTCTATCATGTCGGAGTACTCGCCCAGATACACCGGCGGTTGGGTGTTCTGGCATTTCGGATGGACGAGCGCCATCTCGTAGTAGTTCGAGTTCCGCGTCGCGGCGATGCAGTGTCGCTGTGCCGGACCGGGTGCGTGAAACTCCACGTCGAGTCCGAAGCTCTCGGCCATATGGGCGCGCTTCATCGCCCCCGTGATGCCGCCGTCGTACTCGGGGTCGGCGCGGACGAAGTCGGTCGCCTCGTTCGCGACGAAGTCGGCCGCTGGTTCGAGGCCGCGAACGTGTTCCGTCTGGAGTATCGGGGTATCGAGCGACTGTCGGAGCTTTCGGTGTGCGTGCTGTGAGATGCCACCGTCGCGGAAGGGGTCCTCGTACCAGAAGAACCCCTCCTCGTCGAGCGCGCGGCCGAGTTTGAGCGCGTCACCGAACGTTTCGAGTTCGCAGGCCGGGTCGTGCATCAGGTCCATCTCGTCGCCGACGCGCTCGCCAACCGCGTGAACCGCGTCGATTTCGCGGTCGAGGTCGCGGGAGATGTCGCCGCCGCCCCAACCGTGAATCTTGTAGCCAGGGAACCCGCGTTCCCGGCACTCCTCGGCGAAATCGGCGAACGCTTCGGGGGAGTCGAGGCCCCCGTTCTCGTCGCCGTGGTAGGTGGAAGCGTAGGCCGGAATGCGTTCGCGGTACGTCCCGAGGAGTTCGTGAATCGGGGCGTCGTAGTACTTGCCCGCGAAGTCCCACAGCGCGATGTCGATGGGTCCGATACCCATCCGATCGTACTTCCGCAGTGCACGCTTGACCTCGCTCCAATGTTTTTCCCGTTCGAGCGGGTTCTTGCCGACGAGATAGTCGGCGACGGTGTTGTACTGTGCGGCCCCCGGGGAGTTCCCGCCGATGTACTCACCCGAGATGCCGGTGTCCGTCTGAACCTCGATGGCGAACAGTTTCCGTTCCGTCGTCGCTCCCGGTTCGTAGACGAGGTTGAAGCCGTGTTCGTCGGTACCGACGTCCTCCAACGGGTACGCGAACTCCGTACTCACTATCTTCGTTATTTCTGGTCCCACAGTACCTGATTCCGGGAAGACCGTATAAAATCTTTTTCGTCGCTCTAGTAACGAATGGTGACGAACTCCCGTCCCGAAACAATCTGCGCGGGGACGGGACGGCTTGGCGACCGATTCCTCACCAACACGGCACGGCACGGTACGGAACGACATATTCGACGGTTACTGAACGGGTAGTCGGCAGTACGTACCCGATATCGTACGGACGAAATATCGTTCCGCGAGGGAAATATACTAATAGTTCCGAGAATATCGCTTCTATAGTTCCTACTCTATGCGAATATTTGGCAGATATCGTATGATTTCCGGGTGAGGGGTTGGTGTAAGATTCCCGTGGAGATCATCAGTTCCAGATCTACCGCTTAGTCGGGGGTTTATACCGCCTCCTACCGTCTCTCTCCTATGGCGTACGATTGTTCGTTTCTTACGGATCTCGCGTTGGAGGGAACCGTCTCGCAGAGCCGATCCGACCGGGGTAATCACGCTGGCGACTTCGGAACGCGTGAAGAGGACGAGATCGAACCGGACAGCGTCGTCTTTGCCGAATCGACCGCGGACGTCGCTTCGGTCGTCAAGGCGGCGAACCGGCACGGGGTTCCAGTCACGCCCTACGCTGCGGGAACCGGACTGGAACACAACGCCACGCCGGTTCATGGCGGTATCAGCCTCGATACCACGCGGATGGACGCCGTTCGGGAGATCCGTCCCGACGACCTCCAGATCGACGTCGAAGCGGGCGTCATCGGTGACGATATCAACGAAGCTCTCGAACGATACGGACTGTTCTTCCCACCGCTTCCCTCCTCGGGGGCCATTTCCACGATCGGCGGGATGATCGCCACCGATGCGTCCGGCCAACAGACGGTCAAATACGGGGAGATAGCCGATTGGGTACTCGAATTGGAAGTGGTGTTGTCGGACGGGTCCGTCATCGAGGCCGGAAGCAAGGCGGCCAAAACCTCCAGCGGGTACAACCTGAAGGAACTACTCATCGGAAGCGAGGGAACGTTGGGAATCATCACGCGAGCAACGCTCGAACTCGCCGGTCGGCCCGAGCAGGTGAAGGGTGGTCGTGCCATCTTCCCGACGTTGAACGACGCCACCGAGGCGATTTCCGATGCCGTGACTTCGGGAGTGGACGTGGCGAAGATCGAACTGATCGACGAGAAGACGGCGATGCTGGCGAACGATTACTCGGATACTGATCTGCCCGAGCGACCGATGGTGTTCGTCGAGTTCCATGCCAATCACGGCATCGAGGAGGAAATCGAGTTCTGTCGGAACGTCTTCGAAGCGCACGACCTCGAACGGATGGAAATCGCCTCGGGTGAGGAGATGGAGCGACTCTGGCAAGCCCGCAAGGACATCACCTATGCGGCAAAAGAGTACGATCCGGACCTCGACATCGGGCCGCCCGGCGACGTGACGGTCCCCATCAGCCGGTATCCGGAGATGATCTCCGAAGTCGTCTCCGTCGCCGAGGAGTACGACTTCCCGATTCCCTGCTTCGGTCACGCCGGGGACGGTAATCTCCACTACTTCGTACTGGCGAACTACGACGATCCGAAGGAATCCGCCCGTGCCGGTGAGGCGTACTCCGAACTCGTCGAACGTGCGATCATGCTCGATGGGACGGCGACCGGTGAACACGGCATCGGTGTTGGGAAACGGAAGTTCATGGAGTTGGAACACGGCGAAGCCTCGATCGGCGCGATGAGAGCTATCAAGGAGGCACTCGACCCGAACGGTATTCTGAATCCCGGAAAGATCATCCCGCCGTCCGACTCGTCCGAGTAGAGTGTGCGCTTCGCCCGTCCGTGTTCACTGGAGCTGCATTTGAGCGGCGTGGTCTACCGCGGCGTCCGCTATCTCGGCCGCGGTGGCATCGGAACGGTCCGCGAGCACTCGAAGTAACATCCCCAGTTGGACGGCGGTCATCTCCTGTAACGCTCCGTTTTCCTCGACATCGTTTCCGAAGTAGTACTCCTGTTCGCCACCGTGGTGAACGAGTCCGACGTAGACGGACCTGAGTTCCTCTCCAGTGACCGCTTCGGACGCGCGCTCCTGCAGTTCCTCGAATTCGGGGTTTTGCATCGTTCCATGGACGTAACGAAGCTCCGTTAAACCATGGGTACGTTCCATCCGTTCACAAGCGTTGAAATCGTCGAAGTCGCTTTTCACCGTTCACGAACCCGGTACGCCGAGGTTCGACCTCGGCCGAGTGCTCCAACTCGGACGGAGAGCATCATCGTCCGCCGGTACGGTTCGTCACACTTGTCGAACGGCCTCGAAGGGATGGCCGTTGCACCACGGATTGTATCGTGCAACCGGTGCAGATTACCTCGGACGGGGGCCGGTCACCGGTACCGTCGAACTCTCCATGGCGGCCATCCACTGTGGATACTCCTTCCGTTCCGTCCCGTCGAACGATGGATCGCCGGACATCGCCTTGATGGCACGGGCGTCGTCGAGATTCCAGACCGCGCCATCTTCGTGAAACAGGCCGTTCACCACTCCTTGACGCCGGAAATGGAGTTCCGATGCCGGTCGTAACATCAGCGACCAGAAGAAGTTCCCGACGTTCGCTTTATGGATGAGCGGGGCGAGCGACGCGTAGTCCGGATAGCGTGCCTCGCCGGTTACGTCCGCGAAAAATCCATCGCCCGGACGAACCCGTTGCCACTCGGAGAGCCACACTTGGCTTTCTTGCTGAACTTTCGTCAGTGCCGCCTGTTGGAGCACACGACGGAACAACGATGGCTTCTTGACGAAGTTGTAATGGAATTGAAGGATGTCCATCCCCCAGTCGAGATACTCGGCATTGTTCGCGAGGCTAGTGGAACCCATCGTGAGCGGAACCGAACCACGATAGAGCGTCAGCACCTTCGCCATCGCCTCGACGAACTTCCGGGACGACTTCCGCCAGCCCGGTTCGTTCGAGAGTTCGATGGCGAGCAACCGTTCGTCGCTCCCGTATCGGGTCATGAACCACCGGATGAACTCGCGAGGGGTATCCCAGAGTTGCTTGTCGAGCATCGTCCTCGTCGACGGAGAGAACGTTTGAACGCCGGTGAGAAGTCCCGTATCGTACAGGTTCTCGAAGGTGGGTTCCTCACCGATGCTATCGAACAATCCGAGAAGAACGCGGAGTCCGTACGCCTCCGCGGTTTCGAGGAAATGTTCCAACCGCTCTTCGTGTGCGTCACGGTCTTCCAACCAGAACTCGTAGCTCAACCACGTTCTGATGGCGTTGAGGTTCAGACTGGCGGCGTAACCGAGATCGCGTTCGATGACTGCGGGATCGTACTCTCGCCACATCTGGTACCGGTTGAACGCCCGTGACGGGATATAGATGGCTCCGCGAACGTCGACCGCATCCGGATTCGATGCCGATTCGTTCGAACTGGTTGTACTCCCTGATGCAGTTCGTTTCGTTCCATCGCCCTGCGAGGCAGCCCACGAATTACAGCCAGCAAGCCCGATGGAGGACGATGTTGCCCCTATTTGGAGGAAGCGGCGGCGGGAAATCTGGGGGTCCATTCGTAGGGGGCGATTGTCGAGTCGTATGATAAAGACTGTGCCCATGGGTTTTCGATGTGAAATGATACCACTACCCGTGGTTCGTAGAATAGACGATGAATTCGGACGATCATAACGCCCGGTATTCTCGTACGCGGTAATCCGTGTCGGGTGTCGGTCAAACGGCGTGTAGTCGCATGTGGACGGGCCGAGCCAATCGTTCCGATATGCCGCAGGAGAATTCCAGTCACCGCTACAAGGACTCCCCGTCACTCGGTCGGGGACACGGGTGAAGGGTGGTCGAATGCGGCGGGAAATGGGAATGGGGATGGGGGATAGTAACCGGAGCGGGGACGTGAATGTCGGGTTAGCGCTCCGAGTACCACGCCTGCTTTTTCTCGTCGTCCCCGGAACGTTCGTCTTTCGCGGCGCGCTCCTCCAACTCATTCACGCGCGTTTGGAGGTCGTCGATCTCCTCGCCGAGCGTATGAACCGTTTCGCTGAGAGCACCGATCACTTTCCGCGTATCGGGGTCGATACCGCGTGCCGCCTGCATCTCGTTCAACTGTTGTAGCAGTTCGTCGTGTGTGTCCGTCATACGCAGGGTATGGAATGGGACCACCACAAATCTTTGGCAAAATATTCGATACCTTCGATTATCAGGTGTGTTAGGGATGAAAACCGTCGGATAACTAGATGACCATCGAACGGCTTTCCGGATTTCCCTGATTTTCCGTCGCTTCCACAGGCGTTCGAGTCGGAGAGAAACGACAGGAATACACGGTCCGAACCACTCGGTACCGAAATATGCTTCGGGAATCTCTTCGCGATCTCCGACGCGGCCCGCTCTTCCCCCAGTTACGACGGTTCGTAGCCGTCGGAGCAGTCGCTGCGGGAGTGCAAATCGTTTTGCTTTGGATGTTCGTCGACAAGGCCGGTCTCAACTACTTGCTCGGCGCGGCGATCGCCATCGAGATCACGATCCTGTTTCAGTACTCGCTCAACAACGCCTGGACGTTCCGCGCGACTCGAAATTCGACCACGAGCGACTATCTCGCCGGGTTACTCAAAACGAACGTCGTCCGCGGATCGGCGATCCCCATTCAACTCGGGATCCTCTATTTGCTCGTCAACAGCGGCGAGATCCTCTATCTGCTGGCGAACGCCGTCGCGATCATGATCAGTGGCGTCTACCGCTACGTCCTCGATTCACGGTGGACGTGGGGGTGAACGATCCATCCAACATCGAAGGCCGGACCGCAATGGGTCGATCCGCGTCGGACAGGGCAACGGTCACCGACCGAGTTCGTTTAAGTAGTTGTCGCGATAACGGATATATACGAGGCGGATTTTCGATGACAACCGCTTTCCGGTGAGTCCGTACTATCCCAGTAGTAGATGGAGAGCGGACACTAGGAGTCGTTCGTTTTAGTATGCTCTCGGTCGCATAGCCATGTGAACGATGAGCGAGAACGATAGACGCCTCGTTGCTGGCTGGCACGGGCGATATTTCGATGATTTCACCGTGGGCGACGTGTACAAGCACCCGTTTGGACGAACGGTGACCGAAACGGATAACGTCTGGTTCACGAACGTCACGATGAACTGCAACCCGATGCATTTCAACGAAGCGTACGCCGCCGAGACGGAGTTCGGCGAACGACTCGTCGACGGGACGTTCGTCATCGCCCTCGCGGTCGGAATGAGCGTCATCGATATCTCCGTCAACGCGACGGCGAACCTCGGCTACGACGAAGTTCGCCATCACGCACCGGTCTTCCACGGCGACACCATCTTCGCGGAGAGCGAGATACTGGACAAACGCGAAAGCGAGTCGCGCGAACACGTCGGAATCGTCACGACGGAGCTCCGTGCGTTCAATCAGGACGGCGATTTAGTGCTCTCGCTCGAACGGACGCCGATGGTACTCAAGCGAGCGTTCGCGGAACCGAGCGCGGCGGTACCACCGGGATGGCCCGACGGCGTCGGGACACAACCGGACGATATCGATTCATCGTGATTCGCACTCGTTTCTATAGCCCTTACGATCTGTGAACGGAATAAACGATACACGATTTCTTCGAAGTACAATCACACCCGTTCTTTAACTTTATCCTGACCCTGTCTGTGATCGTTCCCACGCGATCATCGATAGCCCAACTTATTTCTCCTCGTGAGTTTCTGGGATAGCCCGCTCGCTACGGAGGGACTGGTTTCGTGATTCGATGAGGGCACCGTTCCGCTCGAAATCACTTCCGCTTATCAAATCAGGCAGAAGAGCAGCTTCATGATGAATAGAAATAGATACATTCATTACTTTTCTTAGTCCTTCGTAATTATACGTCGCGCTGAATCACGATGGTGTCTAGTTAGGATTCGATACTAAATCGATGGTTCCAGGTAGGATGTTCGCGAGACTTACCGCCCTCTGTAGTCCCAGAATCCAGGAGAGTCTCGGGGGTGGTCTACCCGCACCTGATTGATTAGGGTCTATTTGTCTCACTACCTCATGTTGCACTAAGCGGGTGTGGACACACCTGATCGCAAGTGGCGGACAGCAATTTTGAGAGCGGTTTGAAGTCGCCGTCCGCGTCTCGACTGCACCATATTTGTGGGTCACTTCCTCGGCAACAGCTGGGATCCTTCAGTATGAGCAACAGACCTCAAGTTGCTACGTACGCGACAATCGACACAGAGTTTGAATATCTGGGTTACAACAGCCTTATTTCCCTCCATCTGTGCGTATGACCCACGGAAACCACAACAAAGACTCAGCGTTTGTACCCCACTCAGCGAAGGGCCGCTTGAACCGGGGTCACCGGCCATGTAGGATTCTCTGGTTTTTCGCGTGGACCGTCACGCGGAACGCACAGAGTCACCAATCCCGCAACACAGGACAGAGACCAATGTCACACGCAACCACATCACCATCGCTCAACACCATGCTCGGCACACTGGGTAACTCATATCGCCGCCGTATTCTGATCGCAGTCCTGAATCAGAATCCGCGTGCTGAAGATGAGTTTACCTTAGACAAGAGTTCAACTGACGAGATGAATGATGCAGAGATAAAATCGATGAAAATACAACTCCACCACATACATCTCCCCAAATTAGCGGATGCAGGCTATATCGACTGGGACCCGGACACAGGAGCGATTCGTCGTGGGCCCAACATTGACGAGATTGCCCCACTGCTCACACTGATGCGCGATCATGCAGACGAGTTACCCGACGATTGGCCCTAATCTGCATGAATTCACGTCGAGTCTGGTAGAGATGACCTTGACACCTCTTTTCGTCTTCATGAGAACAACGACGGTCTAGCGAGACTGCTAGTGAACCGGGAGACGGTAGAATACTGACGCGTCGGTCGAAATATCGCCTAGTCCTCAGGTGAGTCCTCAGTGGCCTCTTCGCTGAAATGAAAATGGTTGAACGGTTGGGTGTGGCGCTTGCGCATCATTTCGGCCGATTCAACCGTGAGTCCCATCTCATGCAGCACGTCCGTGATGCGTGTGATATCTTTGGTACTCGTCCCAACTGCCTCAATGTGTATATTCTGGCGTCCAACCAGCATCTCACGAACGTCGATCACGCCCTGTATCTCGAGCACCTCCCTGACGTACTCGGCCCGCTCGGTTGGTGGGGCTGTGCAGACGAACTGGATTCGGAGGGGCAGGTTCGCCGCCTCGTAATCGATTTCGGGATGATACCCCTTAATGATCCCATCCTCTTCAAGCGCTTCGATGCGGTTGCGAACCGTACTCGCCGAGGTACCAACGGTTTCGGCGATCTCTTGGGTAGTTGTATTGCGTGCATCACGCTGGAGATGATACAGGATTCCGCGATCGACGTTGTCGAGTCCTCGACTCATACCTCAAGGTAGATCATGGAAGCCTAAAGAAGATGTGTGAGAATATGAGTGAATACTGGGACGCAATTGCTTCACCGTCGATTCACCTCCTCAAACGCCGGACAACCCGTACCAGGAGGTCTGTCTATGAGTAGTGCGGGCAAGAAACTGCCACGAATGTGGCAGCCTTGGTACGGAGCAGTGATTGGTTGGGACCCTAATCGATCTCCGTACCATTTCGAGGTACATGCTCGCCGCGTATAACCCTACTGTGATCATGTGAGTGAATGACACCTCAACAAATCAACACAACAGGTACAATACCGTCAGACTGAGACCCCATCAGATACTATTCAGAGAAGGTAGTTGTGTATTGAGTCACAAATCGATACGAACGAACCGCAAGAGTGTGATCCCCGGCGAGCCAGTATTAATTGCTATATTAGCAGATTTCATCCACTGTATTGCTCATTCAGGAAATCGATGCTGCGATTATGCGGGTGAATGGGTCCATATACTGTTTATTTATCAGTGTAGCAGTTTGGAGAGGGGTGTCTTTGATACGTCTGGAAGGAGAATGTATACTGATAATGCATTGCTCTGTCGAGGCCGTTCAGGGTGGCGAGACAAGAACTGACTTACGGCCAACGACAGAACGGTGTGAACAGCCCCAGAATAGCTGGGCAAATGGTTGGGACCATGAACGAACTATCTAATCAACAACGAGCGGTCGAATTGCTCCAACAACTCGGGCTCAAAGAGTACGAAGCACGCTGTCTTGTCGCGCTTTCTCGCGTGTCCAAAGCAACAGCCAAAGAGGTCAGCGAAATCTCGGACGTGCCGCGAACGCGCGTGTATGACGCGATCAAAGTGCTCGAAACCAAGGGCTTAGTTGAGGTACAAAACTCGAACCCACAACAATATCGTGCAGTACCTGTCGAAGAAGCGACCGAGACGCTACGGCACGAGTACGAGTCGCGAACGGCCACGCTTGCGGAGACACTGACTGCAATTGAGCCTGCCGAATCGAATGGGGGCGAAGAAGTCACCCACGACGTCTGGGCGTTATCGGGAACGCCTTCGATTGCAAATCGAACGAGACAGCTCATCGATGGCGCAACCGAAGAGATCGTCTTGATCATCGGGCGAGAGGAAATCCTCACTGATGGCCTGAGTCAGCAACTGCACGCAGCGAACGAGAGAGGAGTTGAGGTGGTGGTGGGGACACTCACCGAAGAACTCCGGGATCAGGTGATGACGGCAGTGCCCGACGCAACGGTGTTTCATTCTGGCTTGGAGTGGTTGGATAGTTCAGCACTCGATCTCGAGGACGAGACGATGATTACGCGATTACTGCTTGTGGATCGGGCTACGATCCTCGTCAGTACCGCGCACAAGAGTGCAATAGATGGGATCGAATCCGAGCAGGCCGTCTTTGGTCGAGGATTCAACAACGGGTTAGTGGTGATCAGCCGGCGATTGATGGCGACGGGATTGCGGCCGACAGAAGATCCTGGTATTGCAGACGAATAGTTCCAGTAGTGAGACTGTGAACTGGCTCTGCAAGAGAAGGCGGTTGCATGACGGACCCATTAGCAAGAGAGATGTGGTGTAAGGTTGGAGTGTGTGCTAGGCGGGGGCAACGCGAACGGAACCAGTACTGTCGACAGTGACGGTATAGTTAGTGTAGGCAAAGGAGATCGAGGTAGCCGAGTTGCGGTCTCGTGTCGAGTGTCCATCGAAGACCGCATCAAGAGCCTCGGGATCAATACACGTGTAGAGTGAATCGATTTCCCATGGTTCACAGTTCATTGCCTGGGCAATGGTCTTGGCAATGGCGGTGCTTGGTTCGGTCGCGGACCAGTCATAGTGATTGGAAATCCCATCGGATTCGGTCTCATCGTTAGAGTTTGGGGGATTCTCCTTACTCATCGTAGGGGACTATTGTCGTGATCAATAATAGACCCTTTGACAATCTGGGTGACAAGATACACGCACCTGCTTTTTGAAGCGAGACTGTGGCAGGCTCTACACCCGTCCTATGTGAGTAAACAGTCGATCAGGAGAATCTGGGTGGTGTCCACTGCCGCTTATACTGCCCACAGGAAGTCAATCACCGAAATCGAGTGAATTCGGAGAATCAACTTCGCTGCCGTCCCACGTTCTACTTTGGTTATAGAATCAATCAGTCGTTTAGAAATGTGCTCAAATATCATATCCCCGATAATTTATTGCGTTTTTCGGAATGTGACCATATCACTATTATCGAATAAGAGACTATCAAGGAAAATAGAGAGCATGTACTCAGCAATATTGGGAAAGCACTTACCGAAAGCGCGAAGTGGAACATACATGAGACGTCGACAAGTCCTTCTCGGAACACCAACTGTAGTAACTGGGTTGGCCGGTTGTTCAATGCTATCGTCCTCATCATCGATGCTCACAATCGCTGTATTCAGTCACGCTAATAGTCCCTACACGATTGAGATGAGCCTCTTCAGAAGTGGTGCCAATAAATCCCGGAGTGAAGCGAGGGTATACGACACAAGCATCAACATTAAACCACAGGGGCAAGCACGACGGAAGAACGTTGCTGAGGCTCAACCGTACCTCGTCGAGTATAGCGTGTACGAGAACAACAATAGACTAACCGATGAAGATCACGTCCACTACTTTCCTCCCGACAACGGAAACAATGATAGCTTAGCATTTGATATTGATTCGACGGGAACTCTCACTCGACGATGAGCAGTTTACACCACGGATTGCACACAGATCGATTCGAGGGTACCGGGGTGTGTTCACTTCCGCTTATGGTTCTAAGCGGAAGTTCGAATGTCGGAGAGAGGATTACAGATATCGGTCACCTCAGACCTACTACTGCTCAAAACCGACCATCTACGACATTGATAAAGTCTATTATGCTATATCAAATTTTGTCCGTCTCGACGTAGAGTTCGGGAAGGAGATTTCGACGGGATACACGTGATGGGATGTCGATCGACGCCTACGGGTTACGATATTCGATCATGGCCACACAGTTTCAATTGTCCATTACACCATTAGTACTGTAAAGCACCTACGAGACGGTTACCGCTGACAAGCATGAGCCACGTGATCTCACTTTTTGAATCCGCAACTCGAACCGAACACGACGTCCAACAGTGTTGGACAACGGCAGGAAAAGGGAACCATGGTTCGAAGTCTTTGTCATCGACGCCCCGGACGTTCGACAGTGAAAAGCGACCGCGCGAGTATTCAACAGAATCACTACGAGTAGGTGAGGTTGATTCCGATTATGTTGGCCGTATTCTGGACCAAGTTCGGTAGGTCCTCGCGGAACCGTTGACCGGTCATTCGACCGCGGGGACCCGAGACGCTGACGGCACCGATGACTTGGCCGTTGTCCAATATCGGTGCAGCAACACAACGGAGACCTTGTCTGAGTTCACCCTCGTTGGTCGCGTACTTGCGTTCACGAATCCGTTCCAGTTCGTTCCACAACACGGAGCGGTCGGTGATCGTTTTCTCGGTTCGTGCGGGCAGTCCATGCTTCTCGATAATCTCCTCGACGTGGCGACTCGAGAGATGGGCGAGTATCGCCTTTCCCGCGGAGCGACAGTGCAGATGGACCCTGCTTCCCGGGTAGTTGTGAACGGGAATCGAGTTCTCCCCCTTCGCTCGGTATAGGTACACTCCTTTCCCATTTTCGAGGACGGTGAGACTCACTAGCTCACCCGTCTCCCTCGCTAGGTCGTTGATTTCGGGATACCCGACCTCGTAGACCTGCCGTTGGTTGCGAACCGTCTCCCCCACGTCGAGAAATCGAAGTCCGACGTAGTACCGATGATCTCGATTCACCACGTATCCGATATCCTCCAAGGTACTGAGGTAGATGTGCGCCGTACTTTTCGGGAGACCGAGTTCGTTTGCGACCTCGGTTACGCCAGCACCATCCGTCTGTTTGAGGTGTTCGATTATCTCGAAAGCTTGTTGTAGCGATTTGAGTGATTTCGTCGTTCCCTGTGACATTGAAACACTGCTTTTCGTAGAATCATAATAAATCTTCCTCCAAAATTACCCTCGATTCCACTCACTTACGAGTTCGTTCTCTCACCCCGTCGACGGGGTGTCCAATATAGTTGGACACCGGTTCTCGGTGGTTGCGACGACGTTCGAAACGACCGTCTCGGTCACTCGTCACTCGCTCTACGACCGTCACCGCCGCTCGGTTGCTGGAGATCCTCCCAAAGCGCGGTGAGGATTCGATCGGTCGTTTCAGCGACGACAGTCTCCATGAACTCCGGATCCGAGTTTCGGGGGTCACCGCGTCCGCCCTGAACGGCCAAATCGGTGTACCACCGATACTGGCGTGCATTGTAGCTGGCCTTCCGCTCCTGTTTTTCCTTCCGTTCCGTCCTGACGAGATCCGGATGGAAGAGTTCGACGGCACTGGTCTCGTGCTCGCCTGCGTGGCTCCAATCCTCCCCGAATCGCTCGTTGAGTAGGTCTCGTGCGTACGACGTCCAATTGACGATGTACACCTCGATTCCGGTGTCGCGTTCGAGGCGGTCGGCCGCGAGTTTCAACGGGGACAGATTTCCGCCGTGGCAGTTGACGATGAGTAATCTGCTCGCCCCGTGTTCGGCGATCGACGAGCCGAGTTCCCGAATCACGGTCTGGTACGTGTCCGGCATCAGGGTCATCGTTCCTGCCCGTGTCATGTGGTGTTCGGAGTAGCCGTACGGAAGCGTCGGAAGCCGAAGCATGTTGAAATCGTGTTCCGGTGCACGTTCCACGAGAACTCGCGTGAGGTTTTCCGCCCGGAGGGTATCGACCGACACGGGAAGGTGTAACGAATGCTGTTCGATACTACCGGTGGGGAGGACCACGAAATCGGCCGCCAAAATCGATTCCTCGGCTTCCTCCCACGTGAGACCGCCCAAGTCGTAGTTCTCGTAATCCAATGAAACCGTCATTTGTTTCGATACCCTCGTGTTCCGCTCGTCGTCGTTTCCGAACGCACGTGAGTACTGAACGCTCTACTCTCCCGAATACGTGTTCTTGCCATTTCTGGATCGATCTTAGCATCTGGGCCCCCTCTATAAATAAATTTGCATACGAGGAACTTATTCTCGGGATTTCCGTGTTAGTCTTCTCCACAACCGATTCGTCGTTTTTAGCACGCATATTGACACGAATAATCGCTCAATAGCAAAAATATATATGTAGTTGATTCGATGTCCGAATGTCACGCGACACCAGACCACAGACTATGACAGGGAAGATCATCGAATACGACATCGATAGACGTGAGTTTCTCGGAATTGCCGGGGCCCTCACCGGAGTATCGCTCGCTGGGTGTACAGGAAACGGTTCTACAAACGGCGATACGAACGGGAACGGAAGCGGCGGAGGCGGCGGAACGGGTTCGAACGCGACGGTTCGGCTCAACGTTGGTATGCCCGCTGAACCGTGGAACTTCGACCCGGCACTCTGGTCGGATACGTCCTCGAGTATCATCGGCCGATTGATCTACGACGAAGTGATCGAGCTATCGACGAACACGAAGTTGCAACCCGGACTCGCGAAATCAGTCCCGAAATCCAAAAGCGGGGGAAAGGCGTTCGAGTACACGCTCCGGGACGGGCTTACGTTTCATAACGGCGACGAGGTCACCGTCGAGGACTTCAAATATTCCGTCGACTGGATTTTGAATCCCGACAACAACTCCCCCGTTCGACGGCGTATCCCGTTCGCGAGTGGGACGAAAATCGTCGACGACCGGACGCTTCGTCTCGAACTTTCCAAGCCGTTCACGACGATCAATTGGTGGCTCACCCGCGGTCTCGAAGGAATCGTTCCGAAGGGGTCGCGCGGGTCGACGTCGAAGGGGAAAGGTCCGTCCGGATTTTCGACGAACCTCACGCGGGACCCGTCCGGTGCCGGAACCGGCCCGTTCGAATTCGTGGAGTGGAAAAGCGGCTCTCACGTGCTCCTGAAGAAGAACGATGACTACTGGAAGGACGGCCTCCCGAAGGTCGACGAGATCAAATTCCTGTTCATTTCGGAGGATGCGACCCGTCTCTCGAAGCTTCGGTCGGGGAACCTCGACCTGACGAGCGCGATACCGGCCAAGGACTACAAATCGATGACGAATCGACCGAATCTCGACGGAAAGACGACCGCGGGTAACACGACCGAGGTCCTCTATCCGAACCTGATGGATACCGGGAACAATCCGATGGCGAACGTGCACAACCGGCGCGCGGTCCTCTTCGGAATCGATGCACAGGAGATACTGAAGGAAATCTTCTACGGCAACGGCGTGGTACAGAAAGGGCTGTGGTATCCGGACAGCGAATGGACGTCCCCCAATCTCAAGAAGAAGAAGCTGTACGACCCGGAGAAAGCCAGAGCCGAACTCAAAAAGGCGGGTAATCCCGACGGGTTTTCCCTCAAACTCATCACCACGAAGGGCGGTCACTTCAAGGACGAAGCCGTCATCATTCAGAATCAACTCGGCAATATCGGCATCGACGTCGAGATCAGCGTCCTCGAAAAGTCCGCGCTCTTCGATCAGGTGTACGACACGAAGGACTGGCAGATCGCGCTCGAAAACTGGACGAACGCGGTCCCCGTCGTCACGTATTGGCTCAGGTCCGGTTTCGCCGACAACAACCACAACCACGTCAACTGGCACCACGAAAGCCCGGACCTGGACGACAAGTACAAGCCGACTGGCCCGGCGGCACCGTCGGACGCGAAGGGGAACTTCTCGAACGGCCACGAGTGGTTCGTGAAGACGCTCGAAAAGGCGCAAGCGTTGGACGACCAGGGGAAACAGAAGAAGATCGTCTGGAAACTCGAGGAGTATCTCGTCGAGAACGCCATTCAGATCGACATCGCGTACAGCAACCGGTATGCGGTGTGGAACTCCGACGTTACGGGCTTCAAGATGGGCAAATTCACCTCGGATATGAGAGGAGCCAGCAAGAAATGATTCAGCCGTCGTGGTACCCACTCGTACGAGAGTAACAGATCAGGACGACCAGTATTCGCACAGAGATATATATGGAAATCAGCAACGATACGGCCGACACGCATCGACCAATGGAGAATCGATCATGACTATCGCCCGGTACGTCCTCAAGCGGGGACTGCTCGCCATTCCGGTATTATTCGGGGTGAGCATCGTGGTGTTCGGAATGGTTCACATCGCCCCCGGCGGTCCGGTTCGACTCCTGCTCGGCCCGTTGCAGGACGAGGCACTCGTCGCGAAGATACGACAGAACCTCGGCTTGGACCAGCCCATGTACGTCCAATACTGGTTGTGGATTACCAAGGTGGTGCAAGGGAATCTAGGCACGTCGTTGACGATACAGCCGGGAACGCCCGTAACGAAACTCATCGCCGACCGCCTCCCGCTCACGATCGAGCTTGCGGTCTTCGGACAGCTTCTGGCCGTCCTCATCGGCATCCCGGCAGGGATCATCGGCGCGCTCCGTCAGAACAAACCGACGGACCACGTCGCACGCATCGGCGCGCTCGCCGGTATCTCCATTCCCGACTTCTGGCTCGGCGTCGTCCTCATCATGGTGTTCGGCGTCTTCTTCCAGTTCAAATGGGCGACCGGCGGGTGGGTCCCGCTATGGCAGGACCCCGTCTCGAACCTGAAGCACATCTTGCTACCGACCATCGCCCTCGGAACCGCTCACGCGGCGATCATTCAACGGATGACGCGTTCGGAAATGCTTGAGACGATCAACCAGGACTACATCCGAACCGCGAGAGCGATGGGAATCAAGAAATACGAGATCATATTCAAAGACGCCACGAGGAACGCGCTCATCCCCGTCGTCACCGTCATCGGTACCGGATTCGGCGGATTGATGAACGGGGCCGTTTTGACCGAGTCCGTGTTCAGCTTACCGGGCGTTGGACGCCTCCTCATCCTCGCGATCAGCCGACGGGATTACCGGGTCATACAGGCGCTCGTCCTCTTCATAGCGATCGTCTTCGTGTTCATGAACCTCGCCGTCGACGTTCTGTATGCGTATCTCGACCCGCGAATCCGTCAGGAGGGGCAGAACTGACATGGCGACCGAAGACGCCACTCGGTCCGAGCGAATCGGACCACACCGAACGCAGTTGCAGCAGTTCTGGCACGACTTCCGGCGGAACCGACTCTCCTTGGTCGGTGGCGCGATCATCGGAATCGCCGTCTTCGCCGCGATTCTCGCACCGGTACTCGCGCCACATCCACCCGCCGCGCAGTACGACGCTCCGGGGATGTCACACAATCCACTCCCACCTGGCTCAACCGTCATGATAAAGAACGAGAACGGACAGGTCGTCGGATCGACTACCGTATTGCTCGGGACCGATAACCACGGGCGGGATATCCTGTCGCGAATACTGTTCGGGCTCCGAACGTTGCTCACGGTATCGCTCGGTGTCGTGATCTTCTCGATGATCGTCGGCGTGGCCGCGGGCGGAGTTGCCGGTTACTACCGCAACTCGTGGGTCGACGAGGGGATCATGCGATTCATGGATATCCTCTTTTCGTTCCCCAGTCTGATCCTCGCCATCGCTGTGGTGGGGGTGCTCGGCGTGGGAACGACGAAATTCGGTTCGTTCGTGATACCGAACATCCTGAAGATAGTGATCGTCATCGGCATCGGATACATCCCGAACTTCGCTCGGGTGATGCGCGGGGCGGTTCTCAGGGAGATGGAGGAGAACTACATCAACGCCGCGAAGTCCATCGGAGCGGGGGATATCCAAATCCTCACCCAAGAGGTCGCGATCAACACCATCCCGGTCATCATCGTTCAAGCGACGCTCTACATGGCGACCGCGATTCTCGCCAGCGCGGGACTCTCGTTCCTGGGGCTCGGGTTGCAGCCACCGACGTCCAGCCTCGGATTGATGCTTTCGAACGCCAGGAGCTACATTTACAGCGGTCAATGGTGGTTCCCGGTGTTCCCCGGAATCGGGATCATGCTGATCATCCTCGGGTTCAACCTGCTCGGCGACGGTCTACGTGATGCGCTCGATCCGCGGTACACCGAGGAGGGTCGAGAATGACGGCCGAAGCGGTTCTCCGGGTCGAGGACCTCGTGACGCGTTTCTACACGGAAGAAGGCGTGGTCAAAGCCGTCGATGGAAACTCGATCACGCTACACGAGGGAGAGATACTCGGAATCGTGGGCGAGTCCGGATCGGGGAAGAGCGTCAGCGCCCTGTCGATCATGGGCCTGATCGATTCCCCCGGACGAATCGAATCGGGGACGATTCGATACCGCGGTGAAGACCTGCTGGAGAAGACGGACGAGGAGATGAGACGACTCCGCGGTGACAAGATTTCGATGGTGTTCCAGGACCCGATGAGTTCGCTGAATCCCGTCTACACCGTTGGGAGTCAAATCGCACGGGTCGTCCGGGAGCACCGAGGTGTTTCGAAGCGGGATGCTCGGGAACGAACCATCGAACTGATGCGGGAAGTCGGTATTCCCGAACCCGAAGCGCGCGTGGACAACTATCCGCACGAGTTTTCGGGCGGGATGCTGCAGCGTGCGCTCCTGGCGA
This sequence comes from Haladaptatus sp. AB618, assembly GCF_024136965.1. Classification (NCBI taxonomy): domain Archaea; kingdom Methanobacteriati; phylum Methanobacteriota; class Halobacteria; order Halobacteriales; family Haladaptataceae; genus Haladaptatus; species Haladaptatus sp. AB618. The sequence goes on along the minus strand of NZ_JAMYJX010000014.1, from coordinate 39,148 downwards.
TGGCGATTTCCTGTGACCCGGATGTGCTCATCGCCGACGAACCGACGACGGCGCTCGACGTGACCATCGAAGCGCAAATCTTCGAGGTACTCGACGACCTGCAAGAGAAGTACGGGATGAGCATCATCCTCATCACGCACGACCTCGGCGTCGTCGCCGGTACCTGTGACCGCGTCGCGGTCGCATACGCGGGCCGTATCGTCGAACGAGCCACCGTCGATGCGCTGTTCGAGAACCCACGCCATCCCTACACTCGCGGATTGATGCGCTCGATCCCGCGCGTTCGCGGGGGTCGAAGCCGACTGACGCCCATCGAGGGACAGGTTCCGAACCTCACCGCACTTCCGTCGGGGTGTTCGTTCTCCCCCCGCTGCGTCCACGCGACCGAGGAATGTCGGACGTACGACCCGGAGCTACGAACGGTGGAACCCGGACGGGAAGCGGCGTGCATCCATGCCCGAGGATACGGCGCACACGACGTAATCGCTTCGCGCGAGGAGGTGGCCGATGACTGACGACACCGAGGAATCGTTCCTCCGAGTGGCGGATCTTCGAAAGGAGTTCGTTCAGAACGACGGCGTCATCGACAGACTGCTCGGGTCGACCCGGGAGGTAAAAGCGGTACGTGACGTTTCGTTCGATATCCAGCAGGGAGAGACGCTCGGCCTGGTCGGGGAGTCCGGTTCGGGGAAATCGACGACGGCACGGAGTCTACTCAGACTGATCGAACCGACCGCAGGCACTGTCACGTTCGACGGAACGGACATCACTTCCCTTTCCGAACGGGAGTTGAAGCGATTCCGAAAGCGGATGCAGATCGTGTTCCAAGACCCCGCATCCAGTCTCAACCGTCGAAAGACGGTCGATCAGATCATCCGTCAGCCGATGAAGATCCACGGATTGTACGCCGGGGAACGAACGCAACGGGTTCGAGAACTGATGGAACAAGTGGGACTCCCATCGGGGTACTCCAACCGATACCCGCACGAGTTCTCCGGCGGGCAACGCCAACGGATCGGGATCGCACGAGCGCTGGCAGTCGAGCCGGATTTCCTCGTCTGTGACGAACCTGTCTCCGCACTAGACGTCTCGATTCAGGCGCAGATATTGAACCTTCTCACGGATCTTCAGGACGAGTACGACCTCACGATACTGTTCATCGCACACGATCTGTCCGTTATTCGTCATGTGTGTGACCGGGTCGCGGTGATGTATCTCGGTGAGATAGTGGAGGTCAGCGACACGGAGTCGTTGTTCAGGAGCCCACAACATCCCTACACGAAGTCGCTCATTCGTGCGATTCCCGAACCGGATCCGACGCTCGCCCGGAAGCGGGAAGCGCTGTCTGGAGAGGTTCCGTCCCCGATAGACCCCCCATCCGGGTGTTCGTTTCACCCGCGTTGTCCCATGGCAACGCCGGAATGTCAATCACGAGACCCATCCCTCGAACAAGTATCGGGAGCGAAGGCATCACATGAGGTGTCGTGCATTCACGTCGATAAGTTCGAAGAAGGGTCGGATATCCGAGTCGATGATCGGTCGGTGGATCGATACGCGCCGGAAGCGTTCGATCACGAGTCCGAAGCGACGCCGATATACGAGGAGGAACAGCGATGAATCTGCGGACGGACGACGTGCTGATGCCCGTGATCCACCTCGGGTTGACGTTCGTGATCGTGGCAGCGTATCACTGGTTGCTCCCCCTGTCCGGGATGGTCGGGTTCGTCGTTCTGATCGCCCTCTCGATCACGACGTGGGTGATCGTCCAGTTGCTGTTTCTTCGTCGGAACGGACCCCAGCATCGGAACGTGGAATTCCGGTAACACTCCGATCCGGATGGGAGTCGAACTGCAAACGTTCGATTCTGCGGGTGCGAATTCGACGGGTGCTACGCGCTGTCGTTTCGTAGACGTCTCGTAACCTCGTTGCATAACCGACGAACCGCCGAGGTAGAGTGCGGAACGTCTCGGCCACCGATCCTCGAAGGAGTTTGAAGATTTCATAAACTCGATGTCGCAATACAGATTCGAGGCGACTGGAAGGCACGCACCGAAGGATCGGGTCGGATCGAGATCCCCTAGCACCCTTCGGGAAAGAATCGACGTTTTACTGACGGTGCGCTCGATGCAAATGGCATCAGCTACTGGCTCGATTATTGGTTGATGCAAATGATCAGTTCATCGATGACGATGCGGTCGTAAACTCGAAAGGAGATGCGATCACTGCTGGATTCGTCCCCTAATCACGGACGAGCAGTATGTCGAAATCGGCACCACTACGCTTTTTGACGACCGGATAGTATGTCTCTGATGAGACCGCTTACGATACACCGACGACGAGCGGTCCACGGGGGGACATGGATGTACGCAACAAGCACGAACGACGGAAAGGGGGAGACGACGGTTCTCACGCAAACCGTCGATGGAGTATGAAACGAAGAACGTTCATCGCCGGTCTCGGTACCGGAGCGGCCGGGGCGACTGGAACCGTCGCCGCCCAGGATTCCGGCGATTCGGGGTCGGGAAACGGTGCCAATCCTCGGCGAGGAAGCGGAAGCAAATCCGACCCGTACGTCGTGGATATGGTGACGAGCGGATCGAGCTACTACTTCGACCCCGTCGGATTGTACGTCGAGAAGGGCAGTTACGTCCGCTGGGTGATCGAGTCGGGAGGCCACTCGACGACGTCGTACTCCAAGAACAATCCCAACTCGTCGTCGTCACTGATTCCCGACGGAGCGAAGTCGTGGGACAGCGGCGTCATCAACCAAGGACATTTCGACTACCAGTTCACCACCGAAGGGACGTACGACTACTACTGCATTCCGCACAAGACCCTCGGCATGGTTGGCCGCATCGTCTGCGGAAGCCCTGGCGGTCCGGCGGAGAAAACGCAGATTCCGGACGACGTCGGTTCCGGCATCATGCCGGACGGGAAGACCATCGTGAAGAAACAGTCGCTCTCGTACCCGTACGTTCCGACCACGGGCCACGGTGGGCCGCCAGCGTTGTTCTGGGCAGGGGCAGGCATATTCGGAGCCGTGAGTCTTTACCTGTTCCACATCTACGACGTGAAAACGGGGCGGTACGACGAGGACCACTCCGAATACCCGAAAACGAAGTAGGCGTTCAACCGTGACCGCGAAAGCCGAGTCGCATTTCCCACGCGGATCGGGTCACTTCGACCACCCGAGTCTTTATCGAAACGGATGAGCAATCACGGGGCATGTCTCCGACGGTCGAATACTGCCTGAGAAACGTCGAGGAGGACGTACGATGCCGGTTACGGGAAGTCGGCGCGGACGAACATCCTTGCCTGGAACACTGCGGTATCTGTTATGCGCGGCCGTTTCTGGTGGTCGATGGAACCCTCAGGGACGGCGACGACCACGAGGAACTGCTCGACGGTAGTAGACGTGAGACGGAGGACCGATGAACGTTCTCTTCGTCTCCATCGACAGTCTCCGCCGCGATTTCCTCGGTGCATACAGCAAGAAACCGGCCGTCGTCGGGTACGACGTCGAGACGGACAACCTCGACCGATTCGCGGAGAAAGCGGCCGTCTTCGACACGCACTACGCCGGGAGTCTCCCGTGCATGCCCACCCGGCGGGAGTGGCAGACGGGGACACAGGAGTTTCTCTGGCGGCCCTGGGGACCCATAGAGCCGTTCGACGCGACGCTTCCCCAACTGCTCCGGAAGAACGGCACCCTGACCGAACTGATAACCGACCATTACCACTATTTCCAACACGGGAGCCACGGCTACTACGAGGACTATAACGGTTTTTCGTTCGTTCGAGGGCAGGAGATAGACGCGTGGCGAACCGTTCCGAAGGAACCGGACGACCGGATGCGCGGACGACTCGCCGGAGCGGCCAGCACCCACCCCGACTCGCTCCGGTTTCGAAACCGAAACCAGTACGCTCGAAACGTCGATGAGTTCGAGTCGGTGGACGACTTCTTCGCGCCGCGGGTGTTCTCGTCGGTCACCGACTGGCTGGAACGGAATCAGGAGTGGGAATCGTGGTACTGTAACGTGGACAGCTTCGACGTGCACGAACCGTTCCACTGTCCGGAGCCGTACGCGTCGATGTACACGGACGAGGACCCCCGCGACGGCGACTTGCCCATTTGGCCCCACTACGGGAGAGTCGACAGCGGGCAGAGCGAACTGACCGAGCGACAACTCGACTTCCTTCGGTCGCAGTTCGCCGGGAAGGTGACGATGGTCGACCACCAGTTCGGGGACGTGCTCGACGCGCTCGATGAGCAGAACTTGTGGGACGAGACGATGGTCGTCGTCACGTCGGACCACGGATTCCTCCTCGGCGACCACGGCTGGATCGGGAAAAACGACGGGCCGGTGTACGACGTTCTCGCCAGAACCCCGCTGATGATTTGGCACCCGGACAGTCCGCGAATGGGCGAGCGGGTGTCGGAACTCACGTCGGCCGTCGACCTGTACGCGACGGTGCTCGACGCGCTCGATGTGGAGATACCGGGGCAGACTCACAGTCGGAGCCTGTACCCGCTCCTGATGGGCGAGACGGAGCGACACCGGGACTGGGCACTGTACGGCTACTGGGGGTCGTCGGTAAACGTCACGGACGGCGAACACACCTACCTCCATCCGTGCGACGGGGACGTTCCCACGGACTGTTACTCGACGACGATGATGAACCCCCGTTCGTGGTTCACCCCCGTCACACCGAAACACGATGCCGACGCCGGTGAGTTCCTCCCGTACAGCGAGTCTCCCGTATGGCGTTACGCCGGAAAGTCGTACGAACAGCACGATCGACCCATGCTGTTCGACGTTCGGACCGACCCCCGACAGCGAACGAACCTCGCCGGGGACGCGACCGACGTCGAAGGCGAACTGCGCGACGTCCTCCGCGATGCCATGGCGGAACTCGGCGCGCCGGAGACGCAGTTCGAGCGCCTCGGTCTCGCCGAATGAGCTTCCCGAGGGGAAATCGACGCCGCTTCCGGTCGGTACTCGGACGGGTCCGAGGGTTCTCACCCGCTCCGAGAACCAATTGGTAACACATATGCAATACATTGATGCGAGCGACGGCGACATCCTCCGTATGGACCATCACGAATACATCGAGGAGAATCGCGATCACTGGGACGAACTCGCGGAACACCATCCGGAAACCGACTTCTACGACGTCGAGGCGTTCCTCGACGGTGAGTCGTCGCTTCGGCGACTCGAACGGGAGGAGTTGGATATCGCCGACAGGAGGCTGTTACATCTCCAATGTCACTTCGGGATGGACACCCTCTCGTGGGTGCGGAACGAGGGTGTGGCCCACGCGACGGGCGTCGATTTTTCGCCGACCGCCATCGAGACCGCACGCGAGTTGCGGGACGAAATCGGCCTCACGCCGGAACGGGCGCGGTTCGTCGAGAGCGACGTCTACGAACTGCCGTCGAATCTGGACGGGACCTTCGAGGTGGTGTTCACCTCCTACGGCACCATTTACTGGCTTCCCGATTTGGGACGATGGGCGGACGTCGTCGCCACCCACCTCAAACCCGGCGGGACGTTCTACATCGCGGACGGACATCCGCTGACGAACCCTTTCGCGTACGAAAGCACCGCCGAGAGCTTGCAGGTCGCACATCCCTACTTCAACACCGAGGCGGTCACCGAGGAGTTCGACGGTAGCTACGCCGGGTGGGACTTCGGCCTGGAAAATCAGCGCTCGCACGGATTCTCGCACTCGATGGAGGACATCGTCACCGCGCTGATCGATGCGGGCCTCAGAATCGAGTTCCTCCACGAACACCCGTGGGCCACGTTCGGTCGGTTCGAAGCCATGGAACCGGACGACGACGACCGATGGCGACTTCCCGATATAGAATACGAGCTACCGTTCACGTTTTCGCTAAAGGCGACGAATCCCGCCTGACTATCGCTCCGGGTCGCGCCGTCGCTCGATGATGAGTTCGACGATCCGTTCCGGCTCCTCGGCCGCGAGCGAGAGGACGGCGTCGTGAATCTCACGCTTTTCCTCGTCGCGGATACCCTCCCGACGGAGTTCGGGGACGACGGAGATGCCGATCGCGTCCTCGAACTCGTCCCACGTCTCGCCGCGCGCATAGAGGGGGCGCTGGCGAACTTCGGAATAGTCGAACGACGGCCCCGAGACGGGGGCGGACGACTCCTCCGTTCGGTCCGACCCCTGGTCCGACGATGACTCCGGCGAGGTGGGGGCGTCCGTGGATTCGACGACGGGTTCGTTCGAACCCTCGACCGTGTCGTCCGAGTCGTCCTCGACCGCTCCCAAATCGTCGAACGGGTTCGCATCGGTCATCGTTCGACACCTCCGTTGGCGACGATGGTGGCCAACTCGTCGAAGTTTTCGAGTTGGCTGTTGTCGGGGTCGTAATCCATCAGTGGCTGCTGTGCTTTCAACGATTTCGAAAGCGCTGCGCTGTATCGGATTCCGGGTTTCGGGGGTTTCATCTCTCCATTATCGATGGCATCGAACTGGTCGGCCGTGATACGCGCGAAGTTCGGGACTTTTCCCTCCGTCGCGTCGGCGGTGTTGAGGTTTTCGAGCAGTTCGCGGTCTTCCGTTCGGTGATCGATCCGTTCGCGGAGTTTGTTCGGGACCAACGCGAGCACGTCGATGTCGATATACTCTCGGGAAGGGGTGATGAGTCGCTCCATCGTGCGTTTGTATCCGCCGATGGAACTGGATCCGGGTTCGAGCGGGATGATGACGTTGCCCGAGGCGACCAACGCGTTGTTGTTGAGCATGCCGGGGTAGGCCGGACAGTCGAACACGATGTAGTCGTACCGCTCGCCGAGCAGTGGGTCGACGATCTTCGTCTTCACCCGTGCGGAGCCCTGCAATGCCCCCGCGAGGTCCTTTTCCACGTCTTCGAGCGAATCCGACGACGGAAGGAGATCGAACCCGAACTCCGTCTCCTGGATCAGGTCGGAGACGGTCGCGTCCCCGTTGTCGAGGATAACGTCCCCGAGGTTCGTCTCCCCCCGATAGACGGTCCCGAAGCCGAGACCGTTGGTCGCGTGGCCGTTCGGATCGAGGTCCGCGAACAGGACGCGACCGCGTTCGGAAAGCTGTCGCGCGAGGTTCATCGAAATCGTTGATTTGCCGACGCCGCCCTTCAGGATGACCACGCTTACGGCGCGTGGAGTGTCTATGCTAGCTCCCATTTTGTTTTACCCAGCCGTCGCGATTTTTGGTAGGTAGCTCAGGTACAACAGCCACCTATTATGACTCGTACGCTCGTTTCGACGGTTAAAAGAGCCATCCTACCGAGAGGATATAAAGTTGCCGTAAGTAGATGCCTGAGCTACAATAGGTAGCTCAGATTCAATAGCTTAGTTACCTATTGTAGAAAATTGGGGCGTCACACCCGTGAAATCCGTAGCGGAATACGAACAGCGCACGAATACGGGTCGAACACGACGAACATCGATAGAGAGATGGTGGTAGAGTCACACATCCATAGAAATACGCTACATTTTTATTTTAGTAATTTGGAAGTAATAATCCAGAAAACGTTGACTTATAGGAAATTGTAGAAACGGTAGGGAAGTGTTCCGTCGTACTATCCGGTTTTATCGAATTATCCGTCCCCTTTCGTAAGTTCTGATATTCGAATTATTCCTGTGTTTCTACGACAATCGATGATTGTGGTGCTTCGTCGATGCGAGTGGCTACGTTACCCCAATCGAACCCCCTTCATCGTCGTCGTAATCGGACGATCACCCTTCCGGAATCCGCGTTCCGGACTTCGGTCTCGGTTCGATGTTCAACCGCGTCTAACGCCGTCAACTATCCGCGGAACCGTTGACCGAGGTCAACGTAGTGTTCGTGCGTGTTCGATATTTCTTCCAACTGTTCGTCCGTGAGCGGTTTGATCTCGGCGGGCGTTCCGTACGCCAGATGGCCTTCCGGAACGACTTGGTCCTGCAACACGACGGCGTTCGCCGCGACGATGCAGTTCGATTCGACGGTCGCACCGCCGAGAACGGCGCTCTGCATCCCGACGAGCGAGTGGTCCTCGACGGTCGCAAAATCGACGACAGCGCCGTGTCCGACCGTCACCTCGTCGCCCAACGTGGCCCCGTGCAACATCGTGAACTCCTGGACGTTCGTCTCCGCGCCGACGCGGACGGGACCGCGGTCCCCCCGCAAGCAGACGAACGGCCAGAGACTGGACCGTTCCCCGACGGTGACGTCGCCGACGAGGTACGCCATCTTCGAAACGAACGCGCTTTCGGCGGTCATAGGAGACCTCCCCTCGAATTTCTCCTGCATGGTCGACCGTATGAACGTCCGCCGACCTAATTTCGTCGATCGTTCGATAATCGTCCATCGAGCGAAAAGTGTCACACGCCAACGTACAACATTTTTCTACATCCCTCACGATTTAAAACTATGTTCGGCCAGAAGCCTTGGCAGTCATCTAGCCAACGGACTTGGAAACGGGAGGAAGACCAAGGGCAAGCAAAGACGATTCACGACGCTGAAACGGGTTCGTTCGAGACGATTCCGGTGTTGCGATTCCTGTTCGCGTTCTGCCTCGGCGTGTTCTTCTTCCTCGTTCCCGTTTCGTGGGAGGGCCAGATCACCGTCCCGTTCGACATCGCCGCCGGATTCATCACGGGAGCGTTTCCCACCCTCACCAGCGTCGCCGGGCTAGCGTTGATAACTGCCGGAGGTGCCCTCTCGCTCGTCGCGGAACTCCAGGACCGGGGAACCGTCGCGTTGGACGACCGAACCGTCGAACGATTCGACCTCGACTACTGGAAGACGACGCCCCTCTTCTGGCTCCTCCGGATTCTCGGCATCTTCGTGGCGTTCCTCCTGTTTTTCGACGTCGGTCCGGATATGTTGCACACCGACCTCGTCGGTGGTCTCGTCTGGGGGAAAATCGTCATGAGCATCGTCGTCATCATCCCGCTCGGGGCGGTGTTCGTGAACCTGCTCGTCGAACTCGGCGGCCTCGAATTCGTCGGCACGCTGGCGCGACCCGTCATGCGACCGGCGTTTCGACTGCCGGGACGTGCCGCACTCGACTCGCTCGCCTCCTGGATCGGCGCGTTCACGGTCGGCTACTACGTGACGTACAACGTCTTTCACCGCGGCGGCTACCACAAGCGCGACGTGTTCGTCATCGCCACCTGCTTCGCGCCGGTGAGTATCGGGTTCGTCGGCGTCGTCGTCTCGACGGTCGGTCTCCTGCAGATATTCCCGCTCATTCTGGTGTCGTGGGGCATCGCCGTACTACTCTGCGGGGTCATCCTTGTCCGCGTGCCGCCTCTCAGCAACATTCCCAAGGAGTACATCGCCGAGCCTTCGCCGGAACCCTCGTTCACCGGCACCCCGACCGACTACGGTCGGTTCGCCGTGGGGAAGGCCTTGGACGAAGCGGAGAACGGTCGCATCCTCTCCACGGCGGTTACCGGACTGATCGACGGGTTGAAAGTGACGGCGATAACGCTCGGAACGGTCGTCGCCATCAGCACGGTGACGCTCCTCGTCATCTCCCAAACCGACGTGTTTCGGGTGGTCTCCGCACCGCTCGGCGTCGTCATCGCCGGTCTCGGCATTCCACAATCGAATCAGGTCGCGTCCGCGATACTCATCAGCGGTATCGAGCAGGTGTCGGCGGCGGCCGTCGTCGCGAAGACGAGCGCGATGGCCCGCTTTTTCGTCACCATCGTGTCCATCTCCCAGATCATCTTCTTCGCCGCGTCGGCCCCGATGATGATGGACATGTTCAACGACATCCCGGTTCGATTCCGCGACCTCATCGTCATCTTCGCGCTTCGCACGGCGATTCTGATTCCGACCGCGGCGATCCTCGCACACGTCGCGAACTATCTGGGACTCCTGCCGTAGTCACGTCGAAAAAATCGATTCCCGACTCGACTCAGTGGTCGAGAACTCGTCGAATACCCTCCTCGATGCGGGGCGGATTCGGAAGGTAGTAGTCCTCCATCGAGAGCAACGGGACGGGAACGTCGAACCCGGTAACGCGCTCGACGGGCGCTTCGAGGTGGTACAGCGCGTCGTCGTTGATACGAGCGACGAGTTCGGAACCGAACCCGCCCGTCCGGGCCGCTTCGTGCACCACCAGCGCTCGGCCGGTCTTTTTCACCGACTCCACGACCGTCTCGTGGTCGAGCGGCGAAATCGTTCTGAGGTCGATAATCTCGGCATCGACGCCGAGGTTCGCCACGGCCTCCATCGTCGGTCGCATCATCGCGCCCCACGAGATGACGGTCAGTTCCGACCCTTCGCGCCGCACGGCGGCCGTTCCGAGCGGTTCTTCGTAGGATTCCTCGGGTATCTCCCCGCGGAACGACCGATAGACGTGTTTCGGTTCCATGAACAACACGGGGTCCGGGTCGCGTATCGCGGCGATGAGGAGTCCCTTGGCATCGCGCGGCGTGCTCGGAACGACGACCTTCAAACCGGGGACGTGACCGTACGCGCCTTCCAGGCTCTCCGAGTGATGTTCGAGCGCCTTGACCCCCGCGCCGTACGGCGTCCGAACGACGAGCGGCGCGGTCCATTCGCCGCGAGTTCGCCACCGCATTCGGCTTGCCTGCGTGACGAGTTGGTCGAACGCCGGGGTGAGAAAGCCCGAAAACTGTATCTCGGCGACGGGGCGGAAGCCGTACGCCGCGAGTCCGACAGCACCGCCCACGATGGCGATTTCCGAGAGCGGCGTGTCGACGACCCGTTCGCCGCCGAATCGGTCCTTCAGTCCGTCGGTGGCGCGAAAGACGCCGCCGCTCTCCGCGACGTCCTCGCCGAAGACCAACACGCGGTCGTCGTCCGCCATTTCGCCGTGTAACGCGTCGTTGATTGCGCCGACGATGGTTTCTTGCATGTTCGGTCACCCCTTGGGCCGCTGTTCGATGTGATCGTCGGCGTCCGGTCGCGCTTCGAGGAACGCCTCGAACTCGGCCAGTTGCCGCCGAAGAGACGGCGGCAGTTCGGCGTACAGATACTCGAACATCTCGCGGACGCTCCGCTCCTCGTACTCGTCCGCGGCGGCCAGCGCGGCGTCGAACTCGTCGTCGATGTCGTCCACGAGTGCTTCCCGGTCGATATCCCCCCACAGCCCTTCCGAGCGCAGAAACGACTCGTACCGCGTGAGCGGGTCTCGCTCCTCCCACTGGTCCACCTCGGACTGGTCGCGGTATCGACTCGGGTCGTCGCTGGTCGTGTGCGCGTCGAGACGGTACGTCACCGATTCCACCAGCGTCGGGTTCCCGTTGCGGGCGGCGTCGCGCGCTTCGGAGACCGCCTCGTACACGGCCAGCACGTCGTTTCCGTCGACGCGAATGCCGTCGATTCCGTACCCGACCGCTCGTTGTGCGAGTGAGCGGGCGTTCGTCTGCTTCTCGAACGGCGTCGAGATGGCGTACTGGTTGTTCTGACAGAAGAACACCGCCGGGGCGTCGAGCACGCCCGCGAAGTTCACCGCCTCGTGGACCGCACCGGTGCTGCTCGCTCCATCGCCGAAGTACGCCGCGACGACGGAGTCGCTGTCGGAGAGTTTCATTCCCCACGCGGCACCGGTGACGACAGGGAGGTGTCCGCCGATGGAGATGGCTATCATCTGGTCGTGTTTCGCCAGTTCCCGGTTCGCGTCCGCGACGCCACGCCAGAACAGGATCAGGTCCCGCATCGGTAGCCCTTGGAGCAACATCGCGCCCGCTTCGCGTCCCATCCCGAGCAACCAATCGTCGCGTTCGAGCGCGTATCCGGACCCGATGATGCTCGCCTCCTGTCCGCGGCCCGAACCGAACGTCCCGACCTGTCCGCGCCGCTGGAGCTTTACCATCCGTTCATCGAACGTCCGCTCGACGAGCATCCATCGGTACAGGTCGCAGAACGCTTCGTCGTCGAGGCTCGGAACCTCGTCGGAATCGTACGAACCGTCGGGAGCGAGGATTCGAAAGCGTCCGACGTCGAGATCCTCCTGTGAGACCCGCCCTCGGTTCGGTCCGGTCGACACCGTTGCGCTACTGTCGTTGGCCATGGCTTCTTACCACCGTTGTTTCGAACACGCACGGTCGAGAGATAAATCCATCGGGGACGTGTCATGGTGACAAGCCATACAAGAGACGTGGGCGAACGTCACTCCAACTCTCGGAGTTCGTATCGCAGTATCTTGCCACTCGGGTTGCGGGGGAGTTCGTCGACGAACGCGTACTCGCGGGGACGCTTGAAGTCCGCGAGGTCGTCGTTTCGCAGGCACCAGTCGTCCAACTCCGCCGCCGACAACCCGTCGTCCGCGACGACGTACGCCTTCACGATTTCGCCCCAGTTGTCGTGCGGTGCGCCGATGACGCCGACGTCCCGGATTTTCGGGTGGGAGACGAGGACATCTTCCACGTTCTCGGGGTGGATGTTCTCCCCGCCGCTGATGAGCATATCGTCGGCGCGGCCGGTGAGGACGATGTTTCCGTCCTCGGTCCGACGGGCCGCGTCGCCGGTGAAGAACCAGCCGTCGCGGACGGCCTCGGCGGTTCGCTCCGGCTTGTTCAGGTAGCCGTCGAACGCGAGCGGGGAGTCGGTGTTGACGATGAGTTCACCTTCCGTCCCGCGTTCGACCACATCGTCCGGTGTCCCGTCCAGTTCGACGATTCGCACCTCGTAGAAGAGATTCGCCGGGCCGGTCATCGCCGGGTTATCGTCGCCGTCCAACGCGGCGTGTGCGGTCGTTCCGAACGCCTCCGTCGTGCCGTACTGGTTCGTGATGTGCTCCGGGTCGAAGACATCCACGACGCGGTCGAAGAGGTTCGAACTCATCGGCGCGCCCGAATACCCCACGGCCCGCACGCTACTGACGTCCGCCTCGTCTATCGCGTCGGTTTCGAGGTACTGGTTGAATATCGTCGGCGCTTCGTGGAGGGCACTGACGTTCCACTCGGGAATCGACCGAACGCAGCGTTCGGGGTCGAATTCCGGCATACAGAGGTAGGTTCCGGAGACGCTCAACGCGGCGCACAGGACGCCGTGCAGTCCGACGGTGTGGTACAGCGGCATGACGCCGATGAGCGTCTCGCCGAGGTAGTACCGCTGGCCCATCGCGTTGACGAGCGTTCGCCCGGTCGTCGCTCGATGGTCGAGGAGGATTCCCTTCGGGTCGCCGGTCGTCCCCGAACTGTACAGGATGACGCTCGGGTCCTCGCTCGACGGGACGATTTCCGGTTCGTCCGCCGACGCGTCCAGCAGCGAATCGAACGCCGTCGTTCCCGACGGCGGGTCGTCTCCGACGTAGATTCGGCCGGAATCGAGCGAGTCGACGGCCGCTTCCACCGCCTCCCGCGACAAGTCGTCGTACAGTAGCACGTCCGCGTCCGAATCGGCGACGTGATATTCGACGCCGCCGGGAGCCACCCGGAAGTTGAACGGGACGGCGACGGCCCCGACGAACTGCGTCGCGAGGAACACCATCGCGTTCTCCGGTCGATTTCCCATGCAGACGGCGACCCTGTCCCCACATCCGATGCCGCGCTCGCGCAGTCCATTGGCGAGCGAATAAACCTGGTCTGCCAGTTCTCGGTACGTGAACTCCCGTCCGGACTGGAGGTTCACGATGGCAACGGTGTCCGGCGTCCGCGCCACCGATTGCCTGAACAGTTGCGGAAATAGCATACCCGCCTATTGAGAACATACCACAAATAATGTTCGGGGTACCGGGAGGTGCAAGCCTCGACCAAGAACCTTGACAGCGATCATACTTCTAGCAGTCAGTTCTGGCCGCCCTTCTGAACGTCCACGTCCTCGAATCGAACGTCGCTGCCTGTGACGTCGACGCTCATCGAACCGACGTTCTCGATTTCGGCGTCCACGGTGTCGCCGTCTTCGAGTGCGCTCACGCCCTCGGGCGTTCCCGTCGTGATAACGTCGCCCGCCTCGACAGTCGACCCGATGGACGCGTACTGGACGATGTCGGCGCAGGTGTACACCATGTCGCCGGTGTTCTCCTGCTGGCGCGTCTCGCCGTTGAGTCGGAGTTCCATTTCGAGGTCCTGCGGGTCGCCGATTTCGTCCGGCGTCACGACGCAGGGGCCGATGACGGTGAACGTGTCGTAGGATTTCCGGTTCGACCGGTCCTGGTCGCCGCGAATTGAGATGTCCAACAGGATGGTGTAGCCGAAGATGTGGTCCCACGCGTCGTCCGCGTGAACGTCCTTGACGTCGTCGTCCATCACGAACGCGAGTTCGATTTCGTGGTCGGTGCGTCGGTCAGCGAACGGCAACTCGATACCGTGGTCCGGGCCGACGACGCTCGACGGAGCCTTCAGAAAGTAGCCCTTGTCCTCGATGGTAAACCACTCCTCGGTGGTGATATCGCGGTCGGCTAACGCCTCCTCGATGTGGTTTTCGTAGTTCAGCGGGGCGGCGATGACCTTGCCGGGTCGCTGGACGGGTGAGTTGAGTTCGACGTCGTCCCGGTCGTGGTCGGGGGATGCGTCCGCGTACTCGCTGGCGTCGTACTCGCCGCGGATGTATTCGAGCAGCGGGTCACGCGACTCGATGCCCAATCGCTCGGTCAGGTCGATGATACCGGTCCCGTCGTCGGTGAGCAGTCCCAGTCGGTCGCCGTCGAAGTGGACGAATCGCATGGAACCATATCCGTTCAGCGTACACATAAAAGATTGCGTTGGAAATCCGAATATAACGCGCAGTCGTTGGATGTGAGAGTCTCCGACAAGGAAACTAACTAATAGGGCGAATCCGTCGTTAGGTGTAGAATGGGTTCCGACGAAAGTGGCAGTGAGTCTTCAGTAATCGTCACCGGTGCCGGTCCGACCGGGATGACCGCCGCACTCGCGTTGCACGCTCGTGGCGTTCCGGTTACGATCCTCGAAGCAGATCCGCAGGACCGAGAACGACCCGGTAGCCGGGCGATATACATCCACGGCGCGACGCTTCACACCCTCGAACAGAACAGTCCGGGGTTGGGCAAAAAGCTCGCCGATGAGGGAATCGTCTGGCCGACGAGACGGACGCTCTGGCGCGGCAAACAAGTGTTCGAACGGACGTATTCGAATCCCGGTGGCTCCGGCGAACTACCGCACTTCACCAGTCTCCCACAGGTGTGGACGGAGGATTACATGCTCGAAGCGCTCGAAGACGCGGGCGTCGAAGTTCACTGGGATTCTCCCGTCGAAACGGTCGAGTCGTCCCTCGACGGCGTCCGCGTCGAGACGGAGGACGGCGACGAATGGGAGGCGTCCTATCTCGTCGGTGCCGACGGTGCCGGTTCGACCGTTCGCAAGCAAATCGGGGCCGAGTTCGACGGCGAGGAGTCGAAGAACTCGTTCGTCATCGCCGACGTGGAGGAGGACCCCGAAAATCCGAGACGACTTGAGCGGGTGTTCCACTACGACCACCCGACCGTTGACGGCCGAAACGTCCTGCTAGTCCCGTTTCAGGGCGGTTGGCGGGTCGATATCCAGTGCAAGGAGACCGACGACCCCGAGCGTCTCGCCAACGACGACGTCATTAGCAACCTCGTGGCGACGACGCTCGGCGAACGCTACCGCGACCGCGTCTCGTGGGTATCGACCTACCAGTTCCTCCAAGTTACCGCGGACAGGTTCATCGACGACCACCGTCGCGTCCTGCTCGCGGGCGAGGCGGCACACCTGTTCGCCCCGTTCGGCGCGCGGGGGATGAACTCCGGTATCGCGGACGCCGACGCGGCGGCATCCGCCATCACGGTCGCATTGCAGTCGAACGTCGATTCGGTCAGACGGGCCGAAGTCGAGCAGTACGCCGCGCTACGCGAGCGGTCCGCAGCCTGGAACAAGGATGCCGCCGGGCAGGCGCTCGAATACCTCCAAGGGGACAGTCCGGTCACCAAGGCGAAAAAGCGCCTCGCGGCGGCCGCCTCCGACCACTGGGAGCGCGCCGGAGAGTGGCTCGACGACGCACCTTACGGCCCGCACGGCAGTCCGCCGACCTCAGTCGGCCAGTACTGAACGAGAAAACGAGGTCTTTTTTACATCTACGAGGGCTGTGCCTCGGCGTAGAAGTTGAACGCCTCGAACACCGGTCGGTCGGTCATGCCGAGGAGAATCGCCTCGTCGTCGGGTTCGTGGTGGTGAGTCGCGTCCGGCGGCACCACGAAGATGTCCCACTTGCCCCACTCCAGCGCCTCGTCGTCCACGTGGGTCGCACCCTCGCCCTCGATGACGAAGTACACCTCCGTCGCGTTGTGGAAGTGCGGGTCCGTCGGCCCTTCGTTCACCAACTGCGCGCGAAAGGACATCGTCGGGAACAGCGGTTGGTCCCCCGTCGCTGGATTGACGTACGCGAGACTGTACCCGTCATGCGGGTCGGGTTCGTCGTTGTCGGACCGCTGGCGGAGCGTCTCCAGCATCTCGTCCCACCCGAAGCGGTACGGCGGCGTCGCCTCGCGGACGCCCTCGAACGGTCCCGGAATGGAACCGTCGGACTGCTGATCGGCGGGGCGGCCGCGACCGTATTGGGAGTCCCAGTAGCCCTGCGTTTTGGTCACGGGTTGGCGTTCGAGTTCGTGATTCTCGAACACCTGTCGCTTGTTCAGCGAGTCCAAGAAGAGGGGGAGGTCGAGGACGTCCAGCCATGCGGCTGTCTCGTCAGAGTCGTTGACGTGGTCGTGCCACTCCCACTGCGGCGTCGTGACGAGGTCGTTGTCGCGCATCGGGAACTCCTCGCCCGCGACGACCGTCTTCATCTCCTCGTTACCGTCGATGGTGAACCGCAGGGCGTTCGCCGAGTGGCGGTGCGACGGGGCGGTCTCCCCCGGCGAAACCGTCTGCACCCCGACGTAGATAGTGTTCGAGATGGCGTTGCCGAGCGCGGTGTTGATCGGAACCGCGACCCGCCGCTGGAATCCCGGCGGCAGGTCGGCGATGGGCACGTCATCCTCGATGCTGTCGATGGCGGTCTGGATGTCCTCCCACTTCCAGATGTCCGGTTCGAGGTCGTCCATGACGTTCCCGAAGTCGTCCTCGACCTCCCAGAGCGGGCGGAGGCCGTGTTCCTCCAGAATGCTTCGCGTACCGGAACTCAGCTCTAAGAGTTCCTCCGGGTCCTTCTGAGCCATAGTCACACATTCGCACAGATTCATCATAAGTCTAGTGGACACGGCCATCTGGTGGTGGTCGGAGACGAGCGACGACGGGGATTTGGTTCGCTTCGAAGAGGCGTGTTTGCGTGGTGTAGAGTTACGGTTGCTGCGAAGCAGACCACCCCTGTCCGCTCGTTACGCAGAGATTTGGTTGGCCTTTCTTGGATTACAACTACCGAGCGGCAATGAAACCGCAACCGCACCGCCGCCGCATTGCACCACATTCCCTGTGCGAGACCGACCAATCGACACGGCGCGCGAGGTCCTCGTGAACGGAGTGAACGAGTGGCTCGTCAGAGCTCCGCTCTGACGGTGGATGACGACCAAGGAGCGAAGCGACGATGGGAGTTCTCGTGAGCGACAGGGGAGCGAACGAGCGGGGGGTTTCGGGGTCTGCCTTCCAGTAACTGCAATCACACACCAATCAAACACGTCTCGTTGTCGCGAACCAGAGAGAACGTTCGAAATCTGCCGCTCGGTGGTCCGATCACATCAAACCCAGAATCACCACGAAAAGACGAATCGTACACCGCGTATCGTCACTCCGCCTGCGCATCGAAAACTTCGTCGGAAGGGAAGACTGACCGGCAGTCTTCACAGACCATCTGGCCCTGAATGGCGTACTCCCAGAGCTTTCCGCCACAGCTCAGACAGTCGAAGTGCGCCTGCACGAACGGACTCTCCTCGGCGTAGATGTTGTCGAACTCGGCCATGGTAGTACATGACGATGGGAATCCCAAAAGCGTATCGTCCGCGACGAACTGCTCGAAGTTCGAGACCCGACTCAGTCGGCATAGGGTTCCAACGCTTCGCGGAGGTCGTCGGGCAGTTCCATCGAACCCTCACTGCCGGTGCGGGCGCAGACGCGTTGTTCGTACCCCGAGAACGCCACTTCGCCGTCGCAGCGCGCGACGTACTCGAACCGAACGCTTCGATTGCCGAGCGACGGCGTGAGTCCGACGGTAACTTTATCGCCCGCCTCCACGGGATTCTCGAACTCGAAGTTCACCTCGACAATGGGCAGACCGTACCCGTGGTCCTGTGAAATCTCCCAGAACGGAAAACCGATATCCTCCATGAAGATGTCGGAGGTCTCGTGGACGGCCTCGATGATACGCGGGTAGTAGGCGATACCGAACGGGTCGGCGTCGGAAAACCGCACCGTCCAGATGCGCTCGTACATTTCAGTTCACCTCGTCTCCGCTGTTTCCCGTCGTCCGGGACATCGAAACCCGCGATAGCGTCCGGAACGTACCAGTATCCACGATAGCGTCCGATTCGAACATTCGTTTGAAACTCACAGGGTGGCAATAGAGAGAGAACCGTGATATACGTTTTCCCGATCCAGCGGTATTCACACTCCGGTCCGAGTCGGCGTCAACTGAAGTGGCGCTCAACGAGACGCTCTCGCTGTATCGTTCCCGTGTCGGTTCGCGGCAGGGAGTCGGTGACAATGGCGTACCGTCGCGGGCGTTTGAAATCGGCGAGCGAGTCGAGGTTCCTGCAGAACGCGTCGAGTTCCTCCGCATCGAGTGACCCCCCATCGAGCGACTCCTCGGTGACCACGACGCTCGTGACTACCTCCCCCCAGTGATCGTCGTCCACCCCGAACACGCAGACTTCCCGTACCGCCTCGTGTTCCTCCAGCGCGCGTTCGATTTCGCGAGGATAGACGTTCTCCCCGCCGCTGACGATCATATTGTCGACGCGGTCGACGACGTAGAGGAATCCGTCGTCGTCCACCCGTGCCACGTCGCCCGTTCTGACCCACCCGTCGAAGTATGACTTCCGTTCGGCTCGTTCGTTATCGATATACCCGGTCGACATTCCGGGACCGCGGGCGATGATTTCGCCGCGTTCGCCCGCATCAACGACCGCCGTCGGGTCCGGATGCTCGGTCGGCGTCGCGGCTTCGACCACGCGCAACTCCCAGACGAACGACTCTTTGCCGATGGTTCCGGGATGCTCCGCTTGAACGGACGGGTGGGCGAACGCGAGATTCGGTCCGCCTTCGGTCAACCCGTAGGTGTTGTAGACGTTTTCGGTGAGCAGTGTCGCGGTCCGTTCGATCAGGCTCTCGGTCACTATCGAACCGCCGGTCCGGATGTACGACAGCGATTCGACACCATAGTTCGCGTCGGCCTGCGCGTCGTTCAGCGCGTTCAGTTGCGTCGGGACGGCGAGCATCCCCGTCACGTCGTGTTCCTCGATGAGTTCGAGCGCCTCGTCCGGATGGAATTGCGAGTGCAGGACGAGCGTGGCCCCCGCGAGCAGGTGAGGGTACAGCCACGCGTCGGTCGTCACCATGTGATACCATGGCGTCGTCACGAGTGCGACGTCGGTCTCGTCGATGCCGTGTTCCATGACGACCTGCGTCGCGCCGAGCCACATTTGTTCCTGATCGAACCGGACCGCCTTCGGTTGGCTCGTCGTCCCGCTGGTGTAGAACACGGCGCACTCGTCTCCGTCGGGCAATGCCTCCTCGCGATCGGATGGAGCAACCGAGAGCACGGTCCCGTATGACTCCACGTCGGGACGGTCGAGGCTCCGTGTTCCGACGTGAATCGCGGTCTCGAACGCCCCGCCGTCGAGCATCGAAAGCGCGGCCTCCGCGTTCGCGTCGTCGAATATCAGGCCCGCCGCGTCCGCCGTCTCGGCCATCGAAACTAGCTCCCTCGAACTCCCCCGAAACGGAAGTTGGACAGTGGCCGCGCCGCGCTTCTGTCCCGCGATCATCGATGCGACGGTGGCGGACCCATTGCGCGTGAGGACCGCACATCGCTCGGACGGGATTCGCGCTTCGAGAGCGTTCGCCAGTTCGGTGCTTCGTCGGTCGAGTTCCTCGTAGGTGAACTCGGTACCATCGTCGGTGACGATAGCGGTATCTGTCGTGTGCACTCGGGCGGTTCGGTCGAACGCCTCTAAGTAGTTCATAGTGTATCTGCGGTATGGTACAGCATACCGACAGTGACTATTAATTGTTGTGATTAGCGAGGTATCTGCACTCGTGTCGGAGGACGATTACGGGAGGATTTTTGTACGCCTTCGAGCAACGATACCCATGCTCGCCGAAACCGCCCGTTCACAGGGCCGCGGACTCCTCTCGTACCTCCACCCCGCGTTCATGGGTCCCGCCGTGGGGATGTCGCTGTTCGGGGGGCTTCTCGCCCGGGAGTTCGCCGCCGTTCCGGGTACGGTCCACGCTTTCGCGGTCGGACTCGCGCTCTACACGGCTCACCTGAAGGACGGCTACGTCGACGGCCACCTGCGCGGCGAGGAGACGCCAGCCCTGTCCGCCATAACGAACCGACAGTCGATTTGGGTCGCCAGCACCGGATTCGCCGTCGTTCTGGGTGCGCTGTGGCTGACAGTCGGGTTCGTCTCCGTACTGTGGGTCGTCCCGCTGTGGATACTCGCGATGCTCCACGCACCCTATCTCGATAAGAATCCCCTCGGCGGAACCGTCGGCTATCCGGTCGGTATCGCGTTGGCTATCGGCGGCGGGTTTTTCGTTCAAGCACACCGTCTCCCGGTTCGAAT
The DNA here is from genome assembly GCF_024136965.1 of Haladaptatus sp. AB618. Lineage (NCBI taxonomy): Archaea > Methanobacteriati > Methanobacteriota > Halobacteria > Halobacteriales > Haladaptataceae > Haladaptatus > Haladaptatus sp. AB618. The sequence continues at coordinate 18,471 of NZ_JAMYJX010000014.1, read as the reverse complement.
CATCGGAGTTTCGCTCGTGTTCCTCGTGCTCCTCTCGGCCGTCAAGATTTCGACCGACAGGGAGGATTACGAGTTCGACCGTTCGATCGAGAAACGAACCGTCCCGGTCGCGCTCGGTACGGACACGGCGAACGAGATCAGCATCGGGGTGTTCCTCCTCGCTTCAGCACTCGTCGTAGGATTGATTGCCGTCGGGACGTTTCCCCCACTGACGACCATCGCGGCGGTCTTCCCGCTTTGTGCGGCGTGTGTCTCCGCTTTCGTATCGAGGGACAGGTCGATTCGTCTCCAGATGCTGCTGATGTACCCGTTCGCCGCTACGCTCTTTCTAACGCTTCGATGAATCGAACGCTGTCGAGCGTTACACTACGGAACCCACAACCCACGAAGGTCTACTACGGAATCGACCATCGAGCGTTCCTCCTCCGGAACTCCCTATCGAGTGCTCACCCTCCACCACCGAATGTCCACCCTCGCTACCAATCAGCCGACCGCTATACACTCGCGATTCGATCGACGACATGTGTTCGATGCCAACGAACGATTGCATTCGGAAGAGAGTGAGGTCGAGGACGACAAAATGACCACGAGGGGACAACAAGAGCGGTTTATCGGCCATTTTCGGCCGTCTAAGAGCTCACAGTAGTATGACGCTGCTATGATTGTAACGTTGAACGCGAACGGCAGATACCGAAAATCGAACTGTGATTTCGGCGTTCGTTCGATGATAGCGAACTACGGGTGACGGTCCTGCCGTCCACTACTTTTTCGATGCGTTCGATTCGAAGACTCGCGGTAACCCGTAGAGACGGAGAACGTCGTGATTCCAGCCATGCCGAGAATCGGTTCGAGCGAGGGCACTGGCTGCCAAGATTTAAATATAAATCGTGATGTTTATCAACTATGGGCGCAGGCATCGATGGCACGGGGCGAATAAAATCCGACGAAACGCTATTCGCTATCATAGAACAGTTGCAGGAACGGGACGGGGCGGGCGTTTCGGAACTCGCCCGCGAGTTGGACATGGCCAAGAGTTCCATCCACAAGCATCTGAGCACCATGTCCGAGCACGGATACGTGGTGAAACGAAACGGCACCTATCACGTCGGACTCCAATTTCTGAACGTCGGCGAGTACGCTCGGGATAGCTACGAACTATATCATGCCGCGAAGTCACAAATCCACGACCTCGCGGCGGAGACCGGCGAGATGGTTTGGTTGATTGTCCCCGAAAACGGCCTCAGTTGGTTTCTATACGGTGCGAAGGGGAACACCGAAATCAGCGAGGAATCGATCATCGGATCACGGGCGTACCTCCACCACAACTCCGGCGGCAAGGCGATTATGGCACACCTTCACTCGGACGAAGTCGAGCGAATCATCGACCGGCACGGACTCCCGGCAAAAACCGAAAACACCATCACCGACCGGGAATCGCTGCGAACACAACTCGAAACCATCCGGGAACGCGGCTACGCGGTCAATCACGGGGAGGACATCGCGGGTATTCACGCCATCGGCGTCCCGCTGATTTTCGAAGGGGAAGTTCGCGGCGCGCTATCGGTCGCTGGCGCCGCACGGCGAGTTACCAGAAACGAGCGCGAAAGCGAACTAGTGGAACGACTCCTCGCCGCCGCGGACGACGTGGAGGTCAACTTGGCGTATCAGTAGCCCTGACGGCCCCCGATAGCCCCGTTTCGCGTCCCTGCCGTCCGACCGAAACGGAGCGTCGAATCGTTCGCTCACAGCGAACGATTGGAGTAATTAGGGTGCGACGATGGCCCATATGGCATTCGGTTACACGGACCACAATGTTGAAACGTATGCTCGCAGATATCCTGAGTGATGCTATCGGAGTCAATAGACCGCGTCACCGTTCTCGGTGCCGGAAGCATGGGGCACGGAATTGCGGAAGTGGCGGCTATAGCCGGATATCAAGTAGTGTTGCGTGACATCGAGCAGGAGTTCGTCCGGGACGGCTACGAGGAAATCGAGTGGTCGCTCGGGAAACTCGAAAAGAAGGGACGACTCGACGAGGATGCCGAGGCGGTCCTCGGCAGGGTCTCGACGGCGATTGACCTCGAAGAATCGGTCGCCGACGCCGACCTCGTCGTCGAGGCCATTCCGGAACAGATGGCGTTGAAACGGGAGACGTTTGCGACCATCGACGAGGCGGCACCCGACCGAGCCATCCTCGCTACGAACACGTCCAGTCTCAGTATCACCGAAATCGCTTCCGCAACCGAGCGCCCCGAACGGGTCGTCGGGACGCACTTTTTCAACCCGCCCGTGAAGATGGACCTCGTGGAAGTCATCGAGGGTGAGGTGACGAGCGACGAAACGGTCGATGCGGCGTTCGACTTCGTCGAGGCGCTCGAAAAGACGCCGATTCACGTCCGGAAGGACGTTCACGGCTTCGTGGTGAACAACGTGCTCCTCCCGTTCATGGAGGAACCCGCGCGGATGCTCGCCGCCGACGAGACGACGGTTCGGAAGGCCGACGCGGCGATGGTGTACGAACGAGGATACCCGATGGGGCCGTTCGAACTCCTCGATTACACCGGTATCGACATCGCCTACCACTTCCGCGAGGAGGCCGGGCAGAAACCGCCCGACCCTATCGCCGAACGAGTCGAGCGCGACGACCTCGGAACGAAATCCGGAGCGGGGTTCTACCAGTACGAGGACGGGGACGGTGCGACGTACGAACCCGACGACGGCGAAGGATTCGATACGCTCCGCGTCGAAGCGCTGATGGTCAACGAAGCGGCGAAACTCCTCGGGAACGACGTGACGACTCCGGAGGAGATCGACATCGGAATGCGACTGGGTGCGGGCCTTCCCGAAGGTACCTGCTTGACGGGGGACAAACTCGGTCTCGATACCGTCCTCGACAAACTTCGAACGCTCCACGACGAGACGGGCGAAAGCCGATTCGTCCCGGCGGATTACCTCGTCGAACTCGTCGAGTCCGGAAAAACAGGCGCGGACGCGGGCGAAGGGTTCTACCAACACGGCGAGGGTAGTCCGTTCCACTACGTCAGTTACGACCTCTCCGAGGACGGCGTTCTCACGGTTACGCTCGATAGGGCCGAGCGTCTCAACGCCTTCTGTCCCGAGATGTTCGAGGAAGTCGACCGACTGCTGTCGCGGGAAATCGACGGCGACGACGTGGTCTGTGTCGTCTTCGAGGGGGCAGGCGACCGAGCGTTCTCTGCGGGGGCGGACATCACGGGCTTTACGACGTCCTCGCCGACGGAGATGATGGACGTGGACGACGTGTTTCGGACGGTGTACCGGTACGACCGCCCGACGATCGCGAAGATAGACGGCTTCTGTCTCGGCGCTGGGTTCGAACTCGCACTCGCATGCGACCTCCGCGTCGCGACCGATTCGGCGCGGTTCGCGAGTCCCGAAATCGATCTCGGTCTCATCCCCGGCGGCGGCGCGACCCAGCGCCTCGTCCGTCTCGTCGGCGAGACGCGGACGAAAGAACTACTGTTCACCGGCGACCAGATCGACGCCGAGCGCGCACGAGACTGGGGAATCGTCAATCGAGTCGTACCGGAGGACGAGTTGAACTCGGCCGTGGACGAGTTCGTCCAAAACTTCGTCGGCGGGCCGACGACGGCACTGAAAATCGCAAAGCAGGTCGTTCACGAGGGACAGGACGCCAGCCTCGACACCGCGCTGGCACTCGAAAGCAAAAGCTTCGGACTCCTGACCAGCACCGACGACATGCTGGAGGGCGTCACCGCCTTCCGACAGGGACGCGACCCTGAGTTCGGTGGTGGAGATGACGCGTAACGTCGGCATCGTTGGCGGCGGCCACACGTCGTGGGGGCGGCGACAGGCGACGTGGAAAGATTTGGCGCAGGAGGCCGGGAAGGCGACGTTCGACGCGGTTCCTGGCATCGGTCCGGAAGATGTTGAAGGGCTGTTCGTCGGTGCCGTCCAACCGGAACGGTTCGCGTTCCAATCGCACGTCGCGCCGCTCGTCGCCGAGTTATTGGGAATCGACGTGGATTCGATGATCGCCCGCACCGAACTCGCCTGTGCGAGCGGGCAGGCGGCGCTGCGGTACGCGTGGCTCGCCATCGCAGCGGGGCAACTCGACGTGGCGCTCGTCCTCGGCGTCGAGAAGATGAACCTCCCGAAATCTGCGAGCGAGGAAGCGCAGGCGAGCATGACGAACGTCCTCGACCGGGAGTTCGACGGCGTCAACGGGTTGAACGCGCCGCCCTACTTCGCCATGATCGCCCAGCGACACATGCACGAATATGGAACGACCCGCGAGCAACTCGCGCAGGTCAGCGCGAAGAACAAGAGCCATGCCGCCCACACCGACTACGCGCAGTTTCGGAAGGAAGTGAGCGTGGACGACGTACTGGAGTCGTTTCCCCTCTCCCCGCCGCTGTGTCTGTACGATTGCAGCGGCGTCACGGACGGCGCGGCGGGACTGCTTCTCGTGAGCGAGGAAAAGGCCCGCGAGGTGACCGACGAGGCGACGTGGATAACCGGGAGCGGACAGTCGTGTATGGCGAGTAACTCCATCAACAACCTCCCGTCGCTGTCGGCGTGGCCGCAGGCGACCGTCGCCGCCGAAAACGCGTACGAGCAGGCCGGGATCGACGATCCACTCCGCGACCTCGACGTGGCGGAGATTCACGACTGCTTTTCCATCAGCGAAATCGTCGAGTACGAGGACCTGGGCTGGGTCGAGAAGGGTGACGGCGGGCAGTTCATCGAGGACGGACGGAGCGAACTCGACGGCGACATCGCGGTCAACCCGCGCGGCGGCCTGTTGGGATGCGGACACCCGCTCGGCGCGACGGGCGTCTCGCAGGCGCTCGAAATCCACTCGCAGTTCACGGGCGACGTGCCGTCGGAACGACGCGTCCCCGATCCCGAAACCGGAATGATACACAACTTGAGCGGGAGCGGTTCCGTCCACAGCATCATGATTCTGGAGCGTGAGCGACCATGACCGACGAAGGGAACGAAACGCGGAGGAATGAGGATCGGACGAACGGGAAACGGATGAACGGCGAGAGCGACCGGCGGACGACGGTCGAACTCCCGGAAACCATCGAACTCCCGCGACTGCTCGACTTCTACGAGCTACAGACCGACGAACACACGCGAATCCACGAGTTCTACGACAATCTCCGCGCCGGGGTGCTCTCGACGACGCGCTGTCGGAACTGCGGCGAGCGACACTATCCGCCGCGAGTCGTCTGCCCGGAGTGTACGAGCGACGAACTGGAGTACGTTGCCCTCCCAGACGAGGGCAAATTGTACGCGTTCACGGCCGTTCGGGGCGGCGCACCGCTCGGAATGGGCGACGACGTACCGTTCACCGTCGGCGTCGTCGAACTCGACGGCGTCCGGTTGTCCGCACGTATCGACGACGCGGACGTGGACGACCTCGAAATCGGCGACCCGGTGGCCTTGAAAGTCGTCGAAATCGACGACCCCGCCGACCACGAGCGTGTTTTCTACCGGTTCGAACCGAAGCGGCGCGGAGCTGACCGACCATGAGCGAGTACGAACTCACCATAACGAAGTGCCTGCAACGGGCGAACGACCTGTACGACCACAAGGAAATCGTGACGAAACTCCCCGACGGAGGGATTCATCGCTACACGTACGGCGACGCGTACGAGCGGATTTGCCGACTGGCGAACGCGCTAGACGAGTTCGGTCTCGAAACGGGGGACCGGGTCTCGGTGATGGCGATGAACAACTACCGACACTACGAACTGTACTACGGGCCGAGTTGTAGTGGGCGGAGCATCCACACTACCAACCATCGACTCCCCGAGGAACACCTCATCGAGATCATCAACGAGGCCGAGGATCGCATTCTCTTCGTTGATCCAGCGTTCGTCGAGACGGTCGAGTCCATCGCCGACCGAATCGACACCGTCGAGCAGTACGTGGTCAACGCAGCCCCCGAGGAAGTTCCGGAGACGTCGCTCGATCCGGTCACGTCCTACGAAGCGTTCATCGAGGGACAACCGACGAGCTATGACTGGCCCGAACTCGACGAGAATACCGAGGCAGGGCTGTGTTACACGTCGGGGACGACCGGTCTCCCGAAGGGCGTCCAGTACACCCACCGCAAACTGTATCTCCACGCGATGATGCACGGGATAGTCGACACCTTCGGAATCGGCGAGAACGACGCCATCCTGCCGGTCGTTCCGATGTTCCACGTCAACGGCTGGGGATTCCCGTACTCGGGGACGCTCTACGGGTCGAAGCTCGTGCTTCCCGGCCACTACACGGACTCCGATGCCGTCCTCGAACTCATCGACGCCGAGGACGTGACCATCGGCACGGCGGTTCCGACGGTGTGGATAGAGATAGACGGCTACCTCCGAGACCACTCGGACCGCACCGTCGAGTCGCTGGAGAAGGTCATCATAGGCGGGGGATCCCCACCGGAGTGGCTCATCGAGCGGTTCGACGAGGTGTACGACGCGCCGGTTTACCAAGGGTACGGGATGACCGAGGCGGCACCGCATCTGGTGAACACGTTCGATACGACGGAAGTACAGTCGCTCCCGCAGGAGCGCCAGTACGAGTTCCGGATGAAAGCGGGAATCCCAGCGCCCGGCGTCCGACTCCGCCTCCGAACCGTGGACGGCGAACCGGTTCCGCACGACGGCGAATCCGAGGGCGAGATTCAGGCACGAGCGCCGTGGCTTATCGACCGCTACTACGACCGCCCGGCGAAAACCGAGTCGTCGTTCTCCGACGATGGGTGGTTCAAGACCGGCGACGTCGGCACCATCGACGAATTCGGCTACCTCACGGTCGTGGACCGACTCGACGACATCATCAAGAGCGGCGGCGAGTGGATATCCTCGCTCGAACTGGAGAACGAACTGATGGGTCACGAACGGGTCGAGGAGGCGGCCGTCATCGGCGTCGCCCACGAAAAGTGGCAGGAGCGACCGGTCGCCTACGTCACAGCGGACGGCGTTGCCGAGGGCGATCTCGAAGAACACCTCCTGAAACGATTCCCGAAGTGGTGGCTCCCCGACGAAATCGTCTTCGTCGATGCGGTTCCGAAGACGACCACCGGGAAGTTCAACAAGAAGGAATTACTCGAGGAGTTCGAGACAGAACACGGGTCGCTTCCGCTCGAAACGGAGTAACGACCCCGTCTCTCCTGACGTTGCCGTCCTCTCCGCGACTTCGGTGACGACGTCCGAGTACGAATCGACTCCGCGAGCAGGGTTTCGTACGAAACGATCCGACGCGGTCGGGGAGCCACTTTCTCGCGGATCGATAAATCGGTGCGGCAGTCGCTTTGCCCGACGACGACACCCTGTTGTTCAACGCTCTTCACCGCAGTTCGTTACGAACAGGCGAGTGGAACGGAGATGGTCGCTCCGATCGTCCGAAATAACCGAACGATTATGGGAGCGTACACTGTTCGCATCGGTATGGAACGAACATCTGCCCCCCTCCAAACGGTCGTCCGCGCATTCGAAATCATCGAACTACTGTGGGAAGGAAACGTAACCGGGCCATCCGACGTTTCGAAACAAATGGGAATGCCACGAAGCACCGCACACGATTACCTTAAGACGTTGCAAGCGACCGGCTACGTCGTTCGACGGGACGGTCAGTATCAGGTCGGATACCGATTTCTGGCCATGGGGAGTCGGTTGAAGCATCGGAGCCGTCTCTTTCACGCCGCGAAGCCGGTAGCAACGGAATTGGCCGCCGAGACGGGAGAACTCGTGACCGTCAGCGTCGAAGAACGGGGACGGTGGGTCGTTCTCCACAACGAAGGCGGGACGCGTGCGCTCAATCTGGGGACGTATCCCGGACGGCGAACACCGCTCCATTCGCACGCCGCCGGGAAGGTTCTGCTCGCGCATCACACCGACGAGTACGTCGAGGGGGTGTTCGAAACGCACGGCTTGGATCCGGTGACGGAACAAACGATAACCGACGCGGACGTGTTGTGGAGCGAATTGCGAACGATTCGAGACGACGGGTACGCGGTGGACTGCAACCAACAGATACCGGGGATGTGCGTGGTGGCAGCGCCGGTGTGCGCCGAGACGGATCTACTCGGCGTGCTTTCGATCGCGTGCCCGGTGGACAGATTACAGGATTCGACGTACCGCTCCGAACTGGTCCGGCACGTCCGGCAGAGTGCAACGGTTATCGGCGAACAGTACTAAAACCGACGGTGGGGACGTACACGGGATACAACCAGAAAACGACGGAAGATGGAGGCGTGGGTGAAATCGATGGAAGGACTCACATCAGGACGTACGACGTCCCTCGTACCCGTCGAGGTGCGTTCGGATATTTCGGACGGCGTACCGACGAGGTCGTAAAAAACGACGTCACAGCGGGTGACGATTTTTATTCGCTACCGGAAATTTCCCAGATGTTAATATCCATAGTAATTTCATTGGCAACCACCAATATATGAATAATTCTATTCGTTTGCACCGGATAGTTTCAGTGAGTACGAGACGAAAATGGAGAATCCAACCGGCGAACTCCCGCAAGCGCGGCGGAGAAAAATCCCTCAAATATCGACTCCTGAAACATCCGACGAAAGGATAGAGAGCCCCGCTACCATTACAGAAATAGTACTGTAATTTTCTCGCACAGAAAATGAACCATTTATATTGGAGGAAGCACAACGAGTTCCTATGGAACTATCGGACAAAGCCTTGAACCAGGTGGATCTAAGCGTCCAAAACATCGGCGGCATCGACCAAACGGAAGTCAGCTTTTCCCCCGGAGTGACCGCCCTCACCGGTCGCAACGCGACGAACAGAACCTCCTTGCTACAGGCGATAATGGCGGCACTCGGTAGCGACCAATCCTCGCTGAAAGGGGACGCAGAGGAGGGTACCGTCGAGATGACTATCGGCGACAAATCGTACACGCGAACGTTGACACGCCAGAACGGGACGGTCGTGACCAGCGGCGACCCGTATCTCGCCGACCCGGAACTCGCGGACCTCTTCGCGTTCCTGCTCGAATCGAACGAAGCGCGCCGCGCGGTCGCACGCGGGGACGACCTGCGCGACCTCATCATGCGCCCCATCGACACCGATGCGATCCAAGCCGAGATCGAACAACTGCGGGACGAGAAACGGCGACTCGACGACGAGCTCGACGAACTCGATTCGCTCAAGGAGGAACTACCGGGGCTCGAAGAGAAACGAACCAAACTGCGAACCGAGATCGAGGAGAAACAGGACGAACTGGCCGAGAAGGAAGCCGAGTTGGAGGACGCCGATGCGGACGTCGGCGAGTCGAAATCCGAGAAGGCCGCACTCGAAGAGAAACTCGATGAACTGAGCGACACGCGCTCACGGTTAGAGGATATCCGATACAACATCTCGACCGAGGAGGAAAGCATCGAGGCGCTTCGGGACGAAGTTGCGTCTCTCGAAGACGAGCAGGCGGACGATTCGGATGCGTCGGAGACGGACGTATCGATGATCACGGAGCAAATCCAGCAACGGCGGGACGAAAAACAACGGCTGGATTCGACGATGGCCGAGCTCCAGACCATCATTCAGTTCAACGAGGAGATGTTGGAGGGAACGAGCCCCGAACTGCTCTCGGCGCTTCGAGATGGAGAGCACGGAGGGCACACGGAGTCGAACGAGTCCCTCACCGACCAACTCGTCTCCGACACGGAAACGGTCGTCTGTTGGACGTGCGGAACGGAGGTCGAAAAATCGTCGATCGAGGGGACGGTCGAACGGCTTCACGAGCTTCGACGGGAGAAACACGCCGAGCGCTCGTCGCTCGAATCCGAGATATCCGAACTTCGGGACGAAAAACAGGAACTAGAGGAGGCACAGCGACAGCGGGAACGCACGGAACAGCGCCTCGACCAACTCGAATCGGAACTCGAAGACCGAGAAGCCCGGTTGGACGACCTGCGCGGGACGCGGACGGAGTTGACCGACGAGATCGAAGACCTCGAGGGACGGGTCGAGGAACTCGAACAGGAGGAGTACAGCGACGTGCTGGCGCTTCACAAGGAGGCGAATCAACTCGAATTCGAACTCGGGCGACTCGAATCCGACCTCGACGACGTCGAGGCCGAAATCGAGGAGATCGAATCGCAGGTCGGTGAACGCGAGCGGATCGAGGAACGGCGGGAGGACGTTCGGGAGGAACTGGCGGACCTCCGGACGCGGATCGACAGGACGGAGTCCGAGGCGGTCGAGCAGTTCAACGAGCACATGGAGACCGTGCTCGACTTGCTCGATTACGCCAACCTCGAACGAATCTGGATCGACCGAACCGAACAGGACGTTCGGGAGGGACGCCGCAAGGTCACCAAAAGCGTGTTCAACCTGCACGTGATCCGGAGCACGGAATCGGGGACCACGTACGAGGACACCATCGACCACCTCAGCGAAAGCGAGCGTGAGGTGACGGGACTCGTCTTCGCCCTCGCCGGGTATCTCGTGCACGAAGTGTACGAATACGTGCCGTTCATCCTGTTGGACTCGCTCGAAGCGATCGATTCGAACAGGATCGGCACGCTCATCGAGTACTTCAGCGAGTACGCCGGATATCTCGTCGCCGCGCTGCTGCCCGAGGACGCCGCCGCCGTCGACGAGCGACACGAACGCGTGACCGAGATCTGACGACGCGCTCACCGAGCGCGTTTACCGGTGCCGTACCGGTGGAACGGATCACCGTACCGAGGATGGAGAACGAGTGTCGGGAGAACCACTGTCGAATGGTTGTTGACATACGTTTTCAAATAGTCCAGAGTCGTCGAATATTATTCTAGATAGTAGTAAAGGAATATACAATAAGGCAGTATTTTGCCATATGGTTCGAGTATGACAGAAAATCCAGATATCGTTTTGTCGTTCCCTGATATGCACAACAGTGGACAGTTGGGTGGCCGTTCCTCGGTATAGTGACCGACCGTTCCATCGTATCGTTCGTGAACGAATATGAAAAATTAGTCCCAATACATTTTAAATAGTACTGCTCACTATTTGTTTCCCAACGGGTAGAAAACGGCGACACGCGGTTTTCTAGCCGGAGGTATACGAATGAGCAAGAACGATTCACGGAGTTCCGAGACGCAGAGCCGAACGGGGGCGACAAGACGAACGTTCCTACAGATGACGGGGGCGGGTGCGCTCGTCCCGCTGGCCACCACCGAGGTGAACCGAGCGGCGGCGGTCGAACCGTCCGCAACGGACACACCGGAGACGGAGGGGGGTGGCCCCGGACGGATAGGGAACTTGACCGACTACATCGAGGACCCGAGCGTGTTCGCACAGCACCGCGAACCCACGCACACCACGCCGACGATACCGTACGGGTCCGCCGAAACCGCCCGCCGCGCCGACGAACCGTTCTCGGCGTTCGAGGAGCGGTTCGCGGAATCGGCGTACTTCGAACTACTGAACGGCGACTGGGAGTTCGCGTTCTACGAGCGCCCCGACGAACGGCCGTCGACGCACGACGAAACGGAGTGGGAGGACATCACCGTCCCCCGACCGTGGCAAATCGAGGGGTACGGCCAGTACATCTACACGAACTGGCAGGAGACGTGGGTGAACTACGACCCGCCGCTCGAAGGGGACCTGGTACCTGCCGACGACGGCACCGTCGATATCCCCGACATCAACCCGACCGGCACGTATCGCCGGACGTTCGACGTCCCGGAGGACTGGGACGGGAGGGAAACGTTCCTCCACTTCGAGGGCGTCAAGCAGGCGTACTTCGTCTGGGTGGACGGCGAGTACGTCGGCTTCCAACAGGGGTCGATGACGCCGGGCGAGTTCGACATCACGGACCACGTCACGCCGGGCGAAGAACACCGACTGACGGTGCAGGTGTACCGCTTCTCGGATGGCGAGGCAATGGAGACCATCGACATGTTCCGGTACTCGGGCATCTACCGGAGCGTCTACCTGTTCTCGACGCCGAAAGTACACGTCAGGGATTTCGACGTCGAATCGGGACTGGACGACGAGTACGAGGACGGCCACCTCCGAGTCACCGCCGAACTCGCGAACTACGGCGATGCCCGCGGCAGGTACGAAGTTCGCGGAACCCTGCACGAACCCGAGGATGACGACGAAGGGAGCGCTACCGTGGACTGTGGCGACGGAAGAGGACCGAAGAAAGTCGAGCTATCGGGCGCGACGGCGGTCGATTCCGACGGCGGGGTGGTGACGCTGGAAACCGACGTGGACGCCCCGAAACAGTGGTCCGCCGAACACCCGAACCTCTACACGCTCGTGCTCGAACTGGTGGCCGAGAACGGGCGGACGACGGAGGTCGTGCTCGACAAGGTCGGGTTCCGGACCTACGAGGTGAACCGCGGCGGTCCCGGCGCACAGGTGCTGGTCAACGGCGAACCGGTCAACCTCGGCGGGACGAACCGCCACGAGACCGACCCCGATTCGGGGCGGACGCTCCCCGTCGAGACGATGCGGGCGGACTTCGAGCGGATGAAACAGTTCAACGTCAACTCCGTCCGGACCTCCCACTACCCGAACGATCCGACGTATCTCCGACTCGCCGACGAGTACGGAATTTACGTGATGAGCGAGGTGTGCTGTGAGACCCACTGGTGGGAGGGAATTCTGGCCCAGACGACCGCCTTCCACGAGCAGACGGTCGAGCGCTTCCGGCGGATGCTCCTCCGGGACCGCAACCACGCGTCCATCTTCGCGTGGTCCACGGGCAACGAAGCGGGGACCGGGGCCGAACACATCAACATGGCCGCGCTGGCGGTCGGGTCCGACGACCCGCACGTTCCGGACAGCACGGCGGACGCGGCACGCCTCGCACCCGAACCGGCCGAATCGTTCGACGGGGACGGCATCGAGGCGCTCGCGCCCGACAGACTCCTGTACCACCAGCCAAACCACGGCGGTTGGGACATCGAGTACGCGGACATGCTGGGTCCGCGCTACATCGATCTCGACACGCTTCTCGACCTCGCGGCAGGGAACGACGTGAGCGACAGTCCGCGGTTCGGCGACAAGACGGCGGGCGACGGGTCGCCCGGCGACGGCAAGCGTCCGGTCGTGATGGGCGAGTACAACCACGCTATGGGAACCAGCCTCGGCCTGGTCCATCGGATGTGGTCGGAGTACATCCAGCCGACGGTCAGGAAGGCACGCGACGGGAGTGGGAGCGGAAACGACGGCGTGCTGGTCGGGTCGCCGACGGTCGGCGTCGGGCGAACGGGCGGAAGCGTCACGTTCCGCGACGGCGATTACATCGACTTCCCGACCGACGCGTCGGATTTCGCGTCCGGCGATTTCACGGTCGCACTGACGTTCGAGGGCGTCGAACCGGGAACGGGAACCGACCTCGTTTCGATGGGTGACCGAACGGTGCTCGCTCTCGGCGAGGACGGTCGGATCAAATTCGGTGGAAAAGTCGCCACTGGCGGCGGCTCCGTGGCGGCCACGGCCGCGGACAGCGACGAGTGGCACACGCTCGTCCTCGTCCGCGACGGCGGTCGGTTGCGGTTGTACCTCGACGGTGAGCGCGTGGCCGAGTTCGGCCACGCGCTGGGGTCCTTCGACGCGAAGACGAAGTCGAAGTCGGTTCGCGTCGGCCCCGCGCCCGGTAACGGAAACCGGAAGAACGGTTTCGACGTGACGGTCGACTCCATCCACGCCATCGACCGTGCCCTCTCCGGGGACGAGGTGGACGACGTGGGCGATATCGCGGCCGACGAGGGCGTCCTGAGCTACACCTTCGCGGGACTGCTCCGCGACAAGAGTCTCCAAGGCGGGTACATCTGGGACTGGGTCAACCAGGACGTGACGCGGACGACGACGGTGGACGGCGAGAGCGTGGAGTACGCCTTCTACGACGGCAACCCGTTCTGCATCAACGGGATGGTCTGGTCCGACCGCGAGCCACAACCGGAACTCTGGCAGCTCAAGCACAGCCAACAGCCCGTAAAAGCCGCACCGGCGGACCTGAGAGACGGTGAGCTGTACGTCACCAATCACTACAACTTCACGAACACGGCTGCGGTGGACTACCGATGGGAACTCGTCGCCGACGACAAGACGGTGCAGTCGGGCGAACTGAATCTGGACATCGAACCCGGCGAGACGCGGGTGGTTCGGGTTCCGTTCGAGGAACCGCGCGAACCGACCCCCGGAACCGAATACTGGCTGAACGTTTCGTTCAGAAACCCGGAGGCGTCGGCGTACGCCGAGGCCGACTACGAGGTGTCCCGGGAGCAATTCGAACTGCCGTTCGAAGCGGAAGTGAAACGGTCGCCGTCGCTCGATAGCCTTCCGTCGCTCGACGCTTCCGAAACGGACGCCGGGGTGGTCGTCACGGGCGACGGGTTCGAGTACCGGTTCGACACCGACGTCGGGACTATCACCTCGATGCGGTACGAGGGGACGGAACTGCTCGAACGCGGGCCGCTGTTCAACGCGTGGCGCGCACCCATCATGAACGAGGTGCAGGCGTGGGGAAGCGAACAGGCCACGAGTTGGCAGACGGCCGGGTTGGATTCGCTCGAAAACGTCGTCGATTCCGTGTCGGTCGAGCGACCGGACGATTCGCTGGTCGAAATCGACGTGAAGAGCTTCGCGAAGGGCAAGAAGGCGAAGTCGGGAGGAAAAGCCGCTGGATTCGAGACGACCTACAGGTTCCACGTCTTCGGGAACGGCGCGGTTACCGTCAGCGTCGATGCCACGCCGAACACGGAGTTGCGGGACATCGTCACCGATTACCTCCCGAAAGTGGGCCTGCAGGTCGAAGCGCCGAGCAGTTTCGGCCGGTTCGAATGGTACGGCCGCGGACCGCAGGAGACGTATCCAGACCGAAAGACGGGCGTCGATATCGGACGGTACTCTGGAACGGTCGCCGACCAGTACGTCCCGTACATCCCGCCGACGGACAACGGGAACAAGGCGGATACCCGCTGGGCGACCCTCTCGGGCGACGACGGGGCCGGACTGCTCGCCGCCGCGACGGACGAGCCCATGAACGTGAGCCTGAATCGCTTCTCGAACCTCGCGGAAGCCGAATACGAGTACGAACTCGAAGACCGCGGGTCGGTGGCGTTCAACCTCGACCACCGCGTTTCCGGCGTCGGCGGAACGCCGGTCGAACCCTACGACGAGTTCCAAGTCCAACCGGAAGAAACGTCTTTCGAGTACCTCCTCCGCCCGTTCACGGTCGGGGAGGACGACCCGATGGCGCTCGCTCGGACGGGGTTCGACGGGGACGCCTGAAAAAAGACGGAGACTACTCCCCGTCGTTGGACCGAACCGGAACCGTCACTTCCTTTTTCGCGCTGTTGTCCGTCTCGTCGCGTTCGCGCAGTCGCCGCGCCGGGTCTACGACGACGCGGAGTTGGCGGGGGCCGTCGGGGATACAGGAGGTGTCCCACTCGATGGTCGCCTCGAACGATCCGTACGACGGGATGGCATCGACCGGAGCCTCGCCGATGGTCGAGGGATGATCATCGGTCACGTCGATGACGCGGACGGCCGTCGGCGGGGTCTCGCTTCGACTCGCGTTTCGGACGACGACGGACACGGTGTGCGTGGCTTCCCCCGTTCGCTCGACTTGCACGTCGGTCGGGTGGACGGACACGTCGCGTTCGACCACCGGCGTCACGTCGTTCGTCCGGTCGCCGTCGGTGAGCGTTCGGTTCGGATCGATGACGGCCCAAACGTGTCCGATTTCGGGGAGGGCGTCGGTCGCCGCCTCGACCGTCGCGTCGAACGCCTCGCCCGGTTGAATCGACGGGATTCGCCGTTCGGCTATCGTCGGCCGGTCGGAGTCGCTCACGTCCACGAATCGAAGTCTCGTCGGGGACGACCGCGCGGTCCCGTCGTTCCGAACCGGTACCTCGATTCGGGTCGTCTCCCACGTCTCGGTGATGGAGATCGACTTTGGATCCAAGGTCAAATCCGGCAGTTCGACCGGTTTGGCCTCGAAAACGAGTTCCTCTCCAGCACGCGTGTCCACCTCGACGACCTGCGGGCCGATTCGGTCGAGGGATTCGTCGCAGTCCGTGTTCGATGCGGGGTCCAACTGAACTCCGAAGGTACGGAGACGACAGCGGTTGCCCGCCGACGAGCGGACGACGGCACGCCGGAGGCGGCCGTCGTCCCATTCGAGATCGACCTCGAACCCGCCAGCGGCTTTGAGGCCGGACACGCGTCCGGATTCCCACGCGTCGGGGAGCGCGGGGAGTAGTCGGAGTACGTCGTCGTGGTCCTGTAGGAACATCTCCGCGATTCCCGCGGTGCCGCCGAAGTTGCCGTCGATCTGGAACGGCGGGTGCATGTCGAAGAGGTTCGAAATCGTGGACTGCTCGAACAACTTCCGGAGGTGTTCGTGCGCCAGGTTACCCTCCTCGAACCGCGCCCACTGGTTTATCGTCCACGCCCTGCTCCAACCCGTCCACCCACCGCCGTAGGTCAATCGGCGTTCGAGCGCGTTCCGGGCCGCGTTCGACAGGATCGGCGTTCCCCGGAGCGTGATGTCGCTTCCCGGGTGGTTCGCATACAGGTGGGAGATGTGTCGGTGTCCCGGGTTCGACTCCTCGTAGTCCTCCAGCCACTCCTGCAGGGTTCCGTTCGCGCCGATTTGGAGCGGCGGCAGTCGGGCGACCGATTCGGAAAGCTCGTCCCGGAGCGACGGGTCGGCGTCGAGGATTTTCGCGGCTTCGATGGTATTGTCGAACAGGTCGCGGATCAGTTCGATGTCCATCGTCGGCGCGACGGCGTACAACGCCTCGTACCCGTCCGAGTCCACGAACCAGTTCTCCGGCGAATTCGAGGGAACGGTGACGAGTCGGCCCTCGTCGTCCTCGATGAGATAGTCGAGTAGAAACCGCGCGGCGTCCTTCATCACCGGGTACGCGACGGATTCGAGGTACTCCGCGTCCCGGTTCACGTCGTAGTGCTCCCAGAGTCGCCGACACATCCACGCCGCGCCCATCGGCCAGACGCCGCCGAACCACGTCGGTTCGGTGCTCCCCCACGGGTCCGAGGAGATGTGGTTCACGAAGCCGTCCGCGTCGTAGTGGACCGCCGCGGTCTCCGCACCGGGGCCGCGGAGGAAGTCCATGTACTCGACCATCGGTGCGGCACAGTCCGAAAGGTTACAACGCTCGGCGGGCCAGTAGTTCATCTGGAGGTTAATGTCCTTGTGGTAGTCGGCCTGCCAAGGCGGCGTCATGGACGTGCTCCAGATTCCCTGGAGGTTGGCCGGTAATCTGCTCGGCGGTCGGGAGCTTCCCATCAACAGGTAGCGTCCGTACTGGAAGTACAGTTCCGTGAGATGCGGGTCGTCCGCACCGTTTTGCACCGCTTCCAACCGCTCGTCGGTCGGTATCGGCGGACCGTCGTTTCCGCCCAGTGCGAGTTCGACCCTCCGGAACAGTTCGCGGTGGGCCTCGACGTGCCGCCGCCGCAGTCGGCCGTAGGGAGGTTCGAGGGAATCCAGTCCCTCGGAGACGGCCGCGGTCGGGTCCTCGTCCGTGCGGTAATCCGTCGCGGCGTCGAAGGTGAGCGTCAGGGCGTCGGCGTCGCGCACGCGAAGCGTCCCGTCTTCCGCCGAGACGGTCCCCGAATCCCCCTCGGGGAACGCCCGAACCCTCCCTTCGAAGGTGACGCCAGGGGCTGGGTTTTGGACCGTCCCGCGAAGGACGAGTTCGTCCCCCTCGGTCGCGGTCCGTGCGTCCTGTTCCCGCGTCATCGCCACCGACGTCGATATCTTCCCGTCCGATTCGAGACGGACGACGAGCGCGTCGTCAGCGGCCGACACGAACACTTCGCGGGTGTATCGGGTCCCGTCCGCGACGTACCCCACGCGGACGATTCCCTCGTCCAGATCGAGTTCCCGACGGTAGTCGGTGACGTCGCCGTGGTCGAACGCCAGTTCGAGTTCGCCGAACGGCTGGTACGGCCTGATGAGGGTTCCGTACTCCGGTGGGTCGCCGAGCATGTCCGGGTCGATGAGCGCCTCGGCCGCCTCGTGTTCGCCCGCGAGGAGGAGTTCCCGAACCCGCGGGAGGACCGCCACCGCGTTCGGATTGTTCTTCGGCTCCTCGTCGAATCCCCCCGCCCAGATGGTCTCCTCGTTCAGCCGAATTCTCTCGGTCCGAGGGGTCCCGTACACCATCGCCCCGAGTCGGCCGTTGCCGAGCGGGAGCGCCTCCAACCACTCGCTGGCGGGTGATTCGTACCACAGGGACAGCGGTGATCTGTCCGCTCCGGTTTCGGTCGGGTCGTCGTCGGCAGTCGCGGTTCCCGCCGTTCCCGCGACGACCGAACCGATGCCGGTTGCCCCTGCCATCCGAATGACGTTTCGGCGGGTGTATCCCGCTGACGGATGTCCTGTGGCCGCGTCGGACGTCGGTCCCGATTTTGGTCCCGATGTCGATTCCGTTCCTTCCGATGTCGATTCCGTTCCTTCCGATGTCGATTC
>NZ_JAMYJX010000013.1:0-76248 GCF_024136965.1 Haladaptatus sp. AB618 | reverse complement strand
ACGGTTTGCAGAGCCATCGGAATGAACCAGAGGAATTCCGCGAGCTTTAGCGCGGCACGGTAGTACCCGACTTGCTCGTTACTTCCCGATATCAGTTGCAGCATCAGGATGTCGACGTGGTACAGCGACATGAGGAGGAAGATGAGGACGATGGACAACGAATTGAACGTCAACATCGTCCGCCTCGGGAATTCGTTCGGTGTTTTTCGAACGACGCCGCTGAGTGACACCTGTCTCGTGACCAGTATCATCCCGATGACCGCGACGAGCGCACCTCCCACTATCTTCCCGGCCAGCGCACCACCGACACCGAAGCCGAGTTTGACCAACGGGAGCGCGACGGCGAGGAACACGACTTGTTGAACGATTTTCAACGGTTCCGAGTAGCGTTCCAGCCCGAACCCCATCAGCGTCCGTCGGGAATACGCACGGAACTGCTGTGTCATGACGAGGAGCGCGAGGATGTAGAAGTACGGCTCGAAGTCGGGACCGAACACCTGCTTGACCAGTCCAAACCACGCACAGAGCGCGAGGACGATCGATCCGGCGACGGAAAGCAACAGGGCGAGTCTGAAGTAAAACCCGACGACGTGCTCCTCCCAGCAGTCCATATCCCTGTCCTCGGCGAGGAATTTACGAACCCCATCGGTAATGCCGGAGCTCACCAGTATCATGAACATCGAAAACACCGAGAGAACGGTGGTGTAGATGCCGACTCCTTTCGGTTCGAGCAACCGATACAGTATCGGTGTCGTGATGAGCCCGATAATCAGAGTAAGCACTTTCGTCCCCGCAACAGAGAGCAGACCGCTCATCATGCTTCGTTGCACGAAATTACCACCCTACGTTCTCTTCACCGGGGTCTTCTTCGGATGACACTCGATATCCATTTCCCACCAAAGGGGCTTTATTATACACTAACTAGATCGGATGGTGTCGGTGATAATACGATGAGAATGACCGGATAGGACGGTTGTCCGGGATCGCTGTTTATGCGCTAAAGTCGTTGCCCCAGCCAGCGAGTCCGTAGCTGCCACGGTCGTCGATACCGTTGACGATGGTGTTCTTCTTGATGTACACGTCCCTGCTGCTGTCGGTGAGTCGAAGCCCAGCGGAGCCGTTGACCGCTTCTGAATAGATACTCTGTATCCACGTACTACTTCCAGCGTCGATTATCGGTGTCATCTCCCCGATGTAACTTCCATCGTAGACTAGACAGTCGTCGCTGGTGATTTCGAGTGACCGGCGACGGGACGAACCGGTTTGCTCGACGTCGAGATTCCGGAACTCGCAGTCGTCTCGGTCACAGCGGATGGCGGCACGTGCGCTAACGTGACCTCCGTCTCCAGTAAATTTCGAATTCTCGACGAAGACTTGGTCGTCACCGTCGTGAATCCATATCGAGAAACCACCGTCCGCATCGTGGACGAACGTCGAATTCTTGATTCGCGCTTTGTCGGTTCTACCCTGCAGTACCAACGCGTGCACGACGTCGTCTCCAGCGGTTCGAACGGTCGACCCATCGACGCTTAGCAGTCCGACGTCCATCGACTTGATGGCGTGGCCGTTCGGGTCGATCACCTCGACATCACAGTCCACGATACGGATGTAATTCGTGTTCTCGACGCGAATCGCGTGTTGGTTGGACTTCCCATCGCTCTCGTTCACGGATACGGTCGCATTCTTGATGATGCTGTTCTCACCACCGATTCGGAGGCTTGCTGTCTGGCTGTTCTCGTAGTGTCCTCCGTCGATGACGATTTTTCCCGAACCGTTGGCGGCATACAGACCGTTGTCCGGGAAGCCGCCGAGACTGCAATCTTTGAACGTCATTCGGCCGCGGTTGTAGTGGTTGCAGATGATACCGGTGGGCCCCGCCAGAGTCGGTCCCCGGGGGTGTTCTTTTCCCATGCGCCGCCGTCCGGTGCGTGGAACCGCTCGACGACACCCGTTCCGTCGGAATCAGTAATGACGAACCGACCTGGCCCCCACGTTCCGCTGTCGTGTTTGCCCTTAATGTCGATGTCGCGGACGAGGAGACCGTCATCGACGGCTGCTTCGATGACGCGGATTCCGGTATCGTCCGCTGTTTGGTCGATATTGAGGTTCTCGACACGGAGATCTCTCCCGGGATTGTAGGAAATACCGAGGCGGAAGAGCCGGTAGTTCCAATCCCTGTCGTTGAAATCGAAGTAGTTTGCTGGGACGATGGTCGTGTCGTCTTCTCCGACGATTCCGAAGTTGTCGAATCCGGTGTGCCGGAACTGCTCGTCCATGTAGTAGCGGCCCGATGGGAGATAGAGAAGCGTATCATCGTCCGCATACTCGCGAAGGACGGGTGTGATGGAATCCCCGTTGTTGGGGTCGGCACCACCGTCTTCTACGAGGTTAACAACCGTATCGTAGTCGTCAGCGTATGGGATCTGCGCACTCGCTCGACCGGACATCGTTCGTGCCCCGATCGCACATAACCCCGCTGCGCTCACCCCCTTCATGAAAGTACGTCGTGATGCTCCGTGCGTCGATCTTCTATCGTTATTGTCGCTTGATTGATGTGCGTCGATTTTTTGAGTCATTTTGAATCCCAGCGTTTACTGACAACCGTCGTGAGAGAGGAATCCCATCCCGATGTACCGGAAGACAGGTACGTTGGCAGTTCTGACGGTCAACAATAATCTATATTAGAACCTTTTGGCCAAAGTCTGTGGCTTAGTAGTTCCATTCTTTAAGTCCCATGACTATGGTAACTCACCACACAATCGATGAGGCCCAAAAACGAGTCGAAAAATCATCAGTCATATCCAACAGTCAGGTCAATCACTATACCAGAATTCAAATACATATATATGACATCATTAAATCAAAAACAAAAATCCCTTCCGAGCACCGATTCCGTGTTCACGATGCTTAGTCGGTATATAATAAAAGCCGCATGGAGCATCGATACGACAGAGAATGACGTCTATCGGAACGGACGGCACCCGAGTCGAGCGACACGAGAGAATGAAGGTGTTACAACTCGTCACGACACCGCGTCCGTTCTTCGACCTCCAGATTCGAGAGTTGGAGGAACGAAACATCGAGTGCACGACGGTAACGGTCCCTCGTCCGGCGGAGGGTGGCCGTTCGATAACCGACTATCTACGCTATTATCCCACGGTACTCCGTCATTCGCTCTCCGAGTACGACCTCGTCCACGCGAACTACGGCCTCGTCACCCCCTTCGCGCTCGCTCAACCCATTCGCCCGCTCGTGATCACGTTTTGGGGAACCGACCTGATGAGCGAAAACGGGTGGCTCCCCCGTCTCAGTACGGCAGTTGCGCGGCAAGCGGATGCGGTTATCCTGCCGACGAAAGCGATGGCCGCCAACTACTCCGGCCCCCACTCGCTCATCCCGTTCGGCGTCGATACCGAACGTTTTCGACCGATCCCACAGCGGGAAGCCCGCGAACGTATCGGCTGGGATTCCGACGTCCCCATCGTCCTCTTTCCGTACGACACCTCGCGGGACGTCAAGGACTTCGCGCGGGCGAAACGCATCGTCGAGCAGGCCGACGTCGATGCCGACCTGCGTGCGGTGTCCGGCGTTCCACACGAGGAAATCCCGTACTACATGAACGCGAGCGACGTCCTCCTCGTCAGTTCGAAACGGGAGGCCGGACCGATGGTCGTCAAGGAGGCCGCGGCATGTAACCTGCCGATAATCTCGACCGATGTCGGGTTCGTTCGTGAGGTGCTCGACGGCGTTTCGAACTGTACCGTCTCGGACGTTGACAGTGAACTGGTTTCCGCGGTCGAAGACGTGCTCACCCGGGGTGACCCTTCGGACGGACGAACTGCAATAGACGGACTGAGCGTCGATGAAATGGCCGACTCGATCGTTGATGTGTACGACCGAGTGCTCGCTGATCGCGGTTCGAAAGTGGCGGATTCTCGGTAAAAACATCAACTAATTGTTACTTCTGCAACGGGTTGAAACGGTCTTTTTTCGGAGTACTGGTGCGCCTACTGATCCATTACGAGGTCTATAATTAACCCGGTAAGGACCCATACACTATCCATGTTACCGGTGGAACCGGATACCCAACTACCGACGGGGATACCAAATGAACACGGATAGACTCCTCGCAGCGGGCATCGCGTTGTGTTGTATCTTCGCCATCGGCACGTCAGCTTCGACGCTCGGGAAGGCGGTTCACACCAATCCCGACGACGTCATCGATATCAATTACAAGTCACTTCCCATCAACCCGGCCGACGCAGGGGAGTTGAAACGGGAAGCTCAATCGAAGGGAGCACCGACAGCATCACAGTCAAACGATCAACAGCGACAGCAGTCGAACCAGCAACAAAGTCAATCCAGCGCGAACAAGCAAGCAAAACACTCGAAGTCGAGTTCATCGTGGCAGAAGATGGAGTTCCTCGACGAACTCCTCGCGCTGCTCCGGAAACTCGTTCAATGGTTGGTCTGGATCGTTCCGGTCTTCGTCATCGTCAGCGGCGTCGCGGCCGGCGTTCGCTTCCGCAACCGACTGTTCGGCGGGTCGGACGAGCGGAACGCCGGGGGATACGAACGAACACCAACACCGGCACCGACGCCTGACCCGTCGAACGAAATCGAACAGGCGTGGTGGGCGATGGTCGAACGCTTCGGCGTCGATCGACCGCACACCAAAACCCCCGGAGAATGTGCACGCGAGGCCATCGACGCGGGTGGCGACGAGGACGCTGTTCGTACCCTGACGCGCACGTTCGAAGAGGTTCGATATGGCGGAGAACCGATCACTGACGACCGACTCGCCCGAATACACCATGGAACCGACAGACTCGGGGTGGGATCATGAACGGGCGCCGTGTCATGCTCGGACTCGTCGGAGTGCTCGCGCTCGTCTTCGTGGTCGCTGGCGGTGCGAACGCGATACCGATTAACTCGCTCGTAGCGACGCTCGGGAACGACTATCTGCTCGTCGTCGCCATCGGCACGCTCGGCCTGCTCGTGGCGATTCCCGTCCTCGGTTCCGGTAGGGACGGAAATCTCGTTCAAGCCGACATGCCCACCCCCGAAGAGCCAGTGACGGTTCCTCCCGCGGGAAACGACTTCGATGAGACCATCGGGTCGTGGTCCTTCCGACTCCCGTTCGTCGGTCGCAAGCACCGGCGCAGCGTCGAAAAACGGCTTCGAGCGGCGGCCGTCGAAACCGTGATGCGGGCCGAAAACTGCACTCGAAAGGATGCTCGACAGTTGGTCGAATCGGGGGAGTGGACTGACGACCCGACTGTAGCGGCCTATCTTGGCGGTACCAACGTCTCGGGAGTGGGTACCGGGAGCCGTGTTTCTACCGTCCTGACCGGTCGGTCGTGGCACCAGCGTTGCGCTCGCCGCACCGCCATGGAGATCGCGGACAGGGGTGAGCGACTATGACCGAAACACATCGTTGGCGCGGTGTCATCGCGCTCTCCCTCGCCGCCGGTGCGGTCGGTCTCGCCGTCAACCGTCCATCGATGCTTTTGCTCGGCGTGATCGGCGTCGTCTTTGCGGCGTACCCGAGCGTCTTGGGGGAGCCAGAGCCGAACCTTCGACTCGAACGTCGACTCAGCAACAGTACACCACGACCTGGAAACGAGGTCACGGTAACGGTGACGGTGACGAACGAGGGTGGGTTCCTCCCCGACGTTCGCATCGTGGACGGAGTACCTGCACTGCTCTCAGTTTCCGGTGGTTCTCCGCGGAAAGGGGTCGCCTTCTGGCCCGGTCGCTCGGTGAGTTTTTCGTATCGGGTACAAGCCAAACACGGGAAACACCCGTTCGAACCCGCCGTCGTCGTCGCCCGTGATCTGAGCGGCGCACACGAGGTGGAAACGACCGTGGCTGCGGATACGGAACTCGACTGTACCGGGACCGAGACCGATAGTTCGCTCCGGGACAAGACGCTCGACCAGGTCGGTCGCATCGTCGCGCAAAAAGGGGGGAGCGGCATCGAATTTTACCGAACCCGCGAGTATCGTGCCGGAGACGCCATGCACCGCATCGACTGGAATCGATACGCTCGAACCGGCTCCTTGACGACCGTCGAATACCGCGAGGAGAACGCCGCGACGGTCGTCGTCCTCGTGGACGCACGGGCCGTCGCCTACCGGGCTGCAACGGACGAACCACACGCGGTTGCGTACAGCGTTTCCGCGGCGGAACAGCTGCTCGCGTCGCTGCATCGTGATCGTAATCTCGTCGGTCTCGCGGCGTTCGGCCGCGAGATGTGCTGGTTGGAACCCGGTGCGGGACGGTCACATCGAGCGAATGCCCAACAGTTGCTTGCGACACATACCGCGTTCGCATCGTTTCCGCCGACTGAAGAAGCGGACCACGGGGAACAGCTCGAACAGCTCCGTATGCGGCTTCCGAGCGCAGCACAAGTGGTGTTGCTCTCCCCGCTCTCGGACCAAACCATTATCGAGACGGCGCGTCGCCTCGACGCGTACGGACATCCCGTGAGCGTCATCAGCCCCGACGTAACCGACGAGGAAAGCGTCGGCCAACGGCTCGCTGGCGTCGAACGGAGAAACCGACTCAGTGCGCTTCGAAAGGCGGATATTCCGGTCATCGAGTGGGATCCGGAGACGCCGCTCGCCGCGGCATTGCTGAATCGTCCACGGAGGGTACACGCATGAGCACGGTAACCGGAACCACGACTGCGACCCAACGACCGACACGCGTCGCGAGCGCGCTCGCAGTCGGTATCGCACTGCTCGCGATGTGGGAGCTCGGCGCGTCATCACTCGCACTCGTCCTCGAACTCGCCGGTGTCGCTGCCCTCGCCGGTGGGGTCGGTCTCTGGCGACGTGAGTGGCTCATCTCGGGCGCGTTGGTCGGGGTCGTCGGTGTCGCCGGAGTCGTCGGTGCGCTCGCCGTCGCGTCCGCCGGAATCGCTAGATTGAGCGGATTCATCCGGTTGATTCCGGGGCTTATCGGCGTCTTCGTGCTCGCGCTGGCACTCGTACCGGTGCGTGGGACGGGGTCGCGCACGCTCGTGAAAGTCGGTACTGCACTCGTCTTCATCGGCGTACTCGCGTCCGGTATCTTCAACGCGGTAACGCTCGGGACGTTACTGGTGGCGGGTGCCGCAACCGTCGTCGCGTGGGACGCGGGCGAACACGCCATCAACGTCGGGGAGCATCTCGGTCGCGGACGCGATACGCGGGAGATCGAACTCGTTCACATCGTCGGGAGCGGAGTCGTCGCGTTCGTCGCGGTCGAGGCGGCGAAATTCTCGGGAGGAGTCGGGCCATCGGGTCTCTCCTTGGCGTCGCTGGTGCTCCTGCTGGTCGCGATCGTCCTCCTCGCTGTGGCCCTCCACGATTAGTAAGTCGATAATAAAGCACAGCGGGAACGGACCTACGAGCAACGAATGGCCCCGACTGTGAGTGTTATCGTTCCGACGTACAACCGTGCACATTCTTTGCCTCGAACCGTCGAGAGCGTTCTTTCACAGACGCTCGAGGATTTGGAACTCATCATCGTCGACGACGCATCGGACGACGATACAGCCTCGGTCGTCGATTCGTACGACGACGACCGAATACGGTTCTTCGAACACGACGAAAATCAGGGTGCGAGTGCCGCACGAAACACGGGAATTGAGCATGCCGAGGGCGAATACATGGCGTTTCTCGACTCGGACGACGTGTGGCTACCCACGAAACTCGAAAAACAAGTTCTCACCCTCGAACTTCGCTCCGACGAGTGGGTCGCGGCATACTGTAAGGCGGAAACCGTCCACCCGGGCGGACAGAACCCGGCGATAAAATGGGTGACGGAGTTCATTTCACGTCGAAACAAAGCAGAAGGTGCGGAGGGCGGTAAGGAACTCATCGGGCTGGTGTTGAGCGACGATCTTCACACCAGTGCGGGATCGACGCTCATCGTGAAGAGCGAGGTCGTCCGGGAAATCAACGGGTTCGACGAGTCGTTCACCCGCTTTCAGGACCCTGAGTTCCTCATCCGAGTCCTCAAACACGGGAAACTCGCCTGCGTGAACGAAACGCTCCTCCTCCGCTACGAGACGGGGTCACCGTCGGCGGATTCGGTGGCAAAAGCTGACGAACACTACCGTCGGACGTTCACAAAAGAAGTCGAGCAACTAGAACGACAGGGAATAGACGTGACTGGAGCGCATCACTACATTCTGGCTAGACACTTCCTGAACGAAGGACAGCTCAGGACGGGGTTCCGGTACCTTCGCCGGTCGCGTAAACCGGAAGTACGACAGCTACCCGGCTTGCTGATGAACGTCTACAAGGGAGTTAAAGCAAATATCGGATGACACGACCACGATACGCACACTACTATCTGGCCCTCTCGGTACTCTCGACGATTCTGTTCGGCGGTACTATCCTTGGATTCGGCCCGCTTGGATGGTTGACACCCACCCAATCGACGGGAGTAGTGATCGTATCGTTCACGGTGCTAACGCTGTTTCAATCACTGTCAGGTAGTTAGACAATAGCACGCATTTTGTTCCCACGATAAAATATCTCCGAAGAGGCATATATTCGCGGTGGGTTCACTCCGTTCAAACCGTACAATCGCAAGACGTAAACGGAATGCAACGGCGTGCAAGAAAGCGAGAGGGTCGGTCTATTTTATGATGTGTCCCCGTCTGGATACCGTCGAAGAAACATGAGCGCTACGACGCAAACTCTCTCTGAAGCCCCGTCGTTGCCGAACGAGAACGAACCGGAAAACCTCACGAAGGACAAGATCTTCCACATCCTTCAGACACAACGACGGCGACACGCCCTACGGTATCTCAAAGAGCACGACAACCCCGTGGAAATGCGCGACCTCGCGGAGCAAGTCGCCGCATGGGAAAACGACACCACCGTTCAAGCACTCGCTTCGGACGAACGCCAACGCGTGTACATCGCACTCTATCAGTCGCATCTCCCGAAACTCGACAGCGAAGGCATCATCGAGTACAACAAGAGTCGTGGAATCGTCGAACGTGACGATCTGGCCGACGAATTCGATCCATACCTCGAACCGTCTATCGAGTCCGAAACATCGGAAACCGAAATCGACATCGAGTCGGATAACGACCGTTGGTTCAGTTACTACCGCTGGGCAACCGCAGTCAGCGCGGGAACGTTCGCGGCAGCGTGGTTGAACGCACCGCTCGTCTCGGCCGCATCGACCAACCTTCTCGGTGCATTCGTCGTCGGACTGTACGCGATGATATCCGCCATGCAGATCGCCCTCCGTTAACGACAAACGTCCGAAACGAATC
The DNA here is from genome assembly GCF_024136965.1 of Haladaptatus sp. AB618. Classification (NCBI taxonomy): domain Archaea; kingdom Methanobacteriati; phylum Methanobacteriota; class Halobacteria; order Halobacteriales; family Haladaptataceae; genus Haladaptatus; species Haladaptatus sp. AB618. The sequence continues at coordinate 66,965 of NZ_JAMYJX010000013.1, read as the reverse complement.
GTCTTGTGAGACAGTTTTTATATGTTTTTATAATTTAGAATGCATTCATATCAATTTTGTCTGACGTAGAACTATATGGCGAAGGAACTAAGCGTCCGACTACGTACTCGAAACAAATGTTCGGCCACCGGAACCATATTTGGTTGGTTATCCATACTATCCTTGTCGTTTTCCTCGTCGTCGGTGTCGCCGTGGTTCCGGCAACAGCAGGGGGTACGGACGGGACAGATACTGGACGGATTATCTCGATACATCGAACCGGAGATGCCGTCGTCACGAAAACGAACGAGACGACGTACGTTTGGCAGTCCGAACGGTACACCGCCGATGTAAAATTCCGTATAAATTCGAACGTGTCGAAGTATTCGGTCTGTCTACTGGAAAGTTACAACGGCAAGGACCCCCACAGCGTCGTCTGTCAAAGTGCGACCGTCGGAAACGGTTCGACCACGACCGTCACACTCAACGGTACCAACGCGAGCGAAACCGGAAAACGGACGCTCTATTTCCGACTGAGACCCACGTTCGGAAGCGACGTTCCGATCATCGACAGTCGAACGATCAACCAGACGGTCATCACGAAAGGGGGAGACTACGACCAAGACGGCCTGACGAACGAGTTCGAGGCCGACAAAATACAAAAAAAGGGCTGGCCAGCTGACGCCCTCAACGATTCGGACATGGACAGCGACGGACTCAACGACGGGGAGGAAGTCAACAAATGGGGAACGAACCCAGTCAGCAAGGACAGCGATAACGACAGTATACTCGACGGAAAGGAGATACTCAGCGGAACGAACCCAAACAAGGCGGATAGCGATGGGGACGGCGTCAACGATGCAAAGGATCCCGAGCCGATGAACCCGAATGTTGCGAGATCGACTACGCAAGCGTCGAAAACGACGACGGCAACGAAACACCAGCAGTCGAACGGTCTTTCGGGAATACAACTCCTGCTCGTCGGTGTCGTCGGTATCGGTATTTTCGGCGCTGCAGCCTTGCTCTGGCGGGTCGGTCGTGACGACCCCGATCCACCGACACCGGTCCCCGAATCGGGAACCACCTCGATACCGGTAACGAAATCAGAGGAGGGCGATGCCGACGGTGATGAAGACATCCTCACCGACGAAGGTCAAGTGTTGAAACTCCTGCGCAATAATCGAGACCGGATGAAACAGGTTGATATCGTCGAGGAAACCGGGTGGTCGAAGTCGAAGGTAAGCAGACTGCTCTCCAGAATGGAAGAAAGGGGTGACATCAATCGATTGCGCGTCGGTCGTGGCAACATTGTATACCTCGAAGGCGCGAAACCTAACGGTGCTCGGTCGCCACATGAAGAAGATTCGTATAGTTAGTTCGATATTTAAAAAACCCGCACAGGCAAGGTGAAACGGTTGGAACACTACAGAAGTTCGACATTGTTCCAGTCAGTTTCACCTCCTTAATTGCTGGATAATAATAGTGGTACCCTGTGAAGCATGGGATACAATGTCGATAGACATGAGCGGTTCCCGAAACGTCGACGGTAGCACGATGGCCGATACACAGTGTCGTAACTGCAGTTCGTTCGTGACCCCCCAATTCGCCCGCGTGTTCGGGAACAACCGAAACGAAGTCTACGGCTGTTTCGAATGTATGACTGCGACCGAAGTGAAGAAGGGACGTGCCAACGACCCCGCCGAAGCCGACCTCGCCCGAGAGGAAATGCGGTAGTGCTAACGCGCACCTTTACTTCTCACTTCATTCCATAGCCGAAGATAACAGACAGCGCGGAGTTACTTGTCCCGAGAGACTTCCTCGTTCGGGAGCGTCATCGCACCTTCCGAGAGCGTGACACCCGGATAGAGACTGGTGTTGATGCCCGTTTTCACGTTGTCGCCGACGACGACACCGAACTTCCGCCGTCCAGTGGAAACACGGTCACCTTTCACCGTGTGTTTGACCGACTTACCGTCGTGACGGAGGTTGGCCACGTTCGTTCCCGCACCGAAGTTCACGTCACGACCGAGGACGCTATCACCGACATAGGAGAGGTGACCGACCGTCGCACCTGGCGACAAGACGCTGTTTTTCACCTCGACGCTGTGGCCGACTTTTGCGCCTTCATCCACGAGCGTTGCACCCCGGATGTACGCGTTCGGTCCGATGGTTGCATCCGAACGGATCAGCGCCGGTCCCTCGATGACGACGCCGGATTTGACCGTTGCACCCTCCTCGACGACTACATCCCCCGTGATCGTGGCCCCATCGCTCACGTCCCCACTGATATCGCGTTCCAGCTCTCCGATTTTCCATTCGTTCGCTTCGAGCAGTTCCCACGGGCGGCCCACGTCGAGCCATCGTTTGACTTCGACGGCAGTGACGTCGTATTCCTCGATGACGCGCTCCACTACGTCCGTGATTTCGAACTCGCCGCGTTCGCTCTCACCAACGTCGAGCCAGTCACGCGCTTCTTCAGGGAACACGTATGCACCAGTGTTGGCGAGGTCCGTCGGCGGGTCGTCCGGTTTCTCGACGATACCCGTCGCACGGTCACCATCCGTCGAGATGACGCCGTAATTCGAAGGATCATCGACTCGGTACGTCCCCACACCGGGGCCGTTCGAGAGTAGCTGTTTGACGGCAGCAGTATCATAGAGATTGTCGCCGTTGAGGACGGCAAACGGCCCGTCGATGTGTTCACGGGCCGCGCGAACCGCGTCGGCCGTTCCACGTTGCTCTTCCTGTACCGAATATTTGACCGGGATTCCGGCGTACTCCGCGCCGAAGTACTCCCGGACGGTGTCAGCCTCGTAGCCGACGACGAGAACGAGTTCTTCGGCACCCGCTTCGACGGCGGCGCGCGCCGTGTGAGCGACAAGTGGTTCCTCTGCAACCGGCAACATGGGCTTCGGACACGATGCGGATAGCGGTCGCATTCGTGTACCCTCACCTGCGGCCAGAACGATTGCCTGCATAGCAGTATCTTCCGCTAGAAGGCGTATAATTATTCACGGGCTAACGAGCGGACTACACGCGGAACGAGTTCTGCGTGGACGAAATCATGTCACGGAACGGATTCGACCGCTCTCGGGATGGGAGATCTTCCCAAACATCCATACCATCGTACGTCTGTCCGAACTCCAGATACTCACGCGCCAACCACAGGGCGTGGTTTTGTGACCCGAGTCCAGGGAAGAGCGTTCGCGTCTCCCCGTTCCGAACGACGAGGGCTTGCCACTGATCGCCGACTCGACGGCAGATCACCGATTCAACCCCATCCGACCATTCGATCCCGCCGTAGACGTTGCGTTGGAGCCGATAACCCTCGATACGGATCGGAATACCACTGTAACAGCCGTCAGCTTCCTTGACCCTATGATTGGCAACTTGCTTCATTCTTCTCCCTCGCTCACGTCGCGGCACTCCCAAACCATCTCTAACGTATCATTTCGAGGACACGGTAAAAGATGTTGACCTTCGTGCTCCCACTTTTTATATAGGGATGGATAGAATGGTACATATTCTATGATAAAACGGATGAAACGCAAGACGGTACCGGTTTCCCTGTTGTCGACAAACGAATAGAACAGTGTGAAACCGTATTCCCCCTTTTTAGAGATGGGGAAAGAAACGCTAGTTGTAATGAGTGCGACCGAAAGCCGCCACAAGGTTTCCGATCTCGTCGACTCGTTCGTCGGCCTCGAAATCGAAGACCCCCTCCGCGTCACCGTCGGTGACGTCACTATCGATTGCCACGTGCACGATATCGACCGAACGAACGACCGATTTACCATACTGGTGAAAACCTTCGCGGAAGATTATCTCCGCATCGAGACCCAATGGGTCGGTGGATGGCTCGATCCCCAAGTAGACCGCCTCAAGCCGATTGCGGAGGAGCGACAGCCGATCGGCGAGCTACAGAACATCGAAGCGGCGTAAAAACGGGGGTATCGATCGTTTGGAGGGAGAGGACTTTTTCACCGTTTAGCGAGTTGCGTAATCTCAACCATCAGGTCGAGACCATCAGCACACCGGAAGGTCCACGCACGATCGAAGCCGATTCCGGACCGATGTGCGCCTCGGAGTAGGGATGACAGTTTGGTTTCGAACTCCGTTTCGTCCATCGTAGGTGCGTGCTCCCCACAGGTATGTGTGGTCTCGGGGTCACTCGCCAGTCGCGTCACTTCGACCATGAGGTCGGGATGATCGTCCTCGCGGCGGAACGTCCACGAGCGGTCGAACGTGACCGCACCACGGCGTGCCGCAACCAGGAGGGCCTTCAAAGAACCCTCGAATTCTTGGGGACCTGTCCAAAGAGAGGCGCTGTCAGTTTGGCTCATTTTTCGCTTTCCTCGGTTCGGCCATATCCCCGGGGGGTAATAAAAGGAGAAACTCGTAGTGCACCGTTTCAGATCGTTTCAAACCGCGTATGTACTGTTGTCGACGTTTGTACGTCGAAAATAAGCGACTCAGAGATCACTGCCGCGGAGAGACTTTATCCAACTGTTCAGACAACAGTCCGTTGATAGATTGGGGGTTGGAAACGTTCTCAAAAACGAGATTGTTCGTCGACGTACCAGCGGTGTGTATCGTCACCGTCCCGTAATCGAAGATGCGTTCCGGAAGTGATTGTGAGAAGGCAATATCCTGCACACGATCCAATCGCATTTGTGTCACGTCCTGTGCGAAGACGCCACGCTTGTGGTATATCTCCTCGGTCGTGAGGACGAACCATTCGCTTCGCCAACGGAGAAACGGTGGGACGGCGACCGCGATTCCGGCCACAATCGGAAGAACGCCGAGCCACTTCGCCCAACCGAAGTAGCCGCTTCCGATGATACCGACACCGATCAAAACGAGGACGATACCGGCGAGAATCGACGGAATCGTCCGATAGAAACTCCGGTGACCTGCCCAGAGAACCTCCTCGTCGGGTGTGAGGTGAAGCCACGACACGTCCAAATCTTTCGTCATGGTATGAAACAACGAGGGGCGCAAGCACCTTTACGTTTGCCGCGATGTTCGTGCAAACGAGCCTGGACTATTTTCGGCCGCCGAAATGGAGAGACGATGACGACGTCGAGATAATGAGCTAAAAGGGCTATCCTCCGGCCACACCCCTCACCGTATCGCGTGTCTTTCCACAATCGTCCGAGTACCTCATGACCCGAGACACTGAATACGGTGGGCAAGGGGTGGGGCGGTATCACGAGTACACACGATCACGGAAAGGAAACCGGTATTGCCAGTAATGGAGCCATTTAAATTCCACACACCACTTTTGCCAGTATCCATACCAACCGTAAAACGTAATTTCGACACCACACCTTTGCCACTCGACTCCCTACTACCCCGTGGGACATATTGACATGCATCGGGTCGCGCTGGTACAATCGAACTACACCGTCGGGGATATCGAGGACAACGAACGGAAGATCAAGGACGGAATCCGTCGAGCACGCGAGGAGAACGCCGATCTCGTCGTGTTCTCGGAACTCGCGCTCGTTGGCTATCCACCCCAGGACCTCGTGAAACGCGAGTCGTTCATCGAAACACAACTCGCCGCTCTCAATCGGATCGCCGAGGAGGCGACTGACATCACGGCTATCGTCGGATTCGTCGCGCGGAACGCCGACGATTACGGGAAAGGAGTGCAAAACGCGGTGGCGATCTGCCGCGATGGGACGGTCGTCGGTCGGACCGAGAAACGGCTCCTCCCGACGTACGACGTGTTCGACGAGGACCGATTTTTCGAACCCGCGACGAGCCAACCGCTCCACACGCTCGGCGACGGAACCGACCTCGGCGTCAGTATCTGTGAGGACGCGTGGAACGAACCCGACGTCTGGGAGCGCCCGGAGTACGACGAGGACCCTATCGAAGACCTCGTAACGGCGGGGGCGGATCTGCTCGTGAACAGCTCCGCCAGTCCGTTTTACGGCGGGAAAGGAGAATTTCGAGAGCAACTGTTCGGCGCACACGCCAGCGACCACGGCAAGTGGCTGGTCTTCGTGAACCAGGTCGGTGCGAACGACGAGCTCATCTTCGACGGCCGATCGTTCGTCGTCGCACCCGATGGGACGATAGCATGCCGACTCGCGGCCTTCGAGGAGGATTTCACCGTCTACGACGTTCCACTCGACGCTGAATCGCCTGCGACGGTAAACATCGCCCCCGAACCCCCGGTTGGAGCGGCAGAGATCCGGTCGGCACTTGCACTTGGGATCAGGGATTACGTCCACAAAACGGGGTTCGAGGACGTCATCGTCGGGCTTTCGGGTGGTATCGACTCCTCGCTGACGGCCGCGCTGGCCGTCGATGCGCTCGGCCCGGAGAACGTCCTCGGCGTCGCCATGCCGACCAGATACACCAGCGACGAGAGCGAGATCGACGCCCGCGAACTCGCCGACAACCTCGATATCGACTTCCTCGACATACCGATAGAGGACACCTTCGAATCGTTCGAGACGGAGTTGGCACCGGTTCTCGACGAGGAACCGAGCGTCACGGAGGAGAACGTCCAAGCCCGAATTCGAGCGACGACGCTGATGGCGATCGCAAACGAACAGAGCCGTCTCCTCCTCGCGACCAGCAATCGGAGCGAACTCGCCATCGGGTACACCACCCTCTACGGCGATATGTGTGGATCACTCGCTCCGATCGCGGACTGCCCGAAAACGTTCGTCTACGGGCTTGCAAATCGGATGAACGAATCCGAGACGACCATCCCCGAACGCGTCATCGAAAAGCCGCCCTCCGCGGAGCTTCGAGCGGATCAAACCGACGAGGACGACCTCCCACCGTACGAGGTTCTCGATTCGATTCTGGTGGGGTACGTGGACGAAGGGTTGACCGCCGACGAACTGGTCGAATCGGGACACGACCGCGAAACGGTTCGTCGAGTACTTTCGATGCTACATCGATCCGAGTACAAACGGTTTCAGGCCGCTCCCGTGCTCAAGGTGTCACCGAAAGCGTTCGGCGTGGGATGGCGATACCCGCTCGCGGCAAAGTACGAAAGCATCCTCCCGAAGTGAACGAAATCGGAGAAGTGTGTCACGTCCGCTCGCAAAATATTCACCATTTTACGAAGAATGATTTTTATATCTATACTGTGTAATTAAGTTCCGGAGAGGAGGTCGCTTCTTCGAGCCGTATCCTTCTCATCGGCGATCCAGAGAATGAAAATCGGTACTGAGACGACGGGGGAGACCCCGTCAGACGATTCGAGAGATGAATCGCCCGCCGACTCGATGACGAAGTGGCGTCGGCTCGGCGAACTGCTGAAGGTGTGGGGGGCCGCCATCGAAGTGTGGCTCAAGATCCTCGCCACGATACTCGTCGGCGTGGCCACGCTGCTGAAACTGCCACACTAAGACGAAATGGGAGAACCGGCCTATTTCCCCTTTCCGCCGCGGAACCGGGACGCAAGACCGGATGCGTACTGCGCCACCGTCAGTCCGAACACCAAACTGACGAGCCCGAGTCCTCCCCAGAAAACGAGCGTCGAAGACAGGTTACCCGTCTTTGCTGGGGAATGAATTCCGCTCAAACCGCCGGATTGTTTGTTTGCGCTCCCACCCTTCTGTGACCCATCACCACCGCCGACGTTCGATCCCGCATTGTCGGCCTGTTGGAGGTCCTGTAGCCGTGGTTTCGCGGTCGTCGTGACGTGCTTGTTCAACCACGGTGTCATCGACCGTCCGCCCACATCGGCGACGATATTCCGGAAATCGGCGTACGTGACCGTCCCATTGTGTTCGTTCATCCGATGAAATACGTCCATTAGACTATGACGCCCGTCGGTCGCCTGCTGTATCTTTTCGTCGAGTACCCACAAGGTGAGCGCCCCGCGATAGTACGGGACCTCGCGGTCGGCCCATGTACTCGGTTTCGAGAGCGTCGATGCGTCGTACGATTTCGACGAGAGCGTTCCGACAACGGAGGATTTCGAGGTTTCGTCCTCCTTCATCGCCAAATCCGACGCGAAGTAGGCGGCGCTGGCCTCCCGAAACCACTCCATCTTATCGCCCAGTTCGAACGACTGTCGCGTGTGGAAATACTCGTGTAACCAGAGGTTCTGCGGATCGTCGAGACGGGCGTCTTCGTGCACCCATAGTTCGCCGTACTTCGGCGAGGCGTACCCACCGCGCCAGATCGGATCGGGGAGGACGAACATCAGTACGTCGTCCGGGGATTGGCCGGGAATCCGTTTGCTCGCCGCGCTGACCGAGTCGAAAATCGACTTGGGGGACTCGGCGGGGGACGCATCGGCCGCGACGATCATCCGAAATCGTTGCCCGTCCGCGTGACGGACGTGTTCGTCGTACTTCCCGACGTACGTGAATGCCGACCCGAGAACGCCGGAATCGGCGAACGAAACGCTCCGATCCGGATAGTCGTCCTGGAGGGGGTGAAAATAGCTCCAGTCGTCGGCGGCCATGGATTCCCACGCAACCGATACCCTCGGCGTCGGTGCGAGCGCCCAGTCGTCGGTCGCCGCGAACTCGCGACCGCTTCCGGAGTGAACGCTCGTGGTGATCGTCATCGACGGGGAGTCAGTCTCGCCGTCCCAGCGGAGTGCGTGGTTTCCGTTCCCCGTTTGGTCGCTGACGAACCCATCCGAGGACACCACGTTTCCGGTGTAATTGATGAGCCAGAAGTGGCTCCCGTCGTCGGGTGTCTCGAAATCGAGATGATACCGAACGGTACCGGATTGGGACGCGTGCCGCTCGATGGAAACCGAAACGGCTGGCGGCCCGCTTGACGACTGTCTGCCCGACGATTGTGCCGTCGCTTGCGGAGCGAACGTGCCAGCGACGAGCGACAGCACGAGTAGTAGTACGACTGTCCTCCCGGTAACCAGACCCACGGACCCCATTTACAGCCTCGTCGGCCGGATGGAGTTTTGTTATACGTCGCCTGAACGAAAACAGGGTCGATCAAAGTTGTATGATGGTTTGCAGTGGAGGATGAGTTTCCGGAACTTCCGAGTTTCCCAAGGAAACAGTTTTTAAGTGAGATGGAGAAATCCCATTTCCGACGTTCTAGGAGGTCAGTTTCAGTATTCTTTGTTGGGAGAAAAGAAAGCACACGCCCCCCACGTTTCCGACGTTCTACGAAATTCTATGTGAGTCTCTTTATGGAAGCAGTCAATGACTAACCGGAACAGGGAATTGAAGTCACTGGTTTCCACTCACACAGCAATTAGAAGACGAGTGGGGAGTGTTTTCTAATTGAAATCTAAGTCTAGAAAGTCGCTAGAAGAAACGTCGGAAACACGGGGGGTGTGGGTGTTCTCTGTATAGAGTCTCCACTAGAGGATAACGTCGGAAACACGGGGGGAGGGAGTGAAAAATGAATTCCTTCGATGAGATTTCGGGAACATCGGAAAAGAGGGGGGAGAACTGGTTCAAACTTCGGAAACAAGGTTATGATATATAAATGGAAAGTAGATCGAAATACAGCCCAAGAACGCTTAAATCGGGTAGAAACATCGGAACAAAGGGGAGAACAGATGACTATACGTCGGAAACGTAGTTCAATACAATCCACTGCAAATACGCCTCCAAATGCGTTGCAACGCCGATAATCACAATAATTAACGTCGGAAAGGAGGCTCCATAATATCATAGGAGGTATATGTGAGTTGTTACAAATAGTTGGTGTATGAACCAGTCTCGTGGTAACGAGCCAAACCAATCCCAGCTACGAACAGATGGTGGTGAGGGGTTCGACGTTGCTCGTGAAATTTTCGAGCAAGAAGATAACATCTTTTCAAATAAGGGCTTGCTCGAAATCGATCACGTCCCAAGTGCCGACCGGATCGTCGGCCGAGATGACGAAATTCGAATGTTAGCGGAAGAACTGCGAAGTGCCGTCAATGGGCACTCACCTGAAAACGTAATTATCTACGGGAAAACGGGAACAGGGAAATCACTGGTTTCGCGCCACGTCACAACCCGTGCAAAGGAGTTAGCGAAAGACGGGGTCAGTATTGGCACAGCATACGTCGATTGTTCAACCCATAGCACCGAGACACAAGCAGTTTCGACCCTTGCACGCCATTACAACCAACCGGATGTAACACAGCTTCGAGTTCCTGAAACTGGTCTCTCTACTGCTGCCTACTATGAGCGACTCTGGACAGTCTTGGATTCCCAATATGACGTTGCCATCATCATCCTCGACGAAGCAGATTTGATGACTGACGATAGCATATTGATGAAACTGTCTAGAGCCGGTGAATCCGGTAGCACATCCTGTCGTATCGGAGTTATCGCGATCAGTAACAAGATCGAATGGGCAGATGATCTGAACGAACGAGTAAAGTCGAGTCTGCAGCCAAAGGAGATGGCCTTCCAACCGTATGACGCCACTCAGTTGGAGCAGATCATGGAAAACCGGAAAGACGCATTCCAATCCGATGTATTAACGAGCGACGTTATCCCGCTCTGTGCGGCTTTTGCGGCTCAGGACTTCGGTGATGCACGAAAGGCAATTGACATCCTTCGTCATTCGGGCAATTTAGCATATAAGCAGGATGCAGAGCAGGTAACTGAAGCGCATGTCCGAGAGGCGCGTACTGAAGCAGAAAAGGATCGCTTCAAGGAACTTATCGAGGGGGTTCCACAACAAGCAAAAGCAGTGCTCTTAGCACTCTCTATTCTCACAAACAACTCGGCACAAGACGAATTCGCCACACAACTCGTCTACCGCCAGTATTCGAATATTTGCAGGACAATCGATTTAGACACACTCTCCGAGCGGCGCTTCCGTGATATCTTGAAAGAGCAAGCATTTCTCGGCCTTATCGACATCCAAAAGGAGAATCGAGGTCGTTCCGGTGGCATCAATCTCCTCAATCGGCTTGTCGAAGATTCTGACCTCGTGTACGATATCCTTATCGACGATAACCGATTTTCCGAACTGAATGATAATCTCGACCAACGCCGTGTCCAAGACTGGTGAACCTGAACCTCTCTGTGCACAGTAGTTCCGAACGTCAAAATCTGTGTGTGGAGTACCTCTTCAAGTAGTGTGAACACTAGATACTAGTCACAAAATCGACTCCTAAAAATCATCTCTTTAAATACATCGTGGCTTTTTGCTTTAGCTTGCTTCCGTAGGAGACTCAAGACACTCTACAACTGGTGTGTGACCACAACCATTTCCGATGGATGGATACGCAAGCAACGGAATTACACCGAACCGTCACCACTCCGCGACGCTGCCGTCATCGTGTCGCCAGACCGGGTTGTGCCAGTCGTCGTGACCGGCGCGCTCGCGCAGGGTTTCCTCGTCCGGTTCGACGCCCAAACCGGGGGCGTCGGGGAGCGAGACGTACCCGTCCTCGTAGTCGAAGACGCTGGGGTCGGCCAGATAATCGAGCACGTCGCCGCCCTCGTTGTAGTGGATGTCGAGGCTCTGTTCCTGAATCAACGCGTTCGGCGAGCAGGCATCGACCTGTAGACAGGACGCGAGTGCGACCGGGCCGAGCGGACAGTGTGGCGCGAGCGCCACGTCGTAGGCCTCGGCCATCGACGCGATTTTGTGCGTTTCCGTGATTCCGCCCGCGTGCGAGAGGTCGGGTTGAATCACGTCCACTGCGCCCGATTCGAACACCTCCTTGAAATCCCAACGGGAGTACATCCGCTCGCCCGTCGCGATCGGAATCGACGTGTGAGCCGCGAGTTGTGGGAGGAACTCGTTCTGTTCCGGAAGCACCGGTTCCTCGATGAAGAACGGGTCGTGCGGTTCGAGGACGTCGGCGAGTCGCTTCGCCATCGACTTCGCCACGCGCCCGTGGAAATCGACGCCGATGTCCACGTCCGGGCCGACTTCCTCTCGAACCGTCTCCAGTCGCTCGCCGACCGAATCGACCGCCGCGGGCGTGTCGATTCGACGGAGTTCGGGCGTCGCGTTCATCTTCAGCGCCGTGAATCCGGCATCCACCTTCTCGCGAGCGGCCTCGGCGACGCCCGCCGGGCGGTCGCCGCCGACCCACTGGTAGACGCGTACCCGGTCGCGGACCGGGCCGCCGAGCAAGTCGTACACCGGCGCACCGAACGCCTTTCCACGGATGTCCCACAGCGCTTGGTCGATCCCCGCGATGGCGCTCATCAGAACGGGACCGCCGCGGTAGAATCCGCCACGATACAGCCGTTGCCAGTGATCCTCGACCGGCATCGGATCCTCGCCGACCAAGTAGTCGTCCATCAGTTCCTCGACTGCGCCGCGGACCGTCTTCACACGACCCTCGACGACGGGTTCACCCCAACCGACGAGTCCATCACTCGTCTCGATTCGAAGGAACAGCCAACGCGGCGGGACGGCGAACAGTTCGTAGTCCGTAATTCGCATGCCGGACTGTTGTCGCGGGCGGTGGTAGTGATTTTGGGTCGCGACAGACACCGCGATCCGGCGGTGGTAATCGCCGTCTGTCGGACGGGGCCCCCGGACGACCGCGAACGGAACCGTTCAACACGTCGCGGCGGATACCGTCGGAGAACGGATGAACGCGTTTTGCTCGTGGAGCGGCGGCAAGGATAGCAGTCTGGCGTGGCATTTGGCGCTGGACGAGTACGACGTCTCGCGGTTCGTCACGATGATGGTCGACGGAGGGGACGACCGCGATGCCGGGTCGTACCACGAACTCGTCCAGCGACAGGCCCGCAGTGTCGGGACGACGCTCGTGCAACGACGGGTGACGTGGGAGACGTACGAAGTACAGTTCGAACACGTCCTCGAATCGCTCGACGAGGAGTACGGCGTGTTCGGAACCGTGGACGTCGATGCCGATAGGGAATGGGTCGAATCGATCTGTGACAACACCGGCATGACCCCGGTGTTTCCGCTCTGGGGTCGGGAACCGACCGCGACCTACCGGACGTTCCTGGACAGGGGATTCGAGGCCCGCGTCGCGAAACTCGATTCGACGGAGATCGACGAGCGATGGCTCGGACGGCCGCTCGACGAGACGTTTCTGAACCACCTGCACGAACGCGGTGTTCACCCGTTGGGCGAAGGAGGGGAGTACCACACCGTTACGGTCGATGGGCCGCCGTTCGAAACGCGGATCGACCTCGAACTCGTCGGCTCGAAGCGACAAGGCGACGACATCGTCGCGACGTTCGAGCTCGAACGGGGGGACACACGAGATAGCCAAACGTAAAGCGCTCGCCTTCGATACGCGAACCATGGACGAATTCGAGAGCCTCAAAGGCTTTTACGACCGCTACCCGGAGGAGTGGGCGGCGTGGCGCGAACTCGTGGACACCGTCGAGGCGACGGCCCGCGAGTTCGGGTTCCGCGAGATCGACGCGCCGAGCGTCGAACCCACCGACCTCTTTCGGGTGAAGTCGGGCGACGAAATCGTGGAACAGACCTACAGCTTCGAGGACAAGGGCGGACGCGAAGTCACGCTCATCCCCGAACAGACGCCGACCCGTTCGCGGTTGGTCCAACAGCGAAAGGACCTCGGCACGCCGATCAAGTGGTTCGACACCTCGAAACGCTGGCGCTACGAGGCGGTCCAGAAGGGACGCGACCGCGAGTTCTTCCAGACCGACATCGACATTTTCGGCGTCGAATCGGTCGAGGCGGACGCGGAGATCATCGCCTGTGCGGCCACCATCTACGAGAAACTCGATGTCGCCGACTCGGTGGAGTTCAGGCTGAACGACCGACAACTGCTGGATGCCTTACTCAACGCGATGGACGTGGAGGGAAGTAAGGACGTAATGCGCGTCATCGACAAGAAGGAAAAGATCAGCCGCGAGGAGTTCCTCGACAACCTCGAACTCGAAGGCGTGGACCGCGAAACCGCCGAGGAGATCGACGAACTCACCGCCATCAGTGGAGACATGGAGAGCGCACTGGTCGAACTCTCGAACAAAGCACCCGAGGGCGATGGGGCTGACGACGCGATCGACCGCATGCACGACCTCTACGACGTGCTTTCGGCCTACGGCGTCGAGTCGATGTGTACCTTCGACCTCTCCATTGTGCGCGGGATGGACTACTACACCGGTCTCGTCTTCGAGGCGTTTTCGACCGAGAGCGACCTCCGCGCGCTGTTCGGCGGCGGCAGATACGACCACCTCATCGAGCAGTTCGGGAGCCGCGAGGTTCCGGCAATCGGGTTCGCGTTCGGCTACTCCACGACGATGCAGTTGTTGAAGGAACTGGACCAGTGGCCCGACGAGGCACTGTCGACCGACGCCTACGTGTTGACGATTTCCGATTCCGTGCGCGAAATCGGGATGGAGTACGCGAAGGGACTGCGTGCGGAAGGGCTAACCGTCGAAACCGACCTGACCGGTCGGAGCGTCGGCGAGCAGTTCGGCTACGCCGACCGCATCAACGCAGCGTACACCGTCGTCGTCGGTGAACGAGACCTGAACGAGGGCGTCGTCACGGTCCAAAACATGGACTCCGGCGAGGAAGAACAGGTACCGAAGGACGAGGTCATCTCGGAAGTCCTCGATCGACTGTAGGGTCGTTTCCCTCTTTTTATTTGTCCGGGAATCGACCGACAGCGCTGTCCGATGGTGATGGCGTCAGCGATTCCAAATATTCACTACCAAGTTATACCACTTGAGAATTGATATGGTAGCATGGCGTTCAGTGACCATCTCCTCACGAAGGGGAGCGACCTGTGGGAGGAGCAGAAAGCACATCCATTCGTCGTCGAACTGGCGAACGGAACGCTCGAAGCGGATGCGTTCCGTCATTGGGTAGAGCAGGATTATCGCTACCTGCTCGATTACGCTCGCGTGTTCGCCGTCGCCGGCTGCAAAGCACGTGACGAGGCGACGATGACCCACGCGTTCGATGTCGCACACACGATTCTTGCGGACGAAATGGAGTTACATCGCTCGTTCGCCGCCGACTACGGAATTTCCCGTGCCGAACTCGAAGCGGTTCAAAAAACGCCGACGTGTCTCGCGTACACGAACTACCTGTTGCGAACGGCCTACGAGAGAACACTCGCCGAACTCGCAGCGGCCGTCTACCCGTGCGGTCAGGGATATCTCGACGTCGCGGAGCACATGGCAACCATCGCGGACGGAGAGCACCGATACACGCCGTTCATCGAGAAGTATACGAGCGACGAATTTCGTGACTCCGTCGCATGGATGCGAACGTTCGTGGACCGACAAGCGGACGAATCACCGGGAATGCATGATGCGATGGAGAATGCGTTTTTGACGAGTACGCGCCTCGAAACGGCATTTTGGGGAATGGCGTATGACGGAGAAACGTGGTAGCGTTCTGGGGATAGAACCATCAAAACTAGCAAAACCGACAAAAATAGAAAATCCATCAAAGCTGTCAAAACCGTCAAAACCATCAAAACCACCAGATGCGCCAAAACGGGGTAGTCACCTTGGCGGTTTACTTTCACTTAGCTGTAGTTCCGTATGCGGCCGAAAACGGACGATAGCGGAGGTAAACGTCACGAACGAATGAGGAATTACTTTCACCATGGATAAGGCTCGAAGTTTTTTGAAGAATGGTCGTATGCCAGCGTATGGGTATCCACGACATCGACGGCCCGATCACGAAGTGGCGCTACACGTGCCCGAACGGCCACACCAGTTGGGAGACGACGAACAGCCATTTCTGGTGTCACCAGTGTAGTCGGCTCCCCGGAATGGACGCCGAATTTTGGAAGCTACATGATAGAAAGACGGGCGAGCGCCTCGCGCGCGAGAAGGTGAGTATCCATGGCTAAATCCGAGTGGCAGAACACGGGCGATACCGTTCGACGTGGCGTGTGGAATCGGCACACGGACTCGAAGCGCTACTGCCGAAACCCTGATTGTGGAAACGAACACGTCGATCCTTCGTTCGCACGGACGATGGGGACCGAGGACGGCATCGTCTATGCCTGTCCCAAGTGTACCCGTTGGGCGACGCTAAAACGTGGTGCCGCCGCGGATCCGACGATCGAACATCGTGTCGATAGGGAATGGCGTTGACGCCGTCGAGTTCCGGCTTTGGCACCCACACGCTTCACTCGTAGGACGAGTCGAGTTCACTCGGATGAGAACAACGGCTTTTCGGTGGTTCCCGTCGTTTCGAACGCGGAAATCCGCAGGGGTTTGCGCGACTGTCATCCTACGTCTGTCCACGAATTTCGTTTCCACGATAGCGGGCGACGAGAGCCACCCGTCACTCGAAATCGATACCCGTGATCTCGAACTTCGAGCCACCCGTACCGCCCTCGTAAACCTCGATTTCCCAGCCGTGTGCTTCGACGATCTGTTGAACGATGGAGAGACCGAGACCGGTTCCGTTGTCCGTCGTGTAGCCGCTTTTGAACACTAGTTCGCGCTCGTCCGGATCGATTCCGGGACCGTCATCGACGACACAGACGCCGTTCGGAGTGCGTTTGACGTGAACCGTAACGTCCCGGCTGACGTGCTCGATGGCGTTTCGAAACAGGTTTTCGAAAACCTGACTCAACCTGTCGATATCGGCCGAGATCTCACCCTCGACGTTCTCCAACACGAGGGTTGCCTCGGGCGGAGCGATACGCGACCACGCGTTCTCGACGATATCGTAAAACTTGGTGATTTCCTTGTCGTTGAGTGCGTCGGGTTTGCGTGCGAGGTCCAGCATTTCGTTTATCATTCGCTCCATTCGGTCGAGCGCACCACGAACCTCATCGAACGCGTCCTCCGAGTCTTCCATCTCCGCGACACGAAGATATCCCTGTGCGATTCCGAGTGGATTACGAAGTTCGTGAGCAAGCATGCTAGCGAACTCGTCGAGACGTTCGTTCTGCCGCTGGAGTTCCTGCTTTCGCCGCTTGTGCTCGGTGACATCTCGGATGATACCGATGATTTCGGGAATCTCCTCGTCGAACCGCATCAGAGTGGTATTGATTTCCGCATATCGTGTTTCCCCATCCGGCGTCATGTACGTCACCGAGTAGGGCGAAGGGTCAGGATTTCGCCCTTGGCCACGCATGTCGGCGGCGAGCCTGTCGAGCGAATCATTGGGGAACGCGTCGATACTCTCCAACCGTTCGCCAAGCACGGTCGATCGAGTGAGTCCTGAGACACGGCAAAACGCGTCGTTGACTGCCTCGATTCTGCCATCAGCATCGAGAACGAAGACTGGGTCGGGGGCGGTCTGAAACAACGTTCGAAACCGCTCTTCGCTCTGTTCTTTCTCCCGCTCGATTTCGACCGATAGTCGTCGACGTTCGAGCAACCCATCCAATCGTGCCTGCAAGACTGCCTTCTCGATAGGTGTCGTGATGGCTTCGTCGACTCCCTGCCACACTTCCGGTGTCCGTGCGGGGGACGTCGTCGACGTGACGAGCAGATAGGGGAGAAACGTGGGAAGTGCGGCTTCCTTTCTGCGTTCGAGTTCATCACGATGTCGGCTGAACGATGCCTCGTCGACGATACAGAGGTCAAACGACACATCGAGACCGTTCTCCGGAAGAACGACTTCGTATTCGGACGTGAGCCAGTCGGCCAACAGTCGACGGTTCCGTCGATGATCGATGAGCAACAGAACACTCCCCTTCGAAACGGACTCGGTCTCCTGTGCTGTCCTATTTTCGCTCATGGTTGTCGTTTCCAGCTGGACGTCAACGAACGAGATCGGTGGAGGGTGGAGAGTAGTGAATGAGCGACGGACGAAACGACCCATAGTTGTGTCCAAGAGGGAAGCATGATAGACATCCTCTTCCTGTCAGATTTGGGATCATTATTCATAATTCTATCGAATAATCCAACACGGCATCTCTTTAACGAAAACCGTCAGTTTTTCGTCTCCGATGCGTCGTTCTGCTTTGCGGACTCCATCAACTTGGAGCCGGATCTGTTACGGTTGTGGAACTCCGCGCGGAGGTCATCGTCGTCCAAATCCATTGCCGTGGACGAAAGTTCGTTTCGAAGCGATGCCAACTGTGTTTCGAGAGCGACGTAATCCTCGTTTTGCGAGAGTTCGTTCGCTTCCTTTCGATCCTCCAACGCGGCCCGTTTCGACGACAGCGAGAGAAACTGCTGTACCTGTGAGTCGTACGCCGAGCGGGTTTCGAGTGAGGAGACGATCTCTCGAAGTTGCTCCGGATCGGAAACCGGTTTGCAGATGTAATCGTCGAATCCGAGTTCAAGGATGTCGAAATCGGGTTCGACCGCAGTTACCATCGCAACTCGACAATCGATCGATAGCTCACGGATTTTGTCGAGGACTTCCTGACCGGAGTAGTCCGGCATCCGACGATCTAGGAGGACGATATCGACGGAATCGTCGATTTTATCTAGCGCTTCAGTCCCGTTGTACGCCTTCCTAACGTCGTAGGAATCTTCAAGCCACCGAGCATGCAAGTCCGTGATCGCATGCTCATCGTCAGCAATGAGAACAGTTGGCTCGTCAGACATTGGTTACGTGGTGTTTCACTGCCATTGCTATATCAAACGTAGCGATATCAATTATACGTTGGCAGTGACTTCGAATATAATGCATGAACTACACTCACTTGTCTTGCAATCAATAGACGGATGGACTCCATTTTGATAAAAGCTTTTCGATAATAGCGCCGAAGATGGGAGAAAACGGCGGGAGGAGGCACCGATAGCTACAATATTGCCGACACCATGCATGGGATAGAGAGATGAGCGTTTTGACCGAGTTCGTCGTGCCAGCAGAGGAGTTCATCCTCCACGAGACACTGCGACGAGTTTCCGCGATTCATGTCGAGATCGAGCGCGTCGTTGCGGACAGCGAATATGTAACTCCGTACTTCTGGGCGAGTGGAGAGACGTTCGAATCGTTCGAACGTGCAATTGAAGACGACATAACTGTCGAATCACTGACTGTTCTGGAAGAGCACGACGACGAACGATTTTACCGAGTTTCATGGCGCCAGCGTACTGGAACGGTCGGTCACGCCGTCTCGAAACTGAAAGCCAGTATCCTCGAAGCGACCAGCGATGGAAAGGATTGGTTTCTCAAACTGCTGTTTCCAAGTGAATCGTCACTGACGGAGTTTCACGACTACTGTGAAAACTACGATCTCTCGTTTCAGTTGACCCGACTCTACGAATCTCGACACCCGAACGCGTTCGGGAAATATGAAGTGACGCCGAAACAACGAGAAGCCCTCGTGACTGCGCTCGATTCCGGTTACTTCAACGTTCCCCGCGAGGTAACGTTGGAACACGTCGCTGGCGAACTCGATATCTCACCGAACGCACTTTCGACGCGATTGCGGCGCGGGTACGCAAATCTTATCACGAACACGTTACGTCACGAAGGGTAACCCTGCATTTGCAAGCCAATACTTTTTGATAACCGGGTCGCTAATAAAGGATGGTAATAGTCACACACTGGCTTTAGGGTAGGCTGATGTATGACTTAAAACGAACACGGGTTGTCGGTAACAACTCGCAGGTATGAACGACGATAGACGGGTACGAAACATCGGGGTAAGCACGTATTTACCTCCATGTCTATCCACGTCACTTCGAAGATATCCTCGACAGTTACACCGAAAAAACCGGAACGACAATATTTGGGCCCTACAATTCACGAATCGGATACTGTCAAAGATATCATCGCTTCGACAATTGGAAATGCAAACGTATATCAGAGGATAGTGTAGGAGAACAATACATTGATATCATGCCGCAGTGCATTTAATATGATAGATACTATCCAGAATATAGAAGTGAAAGAATATATTGAGAAATGGAATAAATGAACGTTCGCAAGATAGAAGAAGACCTTCAAGGAGCGTCAAACGTTCTCGTCCTTGCCCCCCTCACCCCTGATGGCAACCGGGCGCACATGGAGCTTGTAGCTTCGATGCGGCCCAAAAATCTCAGTTTGGCAACCGTTACCTACACGCAGCCACCGGGACAGTGGCTCGAAGATTGGCAACGGAGTGTCGGGGCACCACCACGGGAAGTACGGTTCATCCATGCGAGTGGAATGGCCCAGTCCGAGACGTATGACGAACAGACTCCCGATTACGTGACGACGGAGGTCGTTGACCCGACCGACCCGATGGAGATCATCGTTCCATTGAGTGACCGTCTGAAGGAGTGGACGGACGGAGAAACGCAACCAGTAGTATCAGTACAAACCCTAACAGTTCTCCTCGAATACGTCGATTTTGATACTGCATTTCGCTATCTCCACATACTTACACACCGAATACAAGCTGCAGGAGCGGTCGGATATTTCCAGATGGATCCCGATATCCACGATCCAGAAACCACGAATACCCTAAAAACGCTGTTCGACGTCGTCGTCGAGGTTTCCGACAGCGGTGCCGATTGGACGACCACACCTACCTACACTCCGAGCACGGAAACGGCTGAAACGACCGAAGCCGAGGACGAAACCGAGCAAGCGGAACAACCATCGACTGGCCCACTGTCGTCCATTCGAACGATCCTTTCCGGCCTGTTCGACCGAAAGAAGCCGGAACTGGAAAAGGAGGAACCCGCCACCGAAACCAGTGTCGAGGAACCGGCCGAAAGCGAAGAGGAGAGTACGGAGACGGTCCAGCCACCGATCGGGAGTTTAGCGGACGAGGAGATGCTGACCGACGAAGAACGGATCCGTTCCCTTCTCATTCAGTACGGCGGTCGAATGAAACAGGCGGATATCACGACCGAAACGTCGTGGTCCAAGTCGACCGTTAGCAGGAAGCTTTCGAAGATGGAGGAAAACGACGAGATAACACGGGTCCAAATCGGACGGGGGAATCTCGTCTTCCTCAATGGTTCCGAACCGGAAGCATCGAAATCCCCGTTCGAAGCTTAATCCTCATCGACGGCGAACGTACTGGCGATGAGTTGCCTGGTTGCTCGTCGTAGCTGTTGTGAAATCGCCGACGTCGAGACGTCGAGTTCTGCCGCGAGTTCGCCTTGTGAGATTCCCCGAGGAACGTTGTAATAGCCCGATCGATAGGCAGTGAGAACGGTGTCTCGCTGACGTTCGGTCAACCGTGTACTGTCGGTATCCGTATTCGAATCCGAATCGTACAGTTGACGGACGTGGAACGTAGTGCCGATTTCCAGACACGCTTTTCGAAGATCGATGAGGGACTCGCGCGACAGGAGTTGGATTCGAACGACCCACCCTCCGTTTCCGCTCTGGATATCGAGCGTCCGAATTCCCAGGTCGCTGGCCGTCGGAAGGAGCGGGATCGTATCCGGTGATGGTCGAATTCGGTACGTTCGTCGGTCAGCAGACGTCGAAAAAAGGGTTGCTTCGCTTACGGTCGTGTCAATCTCGAGGGAGCGTTCGAACGACGAAAAATCGTTCCCAAAGACGGACATGAAGTGAAACGAACCGTCGGATACCGGTGTTCCCTCGATCTGAACCGACAGTTCGGAGATCGATTCGAGTGTTGGAACGAGAACGAGACGTTCATGAGAAATGAAAATCTCGGCGAGGAGGGTTTGCGGAGCGGAAGTAGACGAAGAATCATCCTGCATACTGGCCTCCGACGAATCGTTTAGCTCATTGGGTATCTTGTCGGAATTGGATGCGCCATGTGCCATTGTCGAGGAATCAAATCCGGTTGTGGTATTACGTTACCTGGGTTTAAACTTTAGGGAACAAAATGAACGCGAAAGGAAGATATTCGAAATCGTATCGGAAGGCATCCTTTCGTAATTGAATTAAATCTCGAATTATTTCTTGAATTGTTTCTAAGAAGGTATGGAACTGAACACGAGGGAGATAGGAGTCATGAGCGCTAACGACCCTCGCGGCCGGATATTGTCACACCCCGCCTCCGTGCTGGGCGTATCTTTCTACGTCTTATCGCCTGATTACTATAGAGAGGTTAACCGAAACCGTTCGCCGAGAGTGATTTGATGGGAAAATGGGCGTAAAAAAAGAGCCGAGGGATACCGTTCACAATTGTTTCAACAGACATTTCGGACGACGATAGAGACCAATTCAAAGATAATACGACCGATAATTCAAAAATATATTCCGACAATAATCCCCAGACAGGTGGATGAAGAACACAGAACCCCGCGGGAAATGTCTTCATAGAGCCTCAATCACCATTTTTAATCCTCTAACAGCCATGATGACTATCGAGATACGTGTTATTACCTCCACAAATAATAGAAGCAACAGATATGGTTATCTTACATATTATAGGGTCGTTAACTGAACTAACAATCTATCACAACCGTTCGCAACAAATCGGGAGAACATTATTGGTTTATTACCCATTCTAGCGATAATTCATCCGTCATGAGCGCTACTGAAGTCCAGGCGGACAACGGAAGCACGTGTATTGCATCAGATGTGAGTCCTAAACCGGAACTTTCGAAGGATAAAATCTTCCATCTCCTCCAGACCCCTCGACGGCGTCACGTGCTCCGTTATCTCAAAGACAATGACGGAATCGTCGAGATGCGTGATCTTGCGGAGCAGGTCGCAGCGTGGGAGAACGAGACGACGGTCCAGGCGCTCACCTCGGACGAGCGTCAGCGTGTGTACATCCCCCTTTACCAGTCCCACCTTCCCAAACTCGACGAGGAAGGGATCATCGAATACAATCAAAGTAGGGGAACGATCGAGCGAACGGAGCTGGCGGATCAACTCGACCGGTACCTTACCGTCGAAACGCAAACGGAAGACGACGAAGAATCGATCCAACAACCGTCGTGGGAGTCGTACTATCTGGGTGTCTCGGTGCTCAGTACCATTCTCCTTGTGGGAACGGTTCTCGGCGCCCCAATACTCGCAGCATTACCTGGCGTAGCGATCGGTGGGAGTATCGTTGCGATGTTCTCACTCGTAACGCTCGCACAAGCGATGTCAGAACGGGCGCGCGGACGATAACGGAGACCTATTCGACGATACTTCGGAGGTACAGAAGCTATCAGTTAGCGTGTGACGTCAGTTGCTCTTCTTTCGTAGTCATATTGTCAGTAATGCCACTGATGAGCGCAAAGATGGCTTCCTGGTGGTCAGTTTTTGAATGATGTATCGATGTCGGGTTGACACCGATCCGTTCGTACTCAGAAAAGTCAAGGGTTCGATCGTTTCGTTCCTCGTACTGGGCCCGTACCTCCGCAATCAGTCCGTGAATGTGAATCAACTCTTGCTTCTTCATATCATAGCCACATGATGACTCAGCACATATATTATCTTGGGCCATTTTTGGACGGATTTTTCGGGAATAACCGTTTAGAAACCGGACAACAGTGATGAATGTTTGTCAAGATTGAGGAACTGTCAAATTCAAAAACACAGGGGGACGCCCATTTTCACTGCGCAAGACGAGCATTATCATGCACTTAACTAATACCCCATAGACATAACATCGAGTCGAACATGTACGACCTGACTGGCTTCCAGCGAGACCTGTTGTACGTCATCAACGGGTTGACCGAACCACACGGCCTCGCCATCAAAGAAGAACTCGAAGACTACTACGAGAAGGACATTCACCACGGGCGTCTGTACCCCAACCTCGACACCCTCGTGGACAAAGGACTAGTCGAGAAAGGACAAGTCGACCGCCGAACGAACTACTACACCCTTACTCGACGTGGTCAGCGGGAGATCGAAGCACGACGGGAGTGGGAAGCACAGTACGTTGGCGAGAAAGAAGCAGCAGAACTCGCAGACTGACGGCACCGCCTTTTTCCGTCCGTTGTAGTCCGTTTGTACTTAAAGTACGGAACTACTAACGCATACCTTTTGGAGGGTTCTTTTCATATCCTCACCAGATGGCCATCGGACTGCAACGGGAGCGGAGATAATGCCGAGAAATCACGACGTATCGAACCGAGTCGACGCTATCGAACGATGTGCATACTGCAAAGATTACGTCCCAGTAACGCGCATCGAAATGGAATTACAAGAGCAAGAAGCGTATCTTCGAGCGAGCGTAGACATCTGTGAGAACTGCTTAGACGAATTACGCTGAGAGGGGATGAAAACGAGACAGTTCGCGTTGCTCCCGACTATCGTCACGTTGCATGGAAATCACACGGAGAGGGAGTGGCTAACTGACACGAGCCAAAATGCAGCTAGCACACATGCGACCACTGCGATGCTGGGAACGAGAGTAAAAAGGGGAAAGTGAAACGTCGCGCCGATTAGTAAGAACGATCCGAGCGAGGAGACACAGAGGTAATACGTATCCCATCGGTGTTCATCACCATCGGTCTCGATGTCCGATGACTCCTCGACGGACAAATACCGTTCTAACTCAGCTGCTAGCGGGGCCTTTCTGACGATACCGCGATCTTTGTTGTACTCGATGACGCCCTCTTCGTCGAGTTTGGGAAGGTGGGACTGATAGAGGGGAATATAGGCACGTTGACGCTCATCCGAGGTGAGCGCCTGGACCGTCGTCTCGTTCTCCCACGCCGCGACTTGCTCCGCAAGGTCACGCATCTCGACCGGACCTTCCGTCTCGCGGAGATATCGAATCGCGGCACGACGCCGTCGACTCTGAAGGATGTGGAACACGTCGTCCGTCGAGATTTCCCCCTCGATTACCGATTCCCCATCTGAAGCCCGGTCATCGATACTAATCGAAGGTCGCTCCGTCGTGCTCATGACTAGTATAACCAGAATCTGGCGAGATAATAAACCGACGACGCCCTCCCATACCGTTTCAAACTGTTTCAAACGGTAAAAAATATCGAAACTGCACGGAACGGCATTCCGAGTTTATATGGGGGATGTACGTAGCACTGAATGAAATGAGCCAGGCAAACCACATACCCGCCTGGGCAGCATCTCCCGAGGAGTTCGAACGAACTCTCGAAGTCCTCGTTTCCACAGCACGTGAAAACGGCGTCCAACTCGACCGCTCGTGGACGTTCCGTCATGACGAGCCCGAATATGACGATGTGATGGTGGAAATAACGAGCCTCGCCCCGCGCCCTGAACTAGCCGATCCAACTCCAAACCAACCGAGCGTCTCCAAGAATACGACCACCGCCGACTTCGAGGTAGCTCTCAACGAGTTGCTCATGAAGGGACAGGAAGCAGGAATGGCGTTCGACCGTTCCTGGACGTTCCGCGACTCGAACCCCGAAAGCAACGATACGATGGTCGAGATCTCTCGATTAGCAAAACCTAGCTGCTAACCCTATTCTCGTTTTATACACCATAGATAATATACACATTACCCAGAATACGTCGCCGTCTTCGTGTTTCCGGGACAGAGATGTCAGAAGGAACCGAAAGTCACCTATGAGGTGCCATCCGGGGATTTAAATGTTCGCATTGAGTATAGAACATTGATGAAACGGTCCACTCGCCAACGGGAGCGCCGCGCGGAGCAAACCGAAACCGAGGAGGAGGGGGTCAAAGGATGTCCCGAGTGCGGGTCGAAAAACCTCGTCAATAGTGCGGACCAGTCCGAACTCGTCTGTGATGACTGTGGATTGGTCGTCGAAGAAGACCACGTCGACCGCGGGCCGGAGTGGCGCGCGTTCAATCACAGCGAGCGACAGAGCAAGTCGCGCGTCGGTGCACCGACCACGCAGACGATGCACGACAAAGGGCTGACGACGACCATCGACTGGAAGAACCAGGACGCGTATGGTCGGTCGCTGTCGTCGGAAAAGCGCAGTCAGATGCACCGACTGCGAAAGTGGCAAGAACGCATTCGAACGAAAGACGCGGGCGAGCGCAACTTGCAGTTCGCGCTGTCCGAAATCGACCGAATGGCATCCGCGCTGGGTGTTCCACGGTCGGTACGCGAGGTCGCGTCGGTTATCTACCGGCGTGCATTGGCCGAAGACCTGATTCGCGGACGCTCCATCGAAGGCGTCGCAACGAGCACGCTGTATGCCGCATGTCGGCAGGAGGGTATCCCACGAAGCCTCGAAGAGGTTGCAGAGGTATCGCGGGTGGATCAGAAAGAAATCGGCCGAACATATCGGTACATCTCGCAGGAGCTCGGTCTCGAGATGAAGCCGGTCGACCCAAAGCAATACGTCCCCCGTTTCTGTTCCGATCTCGGTGTCAGTGAAGAAGTACAGTCGAAAGCGAACGAAATAATCGATACGACCGCAGAGCAGGGGCTCCTCTCGGGGAAATCCCCGACAGGCTACGCTGCTGCCGCGATTTACGCTGCCTCGCTTCTCTGCAACGAGAAGAAAACGCAGCGCGAAGTCGCCGACGTCGCGCAAGTGACGGAAGTGACGATCCGAAATCGATACCAAGAACAGATCGAAGCGCTCGGTATCCACTAAGCGTTTAAGCGCTTCAGACATCCAGCCCAATTTTTACTGCCCGCGGGAGTTTCCGACTAGTTGCGAGACAGGTCGGCTACATCGGGCACCCTGATTCCCGATGAGTATGAGATGTCAGGAGTCGTGTGAACGTCTGGCATTTAACATCTCCCTTGGGCGTGGCTGCTGGGGGAGAACACATATTGTTGGATTTTCTATTCGAATCGGGGCGGAACTTCTCCGTCACGTTTCGTCAGAATGGACCGTAAAACGCGGAGGTACGCTATCGAAGTTACGTCAAGTGGAAGGAAACGTTCGCCCGGAAGGAGAACTTTCGTAGGAGGATGGTGACACGAAGCGGGGTGCCAGCCCACTACCATCGCCTCCGGCAACGCTGAGCGAGTCGTTTACCGTAACGCACACAAGACGCCCACATGAGGGCGTACTAAACACGACGTCGATAGAGCACATTATTATCCACCAATTAAACGACAATAGAAGCATCAATACCAGTGATGGAAGGATGGTGAAGGAGTGTCAGAACCAATTATCAAAATAGATATTGATCAGTATCATTAAATATTTTGGAGTCTTTGTTGGGAATATGATTGATATTATTGAACTCGTCGAGGATAATCTCGAGTCGATGTTAAATTCCGGGGAGATAGAATGTCCGTCGGAGGACTGTGACAACCGGCACTTTCGGGTTGACATTTGGCAGGACGACGAACAGGGGATCGTCGGAGACGCCTGTTGCCGCGACTGTAATCTACAGATACGACTTGATTTGCCCGACAAGTCGATCAATGAGGCCGGATCCACGCTCGAAGAGTTGGGATCGGAATTACAACAGCCGACGCCATCTACAAGCGATCGAAAGCAGGTAGAGATCGTCGAATGACGCCAGAGGATAGTAACAGGTGTCCAAACGTTCATCGACGCGACGTCCGATAGATATTTGTCCGCTGCACAAAAATCACGGGTGTAAGAATCGGAGAAAGAGCAGTATTTGAGTATTGTGCCAAATATCTACAGACATAACTCAATAATCTTCGATCAATCGGATACTGTTAAATAATATTTGTAATAGGGGGGCATAAATATTGTCTGAAGTAGGAAGGTTTATAACCTCTGTCAAAGAATATCACACCATACTACCATGTCAGAGGCAGAAACGGTTAGTAACGTGGCGACCGCACGCGACCTCACCGCGTTTCAGCAAAACGTCCTGATAGTCCTCGCAGAAGAATCCCGATACGGCCTCGCTATCAAGCGCGAGCTCGAGGACTTCTACGATGAGGAAGTGAACCACGGCCGTCTATACCCCAACCTCGATACGCTTATCGAGCGTGGGCTGGTCGAGAAGAGCGAGCTCGACAAACGGACGAACGAGTATGCGATTACGGACGAAGGTATCGAGGTTCTCCTCGACTCGTTCGAATGGCGCTTCAAGAAGTTCATCACGAACGACGAGCGCGCGGAAAAGGTCAAATCGCTCCTCGAAGCGGCCCAATAACCTCCGACGGTCCCCGATCTTTTTAGAGTAGTACCGACGTGTAAGCGTTCACTCGAACTGCATAAGACGTTCTCTAATCTCTTCACCATCCACTCCGTCGAGTGCTTCGAGTCCGGCCTGTACGACCAGCGGATAGAAATGGCGGTTCTTCTCTAGTTCGTCGCCGACGGCTCGTTCGTACGCGAGATTGAGCTCCTTGTAGCGGAAGTCGAGCGTGGAACGTTGGTTCTCGGGGAGATACATGTAGGTGCCGACGCGAGTCGCTTTCACGCTCTCGGAGTCGCTCACAGCGGAAGAACCAGTGGTATCGTCCACGTTCCGCGTTTGGGAGGATTCGACCGATTCGTCGCTTGCGGACGCTTCGTTCGGTTCTGAGAGTTCGGATGATTCGGATGGTTTTGATGGTTCTGATGGTTCTGATGACTTTGATCGTTCGGACTGTGTGGACGATTCTTCGGAGTCTCCCTGTTGCTCGCGCTGTGCACGGCGACGACGCCGAAGACGGTCGGCACGGCTCTCGTCGCTCATGCGGTTACCTCCACTAACCCGAGTTGACGTTCGAGGTCCTCGGCGATAGAGAGGAAAACGGCGGCCATATCACACTCCTCCTCGAACTCGAAGATCGAACAGCCAGCCGAGAACGCACGTTGGAGGGTTACCCGTTTTCGAACCTCCCAAACGGGAATATCGGTGAACGCCTCATCGAACCACTTGAGCATCGAATCCGCCTCGTTGGTCGCCTCAACGCGATTGGCGACGACGCCGAGATCGCGAACCTGTGTATCGTACTCCGCCTCCAGTACCTCCATCTGGTCGAACAGGATTTCCAGCGCGCGTTTACTCGTCGATTCGGCAAGTGCGGGGATGAGCACGTTTTTAGCGGCGAGCAAGGCGTTGTCAGTGAGGTTTCCGAGATACGGTGGGCAATCGATGATAATGACATCGTAGTCGGTATCGAGCGCGTCAAGCACCTGTACGAGCCGCTCTCGGCCGCGCATTGCCATCGTCAGTTCGGGTTCGACGCTGGTCATATCGATATTGCTCGGAAGCACATCCATCTCCTCGTGGGCGACGATGAGCGAATCGACATCCCCGCGCACCTCGTGATCGGTCAACGCGTCGAACAGGGTCGGTGGTTGTGCCTCGTACTCCGATTCCAACCCTAGTCCTTCGGTCGCGTTCCCCTGTGGGTCAAGGTCCACAAACAGTACCTCATTCCCCCGATGACTCAACGCCCCAGCGACATTGATAGCCACCGTCGTCTTTCCCACCCCACCTTTCTGATTCGAGACGGCTATTTTGGCTGTATCGGACATACAAAATCGAAAAACCGTCCAAACCACATAAAACTGCGTCAGACATTCACAAAGGAAGCTCGGAAGACGGGTTACGGGCTCCAAAAGCCGAATATTCCGAATTGGAGGGAGAAGAGAGTACGAACGACACCCGTGAGCAAAACTAGCAAAGAGAGAAAAACCATCAAAACCGGTTTTGATGGTTCGTCTAGCAAAACCGGTTTGGCGCGATTGGTACTAACGGAGGGGCGGGCGAGGAACTCCGGAGTAGCTGTACGACGGCTTTAGACGGGACGCTGTCCCCGTTCGACAGCGATCATGAGCGTTCCGGCGGCGAGTACGACCACACCGATTGCGAGCAGCACAATTGGCCCGTCGAATCCAGGTATGTAGCTTTCGAAGAGTAGAGCAGCACCAATTACCAGTAAAGCCACCCCAGTCCAAAACCGTCGTGTTCGACCGAACATCCTGAACTAGTTCGAGAGGCATGTGCATAAAGAGAGTGGCAAAGAGTGGCAAAGTAACGGGAGAACGAGTTCGATCGTCAGCCAACAGAACCGACGAGTAGTGTCGAATGAGGGTATCGGAAACAACATATTTCGATCGACAAATGATAGTAACATGAAACGGCGGCAGTTCGTCGCAACGGTCGGTGCCACGGGGGTTGCTGGCTGTTCCGCGTTCAGTGTGGACGACGAGGTGAAAACACCGACATCCGGTCCGAAGGGGGGTAACGCGACAGTAGAGATGAAAACCAACGGGGATGGCAATTACTTCGACCCAGTCGGGTTGTATCTCGAGCCGGGAGACAGCGTGACGTTCATCACGAAAAGCGGTAACCACTCCGCAACGGCCTACCACAAAGGAAACATCTACGCCGAAACCAATCGGATTCCGAAGGAGCAGCTGCGTGGGGAAGCAAAGTCCTACAAAAGGGAGAATCATACGAGCACACGTTCGAGGCAGTGGGAACACACGACTACTACTGTATCCCGCATAAGACGCTCGGGATGATCGGACGAATCATCGTCGAAAAACCGGGTGGATCCGCCGAAGGAATCATGACCTCGGATGTGAAAGTACCAACGGGAGATACGATTCTCCGTAAAGGGTCAGTTTCTCACAGTGATTTCACGAAGTGAACCGCACATCGTGAGCGAGAGTTTGTGTACCCGACTAAAGTGTGAGAAATGAATAAGAGCGGTAGAACGCCCCCAGCGGGTTTTGAGCGTCATCGTATGAGAGGTTGTCTCAAGGAAATACTATAGGGGTTCGGTCGTTAGTTGTCGTCGGGATGAAAAAACAAGAGCTCATTCATCTGCATGGACTGCTTTCGGAAGTACGAACACGATTCGAGATCAAATCCGACTCTACATTTGACTTCCCGGAATACGACGGACAAAATACACGACCTACTTCTATTCATCACTCGAAAAACGACCACCGAGAAGCAGTGCTCACGCTAGCCGACGATCTTACGACGGAACTGATGAGCGAGACGGCCGAGACGGTCGCCCCTCACGCCGACTAATCCTACACAGCAGTATCGGAAGATCACGATAACGATCAGCGGTAGCGCTCGATAGCGACGTTCTCCAGAGAGGGAACAGGTAAAGATCCGCCAATCGGGGAGGAGATCAAGTCGAAGCAAAGACAGAACGACGAAATCGGAGAAATGAAGCCGATCGTCGAGAGTACTGTCAATTGATTCACGTTACCGGCGAGAATATTTCAGGGATAGAAACCAGATTCTATAGAACTGTAAATAACCCTTCGCTAATTTTGTATAGCGTTATGCAATATATCCCCTCGGGAATCGGCCGCAGTCATGCGATTTTCGGGAGGCGGATAGCAATTCCGATTATATTGGTAATGAGAAGTGGAATACAACCGGTGGCTGTGCGGAATGGTCAACCGATAGAAAGGGAGGGGTTTCACAGTCAAAGAGCGGGTCAAGCGGGGATCAGTTCAGCACTATCGGAAAAAACGGCAAGGATGACGAAGACGATCACGAGGACGCGCGGTCGCGAGTCCGAGAATCGGCATCTACCAGCACCGATCGAGGGCACTTCTATCGGACAGACGTTCCGGTTCGAACGGGTGGGGAGGACATGGCTTCCGTTATCGTCGCATCCGAACATGATTTGTTATCACACAACTACAGACAGCAATTGAAACAGACAGTAATATGGTACGTTTTTGAGCAATCAATATGCAGAGCAGGAAAACCAGCGGTATATGCGAGCATTAGAGGATTCGGAACGACGTGAAACCATCTGAAAGAGATATCTGGGTTTAAGACATTACAACCGTACATTTTATCCATAGGAGAACGTACAACTGACTGAAATCGGAAGAGTAAGGTGTTGTCAGCGGTCGTACAAGGTATCCCTTCACGGAAGAAAACAATGATTGAAGCAGTTCGCATCCTCTTCGTTTCCCCGCCCGACGACGAGGGAGTGACAACGGTGCTTCGAGAGCGATCGGGTGTCACCGTCGAAACGACGGCAAGCGTCGAAGATATCCACGAGATACTCGAAATAGCCGACTGTGTCGTTTGTACGACAGCGATCGGCGGAATGGGAGTCGTTTCGTTCTTGCGGGACGTTCGACAGTCACACCCATCTATCAGGCGTTTTCTCTTTTGCGATGCGGATGACCGAGCCGTCGAAAACGTCCTCGATAACAACCTCGCGGAATGGATACCAGCAGCGGGTGGTGGCCGTGCATTGGCGAGTAGAATGAACCATACTGCGAAACGGATTCACCACGATAGACGACTTTCGGCAGTACAAGACGCACAGAAACGTCTGATAGACGCCGAAGAGGAGGACGCGATCGCTGAAACGACGGCCAACGTTGTGGAATCGGAACTCGGCTACTCGTCCGCAATCGTGGCACGATACGACAGCGAAGAGGGTGCACTTCGACCGGTCGCATGGGAGGGCGTTTCCGAACCGGACGACCAACTGTTCGATATCGACGCCGGACTCGGGTGGAAAGCATTTCTCGAAGGGGAAACGTGCAGCGAGAGTCGAAATGACTACGGGCGACGTCTCGCCCTTCCGCTCGGAAAACACGGTGTACTGATCGTCACCGAGGATTCGCAGAACGAGTACGACGAGAGCAAGTCGAAACTCACAGAAGTACTCGTTTCGAACGCCGAGACGGCACTTACCCGTCTCGATCGTGAGTGGGAACTTTCGACGCAAGAAGCAGCCCTGTCGGATACTGAAGCGATACTCAACTGCACACAACGCCGAGAATCGGTCGTTCGAGACGTACTGACAACGCTCATCGACATGGATACGCGAAGTGGCATCGAGCACGCTGTCTGCAAGCGGTTAACGAACGCGGACCCCTATCGGTTTGCATGGATCGGGGAGTACGACTCGACGACCGACAAACTCTCGGCGCGGACGTGGGTCGGTAACGAACAGGAGTTTCTCGACGAGCTCTCGGAAGCAGGGGCCGAGACTGCACAAACGACCGCATGGACGGCGGCTCGGGAAAGGGAACCAGCAATCGACGATGATCTCCTCGGTGACCCACCGTACGAAACGTGGCGACAAGAAGCACTCAAAAGGGGATATCGAGCGGCAATCAGCGTTCCCCTCGTCTACGGTGGGAGTATCTATGGCGTTCTCACCGTGTATGCTGGCGGACCGGATATGTTCGATTCGGAAGAAAAATCCCTGCTCGAAGACATCGGAAAAACGATCGCCTACGCCATCAACGCCGTCGAAAGCAAGAAAGCACTGGTGAGTGACAGCGCAGTAGAGCTGGAGTTCCGGGTGTGTGACCCGCAATTTACGCTCATCAAGTTCGTCCAGATGGCCGACTGTCGGTTCGAATTCGAGAGCGTTATCCGCGAAACGGACGATACGCTTCGACTGTTCTTCACTACGGAAGGAGCGATGCCGGAATCCGTCGTCTCGTTTTCCGACCAGTCACTCATCGTCAACGATATCCGACACGTCACCGGTGATGACAAAAAGGATTTGTTCGAATGCACAGTGACGGGGGCGAACGTAATCTCGTTGCTGCTCGACCACGGAGCGATTCCAAAATCCGCGACAGCGGAAGGAAGGGAAGCGAGACTGACCGTCGAATTGCCACAAACGGCGGACGTTCGTCTGTTCGTCGAAACGTTCCAAAATCGCTACAGCGACACGGAACTCATCGCCCGTCGAAAGCGAGACCGACCGGTACAGACCGAACAGGACTTTCGAGCACAGTTGCGCCAGCGCCTCACCGATCGGCAATCGGAAGCGTTGGAAACGGCGTACTGGAGCGGCTTTTTCGAGTGGCCACGGGAAAGCACCGGGCAAGAGATTGCCGAATCGCTTGGAGTCTCACAGCCGACGTTCAATCGCCATCTTCGGGCATCAGAGCGCAACCTGCTAACAATACTGTTCGAAGACGAGTGAAACAGGGACACGATTTATACATATTGAAGCCCGGGGGAGAACGGGCTACGAATATAGCTATAACATCCATCAGTCGGCCGTTAATTATATACTACAGAGATGAGTGGAGAATCCAACAATGCCACTAACCAGCCACATTCTGGCAGTTTGACAAAACCGGCACCGACGGTATCGAATAACGACGAGACGGGTATCGAACGACAACTGTACGATATCGTCGCCGAAGTGTCCCTCTCCGGTCCTGATCTTCTCCTCTCTCCTACTATCAAAGCCGTTAATGTCACCATCGAAACCGAACACTTGACCGGGACAACGCCGAAGCATCTCTTTATTTCCGTCCGTGGCGAGGAGTTCGACACGTTCGAGCGTGAACTGCAACAAGACCACACGGTTGCCGAGCCGGTACTCGTCGAGACGTACGAAGGACGCCGAGTCTATCGGCTGGAACCGGTTTCCACCGTCGAGCTCATCGCGCCACGCTGTCCGGAACTCGACGCGCGTATCCTCGACGTAGAAAGTGGGGACGGCGGTTGGGTCGTCAGGATGCAGATACCAACCCGCCAAGCACTCGTCTCGTTCCGGGAGTACTGCCTGGAAAACGACGTGACGTTCCGTGTCAATCAACTTGGTAACGCGACGGACCACGAGGAATCCGATGTCGTGGGGCTGACTGAAAAGCAAAAACAACTGCTCCGGATGGCGTTCGAGTGCGGGTACTACGAGATCCCACGTCGAATCTCGCAGAACGAACTCGCACACGAGCTCGATATATCGACATCCGCGATATCACAGCGACTTCGTAGGGACACGGAACAACTAATCGGTAGTACGTTAGCCGTCGAGAAGAAGGATTGCTGACGACAGTGAAGGAACGACACAGAATCCAGCGAGGAGGAACTTAAAGTCTACACGGTTGAAGCCGCACGTTTTGGGAGGGACAGTACATAGGATCGTTTGAGCATGTCAGGGGATGTCAAGCGTCCGGTGGCCACATGAACCCGCTCGGTCACTTCGGGATAGTACTGTTCGTCTTTGGATTCATCATTTTCGGATTAGTTACGCGCGACAAAATACGGGCGGCGAAAATAGTAACTGTAACAGCACTGGCCATGGGTATCGCACCCGATATCGACCTCCATATCGCACAGTTATCACACCGAGGACTCACGCATACGCTTTGGGCGGCTCTCCTCGCAGGGGGAGTACTCGCCCTTATCGTGTACTGTTTCGAGCCGCTCGCGCTCGCTGGAAGACGGGAAGAATCGTTCTATGGATTCGTCACTGGGTTCGGAGGGGTCTGTTGTCATCTTGCTGGCGATGTGATCACGCCGATGGGAATCAAACCGCTCTACCCAGTGCTTAAAAAGCCACATACATTCAATCTCGTCTATGCGAACAATGGACCAGCGAATATCGCGTTACTCGTCGTCGGCATACTGACCTTCCAGTTGACGGTCCGTCAAGCACGGAAATCCGACCCCATACCAGCCTACGACACGGGGTTCGATCACACGGATTTTCGTTTCGATTCCGAATCAGGAACGGACGTCGAAACGTGACTCGGTGCTGTATGTCCCCCTGAACGGTTACGCCAAATCCGTTTTCGATGGCAGAGAATACACATTGTGTCCTTGCTCGAGCGTTCGGGCAACAGTTGCGTGTGTAGTCCGAGAACTTTGTTTCTAAATTTAGAAGCGTGAAATAATCTCCGAGGAGCGAGATGAGGTAGTTCAGAATTATGAGTGATATCATATATATTTTGGAATAATCGATATCAAGCTCTATGGCTAGTAATAGATAGAAAAATATATAATATGACGGAAGTGTGTGTTAATCGAGAACAGAGCGATGAGTAGAAACGATAGAAGAGGGGGTCTCGTATCGAGGGAGACAGGGATATCGAGAGAGACCGAAACGAAGACAGGGACGGATATCTGTTCGTACTGCGGTTCGATAGTTGAGACGAACGAGTGGCATCCAGTTCTCGCCAGTGATGATGGAAGCGGGTTCCGAATCCATGCGTTCTGTGATAAACGATGTCGAGCACTGTGGGGAGAATAAACGTACCTCGGTAACATTCGTCCCCGAGCAACTGCTTTCGTCCGTCGGGAATCAGTTACTACTCGGTGACGAGCACTTTTTTGACGACTTGCGGATCTTCCAGCAATCGATGTTCGGTATAACTCCCTTCAGCACTACCACCACTCTGACGGGCTTGTTCGATAACATCGAGGAACGCTTGCTCACGGAGCAAGTCTCGAACGCGTCGGGTTGAAAGCGGATCGCTATCCACCTGGCGACAGACCTGTTCGTACACTTCGTATACCCGGCTGGTTCGGAACGCATCCACGTCAGGATTGTCCAGCGAGAGGATTGCAAGGGCCTGGAGCGCGTATTTCGAGTGGGGTGTCGCACCACGGATCAGTTCACGAAATCGGTCGTTTTCCGCGCGTTCGCGGGCCTTCTTCACGTATTCTTCCCGGACCCGTTCGGCGTTCTCCGCTTGCGCGAGTTCGCCTGCGTATCGAAGGATATCGATCGCTTTGCGAGCGTCCCCGTGTTCCTGTGCGGCCTGAGCGGCGGCGAGCGGAATCGTTCCCGGTTCCAAAACGCCCTGTTTGAACGCGTCACTACGAGCCTCCATAATGGCTCGAAGCTGGTTGGCATCGTATGGTGGGAAGACGAATTCACGCTCACAGAGGCTCGATTTTACCCGCTCGTCCATCCGATCTTTGTACTTGATCTTGTTGCTGATGCCGATGACGCCGAGTTTACAGTGCTGTAGTTTCCCTGCTTCACCCGCACGCGAAAGCTGCATCAGAATATCGTCGTTTTCCAACTTGTCGATCTCGTCGAGGATGATGACGACGACGTCGTACAGAGCGTCGAGAATCCGCCACAGACGCTTGTAGTATGTCGAAGTGGAGATTCCTTTGTCAGGAATCGAGATGTCCGTCTCCTCGGTGTTCGTTGTACTCGCAATCGTCTGGACGGCTTGTGTTTCGGTGCTGTCCTGTGCACAGTCCACGTAAGCAACACCGACGGTGACACCCTCCTCGTCAGCCTCTTCGACGAGACGCTGGGAGACGTGTTTGGCACAGAGTGATTTACCAGTTCCAGTTTTTCCGTACAGTAAGACGTTGCTCGGAGATTGGTTGAACAAAGCAGGATTCAGGGCGTTCGCTAGAGCAGAAATTTCATCGTCTCGGCCCACAATCCTCCCGTGAGTCGGGAGATGGTTGATTTCGAGGAGTTCCTTTTTGGCGAAGATGAGGTCCTCCCGGGAGAAGAGTTCGTCCGAGTCGGCATCGCTCATGGACACCACGTTTCCAGTGAAATCCCTTTACTGTTCCGGGCCGAAGAGAGGTGGGAGCCGGTTACAGGAATGTAGATCACCGTCACAGAGCAAGGTCCGTTGAGGCGGAAACGGAGGTATGAGTGATACATGAGAAATCGGGTTGTTCGGTTGAGTTCTGCTGGTCTCGGTTGAGCCGCGATCGTGCTCTGCACTAGACTTTGGTCGGTCGCTATCGGTGGTCAGTTGTTTTGGTGTCCGTTTTTTTCGGGTCCGTTTTTTTTTCATGTCCGTCGTTTTGGATGAGATTGAAGTGAGACACACACCACGTTTCCAGTGAAATAGGCAGAAAAGGTGGGGGAGGGAAGAGAACATCAGGTAAAAATTGCCTCGAATAATGTAACTGATAGGATATTTAAGGGATGGCCATAGAAAAAAATATATACTCAAGATGTGTTAAAGTCCATTAAGCTAGTCGTTGACTAAGATAAATTCGTGACGTATGTCACGAATAGTTAGAGTTGAAACGGGGGTTGAGATGTTTTCTCGAGTCCATAGGGGGGTTTTTCACTGGAAACGTGGTGTCTTGAGAACGCGACCGAAGCTGCTGATGGCGAGAAAAAGATCGAAAATGAAAAGAAAACGTGTTGTATTTCACCCGCTTTACGTGGATGTTCTCACACCTGATTTCCAGTGAAATCGATCTGTTTCCCACACCACGTTTCCAGTGAATTCCCTCGTTCTCTCGATTCTCCCGTCATTCTCGCTTCTTTTTTACCGTCCCTTTCGTTCTCTTGTAACCTTGACTGTCACTCCGTGATTTCGTTCCCGTTTGCTCGGATCGGAAATCCAAGAACTGCTTCTTTTCTTTCCGTTGGACACCTCGCTTCCGGTGAAATTTGTGCTTATACGGCTTGTAGATCGCGTCTGTCTGCTGACCGCACTTCCCCCATTTCATGATTTATTTGTGACTGTTGCCGTTTGTCAACTCCCTCTCATCCGCTTCCTTTTCGACTTCTCGGCGTTTCCTCTCCGTCTGGATCAAAAGTTTATAATCATCTATTTTCACTGGAAACTCGGTGTCTCCTTTCCCCCTATATATTCTAATTAAAATATATTTATATATTCTCTATCCTATGTTCTCAACACATGATATATGGGGGTGAGTAGCGTTTCTTGTCGTTTTGTGGTATGGAAATTCCATCAAACCCCCATTTCATTTGCACCCTCCACCCACCTTTTTCCTATTTCACTGGAAACGTGGTGTGTGTGTGTATGCGCTATATGATACCATGCATCATATATGATAAATCGACATTTGTATTATTTTGTCTACTATCCGATTGTATCTGTCCTATTTTCCAAACACGGTCGGTTGACTATCGAATGGATACGATCGATATCACCCGAGACACGATCGCTCCCTTACCTCGAATGGGCCGTGCGAGCAGTTTCCATGCTATCAACGATTCCACAAAATTAAGTATACTGTGCTGTATTTTCCCATATATGATCTCCATATTATCGTTCTGCGACTTTCACTTTCCAGTAGGATCGTACTATATCGTTCATTCACCGTTCAAACAGTGCTTGAACGGCTTAGTCACGCGATAATAAAAAGTCTCCACGTACACGCTATGAAAAAGATGCCCTCCCTGATGCCGTATCGCCGTCCCCCCGTGCTCTCCTCCCACGTGTTCGATACTGCGATGTCCGAACCGCGTTTCGAACGTAGACGGAATACGAGCAGGAATTGTAAGCATCGCGGCCAGAAAGAAAGTATAGTCGGCCGCTCTTGCATACAAGCAACAACTCTCTCGCCCACTAGGTTCACAGATCGGTGCCCATCCCACTCACAAAGCGAATGGTGCGTGTCGGAGGGTGTCGGCGAACCCCGGTCGGGGAAACTATCAAACGACTATCGAAGTTGGAGTGAAATCTGATGTCACATGAAATCAATGATCGACAAAAATGGGATGCCGTATCGAAGTTAGTTGAGCTTGCCAGCGACGAACGTGCATGGCTCGCGACAGCGATGGGGACGGGAGTACTGGTGTATCTCACGTATCTCATGACGCATCCGTACCCGGCGTACGGTGCGGGCCTCTATATGAAAATCGCACGTGAGATAAGTGCACACGGCTACGGTCTTCCGGCTCAAATCCCGCTTTATACACAGGAAGGTGTTCCGTTCGCCTATCCACCGTTGATGTACTACGTTTCGGCAATTTTGATGGATACGACTGGCGTCGACCCTATCACGTTGAGTCGTTTCCTTCCTGGCCTCGTCACGATTCTGTATCTCGTGCCGTTCTACTATCTCTCGCGTGAGATACTCGACTCGACGCCGCGAGCAGGGTTCGCCACGCTTCTCCTCGCAGTGTCACCGCCCGTCCTTCAGTGGCACCTCTCCGCGGGCGGTATCGTTCGTGCCCCCGCATTCCTCTTCGTCGTGACTGGCGCGTACACGGGTATCAAACTGTTCAAAACGGAAGAGAGAAAGTGGCTCTTAGCCTCCGCTGTCCTCTTCGGGCTGATCATACTCACCCATCCGGTTTACACCGTCTTTTTCGGGACGACGTATCTCGTGATGTACGCGTGTTTCAATCGAACGCTCCGGGGACTGGTGTACGGTGGAATCGTCGTCATGGGAGGGGTGATCATATCCTCCCCATGGTGGCTTCAAATCATCGCCATTCACGGTCCCAGTATCTTTACCGCCGCTTCCGGGACACACACTGGTTTGGGTGGTGGAATGCACCGTCTGATCAAGCAGTTCATCTACCCGCTGGACATGAGCATGCCGACCATCTTCTTCATCGGCTCGTTCGCCGGTGCGGCATATCTCGTCGCAAAGCGCCGGTTTTTCCTCCCGTTGTGGATGCTTTCGGGCGCGTACATGCTCGGAAAACTCCGATATCAGTTCCCGGCCGGTGTGATGATGGCGTCGGTACTCGTGTTCGAAGTCATCGTTCCGCTGGTCCGTCGTTGGTCGAAGCGGACGCGATACTCCCGGTCCGCACCGCTCGCCGTCATCATGGTTCTCGCAATCCTGGTTTCGAGCGTCGGTGTCGCGTTCGCGGCGGGTGATTTACACTCCCATCTCGGCAGTTCGACACAGCCGTCGTTCGTGGACGACGACGACATGGCTGCGATGCAGTGGGCTCAGGACAACACGAGTCCGAGCGCTAACTTCGTCGTCCTCGGCGACAGCGCGGAGTGGTTCCCGCTCATGACCGACCGGACGATTCTCATCGGACCGTGGGGGGTCGAGTGGAAAGGCCACTCCAAGTATCGGCATCAGCTCGGCTTGTACAAGCGGATATCTCGCTGTCCGGGCAAAACCTGCTTGACCCAGAAGTTGGTTTCCAACAAGGTCAACCCGGATTACGTGTACGTCCCGAAAGGACATTACACCGTCCGTGGCATCGACGAATATCAGAAACCGTGGATGCGTGAACACCTCGTCGATTCGGATCGATACAAACTCGTCTACGAGAACGAGGGTGCGATGATATACCGCATCGAAGAGCCGATGGAACCGACACACGTTCCGGACGATGGACCGCAACCGGTTCCGTCCCTCTCCGAACCTATTTCTTCATCGTCGTCCGTCTGATCGTATGAATCCGGATTCTGTTGAGATTCGGTGGCTTCTGACCGAAAGCTCCGTATCGGCACCATAATTCTCGTCGCCTTTCTCGTCGGTGCGTTCGTCGACGAGGCCATCGGTGCATTGATTTCGAACTACTCTACCGGTTTTTCGGATGAACACGTCACCCGAACAGCGTCGAGTAGAGCAACCAGATGTTGAGGACGATGATGAGCGCGATGACGATCCCGAGCATGCTCGTCGTTCGCGACGAGTTGCGGAACGAACCCATGATTCCCTCCTCCCGGGTGAACCAGACGAGTGGGATGAGGACGAACGGGAGTTCGAAACTCAGCGCGACCTGCGAGGCGACGAGCACCGACGTCGGGTCGAACCCGGCGATCACGACGGCTAAACTTGGAATGAGCGTGACTGACCGTCGAATCCAGACGTTGATGTTGAGGTCGAGGAAGCCGTCCATCACCGTCTGTCCGGCCATCGTCGCCACGAGCGACGAGGAGAGTCCGGCGGCGATGAGGGCGATACCGAACGCCAAACTGGCTTGTCCACCGAACACTCCATCGAGCGTGACGTACGCTTCGTTGAGGGTCTCGATGCCGGTGCCCTGAAGCGCGGCCGCCGCAACGATGAGCATCGCCGCATTGACGAACATGGCTCCGAAGAGCGCGATGACGGTATCGACGCTTTCGAGGACGAAGTGACGCCGGTGAACCTCTTCCGTATCTCCTTCGTCCTCGATGAGACGGCTCCGACGGTCCTGGACGATGTACGGGTGGAGGTAGACGCTGTGAGGCATCACGGTGGCACCGAGTATCCCGATAGCGACGTACAGTGCGCTCGCATTCGGGATACTCGGTGCAAGCCCGCTCGTGATCTCTCCTGCGGTCGGTTGCGCGAGCGCCATCTCGAAGATGAACGCGATCGAGATGACGCCGACCAGGGACATGATGAGTAGTTCGACCCACCGAAATCCGCGTTTGTGTGCGGTTCTGACCCCGAGAAGCGCGAACGAACTGATTCCCGCTAGTATCGCGCCCGCCCAAAGCGGAAGTGAGAAGATGAGGCTGAAACCGATGGCTGCGCCGATGATTTCCGCCATATCCGTCGCGATCATCGCGAGTTCTGCAGCAGTCCAGAGTACGAGAACGACAGGCCGGGGCAATCGCTCCCGACAAAGCTGTGCGACACCCTTCCCTGTTGCGATACCGAGTTTCGCCGCAACTATCTGAATTCCCATCGCCATGAAACTGGCGAGGACGATGACCCAGAGGAGCGCTGATCCGAACTTCGCACCGCCTGAAATGTTCGTGGCCCAGTTACCGGGGTCCATGTACGCGACACTGATGATGAATCCCGGTCCGAGGTATGAGAGAACTTCCCGAAAGGAGTATTTCATCACATCATCTCCCCGTTGTCAGCAGAGAATCCCGATCGCTCGTTCGTTACTCGCGACATGGTATTCCAACTCCCCGTTTTTGACCCATCTAATCCTTTGTTTAGCATGCTCAAATATAACTCTGATGTCTTCCCCGGTATGTTGCGGGATTCTCCCGACAGCATCAAAATTTTGTTCACTTCGGTCGCTCAGCCGTCGGCGCTACCGATTCGAACCGTGAGGACGGGGACCTCCGAGCGACGGATGACGTTTTCGGTGACGCTGCCGAGCATCCCTCGCACGACCCCGCTTCGACCGTGAGTTGCGATGACGATGAGACTAATTCCGTTCTCGATGGCATACTCGACGATCGTTTCGTGGGGAACCCCTTTGAGGACGTGGCCTTCGATGGCGAGACCCTGCTCCCGTCCCTCCTGGACGATTTCCTCGATGAGCGCTTCCCCCGGTGGGTTGTGAACGTCGGTGAGAACGTTGTCGAGTCCAAGCGGACTGTTCGCTGTATTGAGTACGTACACCACGTGGAGCGTCGCGTCGAACTGTGCCGCCAACTCGAAAGCGTGCTCCAACGCGATGGCTGACCTGTCGCTTCCGTCGGTCGCCACGAGTATTCCCGTGTACATCCCCACTCACTCGTTTCGAGTTACTATTCGTTCCTTTGCGTGATATACTCTCACATTCTATGTAGACGGACGGTTGTGAACTTTTCTCTCATTTGGTAAAAACCGACGACTCATGCCTGCTTTCCGGTGAACAGTCCCGTCCGAAGGGAACCCTTTTGGCCGTCCCGGATGTCGTACGAATCAATGTTCGGAACCAGCGGAATTCGCGGCCCTGTCGGCGAAGTAGTCACTGGAGACCTCGCGTTGTCGGTCGGTCGAGCGCTCGCCTCGACCGGCGTCGAGCGCGTCGTTATCGGACGTGACCCCCGCGACAGCGGACGATTCCTCGCGGATGCACTTTCGGCCGGTCTCCGCGAATGTGGTACCGATGTCGTGATGCTCGGTCTGGCCTCGACGCCGACCGTCGCTCGAAGCGTCGAGTGGCAGGACGCCGATGCGGGCGTCTCCATCACCGCATCGCACAATCCAGCGACGGACAACGGAATCAAACTCTGGAACCCGTCCGGGCAAGCGTTCGATGCGGACCAACGCGCGGAAATCGAATCCATCATCGAGGACGAGGCGTTCGACCTCGCAAGCTGGGAC
Source organism: Haladaptatus sp. AB618 (assembly GCF_024136965.1). Lineage (NCBI taxonomy): Archaea > Methanobacteriati > Methanobacteriota > Halobacteria > Halobacteriales > Haladaptataceae > Haladaptatus > Haladaptatus sp. AB618. The sequence goes on along the minus strand of NZ_JAMYJX010000013.1, from coordinate 24,029 downwards.
GAAACCGGCGAAGAAACACATTGGAATGGGGCACACGACAAACACGTCAAAACTCTCGCCGAGGCCGTCTCGCCCGCTGATCTCTCCGTCGTCATCGATGTCGGGAACGGTGCTGGTGCGGCCACCGCCGACGCCCTCTACGAACTCGGCTGTGACGTGGAGACGTTGAACGCTCAACCCGACGGTCGTTTCCCCGCACGTCCGAGCGAACCGACGGCGGAGAACTGCCAGTCGCTCTGTGATCACGTTACGGCAATCGGCGCGGACCTCGGAATCGCACACGACGGCGATGCCGACCGCATGATGGCCGTGGACGAAAACGGCGACTTCATCTCGGGCGACGTGCTGCTCACTCTGTTCGCACGCCAACACGCCAGTGAGGGCGAAACGATCGCCACGCCGGTCGATACCAGCCTCATCGTCGAAGACGTCCTCGCCGAACAGGGCGCAGACGTGGTGCGGACGCAGGTCGGTGACGTGTACGTCGCCGAGCGCGCAACCGAACCCGGCGTCGTCTTCGGCGGCGAGCAGTCCGGCGCGTGGATCTGGGCCGACCAGACGCTCTGCCCCGACGGTCCCCTCGCGGCCTGCCGCCTCGCCGAACTCGTCGCCGAAAACGGGTCGCTGTCGGAACTCGCGGCCGACGTCGGCGAGTACCCCATCCGCCGGAAGAACGTCCACGTCGAGGACAAGGTCGGTCTGATGGAATCCCTCTCGGCCGCCGTCACCGAGCGCTATGACGACGCTACGACCATCGACGGTGTGCGCGTATCACTGGACGAGGGCTGGTTCCTCATCCGCGCCAGCGGCACCGAACCGCTGGTTCGCATCGCCGCCGAGGCCCGCGACCCGGACGCCGCCGACGAGGTGTTCGAGACGGCCGACGCCTTCGTGGCTGAGTACGCGGAGTGACGCTTGCGCGAGTGGGTAATAATCCCAACGCGACAGACGAAATGTACCTCCTTCACGACGACATCGACCGATCCTCCCCCGCAGCCGTCGCTCTCAACTTCGATGCGCAGAAGGATGTGGATGAAAGTGGATGACAGCTGTCCCTGCCGACGTCTGCCACGGCGACGACGGGACGTTTGTTACTATTCAGCGATGCTAGTAATAAGTTTTGGCTCGGCCGATATTGCTACTTTCAGGCATTTCCACATATCTGTCTGTTTGTTCTTTTTCACCGTCGAATTCGTCCGTTTATGTGGCGACTAGCCACGCGTTTACTCACCTGATAATAATATTCTTCCCGTGTGACCTCCGGACGATGTCTACGACCGACTGGAGCGTTCGGTATCTTTGGCTCGCAATTCTCAGCGTGTGCGGGGTGGTTGGTGCATGGGTCGTCGATAGTACGTTCGTCCTCTCGGTTGCGTACGTAACTATCGCGGCGTTCGCACTGCTCGCTCTGTTTCACGCGTATCGACTCCAAACACGTTCCCGTTCGTATCCGCAAAAAATAGACCGCGTTCCATGACACTACCTTCGTCGATTACTCGACGGTAACGCTTTTCGCCAGATTTCGCGGTTTGTCTATCGGGCGACCCAAATTCTTCGCCGCGTAGTAGGACACTAGCTGCAACTGGATGTTCGCCAGCAGTCCCGCCCAGACGGTGTGGGTCTTGGGGATTTCGAGGAATGCATCGGAGATTTTCTCCGAATCGTGGCCTGCACACGCGACCGAGACGATGGGTGCGCCGCGTGCTTGTGCTTCCTTGGCGTTCTGCAGCGTCTTCTTGTCCTTCTCGCCGTTGAACAGCGCGAATACGGGAGTATCCGGCGTTACGAGTGCGAGCGGTCCGTGCTTCAGCTCCCCGGAGGCGAACCCTTCGGCGTGCTCGTAAGTGATCTCCTTGAACTTCAGTGCCCCTTCTTTTGCGACGGCGTTGTTCAGCCCTCGACCGATGAAGAAGAACGCCTCGCTGCCGGTGTATCGGCTGGCGATCCGTTTGGCGTTCGTGGTGTCGAGCACTTCCTGAACGTGCTCGGGCAGTTTCTCCAAGTCGCGGAGAAGGTCAGCTTGATCCTTCGGTGGGGTTGCCGTTTCCATGTCCTTGGCAAGCCGTAGCGAGAGGAGCGAGAGCATGACCGCTTGCGAAGAGAACGTCTTGGTGGCGGCCACACCGATCTCCGGTCCGGCTCGGATGAACAGCGCGTCGTCGGACTCACGGGCCGCCGTCGAACCCATCACGTTCGTTACGGTGACGGTTCGTGCACCCTTCTCCTTCGCACCTCGCAGGGCGCTGAGGGTGTCTGCTGTTTCCCCGCTCTGGGTAACGGCGACGACCAACGTGTCCTCCGTGATGGTGCTGGCCGACGAATCGACGTATTCGCTCGCTCGGAACGCCTGTGCACGGATTCCACACTGATTGAGGAGTTGCTGTCCGTACAGCGCGGCGTGATACGACGTCCCGCAAGCGACGAACTGAACATCGTCTACATCGGCGAACGTCCCGTCCGGGAAGTCTTCGAGGCTGATTTCCCCGTCCTCCACTCGTCCTTCGATGGTGTTGGCGAGTGCGTTCGGTTGGGTGTTGATCTCTTTGAGCATGTAATGCTCGTAGCCACCTTTGCCGGCGTCCTCAGGGTCCCAGTCGATCCGTTCCACGTCACGAGTGACCATGTTCCCGTCGAGGTCGGTCATCGTCACGCCGTTCGGTTCGAGGATGGCGACGTCGCCGTCCTCGAAGTAGACGACCCGGTCAGTGTGGTCGAGGAACGCGGGCACGTCGCTGGCGAGGTAGTACTCGTTGTTATCCAGCCCGAGGATGAGCGGCGATCCCTGTCGGGCCGCGTAGATGGCGTGAACGCCATCGACGATCGCTGCGACCGCGTAGCTGCCTTCGAGGTCGCGAATGGTTTGGCGGAACGCGTCTTCGATGCTCGACGCGTCCTCGAGATAGTATTCGAAGAGGTGTGGAATGACCTCGGTATCGGTATCACTCGTGAACTCGTAGCCTTCTCCCTTGAGCCACTCTTTGAGCTCGTTGTAGTTCTCGATGATACCGTTGTGAACCACGGCGACGTTTTCCGTCTCGCTCGTGTGGGGGTGAGCGTTCTCGTCGGTCGGTGGTCCGTGCGTGCTCCATCGGGTGTGACCGATTCCGATGTTCCCCTTCGGGACGCTCCCGACGATGCTGTCTTTCAGTTCGGAGATCTGGCCCGAACGCTTGTAGACCGATATCCCTGACCCGTTCTGGACGGCGACCCCGGCCGAATCGTAGCCTCGATATTCGAGGTTTTCGAGTCCCGTAACGAGCTTCGTAATCGCATCCCCTTCGCCAATACGGGCGATAATTCCACACATCCTACGTCTCCTCCGTTTTTCTTGTGGACTGCTCGTACTGTCGTTCCGAGCTGGCACGCCCCGTCGTATCGTGAAGCAAGCCAGAACGAACTGTCGCACGTCCGTCTATTGTGTCAAGGTAGTTCATGGGTGTGTCCTATAGGCCCCGCCGTCCCAACTGCTGGAAACGACTGGCTCTTGTCTTCGACATTTCTCCCTACCCCCATTACTATAGACTGATTAAGGGGGTATCTTAGCAGGAATGTAAACCGAATGTATTTGATTTTGATACAGTTCTACTCTGTTTAGATGTGTCTTTATAATGTCGTATATTTTGATATTTTGGCGCCGAACTACCCGTTGAATAGCGGTTTCAACAGTCTCTACTGCGGTTTTTCTGACGTGCTATTCGTTTTTCCAGGTTCCTGTCCGTAGAGGATGACGATGTTCTTCCGGCCGATGTTTATCTTACTCACCTGTTTTCTGTCTTCCATCTTCGAAAGGAGGCGACTTACCTTCGATTTCGACCACCCCGTCCGCTCGATGATTTCCCCCTGTGGAAGCCGACCTCCGTTCTCTCGCAGGAGTTTTAAGACGCGATCAGCGTCTGTCGTCACTTTTCCATCCTGTAGGTGTGGCTCGGGTTTGGGCTCTCCGTCCCGATTGCTCTCGCCCCCGAATAGCGTCGGTAGCCATTCGGTTCCGTTCCGCTGAACCAACAGCGCCATCCCGACGAGTAAACTCAAGAAGACGAGGTACAGGCCGCCAGTGAGAACGCGACTGTTCGGGTTCGTCCCGAAGCTGTGTTCGAATCCATCACTCAGTCCATCGCCGTCGGTATCTCGCTTCAACGGATCCGTCCCGAGTTCTTTCTCCTTTCCGTCAGCCAGTCCGTCCCCATCGGTATCTACTTTCGTCGGATCGGTCCCGAGTTTCCTCTCTTTTCCATCTTCCAACCCATCCCCGTCGGTATCGGGTTTCATCGGATCCGTGGCACCTGCGACCTCCACGCTGTCGTTCAGTCCGTCCTTATCGCTGTCCGCCATCGTGGGTCTGGTCGTGCCGTTCACTTCCGAAACGTCGGTCAATCCATCACCGTCGGTATCGGCGTTACTGACGTTCGTTCCGAGTTCGTATTCGCGCTTATCGGACAACCCGTCCGCGTCGGTATCCTCCTGAGTCGGATTCGAACCGATGCTTATCTCTTGTCTGTCGCGGAGTCCATCCCCGTCCGTATCCGCTTTCGTCGCGTTCGTCCCGTAGTTGTTCACTTCTTCGCCGTCTTCGAGCCCGTCCTTGTCGGTATCCTTGCTCGTAACGTTCGTTCCGAGCTTGATCTCCTTCTCGTTGGTCAGGTCGTCCCCATCGTCATCGCCTGTCTTCACCATGAGATAGACGGAAACCGTTTGCTGTGCGATGACCTTCTCTCCGTCTTTGACCGTCGCAACAGCGTTCTGTCGCCCGCTCGCGTTCGTCGAAATACTCCCGAAGCTGAAATTGATTTGTTGGACGCTGTTAGGGGAGAAGGATACCTCCCGACACGTCTTCGTGCCCGTCAAATTCGTCGTGTCGTTCCCCGTCGTACGGAAATTCGTACACACCTCGTGCGTTCCGGAACGGTTCCCCGTATACACTGTTACTGTTTCGTTGTGTGGTGCTGACCGCCACAAATACGTCATGTTGCCCCCGGCTTTGGCAACGCCCGCACCCGCGTACGTAACGCTCTGAATAACGAATTGATTACCTCCCGGTGTTGCACCGGCGGACGCGGTCGGCGCGACGGCGGCGAGGAGTAGCAGGCAGACGGAGAAGATGGCTAGTTGCCTGTTTGTCATGTTGGTGTGAAGTCTGGCTTCCGGTTTCGTAAGGTGAACCGTTCTATGTTTGGTATTTCCGCGCTGAGTATTTTTCCTTTGGGGTTGGATTTCTACTGCTTATACCTTTTGTATTTAGCCTGCCTTACTAGTAGGTTACGACCGAGATTCGTCGGTTCATGGTGATCTGACGAATTCACAGGTGTAACTAAACGAAAACATGAGTTGTATTAGTAAAAAACTAATCAGCAAAACATCCCCTATCTCTCGGTCGTTTGGTCGATCGTCACGCGAGTCGCTGTCCAACTGTTAACGCCCAAAACATGCCGAGGATCGCCAGTCCGACCGAACTGGATGGGAGTATCGCGAACGGGGACAGACCGAGTGTCGCTCCGGCGAGCAGAGTTACGCCGATGCCGGATGCGCCGAGGTAGTAATGTTCCCAGCGAGTTTGCTCGTCATCACTCCCATCTTCGTCGTCATCCGCCGCAACTACGGTCGGTTCGAGGTAGTCGTACAACACGTCGGCCATGTCCGTTTTTTCGACGGTCCCGCGACTCTGGTCGTACTCGATGATACCCTCTTCGTCGAGTTTCGGCAGATGGGACTGGTAAAGCGGGATGTACACGCGCTGGCGTTCACTGGACGTGATCGCCTGAACGGTGCTGTCGTTTTCCCATGCCGCGACCTGTTCCGCGATGTCGCGCATCGATTCCTGTCCGTTCGAGCCGTGTAGATATCGAAGGACGTAACGACGTCGTTCGTTCTGTAGGAGATGGTAGATTTGATCCTCGCTCAGCTCTACGGACGATGTCGTATCCATGGAGCTAGATTGTTCTTCGACCTGTTGTGTCGTTGCGCTCATACATGTCCGTTCCTGGGGGAGGTAATAAACGGAGAAGCTGCTCCCGGATGTTGCACCCACTTTCCCGTACTGTTCGTTCTTGTTCGTTTACCATTCAAACCGTTGTATCGAGTTCATAATCCCGCAGTCTTGCGATTACCCACCCGCATGTATTTTCATAACATATCGGACCCGTCAGTCACGAAGATCGGCTGACTCGGGGGTGGCTTATCTATTTGCTATTACGCGTGCGTGACTGGTTGTGGATATTATCTATCTGCGGATTGTGGTGTGTTATCTCCCCTCTCACCGCATATCTTCCTACTGAAAAACCGCCATTTTCGGGCATGAGGCCATTAGTCAGTGTATAATAAAGCCCACAGGGTTTGATGGATTTTAACGAGGAAAGTCCGACCGGAGAATCGAAGGAAACTCAACCTCCGCTTTCCCTCGCTGCCGGTCGCTCTGGTATCAGTCGATACCGGGGAGCACTCGAATGGAGGACAATCACCCATGAACTCGACGATAGGAGACATCGACAGCCAGCCGGACTACGCTGGAAGTGATGAGAGCGACGTAACAGAGGCCCGGGAAGCGACGATCTGTGTCGTCGGTCTCGGCTACGTTGGACTCCCGTTGGCAGTCGGATTCGACCAAGAAGGGTACAGCGTCGTCGGCTTCGACATTGACGACAGCAAAGTCGAAACCCTTCGCGGCGGCACTGACACCACGGGAGACCTCGGAGACGAGGCGATCGCTGAGAGCGAAATCACGTACACGAACGATCCCGATGAGATCACCCGTGCGGATTACGTGATGATCGCGGTTCCGACGCCGGTCGACGAAAACGACCAACCCAGCCTCGACTTCGTGGTGGCTGCCGGCAAAACTGTGGGCGAACACATCTCCCCCGACACGACCGTCATTCTCGAATCGACGGTCTTCCCGGGAGCGACCCGTGAAGTCCTCGTTCCCGCAATCGAAGAAGCGTCCGGACTGACCTGCGGTGTGGACTTCTTCGTCGGCTACTCGCCGGAGCGCGCAACGCCCGGCGACCCGGAGCACGGTCTCCGCGACGTCGTGAAAGTCGTGGGCGGAATGAACGACGAGGTTCGTGACGATATCGCCGAACTGTACGCGACCGTCATCGACGCGGGCGTTCACAAAGCGGACTCCATGGAAGTCGCGGAAGCGAGCAAAGTGGTAGAAAACGTCCAGCGTGACCTGAATATCGCGCTCGTGAACGAGCTGGCGATGGCCTTCGACAGCATGGATATGGACATCGACACGCGTTCAGTCCTCGAAGCGTCGGGGACGAAGTGGAACTTCCACGACTACCGCCCAGGACTGGTCGGTGGTCACTGCATCCCCGTCGATCCGTACTTCTTCATCCATCGTTCCAAGCAGTCTGGATTCTCGCCCAAACTCATCCAGCAGAGCCGTGACGTCAACGAAGCCATGCCTGCCCACCTCTCTAACATGATGATAAAGGAGCTGAATCGGGCAGGAAAGACGCTTCGAGACAGTCGTGTCCTCATCCTCGGGCTGACCTACAAGCCGGACGTGGCCGACATCCGCACGTCCAAAGTGGACGGCATCATTCGTCAACTCCAGGAGTTCGACATCGAGACCGTCGGTTACGATCCACACGGTGACAACGAACTCATGCGTGAGAAGTTCGGCATCTCCGTGGAGGAGGACGACGATTTCTCCTTCGACGGATACGACGGCATCGTCCTCGCCACGCCGCATCAGGATTTCTACGATTTCGACTTGGAGGACATGGCTGACCGGATGAACGACGACCCAGTCTTCATCGACGTAACTGGCGCGTTCAACGCCGAGAAAGTATTCGACGCCGGATTCGCTTACCGGAGGGTGTAGATGTACGAAGGGCACACGATAGGCGTCGTCGTGCCCGCGTACAACGAAGAAGGGTTCGTCGGCGATGTTCTCGACTCGCTCCCCGACTTCGTGGATCGTATCTACGCTGTTGACGACGCCTCGACCGACGGTACGTGGGACGAAATTAGAGCACACGCAACCATCGAGCGTGCACCCCGTGCAGGGGAGAGTGACGACACCGTCAGTGGCGTCGTCGCCATTCAGCACGCGGTGAACCGAGGGGCCGGTGCGGCGATCAAAACGGGGTATCTCGCGGCCCGCGAGGACGGAACGGACATCACCGTTACCGTCGATGCGGACGGACAGATGGATCCCGATATAATGACTCGGTTTCTCGACCCGATCGTGGCTGGAGACGCCGAGTACACGAAAGGCGACCGTCTTTCGAACTCGGAACTCCGCAAAGAGATGCCACGATTCCGCCTACTCGGAAACTGGTTGTTGACAGGGTTGACGCGCATCGCCAGCGGCTACTGGAGCATAACTGATCCACAGAACGGATACACGGCGATCTCGTTGCCAGCGCTGGAGGCTATCGACCTCGAAGGAATGTACGAGTACTACGGCTACTGTAACGACATCCTCGTGAAGCTGAACGTCGCCGGCATGCGGGTCGCGGACGTGGATATGCCTGCGACTTACGGTGACGAGGAGAGTAGCATCAAGTACGGTGACTACATCCCGAAGGTGTCGCTCATGCTCCTCAGAAACTTCTTCTGGCGGCTCGGGGCACGCTACCGAACTCACCCGCTCGGTATCGCCTATCTCTTCGGCATCGTCAGCGGGTTGGCAGGGATCGCACTCGGTGTCCGAGCGTTGGGCTCGGTCCTCACCGGGACGAAGAACGACGACGCGCGTAAATCGCTCACGTCGCTTCTCGTCAGCGTCGTCGGAATCATCGTCGGAATCGTCCTCGACAGGAGGGAGAACCCATGAGAGTGTTCGTCACCATTCAGCACCCGGCACACGTCCACTTCTTCCGCAACGCGATAGCGGAACTGGAGGACGAGGGGCACGACGTTCACGTCTTCGCCCGTGAGAAGGAAATGGCGGTCGAACTGCTCCATCGGTACGACATCGACCACGAGGTGCTGGCTGGCACCGCGTCGGGTCTGTCGGAACTGGCACGGGTACAGGCGACCTACGAGGCGCGTCTGCTCCGCCGAGCAGTTCAGTTGAAGCCGGACGTGATAACCGCCATCGGCGGTGTGGCGGCCGCACACGTGGCAACGGCCGTGCGCGCACGCAGCGTCATCTTCTACGACACGGAGCACGCGAAACTCATTCAGAACCTCGCGTTTCCGTTCGCTGACGCCATCTACACCCCCGATTGTTACACGCGTGATGTGGGTTCGAAGCAGGTTCGATACCCCGGTTATCACGAACTCGCGTATCTCCACCCCGACCGATTCACGCCCGACCCAACGGTGGTCGAGGAACTCGGTCTCGATCCCGAGGAGAAATTCACCGTCCTCAGGCTCGTCGAGTGGGGTGCATCACACGACGTGGGACAAGGTGGATTCGACGACGTACGCGATGTCGTCACGCAATTGGAGGACGCCGGTTCGGAGGTGCTCATCACCTCCGAGCGCTCGCTCCCCTCGTCGCTCGAATCACACCGGGCAACGGTCGCGCCACACCGGATGCACGACCTGCTCGCCTTCGCCGACTTGTTCGTCGGGGAAGGCGCGACGATGGCGGCGGAGAGTGCCGTCCTCGGCACGCCTGCCATCTACGTTAACACGCTAACGATGGGCTACACGGACGAACTGGACGAGCGCTACGAACTCCTGTTCAACTATCAGCAGGAAGACCGACACGAACGCGCGCTCGAAAAGTCGGTTTCCATCCTCGAAGGGGATACCGACTGGCAGCAACGCCGAGAACGGCTTCTCGATGACAAAGTCGATACGACCGATGTCATTTTGCGCGCCCTCACCGGCCGTTCTCGGGATGCACATGGTCGAACGACACGGCCGGGCGCGGAGGTTTAACTATGATGACGGAACCACCATTTGACGGACGGAGGCGATAATCGATGTTTGGGAGTATGTCTGGCTGGTTGAAACAGCGCCGGTTCGACGTCGATGCGGCAATTATCGGCCTCATCGTCGCCATCGGGCTGTTTCCGCTGAGATTTTTCGCCTCACAGATATACATCAAGACGATTCCCATCGTCCTCGGTCTCGGCTGTGGACTCTATCTGCTCGCTGTCCGCAACGACCGAGAGACGATTTACGAGTATCCATCGTTCTCACAGCTAGTTGCACAGGTACTCCCGAGTATCAGTTTCGTGCTGATGACCGCGATGATCGCCGTCGCACTGCACGCGAGCGAGCGCTCCCGGTTGTTCTACGTTTTCTCGGGCATCACGGGAACGCTCATCATGCTTCAAATCCTGTTCGTGGACGACGAGGACCTCCACCCATCGCTTCTCTTGGTCCAGGTAATCGCGCTCGCGTTCGTCATTCGGCTCACGGCGGTGTACACCACACCGACGTACATCGGAATCGACATCTGGACGCACATGACACAGTTGGCCCGTGGTGTTTTCGAACAGCACTCCCTCTCCGCGATGAACGGGAACAAACACATCGCGGCACCGCTGTTCCACTTGCTCGTTGCGTCCTCCGCGATGTTGTACGACGTGTCGCTGCGGAACGCGCTGTACCTCTCGATCGGTCTCGTGATGCCGATGGCGATTCTGTTCGTCTACGGCGCGACGAAGCTGCTCGTTCCGGTACGGTGGGCCGTGCTCGCGGCGATGCTGTACTCGCTCGGTGACTACTTTATCGAATGGGGGATTCACATCATTCCGACGAGTCACGGGCTGTTGTTCTTCATCGCCATCGTCTACGCGCTCCTGCGAATCATGCGCCTGGAGTACAACGCACGGGACTTCGGCCTGCTCGTGTTCCTCTCCATCGCAATCATCCTGACCCATCAGGTGTCGACGTTCATCATGCTCGTCGTGGTGTTCTCGGGACTCTTGGCGCAGTTCGTGCTCAAGCTCGACATCTTCCAGACGACGGCCCGGAGACCGGGTGTCTATCGGAAACTGGAACCCGTCAACCTCGCGGGGCTCCTCGCGTTCGACATCGGGCTCATCACGTTCATGTGGTCGTTCACCCCGTACAACGGGAATTCGTTCCTCGCAACGGTGTTGTTGTATCTGGAACAGACCTTGGTATCGAGCGCGGGACTGTTCAATCTCGCGAGCAACAACTCCCAATTCATCACGCTTTCCGCACCGACGCTTCTCCAAAATATCGAGACGTACATCGACGCGTCGGGATTCCTGATCCTGTTCGCGTTGGCGACCGTCGGTTGTCTGTACGTACTTCGCCGGAAGCGTATCTCACACTCGGTGTTTACGCTGTTGTTCGCGACGCTCGTGATGACGGCCTTCACGCTCGGTCTGCCGATGTTCGGCATCCGAAACTTCATCCCACAGCGCTGGTTCGCGTTCCTCTACGCGCCGATGGCCATCCTCGGTGCGATGGGCGTCGGTTATCTCGTGCACAACCTCAACCGGAACGTCGTGGTTACAGTGTTGGTCGTCCTCGCGCTCGTGTACCCGAGTGTGATGGTCATCTCCAGCCACGGGACGTTGGACAGTCCGTTCTTCCCGCAGGACCAGGAGCGACTGACCTACTCCGAGTCGGAAATCGCGGCGGTTCACACCATCGCGGATATGACGGGGTCGCCCGATTCGTCCCAGCTCCCTCGGGATAAGTCGTTGTTCATCCATACCGACCATCCGTATCAAACGGTGTTCGCCAGAACAGGGGCGTATCCGGCGACTGCGGCCAATCTCTCGGCGGATAACAGGGATGGTCCGACCGACCATCCGCTTACGGTGTACCGACAGTACGAGTCCACCGGGGCACCGTCGTTCCAGCTCGTCAAACAGCTCAACAAGAGCCAATCCGAGCAGGCCAACGGCGATAAAACCGCGAGCGTTCCCGTCTATCGACAGGTCTCCAAACAACAGATCTGCCGTCCCGACCAGAGCATCCTCTACGACAACGGGGACGTGATGCTCTGTGCCAATCGGACTGTCTGAGGTTGACAGCCTCCTCACCCGGACGGGCGAGGTTTTCGCTTTGATGTTCCAGTAGCCTTTTTTCGTACCCTGTCAGATGGTGAACCATGCAGGGAAAACGCGTTCTCGTAACCGGTGGTGCCGGATTTATCGGCTCGAACCTCGCTAATCATCTCGCCAAACAGAACGAAGTCACTGCGATCGACGATGGTTATCTCGGAGTCGAGGAAAACCTCGACGACGACGTCGAGTTCCACGAACGGAGCGTCCTCGAAGACGACCTACCGACCGACGTGGACGTGGTCTTCCATCTCGCTGCGCTCTCGTCCTATGCGATGCACGAGGAAAACCCGACGAAAGGTGCACGGGTGAACGTCGAAGGGTTCGTCAACACCGTCGAACAGGCCCGGAACGACGGCTGTGATACCGTCGTGTACGCGACGACGTCGTCCATCTACGGTAGTCGGACGGAGCCGTCCCCGGAATCCATGGACGTGGAAGCCCGTACGGGCTACGAGGCGTCCAAACTGGCCCGCGAACGCTACGCCGAGTACTTCGCCCATCACTACGACATGAACATGGCCGGAATGCGATTCTTCTCCGTCTATCAGGGCTACGGCGGTGCGGAAGAGCACAAAGGGGAGTTCGCCAACATCATCGCCCAGTTCGCCGACGATATCGCTCACGGAGAATCACCGGAGATCTACGGCGACGGAAGTCAGACACGCGACTTTACGTACATCACGGACATCGTCAACGGGCTGGAGGCCGCAGCGGAGAACGAACTGACCGGCGTTTACAATCTCGGCACCGGCGAGAGCCACGACTTCAACACCGTGGTCGAGTACATCAACGACGAACTCGGCACGGACGTCGAACCCGTGTATGTCGAGAATCCCATCCCGGATGACGTGTACGTCCACGACACGATGGCGGACGTGACCAAGTTCACTACCGAAACCGGTTGGGAACCCGAAGTCAGCTTCGAGGAAGGCGTCCACCACGTTTGCGAGCAGTACGAATAATCCCCCGTCGTTTCCTTCGAGCCTTGAGTGCGCGTGGGTGGTCTTTCCACCGTCTGTCCGATAAACACGTCACACACGACCGGATTTTGGATTCGATCGGCCAGCTACGGCCGACCGACCGTCGAATTAGAAGAAGCCGCCGTCGTCAGTGGTCGTAGTCGTCGTGGTACTCGATGTCGTCGATGTGCCGCCTCCGTTGGTCGTGGTCGTCGTTCCCCCTGTCGTGGACGTACTGCTCGTTGACGACGTCCGCGAACTCGTCGAGGTGCTCTGCCGTTGGGTCGTTCGCTGTGTCGTCTGCTGGGCCGTCGTTTGCTGTTCCGTCGTCCGCTGTTCCGTCGTTTGTTGCTGGGTGGTCTCCTGACCGCTGTCCGACCCCTGATTCTGGTCGCTACTGTCGCCTTGGTCCGAGGAGGCACTTCTCGAAACCGGCCAAACGCGGGCCTGTTCGTCCGGTTGCCCCGACGCCGATCCTTTGTACAGATAGAGTTGAACTCGAACGTTCTCCCCGGTGAACGCTGGGTCGCCGGTGAGCGTTACCTGCTTTTTCTGCCCCGCATCGACCGTTACCTGTTTTTTCGTAAATTGAGATTGATCTGTCACTTTCCCGTCCTCGACCCGCTGGAGGACGGCGACGACGGTGTACTGCACGGTTTCCCCCTCGTGGTTGTGAATGTTGACGGTCACGCCGTCCGAGGCAAGGTCCGACTGATACATCGTCTGTGTGTTGCCGTCTACCTTGTTCGTCTGCGGATAGAACTCGGTGAACGTCTTCGGTTGTGGCGGGTGGAGCACGGCGAACCCGGCGCTAGATGCGAGCAGAAGGAAACTGATGACGATCCCCACGTTCAGTGCCATCGTCAATCCGCTGTTCGAACGATCCGTTGGACTGAACAACAGTCCGGGAAGACCGGGCGAATACCGATTTTCCGCTGGCACGCGTAACCGGCGGACGAACGCGACGACACCGGTCACTGCGGTGAAGATCACGATACCGTACAAAATCGGGTGCAGACGAACCCCCCATGGCGTGAAGTTCGACAGCGCGGCTACCATCGGGACGATGGCGACGCTGAGGGTTGCTGCGAGCGCGACCCGCACAGATCCTCCGATGGCGTACGCCGAGATGTTTTCGCTCGGCTTGAACGATCGTTCCTCGTTGTCTCCTCCCTCCGGGAACAGCGCCGAGACGAGAACGTACCCCGGTAAGAAGACGACGAGCGGGACCACGAGCGCAACCTGTAATCGTCCGCCGATCCCCATATACGAAGCGACACCGCCGACAACAGTCAGCACAAGCGCCAGCGTGAGGTCGAGAAACCACCAGCGGCTATTCGTACTCATTATCCTGGAAGTCGTTGTACGCGGGTTTTATTATACGGCTGCTAATCAGTTCTCCGACGGAACCTCGTCCGCTCCGTTCGTTTTCGATCCCGCATCGTCCGTGTTTTTGGCTTCCGTCGGCAGATGCAGCACGTCAGTCGGGTTGACCCTGTTCTCCGAACATTGGGCGACCCATCCGACCATATCGTTGATCCTGAGTTTGTGCCGTGAAGGTAACTCGTGGATCGTTTCGTGCTCGGGGAACAACCGCTGGTCGAGATTGTAGCGGTCGTACACTTTCTGACGGTCGGGCCACGCCGACTGATATTCCGTAACGAACGGGATCTTTCGGCGTGCGAACCGCTCCATCTCCGACAGGAGCGTCGAGGTGTACGGACGGTCCGGCGGACGGTGACGGAACAGGTCCTCATCCAGTTGCCGAATCGCCCGAATCACCGTGGACGTGTTGCGGTACTCCGGGGGTGTTTGGAGGTGCCATTGCAGCAGTTCCGTGTCGGCCGCGATGAACGATTCGAGATAGTTGTCCGCGAGGTGGGTCCGGGACGGAATCGTCGGTTGGTTTCGGATACTGAACAGCGCGAGGGCGTTCTGGACGTCGTCGGTTCGACTCCAACAGCGATCGAACTCGGCGTCGATGGCGTTTCGGACGAATTTTCCGGCGGCATCCGGGTCCGACGTGTACTGTTCGGCGAGTTCAGCACTGTGATCGGGGAGGTACCCGAAGTTATCGAGCGAAGCCTCGACCGGGTCGGGATTCGGCTCCATCCGCTTCGTTGGAATCGTCTTCCCGAACAACTTCAGCTCCGTCCGCTTGTGACCGAAACCCTTCAACAGCGTATCGAACAGGAGAGCGTGATACATCGTGTCCACCTCTATTTCGCTGTTGTAGCCCGCGTGGTGGATGTGAATCGACTCCTTGATGCCGTTGGTGTCCCGGACCTTCTGCTCGCCGGGAGTGATGTAACGGTCGTTCGTCACCAGCGTCGTGTGGTCGACACCGTACTGCTTTGCCAGCCGACGGGCGACTTTTACCTCCTGTGCGTCCGGCATTCCGACAGTGTACGTGTGATCGATCTTGGGAAGTTGGGACAGAAGCGTCCGTGAGTCGTACCCCGCTGACAGTAACAATCCCTTCTTGCCGGGTTGGCGCGAACGGAGACGAATCGCACGCTGGAGGCGGTCCGCTAGTTCGTCCACGTAGTCCATCTCCTGTTCGTCGTAGACGAACCTGTCGAGCTCGCTCACACTGTTCGGAGTCAGGTAGCCGTCGAACGGCGTTCGGCTGAGCTCATGAAACAGCGTCTTGTCCCCTAGAACGACGCCCATGTGGAGAAATTCACCCACGGACTGGCGACGCATCGTGGGATTATCGATGGTTTTTGCGACCGCGGCCGCGTCGGACCCGAACACGCGGACACCCGGATCGTCGGTGTAGAAACACTCCCACGACCGAATCGGATCGGTGATGACGACCGTTTCCCCCTCGTGTTGGATGAATGCGAGATACGATCCGTTGAGATCCCGAACGGCGTCTTTTCCCTTCTCTACGTACTGTTCCAGCAGCCAACGGGCGGGTTCGGACCAGCCTCGTTTGTTGGGGTATGCCTCCCCCCAAATGACACATGACCCGAGGTCGCCGGAATAGGAGGCGCTCCGGCCTGGAATCCCGAGCCCTGTATCCCGAATTCCGACGGTCGCGACTTCACTCGTCACGATATCGTCGAATTCCCGCTCGGAGCGGAACCGTTCGAATTCATCCTTATCACCGAAGACACCAAATATCTCTTTGTTCATCGTTCGTCCTCCTCTATTGGGGTATTGGGCGGTTGTTCCGTGCCACGACGGTCGACGGCTGCACGCCGATTTCCTCTCGTTTCTTCTGCTCTCGCTCGTGTCACGGTTGGCTCTACTATGACTATAGCCTCAATGGCGGTTAACTATACACAGTATAACATCAGGAATATTGTGTTTAGGAGTATCTGAAACGGTCCTCATTCTCCGATAGCACCGACCATCGTCCGGAACACGTCGCGGATTCCGTAGTTTCCCCAGGTCTCCATCACAAGGATGGCCATCCCGTAGAACACCGCGCCGGTGGCGACCATGACGAGGAACTTCGGAACTCCTCCGAATGGGAGTCGTGCGCCGACGAAGGTTACGACGGCGAGCATACCGAGGCTTGCCGTGAGCGGATAGAAAAGGAGACGAAGGAACTGACGATAGCTTCCCTCGACCTCACGCACGGCGAGGTACGTTGCGACCGGTTCCGAGAAGAACAGCCCGCTACCCACGATGAGCGCACTCGTTCCGACGATACCGTAGGCTTCGGTTACTGGATAGATTGCGATCACGAGGATGACCAGCTTTCCGACTTGTATCTTGGTGGCGATATCGGGTTTCCCGACCGCTTGAAACAACGGCCCCGTCGTCGAACCGATCGAACGAAGCATACCCCACAGCGCGAGCAACTGCATTATTTGGACTGCGGGTTGCCACTCCGCCCCGAGAAACGCATCGACGAATACGGGCGCGACGGCGACGATACCCACGGCGAGTGGGATCGAGACGAACGTGGCCAGTTGTACCGTTTTGAAAAACGCGCGACGGAGGTTCGAGGCGTCGTTCTGGAGTTTCGAGTAGGTCGGGAAGATGACGCTCGATAGTACCTTCGTCACTTCCGTCGCCGGAGCGTTTGAAACTTTGTACGAGTACTGGTAGATCCCGATGGCGGCGTTCCCAAGTAACCATCCGACGAACATATCGTCCCCCTCCGTCGTGAGAAAGACGACGATTCCGGACGCGGTAATCCATTTTCCGTAGCCGACCAGATCCCTGGTTTGCTCCCTATCGATACTCGGCCACGGTTTGTAGTCGTGAAGGACGTACGATAACGTCGTTGCCGTCAGCACGCCTGCGATGTCGCCGATGACGAGTGCCCAGACGTTTTCCCACAGGTACGCCAACCCGATCGTGACACCGACCGCGACGACTGCTTTTCCGACCTGATAGACGAACTGCTTATCATAATCCAGGTTTTTCTGGAAATAGACGATACCGGGATTCTGGATCCCCGTCAAAAATGGTACCAACGACATCACCCGTATGACCTGCGTCGCCGGCGGTCCTGCCCCGAAAAACGTCGCGATGTACGGTGCGCCGAGAAACCCGATTATCGAGAGGATCGTGCCACGAATCACCGTCAACGTCCATGCAGTATCGAGGTATTCGTTGACGCCGTCCTCCTCTTTTTGGATGAGTGCCTCTTTGATACCGAGATTCGACAAGCGTCGCATGGCGGCCAACGTTAACAACGCGTACGCGACCAGCCCGAACTGTACCGGTGTCAGGATGTTTGCGAGGACGATTAGCTTGACGAGCTGTAGTCCACGTCCGATGAAGTTCGCCATCGACGCCCAGATGCCGCTTTTCACTGCCCGTTCCGAGACGCCGCCCCGGGGTGACAACACGCGCTTTAGCCACTGAAACAATTCGAGCGGTGATCTGCTACTCATCGCGGGCGTGGCACTCCCAGAGATGAGGATGCGTCTAAATACGGATCATCGTCGTGATTCGGTAGAAATAACGCATTCATCGGTGTAGAATAGTAATATATTGATATGTGGTGTGGATATCGTCCGATACTCGATATAACATATATCCTTTATTGACTTCGTTATGGCCCTGCTAATTCATCCACCCCCCGTTCGGCTTCGGATTATCTGTGATATATATTTATGAGTCGCCTCATGATACATTCGTATGCGTGATTTAGAGCGGTTTATCGCCCAAAGCCGCCCTTGGAAATGGTGTAAGCGGACGGGTATCGCACCAGCATTGTCAACGCTCTACTGGCACGCCAAACTCGCGATTCATCTCTGGTCTACTACGGTGACGATCGACGGTGTTACCACTGAATTCGCGACCGATTCTCGAACCGAGTATCACAGAGCATCCTCGCTCGTCGGCGAACAAGCCGTCATCGAATCCTTGCTCCAGGACGTCCGCGAGTCGGATGTAGTGTACGATATCGGTGCGAACATCGGGACACACACGTGCTTTGTCGGAAAGCGTCTCCGGAGCGGGAGGGTCATTGCATTCGAACCGATGCCGACGAACGCGGTTCGTCTCCGACACAACCTCTCCGCGAACGTCCCCATCGATCGGTGGGAAGTCGCCGAGATCGCCCTCTCGGACGAGGACGGGATCGGATCGCTTGCGATCAGGAGTCTCAATTACGGCGAAGGAAAACACTCCCTTTCGGTCGATGGCGAACTCGACATCGATGTGTACCGGGGCGAAACGCTGGTCGAAGCGGGGCGATATCCATCCCCCGATATTCTCAAAATAGACGTCGAAGGTGCCGAGTTACAGGTTCTCCGTGGATTCGAATCGATCCTTCCGGACATTCGTGTCGTGTATGCAGAACTCCATCACGAACTCAGCCGCCACTATGACACCTCGACAGAGGAAATCGAGGCGTATCTCCGTGATCACGGATTCGACGTCGAACGGCTGAGCGAGCGGTCCGATGCCTATCACATTCGGGCGACGCGGTCACAAACCTGAGTCGATGTCGAAAGCGGGGAACAGTGGTCGCCGATCAGAAGTCGTTGCCCCAACCGTCGTATCCGTCGGAGCTACGGTCATCGATGCCGTTGTCGAGGTCGCTCTTCTTGACGTACGTATCCTCGGAGTCACTCGTGAGGAGCAGTGCGACATCGTCACGCCGTGAGCGTGCAGATACCCCTTCGATCCACGTTCCGTTGCCACTGATTTCGAGCGGGTGATCTTCGGAGACGTAATCTCCCTCGTAAACCAGACAGTTGTCGCCTGCGATAGTCAGTGCGCGTCGACCCCAGCCACCACTGTAGTTGACGTTGACAGCTCGGAACTCACAGTCGTCACGGTTGTTTTGGATGGCGCTTCGCGATCCCACAGTCGGTGCCTCTCCCGTGATAGTGACGTTTTCGAGGTAAACGGGATCGTCGCCGTCCTTGATTTTGATGGCTGGACCGCCACCCGTATCGTGCTTGACTTCGGTATTTTCGATACGCGTGTGTCCCGCACTACCGCGAATCATGACTGCGGTCGTCGGATCGTCCGTTCGGACGGTGACGGTACAGTTCTTGATGTAATTGTAGTTGGCATCGTGCGTCACCCATATCGCCGGACTTTCCTCGACGTTCGTCTGGAAATCGACGTTTTCGGCGACGAGCAGGTTACCCTTCTCCATGCGGAGACCACGCTGGGCGATTCCGTGCGGGTTCTCCTGGTCCACGATGATCGTGGCGTCTTTGATATAGCTGTCGTGACCGCCGAGACGGACGTTCGTCCCCGTACTGTTCTGGAAGCGGCCCCCCTCGATTTGCACGGAACCGTTGCCGTTTGCGGCGTACAGACCGTTGTCAGGGAAGGGACCGAGCACACAGTCACGGAACGTCATCGTCCCTTCGTTATTGTCGTTACACATGATTCCCGTCGGACCACGCCAGAGCGCATCGCTCGGCGTTTCGCTGGACCATGCTGCGCCATCCGGTGCGTGGAACCGTTCTACGAGACCTTCTCCGTCGGAATCCGTGATGACCATCCGCGCTGGACCCCACGTTCCACTGTCGTGTTGGCCGAGAACTTCGATGTCGCGGACGAGGAGACCGTCATCGATGGCCGCCTCGATGACACGAATTCCCGTGTTGTCGGCCGTTTGATCGACGGTGAACCCTTCGACACGAAGATCCGTTCCCGGTTCGTATTCGACTCCCAGTCGGAAAAGACGGTAATTCCCATCGCCCCCACTGTCGAAGTCGTGGTAGTTTGCCGGAACGAGCTCCGCGTCGTCGCCGGCGAGACCGAAGTTATTGAACCCAGTAAATCGGAACTGTTCGTCCATATAGTACCGCCCCGATGGGAAGTAAAGGAGCGTGTTGTCGTCCGCATGTTCCCGGAGAATCGGTGTAATCGACTCGTCCCCTCCGTCGTCAGCCCCTACCTCTGTCACGTCAATGACGGTATCGTACTGGTCTTCATAATCGGACTTGCTTGCAGAAGCAGATCCCATGACAGCAGCCGATGCCGCAATTGCTCCAGTAAGTTTAAGATAGGTTCTACGACTCGTAATATTTCGATTTTTCCTGTCTGACGCCATCAAAAGTGCGGTATCGACCCCACATATTAATTATCTGGTGCCTAGTTCAATTCCTCCACGTTTTCCCTCTGTTGGAAACGTTGTAAACGGTGCTTTCGAACCGATTTTCCCATATGCACAATCATTGACATTGTACCCTTAAGCTCCATATAAGAAAATACCTATGCCTGGTTAGGTAGGGTAGCGATGAGACGACAGACACGACGCACGTTTCTGGCGACGGTCGGTGCGGCCGGTGCGGCCGGTCTCGCCGGATGTTCCGCCTTTGGGAGTGACGATAGCTCCACCACCTCCACGAAGAGTACCACCAAGAAGGGCGACGGCAAGGGAACGACCTCCACAAAGGGTGGTAACGACACGACCACCAACGACGGCGGCAACCAACAGAGCGGTCCGGAGACTTTCGAGAGCTTCGAAAAGCTCGGTAACTGGAGTGCGACTAGCGGGCAAGGGAGCCTCAAAAAGAGCACGAAGGTGAAATACGAGGGTTCACAGTCGGCCCACATCACGGGAAGCAAGAAGACGAAGTACGGTCAAATCAAGCGCGTCAACTTCGGTAGCAACCCTGCCGACCTCAGCGACAAGAACCTCTCGATCGCGTACAAGTGTACGTCACACAAGGAATCGAAGGTCGACATCGAGCTGTACGCGCCCGACCGTGGCCACATCGTCACGCTGAAGCGCACACTCTACGGCCCGAAAGGGAAGTGGGTGCGCATCAACCTCGGTGTCACCAACCAGATGGACCCGAAAAAGATCGACCTCTCGAAGATCTACGGTATTCGAATCACCGGCCGTCCACGTGACCCCAACACGACGACACCCATCGAATTCTACGTGGACGACCTGAAGACGGTACCCGCACCGGAGAAGGGTATGGTCATGCTCACGTTCGACGACGGGGCCGAATCGCAGTACTCGGTTGCGTACAAGAAGTACATGAAGAAGTACGGCTTCCCCGGTGTCGACGCCATCATCACCGACGCGGTCTTCGACGACGGCTATCTCAACCGAACACAGATGAACGAGATGGTCGGGGACGGCTGGGACATGATTTCTCACCCGAACACGGGGGCGAAGTCGATGGACCAACGTTCACGTAAAAACCAGGAGCAATTGATGAAGGAGTCACAACAGTGGCTCAAGCAGTACGGCTACGAGGGCTACAAGTACATGGCCGTCCCGAAGAACGTGGTCGGTGCGGACACGTTCGAACTCGCCAAGAAGTACTACGACGTGACGATGACGTTCGGTGGTTCACCGAACGCGCTTCCCGTCATCAAGAAGAACACCCTCATCTCGCGCGCATACGGTGACAGCAGCGTGAAGACGTCCAAACAGCTGATCGATTACGCTGCGCGGTACAAGCAGTTGACTCCGCTTCTGTTCCACCGCATCGGCGGCGACGAAGGCTTCTCGGAGAAGAAGTTCAAGGCCATCTTGGACCACATCAAAAAGAGCAACGTCGAAGTCGTCACCCTCTCCGACCTCGAGAAGAAGGGAATGATCATCTAAATCGTTCGACCCGCCCGTCATTCGCTTTCTCTCCCCGCACGACCGTCGTCCTTTTTTTGGATTCCATCCACGAGTCGTACGGATTTCCCGTCACTCGTGACGCCGATCCGTCTCGCGCTCGGCTTTATCCGTTCATCCCTTTCGTGGGCTACGTGGTCGTTGTTTCGACCGTCCTGGCCGTCTCACCATCATGGACACGGGTCGGCACAGGGTGATCCCCTCGGACTGTGACTCGATGGAGGGCCGTCTCCGACTTTCGTGTACTCTCCTCCCGCCGCTTCGATCCGACGCTCTCCGCTCGATTCGGTTGGTTCGTGTGTCGGGCATGTCCACCGCGGTTTGTCCCTCGTGTGTTCGTCGATGGAGGCCTGTGCTCACATGCTATTCGCCGAACGATGTCCGTCGAGAAACACCCCTCGTGGCTCGATGATGTCCCGAAAAGGAGTACCTCTCCGCTACGGCACGTACGTATCCGCTAGTTCGAAACCGCTCCCCTCAATCGACTCTGACACTCCGGATTCGAATTCCGATATCCTCCACGATGGGTTTTGCGTCACACGCCATCAACGACCGCTCAGTTCGTGATGGCTCCCAGCGTGGGGGCGATCAGAAACGTTCCGGACGATGTAGTGCTAGTCGTTCCTGTCGAACTACCAGTTGTGCTGGATGACGATGTGGTACTCGACGTTGGAGTCGTGGTACTCGTCGAACCCGTAGTCGTCGTACTTGTTGATCCCGTGGTAGTCATCGAACTCATAGTCGTCGTACTTGTTGATCCCGAGGTGGTCGTCGAACCCGTAGTCGTCGTACTCGCGGATCCCGAAGTTGTCGTCGAGTTCGTCGTTGTAGTGGTCGTACTGGTCGTCGCGGGGGTTGTGGTGGTTGTCGTGGTCGTCCCTGCCGACGTCGAGGTGGTACTCGTCGTCGATGTCGTGGAACTCGTCGTCGTTCCCGACGTTGGTGGCGATGTCGTACTCGTCGTACTCGAGGATGGCGGCGGGTTGGTACTCGACGTGGTTGATGAGTCCGGTGGCGACGTCGTACTCGTCGTACTCGAGGATGGCGGTGGTGTGGAAATCGTCGTCGAGGACGATGCAGTCGTCCCTTTCGTGGTTTCCTTCGATTTCGTCGTGGTCTGTGATTTCGACGGTGTGGTGCTATGTGTCGTCCCGGCCCCCGTCGTTCCGGGGTCTGTCGTTTGTGTACTGTTCACCGACGATCCTTGCGTTGGCCCGCCAATCCCGCCGAAGCCGGGGTCGAGGAACGCGTATCCGATCCCCGAGACGAACAACAGGACTCCAGCGACGATCATCAGTTTCTGTATCGAGTCGGTTGACATCGTGTTTTCACTCACTTTCGTTTGCAGTGTTTCGGCACGCGAGCCGAGCGGTTCAGGGAACGACGAGACCGTATCGAGGACTTCAGAGACTCCTAACGCGCCTGTTGCAAAGCAGAAGAACGCGAAGACCGCAAGTCCGAGTGGTGGAACCGTGACCAGCGACAGCGGGACGTGAATCCCGAAGATGAGTGGCCGAACGTCCAACCAATTCGCGAGCACAAAGATGGGTGGTGCCGACAGTATCGTGGTCACCAGTACCCGTCCCAGACGGGCATCCGAAAGCGGGTTGAACCCGACTCTTCGAGCGCTCCAAATGTGGAAGATGAACATCGAACCGTATCCGATGCTCGTGGAGATGGCCGCACCTTGCATCCCGTATCGGGGGATGAGAAGGAGGTTCAGCACGAAGTTCATACCGGCGGCGGTTCCCGTGGCGAGGATCGGATACTTCAGATTCCCCTTCCCCTGGGAGATGGCGAGGATCGGCCGTGCAACCGCGAAGCCAAGCGCTCCCGGCAACAGGAGGATGAGGGGAGTAACCGCTGGCATATATTCCTTGCCGAAATACACGGGGACAGCGACGTTGGAAAGTGCTGCCAGTCCGAGGGCCATCACTCCGGTCAGCAGGAACGTATAACGGGTCGTCAGCGCCGAGAGCTTCGAAATCCGCTCGGTTTCACCGTTCGACCACAGCTCCGACATCGAGTGGACGAACACGGTTTGCAGAGCCATCGGAATGAACCAGAGGAATTCCGCGAGCTTTAGCGCGG
>NZ_JAMYJX010000012.1:0-86224 GCF_024136965.1 Haladaptatus sp. AB618 | reverse complement strand
CGGCAGCACGCATCTGGCTAATTCACTACGGAATCTATGACCCCGACACGCAGGGGCTTTCCCAAGTTGCAAACCAATTGGAAGAGCTATCGCCCCAGGATTTGGGCCTCCAACCATTGGGTGAGCGTCGATGAAGACACCGAATTTCGGAGGTGAGATGTCAATCGGATTGTCACCCGACGAAGTTGACGAGAGCGCGGTCTCGGACGACGACTTTGCCGCCGCGATGGGAATGGACATGGCAGAGCCGAACACAGGTATGACCAAACAGGAGGTCCCCAGCCGGGAAACGATGTGGACGGTAATCCAGCAACAGGCCGAGCAAATCGACGCCCTTGAACAGCGTGTTGCTGACCTCGAAACGGCCACCGAAAAGGCGAGTACGGCACGGACGGATCTCGCCGCAAACGCACACGAGGCGAACGAGAACGCAAAGACTGCGCGGGAGATATCGAAAGCGGCCACGGCGAAGGTGAACCAACTCGAAGCTGAGATCGAAGACGATAGCGAATCGTCGAACATCGCTGGCCTGCCGGGTGACGTCGATCCGGCCACATCTCCGCTGGATTTGTACGCGAATTGCTCGCCCTACCAGGTGAAAAAGCGGCTCGTCGACGAGACAAACAAAAAGAACTCGTGGCGTGCAGTGACGGCCGCCCGACGATGGGACGAATTCGCCACACGGCGGAAAGACGGTTCGGGCGTCTTCTGGACGCGTGCAGATTTGAAGCAAGCGATCACCGCCATCGATGGTGAGAAACCGCACGGCACGACGATTACTCGCGTGTGGGACGCACTCGTCGAGCTTGGTGGCTCGGACGTGACGGTCAAAGAGCGCCGTGTGAGTCAGCGACAAGAGAAAATCACGATCGTGGCGATGGACATGGATACAGTTGAAGGGCTGAATGAAATGCGGTACCACGAGTTCGATCTTCTCGACAATGGCGCAGTCACGGGTGGCGTCACACCCGTTGTGACCGGACGTGACGGTAGTGGGGTGTGAGAACGGCGCGAAAACAAAACACGGTTGATACGTTGGACGAGACGTGACGTGTAGACTGCCTCTGGTTGCGGCTTGGGGTGGTTCCTCACGTCTCCAACGCCTCTTATTCGAGTCACAACTAAGAAAGAAGCACAATTTATTCAGATGTGGTGTAACTGTATGTTACAGCT
The DNA here is from genome assembly GCF_024136965.1 of Haladaptatus sp. AB618. Lineage (NCBI taxonomy): Archaea > Methanobacteriati > Methanobacteriota > Halobacteria > Halobacteriales > Haladaptataceae > Haladaptatus > Haladaptatus sp. AB618. Next base: position 85,051 of record NZ_JAMYJX010000012.1, on the reverse strand, counting down.
TCCTCGTGGTTTCGGTCTCGTATCTGATCACAACGACTGTGACTCATCATTTTCATGTCTATTTATTTTGCATGCAGTCCCGGCATCACGGCGATCTTCGCTAGTGCGGTATTTTCACTGTCTGTATCGTTTGTATGCGGGTGGAAGCGTATGTAGATGGTTAGACCGACTGAAATCGTGCATTTTAGGTCCACTATTACTGGCGGAGTCTCATCTTTACAACTTCGAAAGGGGAATCGATGCATATCTTGGTATAAAGAAGTAACTACGATCTTCTCTCCTTGTCCGATTATTAAATAGCTTACTATCTCGGGGGCTTTCCATTTTCTCCCATTACAAATATAGTCCTGTAATTCCTGTCCTGATCCTTGTTATTAATTCACTATCATGGGAAATCTTCACTTACCTTGTTGACAGTTATGGTAGACATCATCCTTGATTTAAGATCCCTGGTGATCTCTTCACGAAGGTTCCGACGATAGTGAATGCTCTTTCCTATACTTCCACTGCTGAACCGAAATGAATTGACCTTTGTTATCGAACTAGCGATTCACGTGAATGACATTCGATTAGCACTCCGAACGACAGTAGCAAGACCAGTGTCACATTGAAAGGCTAATCTCGAGGAAATCAACCTTCGATGAGACGTATTCACTATCGCTGAAAATATCGATTTTGGCCGCAAAGCAGCTCATTGTGAATCGGTGATGATCCCGAGATACACTGTATTCGTAGTCTCTTCGTTGAGACCAATCAGATTCCAGTCCGAGGGAGAAACTTGATCTCAAACGGACCCAAATCTAGTCGAACCAGAAACCGTGCTCACGCTCGAAGTTCAAAAGAATCAGTCAGCCGAATGTCATCGGACGCATGCCCGATCATCACGTCGAACTCGCCCGGTTCTGCAGCGAAGACTTCATCAGCGGTCCAGAAAGCGAGATCGTCGCTTTCTATCTCGAATGTTACTTCGCGGCGCTCGCCAGGTTCGAGTTCTAGCTTTCGGAACCGTTTCAACTCCTTGACTGGACGGGCGCGGCTGCCAACGAGATCATGTATATAGACCTGAACAACTTCCGTTCCTACGACATCTCCAATATTTTCGACGGTCAAGCCTATCGAAAGCGGTTCATTCATCTTGATAGTCAATGCACCGAGTTCGAGATCAGCGTATTCGAAGGTCGTGTAGCTAAGCCCGTGACCGAACGCATACAGCGGGTCGTTCGGAATGTCGAGATAAGACGTCCCCCAGCCAGCTTCTGCGCGGTGTTGCGGTCGACCGGTCGGTAGATGATTGTAGTGGATCGGTACTTGGCCAACCGTCTGCGGGAAGCTCATCGGAAGCCGACCCGATGGTTGATGGTTGCCAAAGAGCACGTCTGCGATAGCATCGCCAGCTTCCGTTCCGAGGAACCACGTTTCCAGAATCGCAGGAACGTTCTCGCTTAGCCAGGGGAGAGCGAGTGGGCGTCCGTTCATAAGTACGGCAACCACGGGTGTTCCTGTTGCCTGCAGCGCTTCGAGGAGTTCTTGTTGCTCACCCGGGAGATCGATGTCAGATCTGCTCGAAGCTTCGCCTGAAAGTTCATATGACTCACCGACTGCGACCACCGCTACATCTGTCTCCTCTACGGTCTCGATGGCTTCTTCTCGGAGAGTTGCCGATACCATACCGGAACGGTCGCATCCCTGCGCATATCGCACCTCAGCATTATCGACTGTCCCCTCGATACCGTCCAGGACGCTCACGGCGTCTTCTGGTCGACCGCAACCGCGCCAGTCACCGAGTACGTCGTCCGCGCTGTCAGCAAGTGCACCGACGACGGCAATTGAATCGACATCGTCCAAGGGGAGCACATCACGTTCATTCTTCATGAGTACGATGGACTTTCGAGCAACATCACGGACGATTTCTCGATGAGTCTCATTCAGGACGGTCTCCTTTCGGCGCTCGTCGTCGAAGTAACGATACGGGTCCTCGAAGAGGCCAAGACGGTACTTGGAACGAAGGACACGACGCACGGCGTCATCGACCAACGCCTCATCGATAGTTCCGTCTTCAACGAGGTTGACGAGTTCATTTGTGTAGATATGGCCGACCATGTCCATATCGGATCCTGCTTCGATAGCGAGTTCAGCGGCGTCACGCTCATCGCCAGCCACTCCGTGATAGATGAATTCGCGGAACGAATTCCAGTCGGAAACGACGAATCCGTCGAACGCCCATTCGTCTTTGAGCACATCTCTGACGAGACGTTTGCTTGCACCCGCAGGAATCCCTTCGAATACGGTGAACGCATTCATTACCGTGCCGACGCCCTCAGTTACCGCGGCTTCGAACGGTGGTAAATGGATGTCACGGAGCGTACTCTCAGAGATATCGACCGTGTTGTATTCTCGTCCAGCCTTGACCTCACCGTAGGCAGCGTAGTGCTTCGCGCAAGCGAGGACAGTGTCTGCGGCAGTGAGGTCGTCACCCTGGAACCCACGGACCCGTGCCGCCGCAAGTTCACCCGCAAGATAAGGGTCCTCGCCGCTCGTTTCCATCGATCGTCCCCATCGGGCGTCTCTCGCCACGTCAACCGGTGGACCAAATGTCCAGTGAATTCCCGACGCTGAGGCTTCGGCGGCGGCGACGTTAGCACTCGCACGAACGGCGTCAGGGTCCCAACTCGCGGCTTCGCCGAGGGGGATTGGCGAGAGTGTTCGGAAACCGTGGATGACGTCGTAACCGAACAATAGCGGAACGCCATGTTCGGTCTCCTCTACAGCGATACGCTGGTAACGTTCACGGTTCTCGAGGCCGTCCGCGTTCAACACGGAGCCGACCTTCCCGTTTCTGATTTCATCTTCGAGATCGACATCCTCAACGGCTGGCCCTGTCTGTTCGGAGCCGTTGAGTTGATTCAGCTGCCCGACCTTCTCTTTTAACGTCAATCTTGCTAGCAAACCATCTATCTCGTTTTCGAAAGGTATCTCTTCTTCTGGATCCTCAGAATCTTGATTAGCGGCCATCTTCGGTAAACAATACGATACAGGACCACAGGTTCAATGTTTTGGTTCCCCTGTGATCGTTAATGAAAATCTCACAGTATAGTTGTCTATTAGTAGTCTGCTCTTTAGCATTGATGCCAGAAATCACGACCAAAAGACTATACATTATGTGTTAGAGTACACCATATGGCAAACAATGGGATACAGTTGTACGTACTACGTGAGCACGAGTCGTCTCTCCCGAAGCTAATTCGAATGGTATCGGACGCTGGCTTCACTGGTGTCGAATTCGCCTTTCGACTCTCGGACGCCGACCAAGACGCAGTTCGAGACGTGCTCAACGAAACAGGAACCGAGGTTGCAGGAGCCCATGTTCCTATCGAATGGCTAGAGACTGACTTCGACGAGACGATGGACCGCTATCAGAGACTTGGTTGTGAAACCGTCGTCATTCCGTCGATTGATGACTCGTACTTCGAGTCTAAATCGACCGTCGCAAACGCTGCCGACCGCTTGATGCAATTGGCCAAGCGGATCGACGACCGAGGCATGCAGTTTTGTTATCATAATCATGCCCACGAATTCGTTCGCCTCGAGGACCAATGGGCGTTCGACGAACTCGTCGCGGCAACTGACGAATCGGTTTCGTTCCAACTCGATCTCCCTGCAGCCCTGTACGCCGGTGCTGATCCGGTCGCACTTCTCCATCGGGTCGGCGATCGGACGCAGACGGTTCACTTCTACGACCGGGACATAGACACGAAAGCATCCGTCTCGTTCGGTGACGGTGACGTCGATCTCTCGGGATGCATTGCAGCAGCAAGGGAGGTCGACGTAGAATGGGTATTATACGAGGGTGATTACGAGAAGGACACACTCCAGGGCGCAGCATCGACGATTTCAGAGCTGATCGCCGACTGAAAGACGGGTGCTTTCCCGCTCTCGAAATATGCTGTGACCACATCCTACGCGATCACTTCCCATGAGTGCTCGCTCGAGGCATAGATTTCATCCATAATCAGGATTGTTTTCATGGAGAACTCACTGGGGGGATTGTCTGTTCGTTTTTTCCTGAGTGCGGTGATCCAGTGGTACGAGGGGTGTACGCAGTCCCGGACGACTGGAGATCAGATGTCCATTCGAGACGATGTTTCCTGAACTCGTGGGGCTCGGCCGATGCTGTTAGCTCGGAGGACCACGAATCGTAAGTCGATTGCTTGTAGTCGAATCGATATGGATCTGCCACCCACAGCCAACAATGATTGCATTCATTGGGATAACCAATGTGTTCGGTCGCGACATCGGAAGTTTATGGCTCAGCGAGGTCGACGTTCACGTCGTTCCGGAATATCAGGGAACGGAGCATGTGGTTCTCGCTGATACCAGTAGGCGACCGACGCGATATCGTCGGAGCGTTCAAACAATTCCGAGCCATCATGGCCGATGTCCTGAATGGTCACTCGGATATCCTCGTGAAATCGAATGGGGTCGGGAATGTGCCAGCGGTATAGTCCATGTCGTGGCGGTCGACCACGTTCATCGTCGTACAACGGGTATCCGAGAAAAGCTGTCGAGTACGTTTGTGCGTCGGCATACGTAGACGAACCGGGATTCCAGAAACACCATGCACCACCGACGTAATCTTCCGCCCCGCTCCCACAGATGGTCGGAAACTTGTCGTCACCATCGAGGTAGAACTTCACCTCGCCCTCACCCCACCAATGCTCGCCGAGTGCAGTCCACGCTAAGTATGTGCCGACGTAGTGGCCCTCACCTTCGACCCCATCGAGGATGGTGACGTCCTCTCCAAGTGAAACCGGGTTCTGACGCCGCCATTGACTGTGAAAGTACGCAACATCATCGGACATCGACGGCACTTCCGAGTAATCGAATTGGTAGAAAAACACTACGTCGTCGGGGTGGTCGGATTCGATAGTCACCCTGGCATGCTCACGAAACGGCATCGGTAAGTAGCTGTTGAAGCCACCACTCGGTGCGACGATGATCGGCATGGAATCGACGGTGCATCGCTTCCCATGACCATTACAGAAGAAGTCTCCAAGCGGGACTTCGACCGATGGATCGGGTTCGTCGTCCCAATACATTCGAAGGACGAGGTTCCGCAGAGGGTAATCATTCGAGGGAGTCTCTTCGGCCGTAGTTATCCAGATGTGTTTGATGATTCCTGGTCCGTCGGTATCCATTAGTTCGACTGTCTCACCGCTCCCGACGGTTATCGATGGTCGTCCTTTCCGACTAGGTCCTAATTTACTTGCATCCTGTCCTCCCTCTCCGACTTTGCCGTCCGGGTTTTCTGCGGTGATAGAACGGCTGTCCTCGTTGCTGAGCTCCGTAAGTGAAGCAAGTCCAAAGGTCGAACGCATATCAATCCTGTATTTGCTTGATTACCCCTTAATCCTATGCAACCCAAAACGAATTTCAGTAATGCTTCTGAATAAATGGAACCTCCATTGGATTTGTTATTGGCTTGGATGAAATATACGTCTATGAAGCGCGGACTCGTAGTACTATAAGATACCAACCGTTCCGAAGAACTCCTCGAAGAAGCCGGTGAGTACGCGAACGCAACCGGTACCGAACTCCGGTTGCTTTCGCTCATCTCCAAAAAGGAGTATGAAGACGATGCGCTGTCCTCGATTGGGGATCTCGAAAACGTCACGTACAATGACACTGTCGTCCTCGCTGGAGTCAAACAAAAAACTGAGAAGATAGCTGCGACGGTATTCGAGGACCGAATGGTCGACTATGAGCGCACTGTGATGGTCGCAGAAGATGACGAACACGCCGAATGTACGCTCGAAGTAGCTGAAAAACACGGATGTGACCACATCTTTGGAGACACGGTTCAGCGGCCGATTCTCAGCTTTGATGGGTTCGTCACTGACTCGATTATGTAACGTTGTGTCCACACAGCTGCAATTGTCGTAGTAAATGCACCGTAACACTCATTTAACTCCTACCGAATAGGACGATATGCGAATTCTGTACATTGACTGCGACTCGCTACGCCCGGATCATCTCGGCTGCTATGGGTATCATCGCAATACGTCTCCGAATATCGACAAGCTCGCCGAAAACGGCTGCCGGTTCACGAACTATTACGCCTCGGACGTTCCCTGTCTTCCATCACGGACGGCATTGTTCACCGGCCGGTTCGGTATCCATACCGGTGTCGTCAACCACGGGGGTATCGCCGCCGACATCCGGCAACAAGGAGTCGGTCGCCAAGAGGGGAACAGAGGAACGTATCGGTCGTTCCCGACCACGCTCCGCCAAGAGGACTTCCACACCGCGTTCATCAGTCCGTTTCCACAACGTCACGCTGCCTGGCATGTCGTGGATGGGTTCGACGAGTGGTGGGATACGAAAGGTAGCGGTCACGAGCGCGCTGACGAGGTCTACTCGTATGCCGAGGATTGGTTGCAAAAGCACTCAACTGACGAAGACTGGTTCCTTCACGTCAATTTTTGGGACCCTCATACCAACTACGACACACCGATGGAGTATGGACGCCCCTTCGCGGACGATCCTGCTCCCCAATGGCTTACTGAAGAACGGATCGCCGCACAGAGGGAGAGCTACGGTCCACACAGCGCCCAGGATCTTCATCATGAATACATAAACGGTTCAGACGTGCTCGATCTACCTCGTACACCCGACGAAATTTACGACCGGGAAGCGTTCAAACAGTGGATTGACGGGTACGACACAGGAATCAGATACATGGACGACTATATCGGTAAACTTCTCGACCTGCTTGCCGACGATGATGTGCTTGAGGAGACGCTTATCATCGTCTCGGCTGACCACGGTGAGAACCAAGGGGAACTCAACGTCTACGGTGACCATCAGTTGGCGGACGAGTGTGCATGCCGCATCCCCCTAATCATAAGTGGACCGGGTGTAAAATCGGGGGTCGACGAAGGACTCCACTACAACGTTGATTTTGCTCCCACGGTGACAGAACTTGCTGGGGGAGAGATACCGGAGGGTTGGGATGGGCGCTCGTTTGCCGATACGCTCACAGCAGGCAACGACACTGGCCGTGACTTTTTGGTCTTGAGTCAGGGAACGTGGACGTGTCAACGAGCAGTTCGATGGGATGATTGGCTCCTCGTACAGACGTACCATGACGGGTGGCACGAAATCGAATCTCTACTACTGTTCAATGTCGACGAAGACCCACACGAAACGACCAACTTAGTTGACGAACACCCGACGGTGGCCGAGCAGGGTCTCTCATTGCTCCAGCGGTGGCATACAACGCGGATGATGGAGAATGCGACTGGTGATAATGGTGGTATAGCTGGTACGCCGCGTGCACTCACCGACCCATTACTAGAGGTCATCCGTGAAGAATTACCGTTTTACCAGCGAGGAAACAGGGAGACGTACGTAATGCGCCTCCGCGAAACGGGTCGCGAGGAGCACGCAGAGACAGTCGAGCGCGAGACTGGCGTCCTTGAGCGGACTGACAAACTATTCCCGGAAAGGATATGACTCCAATACGGACTCCACCAAACGGACGCTGACTCCATATTTCGGATTCGTTTCCTTCCTGAGAAGGGGTAGACTTATTTTGTCGGTCGATGCACGAGACTACATATGACGACAGTTACTGTCTGGAACGAGTACGTCCACGAACGAGACCACGACGAAGTATCCGAGCTATATCCCGACGGCATTCACGGAGCGATTGCAGACGCTCTCGAGAAACGTGGGTTCGAAACGAGAACGGCCACGCTCGATGATCCAGACCACGGACTCACCGAGGAGGTTCTTGCGGAGACGGACGTCTTGACCTGGTGGGGGCATGCTGCCCACGATAAAGTGGAAGATGAAATAGTTGGACGGGTGAAACGCCATGTTCTCGATGGCATGGGGTTACTCGTTCTTCACTCGGCGCACTACTCGAAGATCTTTCGCGCATTAATGGGGACGTCTTGTGGTCTGAAATGGCGCGAGGCGGCCGAGACGGAGCGATTATGGGTCACCAACCCTGCCCATCCGATAGCCGACGGGATTGACGACTATTTCGAGGTGCCGGACGCAGAGATGTATGGCGAACACTTCGACATTCCCGAACCGGATTCGCTCGTATTCACCTCATGGTTCGAAGGTGGCGAGGTATTCCGCTCTGGCTGCTGTTACTTCCGAGGTACGGGGCGCATCTTTTACTTTCGGCCGGGTCACGAAACCTACCCAGTGTACCACCAAAACGAAATCCAGCAGGTCCTAGCAAACGCCTGCGAATGGGCCGCTCGACCCGAAGACGGGTCCGAAGTCGTTCGCGGCAACCACGAACCCATTGAAGACATCGATACTAGCGACACGCGGTCAGTCCACTGATCGGATAGCGGCTCAACAACGACTTTTTGACACAACGGTGAGAAACCGTGCCAACCCGATAACGCTCTGCTCGGTATATCATCATTCGTCATCGCTCAATTACTCAACGGTGGAATCCAAAGAACGATAGTCCCCCATATTCATCATTAACCGTGACTCGAACTGCAATAAATTTGTACACCGTTCGTGATCTAGATGAGCCTCTACTGGATGTCTTAGATCGAATCGCTGATGCCGGATACGACGGAGTCCAATTCGCTGGATTCGGCGAGCCAACGGTTGCTGAGGTGTTGGATAAACTTGAGGAAACCGGCCTTACTCCAGTCAGCGGCGCCCACGTTGGACTCGAGGATTTACAACGAAATCTCGAAGAAACACGAGCCACTTTTCAGGAACGACTCGGTTGTGATTCCGCGGTTCTCTCTTATCTCGATGAGAGTTATTTCGCGGACTCCGAAACCACCGATGAGACTATATCCATGGTCCATCGTCTCTCGGAGAAAGTCGAAGACAGTGGATGGCGTCTCCATTATCACAACCATGACCAGGAGTTCGTCGACCTCGGTGATGAGACGGGCCTCGACCGCCTGCTTCGTGTTGCGACCGACGTCGGACTTGAGCTCGACGTCGGATGGGCGCTCACTGGTGGAGAGGATCCAGTCACGTTGCTCGAACGGTACGACGACCGTATCGAGATGGTTCACATGAAGGATATGGCTGACGGTGAGTTCTGCGAAATTGGTGAGGGCAACGTGGATATGCAGGCGTGCGCGGATACTGCTCGTGACGTCGGCGCGACGTGGCTTATTTACGAACACGATCAACCATCCGATCCTGCCGCGTCTCTCTATCACGGAGCAGCGTACCTAAACGACCTCTAATTTTCCACACGCGTCCTGGCACCTGGGATCGAGGTACGATTGGAGTCGGTCTCTGTCAGTTTCGTCCCCCTCTGTTTGTTAGGACGCTACCAAGTACCATCATGGGTGTTGGCTTGTCGGACCGTTCGTTCGCGGAATCTGTTTAGGGCTCGCTCAATTCAATCAATAATTGTTCATAAATTTTAATATCGAAACAATACTCATAATTATTGGTGCGCAAACCTATGACAAGTAGCCAGTTCACTAGCCACATGCGTAGAAAATTCCTCCAGACTATCGGCCTAACAGGTATCACGGCAGCGGCGGGGGTCAGTACGGTGACGGCTGACGGAACGGAGGATGAAAAAACGGTTGGACGAGCGTCTTCGGGAACAAACCACCGTGAGAATCGGCTTCGCGGTATCGCCCGTCGTCACTACCGTTTCTTCGAGAAATTCACATCTGACCGCGGGCTTCCAGACGACACTGTCGACGTCAGCGGAGATACGGTGACACGGTCATACCGTACTTCCCCGTCGAACATCGCAATGTATCTCACGAGTACTATCGGCGCAGCAGAAATCGGTGTCGTCTCCGATCACGAAGCTCAGTGGCGAATCCGGACCGTCGTGGAAACGCTCGAATCGCTTGAAAAGTGGAATGGACTATTCTTACGATGGTACGACATTCGGACCGGACGACCGTGGATGGAAACACATAGCGGGACGAAGTACGTCTCCACCGTCGACAACGGTCATCTAACAGCTGCACTGGTCGTAATTGGACAGAGGTATGACGGCGAACTTGCCGACCGTGCGCAGGCCCTTGTGGCGGCCCAGGACTACGCGCCGTTCCACCACCCGGATAATGGCCAACTGCGTGGTGGATACGACTTCGAGTCCGGGTTGACCGATTGGACCTACGGGATGGTTAACAGTGAGCCTCGCGTCGCCAGCTACTGTGCCATCGGCAAAGGCGACATCCCGGATACACATTGGTGGCGACCTAACCGAACGTTCGAGCCGGAAGATGATTGGACACAACAAACCGCACAGGGGGAATTTCAAACATACGACGGGGTTGAGGTGTTCGAGGGTCATTACACATATAATGGGACAAAATACGTTCCGAGCTGGGGTGGTGCCCAGTTCGAAGCACTGATGCCCTCATTGTTTATAAAAGAGCAAGAGTTGGGAACGGAAGGATTTGGGAAGAACAATGCCCACTGGACCCGGGTGCAGATCGAGTTCGCCGAGGACCAAAATTGGCCTATTTGGGGGCTTTCACCCTGCGGAACGCCAAACGGATATGGTGCATTTGGGGTCCCGGACCAAGGTGCTTGGAAAGATCACTATACTCCTGGTCCGATCGTCACACCCCACGCGACGTTCCTGGCGCTAGATTACGCTCCCCATGCAGCCCTCGAAAACGTGAGGCAACTTCGGAAGATGGGAATCGACGGAAAGTACGGATTCTACGACTCTGTGAACGCAGAAACGGGTGAACTCACGAAGAAATTCTATTCCCTTGATCAGGGTATGTCGATCACGGCTATCGCAAACCATCTCTCTAATGGTTCCATCCGCAATTACTTCCACGACAGTGAGATCGGCGAACGTCCAGAACACCTCCTTGAACGGGAGACCTTTACAATTTAACGAAAGGTCACAGCACAAATCGAATTCTCCAGTTTTGGAACCCGACTGTGATCATCCTCTAAGACCCGGTGTGCGATCGACCTCGCCGAAACACTCGTTAAATCTATTTCTTCGCTCCCTACCGATGCGGTTGAGACGATCGATTGGCGAACACACCATCGATGATCGTGGTATCTGCTGAAAGAGTTATTATTCCATGATGTAATCCCAACATTCATATCTTCCCTCTGGGTACCACCAGACATGAACCACGCTGAAAACAGGATATGGAGCGTTATTATAGGAATAATATCTGTTCTAGACCAAAATGGTCGTTTCCGGGAGCATGACATCTAGCTCAACTCGTGCGAGCGGGGACAAAGACGCAACAGGATTAGAACCGTTCCTCAATACGATCTGCCCATATTCGTGGATTTTAGCTATTGCGTTTGGTCTCAATTTCCTTTTTGCGTTCTTCTCATTGTTGAGCCTCGCGTTCCTCCCGTCTTCCGCCCCTAGCTATCCTATCGCCCTCTTCACAATCCTTCTCAACGGAATAGTGGTCGTCATCCTCGCACCGATGCTTTATCTTTGCCGTCGTCACAATTTTTACTAATCCAATTCTGACGATCACAGAGACCCGCAATATGGAAGATCTTATGGGAAAAATAATGTATGTGGGAGTAATATCGTTTTGTATGGCTACCACAGGTAGAGAGAGTGGACCGTTCGATGTTGTAATTGAGATAGTATCGGCAGCTCGCCGATCACTCCTAGTCGCAATGGCGGCGTTCGGCCTTCTACTAATATTCATCGGAATGATCATTCTCAATGGCATCTATGCCGGGTTGTTCGGCATTTGGGGTACACTATTGATTTTGGTTGCGGTCATTGGAATTGCGGGTCTAGAGCTCCTCAAACGCCTCTAATGTGTCCTCCTCAGTCATCAACCCCCTCGATAAAGAACTGACACCCTCCCCCCACGGATAATTACTTCTGGCGATGTTCGTGAGTAGCGGAAATCGAACTCCAGCAATGCAAATCTGGTCCTATAGTACGTGGCTAGAATGGGGCCACGAATTCGATCGGTCGAATCGGAATCGGGTTTCAATTCCAGCGGTAATCGGATGATGCTAATCGCGCGGTCAGAAGTCCAACTCCTCTTGCACTCGTCTATCGGTGCCGTCTAGCTCTCGACTATGCCAATATTCGTGAGTCGAATCCTGCCGGAAACACGCTGCTTTCTGTCCTTCTCCTGTGACATCGAACATTGACGGCGTCTCCTTCTTACAAGCTTCGCGAGCGACGGGGCAGCGGGTGTGGAATCGGCAGCCCGACGGTGGATCGATTGGATCCGGGATGTCGATCGAACGAACCGGTGTTTCGATCATTCGTCCCTCGTCATCTGAGTGGAGCTGCGGCGTTGCCCACTTCAAGACTTTCGTGTACGGATGTTGCGGATCTTTGATGATCTGCTCCGCTGGACCGATTTCCACCAATTCTCCGAGGTACATAATACCGATACGTCCGCCTGCCTTCTCTGCGAGATAGCGGGCGTTTGCAAGATCGTGGCTGATGAACAGGAATGATGTCTCGAAACGTTCCCTGAGGTCCAGCATGAGTTCCATCATATCCACTCGGAGCGAAACGTCGAGCGCAGACACAGCTTCATCCCCAAGCACCAGATCCGGGTTCATCAACAGCGATCGAATCAGTGCGACACGCTGCTGTTCGCCACCCGAGAGCTGGTGTGGATAGCGGAACGCATAGTCCTCGACGGGCTGAACGCCTACCGTCTCGAGCAGCTCGAATACACGGGCTTGCCGATCCTCTTTCGAGAGATTCGGATGCCACTTTCGGAGGGGAGCGCTCAGCGTGGCAATGACCTTCTGATTTGGGTTCAACGCACTTCCGGGATCTTGATGAACCATCTGAAGCGATCGACGGATTTCGCTAAATTCTATTTCGACGTCACCCTTCCCTTCCTTTGCATCCCAGATGTCCTGTTCACGATAGGAAACTGACCCGTCTGTCGGGCGTTGGACGCCAATCGCCGTTCGTCCGAGCGTCGTTTTCCCACAGCCGCTTTCACCGACCAGAACGACCACGTCCCCGGAATGGATATCCAGGGAAACCCCGTCGACTGCACGAACGGGTTCCGGTTCTGATCCGAAGCTGAACAAACTACTCGACTCTTCGAAGTGGACCTCGACGTTGTCGAGCGAAACGACCGGCTCCGATGTACTCATTGGTTCACCCCCAAATCCAGCGTAATCTCATCGCGTGCTGTTTCAGGATGGAAGCAGGCAGCGAGATGCTCGTCATGTTTTCCTTCGATGCCCAGCATCTCTGGATTCTGGTTCGTGCATTTTTCCGTCGCAAGCGGACACCGCGGATGGTACGAACACCCCTCGGGCGTGTTTACGGGATCTGGGCTTCGACCTTCGATCGCAGCCATTTCGTCGAGCGGACCTTCCAAGTAGGGAACTGCTTTCAACAGAGCACGGGAGTACGGGTGTGCTGGGTTCGTCGTCATGACGTTCGTCTCACCCACTTCGACGAGATCGAACGCATACATTACACCCAGCCGGTCAGAGAGGTCCGCAACTAACGAAAAGTCGTGTGTGATAAACACGATCGTCAGGTCGTACTTCTTCTGGAGTTTCTCGATAAGAGAGATGATTGAGCGCTGCATGAGGAGGTCGAGTGCGGCGGTTGGTTCGTCCATAACGAGAATGTTTGGCTCAAGCAGTAGCGCTAGTGCGATGAGGGCACGTTGATTCATCCCGCCACTGAGCTCGTGTGGGTAGGCGTCGAGAATTCGATCGGGATCCAAGTAGAGATCGGATAACAAATCGTGAGCGTGAGCCATTCCCTCTCGAACATTCTTGTTGTGTGCCTGCAACGTTTCTCTGAAGTGGCCGCGGATCGTGAGCGTCGGATTGAACGAGCTCATTGCGCCCTGAAACACCATCGCAATCTCTTCCCAGAGGATGTTTGAGAGTTGCTTTTGTGTTGCCGAAACGAGATTAATCGGTTCGCCGTCTGGTGGATGGTAGATGACTTCGCCGGTTAGCTCACCTGGCTCCTCTACCACGTTTAACATTGCCGCTGCAAGCATGGATTTGCCGCTGCCACTTTCCCCGACGATTCCGAGTGTCTCGTGTCGCTGAAGATCGAGCGAAACGTCGTCTAGAACCCTTGCATCGCCTCTGTCCATCGAGAACGTAACTGATGCGTTCCGGATCTCGAGGACAGTATCTGTGCGACCAGCGCGACTTTGTCGTGGTGTTGTTCGTGACATTAGTAGTTCGACTCCATTAGCGTCGGTGAATCGTTATCGGTCGAGTTCTTGTCCGTCTTGCTATTGTTCTCGTGGCGAGCTCTGACACGGGGGTTGAACAGTCTGTCGCAACCCTGAGCGAACATCACGAGCCCGAACGAAAGCAGCATCACGGCCAGCATAGGGGCGAGCAACCAGTGGGCCCCCTTCCATGAGTATATCGCACCAGACTCGGTGTAGGCGTTATTCAGCATGGTTCCCCAATTCAAGTTCGTGAACGGGAGGACGCCAAGGAAAGACAATCCCATATACGCAAAGATCATCCCTTTCATGGAGTTAACGAGATTGATCAGTACGTATGGCATGATGTTCGGCAATAAATCGTTTTTCAGGATATAACTGGTATCGAGTCCCATGATCCGTGATGCTTCTACATAGTCTGCCTCCCGCAGCGAGAGCATCTCCGATCTGATCGCACGTGCGAGACCAGCCCATCCCGTAAGTGAGAGAGTGAGTCCGATGACAATTGGACTCTCCGGCTTCACGATCCAAATCAAGATAAGGAGCAAGGGGAGCCCAGGCAGCATCATCAGCGTGTCGCTCATGAACATGATGACGGTGTCGAGTTTACCCCCTTTGTATCCTGCGACCAATCCCAGGAACGTTCCGACGACGATCACCCAGAGCCCACCGGAGAGCATGATCTCCAGCATAACCGGCGTCGCGTGAACCACCTGTGCGAAGATCCCACGACCAAGTTTATCGGCTCCGAGCGGGAACGCCATCGTTTGGAACGGAGGCAGCAAACGTCCTGCCTGGTTCGGTTTGGGATTGCGTACCACGGCAACCCCTAACGTTCCCAGGAGGAGATAGAACACGATAATGAGGAACCCAATTCGAGCCCGGAAGTCATCCCATATGATGGAAAATGGCATGACGACGAACTCTTCAAACGCCCGCTGAGCGCGGTCAGTTCGCGTCAACGAATATTCAGAGACGGCCCCAAACGGGCTATCTTCAGGGGTAGAACCGTTATCGTTAGTACGACTCACGACCCTCACCTCCCGTTTCGATCCGTGGATCGACCATTCCGTACGTAATGTCGGCGATGAAAATCCCGGTGACTGTCGCTACCGTCACGAGAATGAACGACCCCATCATCAGCGGATAATCCCTTGACATCGTTGCCTTGAACATAATATAGCCTATTCCCTGGTATCCAAATATCTGCTCGAGGATGATTGACCCACCGAAGATGCTCGCGATACCCATCATGATTCCAGTATACATTGGAAGGATCGCGTTGCGCGCCACGTATCGGAGTGCGATTCGATGTTGTGGCAGGGCCCTGATACGAGCGGCTCGAATGTAGTCTGACCCGAGCTCGCTAATCGCGTTGCTTCGCAACCCGAGCGCCGTCCCACCGAAACTGACGAATACCATCGAGAGAACCGGTAGCACCGCGTGATACACCACACTCTTCATGAACGGGATGTTGAAGCCGGGTTCCAGTCCGGATGCGTATGCCCCGTTCGTTGGGAAGATTCCCCACATGAATCCCAGAACGTACACGAGGACGATTGCCAACATATAGTACGGGATTGACCCGGCTATGAGCGTGTATGACGTCACTCCAACGTCAAACTTTCCACCCTCTTTATACGCCATTAGCCCGCCGACGACGACCCCGATAGTAAGACCGAGGAACAATGTTACGGTAGAGAGGAACAATGTCCACGGCATCGCTCGCCAAATTACGTGCGAGACCGGTTCCCCAAACCACACGGACGTTCCGAAATCGCCGTGCAGCGCAGAGGTCATATAGTTGATGTACTGAACGTACAACGGCTGATCGGGATACACGTTCGTGTATGCAGCGGCGAGGTGGTTGATTTGTTCCACCGACATCGACGTCTGGCTCTGCATAAGCTTGTTCTTGATGTACGTTTCTGGTCCGCCTGGAAGCATTCGGATTAAGAAAAACGAGAGACTCACTGCCAGGTAAACCGTGGCGAGTGCATACGTCGCTCGTTTAACGAGGTATCTCAGATTCATATGTTGTACTTGGGTGCTACCGATTTCCGTTTCGCATCTGCTCGAGGCATCGATGTTTCACACCGAGGACCCGTGTTCTCATCACTCAACATCCGATAGATGGAACCAATATAGGATTCATAATAAATGTTTGGTCTTGATTATTCCAAAGGAAGTATCTATACTTGCTGAGGATTAATTAACAAAAGCTCTGACTCTTTCTTCGATTCTTCTCTTCGAACGGTGAAAGTCGAAAAGAATAGCTGCTACAATGCGCGTTCCGTACGTATTATTCTATTTTACTGCTTTCAATTTCCCTTGTCGTGGAAGCCAATTGAACAAGCCGCCGTAGTACGTCATGGCGTCATCGTCTTTCGAGGGATATTCCCAACCGTCAGTATCGTACCATGCTTGGTCGAGTTTTTCCTGAACTGGGAGGCACGGAAGGTTGTAGTTGTACAACCACGCCAGTTGACTTATGAGGTCTTTTTCTGTGGACTTATCGACCTTCTTCTCGAGTTTGGCGAGCAACTCGTTCGGGTCAACGGTTTGTAGCTTCCCGTTGGGCTTTCCAACTGGTGGGGCTTTGAACGTGTCCGGAGGACTAATCGCGCCTTGCACCCCCGGATCTTCGTACACTAGACGATACGTGTAATACGGATACGCGATACCGGCAGCCCACCCGTAGGTGGCAACTCGGAAGTTACCATTCGGCCAAAGGGTGCTGAGGTAAGAGCTGCTGTCGGTTGTTTTCACCTGCGATTCGATTCCGAAGTCGTTTAGCTCTGAAACCATCGTCTGAACGGATGCGGTGAAGTCACTCCAACCAGCAGGTGTGTTAATCGGGAGCGAAAACTTCTGACCATCAGGTTGGTGCCACTTGCCGCCCTTCTTTGTGAATCCCTCCTTTTTCAGGAGAGTGGATGCTTTTCCAGTATTTTTTTGGTACTTGTTCATTTTCCCAGCTAAGTCCCCGACCCATCGATCTTGAGTGGCGTTGGTGATACCGTTCGGGATGTTAACCGGATGTTTGGTCGCATCGGAGTTCTTGGCAATCGTCTTCCGGTCGAATAGGTACGCGATCGCTTGCCGAACGTTTCGGTTTTTCAACACGGGATCATCGTGATTGAACCAAAGGCCCATTCCCCAGTTTGCGGGGAAATTTTTGTGCTTGACGGACTTGGGGAATGTATTACCGACGGCATTTTCGACGAATGCCTTTGTGCCATCGATATTTTGGGTCTTCATGGCTCCCCAGATCTTCTGATTACCGCCGCCCATCTGGATGAACTCTACCGTGGAAAAGTTGATATTATCCGCATCCGGGTGTTTCTCATATTTCTTCAGTGTGATTTTTCCAGGGTTTATCTGGTCAGGTTGCCAAGGGCCGTGTCCGTACGGTTCATCAATCGTCGCACTTGCCAGCTTTTGACGTACTTTCTGTAGTTCGTCCTCTGACGACGCCTGATCGTACTGCTTGACGTAATCCTTGTACAAGGAATATTTGACGTTGAGGCTCTGCGGGAGTATTGTCTGCTTGAGGATATTCCCGTTTGTCGGCTTTTTCAGTGTAATCTCGACGGTCGATTTATCCTTCTCCTTGACCTCGCCGATAGTATCGAGCGAACCGTTCATCAGGAACCCGAGCTTCAACGAGGACGCAACGTCTTTCGAATCGACTTTTGACCCATCCCACCATGTCAATCCATCACGGATGTTTAGCTCCATCGCGCCCTTCGTAATCGACCAGTCCGTGATCAAATAAGGGTAGTACTCCCCGGTGAAGTCATTTTGTGCGACAAATGGGTCCCAAATGTATCCGGTGATGGCACCCTGGAACTCTTTGAAGTTATACTGATTGTAGTGCTTTCGAGCGAGATTTCCGCTTCCCGCAGTCGTGGTCCATGACGCGTTGACCGTGGATCCGTCACCTGTACCGGACCCGCTTTTTTTATTTCCAGCGTCATTCTTGCTTTGGCTACCTGAACAGCCAGCGAGACTTGCGATACCGGCGATTCCGGCGGCGCGAAGCATCTGCCGTCTAGTCTTGGGAGTAGGCTCTATGATTGGCATGGTCTGCCTTGCCGCAACAACAAATTCCCATAATAAATAATTTGTGCTATTGTTCCAATTATAGACATGAATATGAATATAGAGATTAGATGTCTATATTCTGTTGGTTATTTGTAGACTCGGACAGCCGTTAAGGCTTCTAGAGTTCGACCCGCTGGCCAGATTCGTCACTTTGTTGAATCGCGGAGATGACACGCTGAACTGCCGCTCCATCCGCGAAGTCGGGACTGAACGCCCGATTCTCGGCAATGGCGGTAAGGAACTTTTCATGCTCATGAACGAATGTGTGTTCCCACCCGATGACGTGGCCCGGAGGCCACCAGACGTCTCCATAGGGATCATCGTCATCAGTGATGAGCACGGTTTGGAAGCCCCGATTATCCCCGGTATGGACTTCGAGTTCGTTGAGCCGAGCGAGGTTGAACTTCACTGCACCATCCGTGCCGTGAACCTCGAAGTTGTTATTGTTCGTTTCTCCGTGAGCCTGCCGACTTGCTTGTAGCACACCCATCGCACCGTTATCGAAGTCGACTTGCGCTGAGTACGCATCGTCAACGTCGACTTCGCGGGTCTCACCATCATCACCCCACTCAAATGGACGTTCGGTCGTAAAGGTGCGTGTGTGACCGCTCACGGTCACGATGTCACCGACCAGGTAGCGTGCGAGGTCGATAGTGTGGGAACCGAGATCTCCAAGTGCCCCCGCACCCGCATGTTCTTTCGAAAGTCGCCAGGACCAGCCGGCCGTTTCGTCGGTGAGAAACCCATTGACGTATCGTCCGTGAAAGTGACGGATCTCGCCAAGTTCACCCGCTTCGATGAGTCGCTTTGCATACCGGATAGCCGGGACGAAGCGATAATTGAAGCCGATCCCCGCTACGGCATTCGAGGCATCCGCCGTTGCCGCCATCCTCTCGGCGTCATCACGAGTTGATGCGAGGGGCTTCTCACAGAGGACATGGATATCTCTTTCCAACGCGGCGATTGAGGGCTCAGCGTGGAGATGATTTGGACCGAGGTTCAACAGGACATCGATCTCATCGAGAGCTTCCTCCCAGTCGTCAGTAATTCGGGTGAAGTCGTACCGCTCTGCTGCCTCGGCAAGCGACTTCTCGTGTCGACCGACGAGGATGTGGCGGTCAGTGGATGGCGCGTCTGGGAAAAAGAGGGGCAACCGGTCAAGTGCATTGGTGTGAGCTTTCCCCATGAACCCGTATCCGAGCATGCCGATTCGAAGTGTCATTCAGTGTTACCTTCGGTCATACTCACGAGGTCGTTCATTTTCGGGGCTGTTTCTCGCATCGAAACTTCGGCGTCTTCGGGGTACTCGTGCTCATAGATGAGCCATTCAACGTCTGCATCAACGGCTGCTTCAACGACCTCTTCGACGTTGAGATCTCCCTCACCAAGCTGAACGGATTCGCTCGTCTCGTAAACCATATCCTTGAGGTGGATTAGAGGGACACGATCGGCATACGTTCGAATGACTTCGGCTGGATCAGCGCCAGCGGTGCCGACCCAACCGACATCGAACTCGAACTGTACACGGTCATCTAGGTGATCGACCAGCACCTCGAACGCCGTCCGTCCCTCCGCATCATCGAACGTGATGAACTCGTGGTCATGATTATGATAACAGAGCGTAAGTCCGTACTCGGCGAGTCCATCGGAACATTCGTTAAGCAGTGCCGCAGTGTCCTTCGTCGCTTGGGGGGACGCATAGTACGTTTCGTCGAGCCAACCAAGGACGACGCGGTCGCAATCCAGCGTTCGACATGCCGAGAGAAGTCCTTCTTCTGGAGAGCGGATTTGATCCAATCCGGTCATGATGCTCGTGACGCCGAGCCCCGTTTCGTCGAGTGCTTTCGTCGACCCATCGTCGACGGATTCGATACCGAGTTCGATTCCACTATACTCTGCGTCGCCCACACGGGTAATAGTACGACCAGTGTCGTCATCGAGATGGCCGATCATCCCCATAATTATGGCTGTTTGAACCATGCACCTACCATTCTGTGCTCCGCATTTAACGCTTCTGTCCCTGTGAAATGATGATCGCAACCTCTCGAAGTGTAGCAGTTTGAGACTTTGGCGAAGGAATGAGGTCGAAGGGTAAAATTGAACACCTTTTCTTCTCCATCAGAATATAAAATCTCTCAGATATTCAAATAGAAATCAAACTGGAGTCTGGCGTTGAAAGTAAGAAAGATTATATCGATCGGGTCAAAAACGAATATCTGAAGGTCAATCATGAAGGATTACAGCGTTGCGTTTATTGGCACAGGAAAACCCCCAGAAAGCTCGAACGCGACTGGATTCGCCATGGCGTATAAACACGCAGAATCGTACAACCGTATCGATGGATGCAAACTGACAGCGTGTGCTGACATCGTCCGTGAGAACGCGATTGGGTTCGCCGAGGAAGTCGGTATCGCCACCGACAACGTCTTCGAAGATTACAACGAAATGCTCTCTGCAGTCGAGCCGGATATCGTCAGCATTTGCGTACCACCGGCAGTTCATGCGGACATCACCTTCGATTGTATCGAAAGCGAGATTCCACAGGCTATTCACTGCGAGAAACCGATGGCGGACACGTGGAAAGATTGTCGCCAAATGGTCTCGAAAGCTAACGAGTACGACATTCAACTCACGTTCAATCATCAACGGCGATTCGGTACGCCATTCGTCAAGGCAAAGGAATTGCTCGATGCTGGCGAGATCGGTGCACTCAAACGAGTTGAGTTCTCCTCACCTAATCTGTTTGACTATGGAACGCATTCGTTTGATCTCAGTAACTTTTATGCTGAAGAATCCGACCCCGAGTGGGTGATCGGGCAGATCGATTACCGAGAAGAAAACGTCCTCTTCGGGGCCCATAACGAGAATCAAGGTGTCGTCCAATGGCAGTATGAAAGCGGCGTCCAGGGTCTAGCCACCACAGGAATCGGAAATGGGAACGCAATCAATAGTCACAATCGACTCGTCGGTACTGAAGGCGTTATAGAAATCGGTGTCGGCTTTCCGACGGATGACACTGGCCCCATGCTTCGAATGCGACGGAATGGGAAATCATCATGGGAAGAATTTGATGTGAACAATGAGGACGTTCATGGTCGCCGAGACGCCGAAGATTGGAAAGGTCAAACTGTACTTACGCGCGCACTGGCAAACGTCGTCGAAAGTATCGATGGGAAGCAAGTCCCTCTCCTCTCTGGGGAAAATGCCCTCCGAGCAACCGAACTAATCTTCGGTGCGTGGCAATCGGCTCGACGACGTGGACGGATCGACTTCCCTCTCAACATCGACGATAACCCTCTCACCTCTATGATCAAATCCGGCGACCTACAGCCAAAACCGGTGGACGAATAATCGATTAGCGTTCCAAAATTGGCAGACAGATTTCAATAATCTAAAATTCATCCATAAAATCGAAGATCATACGAAACTCATCGGGTCCAAAATTGCAAATTGATCGGATGACGATTTCGATGCAACGCACCAGAAAACCTAATTACTTGCCAATAAACAAACTAACTAGATGGTTAAAACCGCAATACAACTATACACGTTACGGAAATTTGATGTAAAAGAATCGACCAAAGTAAGAATAGCGTCGGAGACGGACGTCGATGGCGTCGAAATGGAATATTACGGGCCCCCCTCGGATGCGACATTAGCGGCGCTTGACGAAACTGGTCTTGAAGTAGCTGGTTTGTCGGCAGGACTCGACGATTTTCAACACTCATTAGATGAACTGGTAACTACCTGCAAAGCGTTCGATTGTGAGACTATCATCCTTGGTTACCTAGACGAAAAGCATTTCAGATCAGTACAAGCGACTCACCGGACAGCGAACCTACTTAATTCCCTAGCGGACACAGTTAACGAGCAGGGCCTCCGATTTCTCTACCACACCAATCGTCACGAGTTTACTTCCTCTGATGGTCGCACTCACTTCGATATCTTAGCTGATGAAACCGATGATGGCGTCGAGTTTGAACTCGACCTCGGTTGGATTGGTGTCACCGGAACGAATCCACACTCGGTACTCGAAGACTTTGGCCATCGTACTGCCTCTGTCCACCTCAAAGATATGCGCTTCGAAGAAGAGAAGTTTGTCAACCTGGGCGATGGTGATCTCAATGTTCGGGAAACTGCCCAGGCAGCTATCGATGTGGGAGTTGAATGGCTGGTCTACGAACACGAAGACCCTGTAGATCCGGTCGAATCTGTTGTCGCTGGCGCTTCGAAACTATCCCTGTTCAAGAAAAACGGACTGACCGCAGATTCTTTTTCATCCTAAATCTGACGGATCTCCTTATTTGAGCACTTACGAGCGTACCTTGCTTGAACGAAGCAGTAGCGAACTGGTGTCGCCAACCGTTTCGAAGGGGTTGACAACGAGAGTGGCTCGGAAAGTAAAAGGATAAACGGTCATAGCTTCTCATCAAATAAAACCCATGAACAATCCATGCAAAATATTATTCAGACAAAAAATCAATGCAACTTATGTGGTGAATTATCCCATATTTTGACACCTAACATTCGAGAATAACTGAGGGTTCATCTTGCCCTAGTTACTGTTGGTTGAGAATATTCACTACTGGTGAATCCTTCTCCCGCTCATTCCATGGTTGAGGTGTTTATACTATTCGTATTCAAGTGTCCACCGCGTCAGAGACCCAGATTTTCGGCAGTAGTAGATGGCCATTTTCATTGAGAACCAGATATCTATGTACAACAAATTCAAAGAAACGAGAGACTGCATGGACCTCAAATCAAGAAGGGGACAAATTTGAGCCTTTTACATCATCTATATATCTATGAAAATATTTGTTAAGGGCTTGGTGAAAGGGGATCTCTGGACTTCACGATAGATCTGGAATAAAATTCGGTATGTTTCCGACGATAGTGAAAAATTTATAATCCTCCGATTCCATCCTGCATACTATGACCGACAAAAGCGGAGTCAAAGCGGTTCGAACGACGTTCCGGATATTACACGCCCTCAAAGATATCGATGGTAGCGTCGGAGTATCAGACCTCTCAGATAAACTTGAACTTCCAGTGAGCACGGTACACAGTCACCTGACCACTCTTCACGACTGTGGATACGTCGTGAAGCAAGGGAGTGAGTACGATATTGGTTATCGTTTTCTCGAAACCGGAGGATTCAGGCGGAGCCAATCCCGTTTATTCGAATTTGCGAAACCAAAGGTCGATCAACTTGCTGAAGAATTCGGTGATAAAGTTAATTTGGTTGTCTATGATCATGGGCTCGCTGCTCATATTTATATCGCTAAAGGAGAGGAGGCGATTGAGACGGATACATACATAGGGATTCGTCTTCACTCTCACTCATCCGCTAGCGGCAAAGTGATTCTGGCGCATTTACCTGAAGAACTCGTTCACGAAACTATCGATAGATACGGGCTCGTTCACCATGGTCCAAACGCGATTACATCCCGGGATGAATTTTTCGAGGAGCTTGCACAGATTCGCGAAGCTGGAATTGCCTTTGATCGGGAAGAGCGTGTTGAAGGCCTCCACTGTGTCGCTGCACCCATTATGCGCGATAATGCACTTCCTGCAGCAATTAGCATCTCCGGTCCGCGCGGCCGAATGACCGGTGAAAGATTTACTGACGAAATCCCTGAACGTCTCCAAAATGTTGCTGATACTATCCGTATAAAACATCGTTACGCCTGAATTGCTTCCGACGGAGCTTCTTTCAACTTATTCATTATGCAACTGATCGAATTGTCTAAATTCTTGTAGTAGTTTCTATCTACTGTGTCGTTACATCACTAGTCTTGTAATGCCACAGAGATAGTTCGATTTTACAGGACTCTTGAAGCGTACGTAGAAGATAGTTAAGCTGTGACCATCCATTCTTGAGTTGTTATCGGTAGTGTAGACTAAGGCAAGTTTGATATAGCTGTATGTAATTTATAGATCTCAGAACGGGAGCATTCACCGATTATAGGATCTATATCGCCAGATTGAGCACAAGGAGGTGACCTCAATTACACTACCGCTTAGCGCCGTAAGCGGAAGTGCAAACGCCCCGGGACCCCTCACCTGTTCTATGCAAAGGTTGTAGTCCATGTTGGGCACCCTCCTCCCTACGATCATCGGATTTTTAGAGTCAATATTCTAACAAGATGAATCATATGTAATTCTGGATGGGTATAGAGTGTCTTCGATTAGGGTAGATTAAATAACAAAACAAACGACCGAATATTCGTCGGTCACTGGTCTGTTCCGGCGTCTCTGTATGTGGTAAACGGTTCCAAGCATTCGAGACGACACAGCAAAGATCTTGATGACAATTGTCCGTTGCCAAGTGTAGCTACTATCGGACGGAGAACGTTCAATCCATCATATATCTTGTTTGAGTGATGATTATCTTCCTAACCCGTACCGACCTTTTTCGACCCATTCGTTCTTTTTCCACCCGCAGTGAGGACACTCTGTCTGCTGCCAATCGAACTCCTGATCGCAGTTCTGACAGAGAGTCGTATCGGGTGATGTACTTTCCGAGAGACGCGGTTGATTCTCATTATCAGTCCCCATGTGTGCCATTTTCTCACGCGAGTAATAAATTCCTTGTGGCAATCAATCGGTTTGACACTTTCGTCTTTTGTGAACGAATCGGCATCAGGTCGTCGGTTGGTGAGACCATTAGCAGACAAGTAAATCGCTTTCACCATTTCGGTGCGATTTTACCTTCCTCGAAGGTCATAAACGTGATAGGGAATATAACTTAATTGATGTGACTTCCCCACCTTCACCCAGAAACGCGACTTCGATAATCGTCTCGGGGCCGGTTCCATCCAGGTCTATAGTATTGTTCGATTCAATGATGGTGAACCTTAATGAGGGTTCTGGAGAAAGGGTAGTCTATGAAAGGAAAAAACAAGCCGAAACGGATCAAAGCGAGTGCCCGATCGCTCTCCGTCCTAGAGGCGCTCATGACACTTGGTCAGGCCTCGGAAACTGAAATTTCGGAGCATCTCGATATGGCGAAGAGCACGACGCACTATCACCTGACCACGTTAGCTTCTCACGAATTCGTCGTCAAAGAAGGGGCAAACTATCGACTAAGCATGCGATTTCTCAATATGGGACATAGCACTATTGACCAACTAGATATTTACCAAGTCGGGAAGCATAAAATCGACCAGTTGGCCAAAGAGACTGGCGAACTCTGTATTCTGATGATCGAAGAACGGGGGTACGGCTATTATGTTTACGATGCGCAGGGTACGAACGCGGTCAACTTCGATACGACGGGAAGCCAAAAATACCTCCACGATAACGCGCTCGGTAAGTCAGTTTTAGCACACCTCCCTGCGGAACGGATCGACGAGATCATCGATCGCCACGGACTTCCAGCGACGACGCCCCACACTATCACGGATCGATCCAAACTGGAAGCAGAACTGGAGACGATTCGCGAACGGGACATCGCATTCGATCGGGAAGAACAACTCGAAGGCCTTTGTTGTGTGGCCACTGCGATCCAGCCTTCGAATGAAGACGGCTCTAAAGGCGTCTACGGATCAATCTCGATCGCAGGTCCGGCAAGTCGAATGAAGGGTGACTACTTCACCGAGAACCTCGCGATGGCGGTCTCGGATACTGCCAATCTAATCGAACTCGAAATGAGAGACTACTAATCTCGATCTCGAGGAATCAACAGTGGTGAATCCCTGAAACCCTCGTCACTCTCTTGGTTCGGTGAGTGAGCCAATCACGATGGTCTTGTGGAGGTTTCTGGAGTAGATGTCTCCCATGGAGATATCCACTTGAAGCCCGGACTACCTCGTTCTACACTTGCAACGATTAGAGAGAATATGGGGCGACCAGGATTACGTCACTATGATTGTAATGTTGATCGTCGGGTTGATCCAATTCACTCCTGTTGAATCCGTTTCACCGATACGACTATCTCGTACCCAGTCAATACGCCTTCCCGAACAAAGAATGACCACTGAGGGCTGTGGTTCAACAGCATTGAATCGGATGGTCGAGTCTACGGTCGGATGACGGCGCGACCCTCGATTTCGTTCCGCTCGAGTTTTTCGGCTACTTTATTGATTTCATCGAGGTCGTACTGCGTGGTGGTGAGGTGCATCTCCCCTTGTTCAACGAGCGCGATGAGTTCCTGGAGTTCGGTGTAGGTACCGACCAGGTTGCCCTGATAGGAGAACTCGCCGTCGACGAGGTCCTGAGAGGGTCGATGGACGTGCCCGCCGTAGCCGACGATGTGATGGTCGCCACCGGGGGAGACGATATCGGGCGCGAGGTTAGTGGTGCTGTCGGCGCCGACGAAGTCCAGGACCTGTGTCCCACCTGCACCGTCAGTGATGTCGGTGATAGCGTCTGCGACGTTCTCGTCCCCGGAGTTGACGGTAAAATCGGCGCCCAATCGCTCGGCGAGTTCGAGCGCGTCGTCTTTGATATCGACGGCGATAGTCCGTGCCGCACTCATCGCTTCGACGGCTTGCAGACCGATGTGACCGAGCCCCCCGATACCGATGAGGACGCAGTAGTTCCCCGGGACCAATTCATCGACTGCTTTCTTCGACGCGTGGTAGGCTGTGATCCCAGCATCGGCGTGCGGTGCGATATCGACGGGATCGATGTCGTCGAGCTTGATCGCGGATCGCTCGGAGGTGAGGAGGTACTCCGCAAATCCGCCATCCGTGTCGAGTCCGGAGAACGCGCCGTTCTCACAGTACATATCGTTACCCAATCGGCAAGCGCGACACTGCCCACAGGTACGAACGGGATGACAGATGACCGAATCGCCGACTTCGACGGTGGTTACTTCGTCACCGACTTCGACGACTGAACCGGCATTCTCGTGACCCAGAGTCATCGGGAGATTCTGCTCTGCGTAGGGTTCCCACATCCCCTCGATGATGTGGTTGTCCGTCTGGCACCACCCAGCGCCCTCCACCTCGACGATTATTTGCCCCGATGTAGAGATTTCCGGCTTCTCGACATCTTCGACCGTAAGTGCCTCGCTCATATCGTCCGTATACTCGTGTAGTCGCGCAGCTTGCATGATGCGACTGAAATCACCTCCCCAACCGGTAGTAAAATCAGTGGTACCGGCAGCGACTGCCGGCTAAACGCAACGGGATCGCGGGCTGTTGTACCACGATGGGGAAGCTATCGACACAAAATCCCGACTGTACCCTGTTGGCGGTCCATAACAATTATTACTGTGTGTGGTTGTTATTTGCATGCAATGCTTCAGCACCAAGGCGAAGATATCTTCGTCGTTGATGGTCACCTTCACGCGTGGAACGCGACGAAGGAGAACATCATCCATGAGGGAGGCGAACAGTTTATCCAGTGCTTTCACGACTATCACACGGGATTCGCGCCGGAAGATCGACAACGCTCGCTCGACGAGTTCCGTACCTACAGTGATGAGCAACTCCTGACGAGTGTTTTCGGGACCGGTGACGTCGATGTGGGTATCTTCCAACCGACATACTTAAAGGAATTTTACGCCGACGGCTTCAACACCATCGACGATTGCGGTGCGCTCGCCGACGAATACAGTGATCGGCTCATCACGAATGGACGCTTCGACCCTCGGGAAGGCCAAGAGGGGCTCGATGATCTCGAACGACAGAAAGAGGAGTACGACATCCAGGGAGCGAAGGTGTACACCGCAGAGTGGCGCGGCGACTCGAAGGGATGGCGCCTCGATTCCGAAGAGTCCTTCGAGTTCCTCCAGAAGTGTGTCGACCTCGGTATTCGGAACATCCATCCGCACAAGGGACCGACGATTCGCCCGCTGAACCGCGACGCCTTCGACGTCGCGGATATCGACGACGCGGCAACCTCGTTCCCAGAACTCAACTTCGTCGTCGAGCACGTCGGGATGCCGCGACTCGACGACTTCTGCTGGATCGGGACGCAGGAGCCGAACGTGTACGGCGGACTCGCGGTCGTCGCCCCGATGGCACGAGGCAGACCGGCGAAATTCCGTGAGGTGCTTGGCGAGTTACTCTATTGGCTCGGTGAGGACCGCATCCTCTTCGGGAGCGACTACGCGATTTGGGAACCCGACTGGATACTGGAGGCCATCCTCGATACCGAGTTTACCGAGGAGGAACGTCGCGAGTACGGCGTCGAGTTCGACCTCGAGACGAAGAAGAAGGTGTTGGGTGAAAACGCCGCGGACCTGTACGATATCGACATCGAGGAACGCAAGAAATCGCTTCAGGATGACGATGTCTCCCAACGCTTCGACACGGGTGCGCAGTACGAAGGAGCGGCGGACTGACCATGACGCCAGCGATAGAAGGGACAGTCCCGACCAGAGACGCCATCCGGTCCGCACTTCGGAGCGTCACCGATCCGGAACTCGACCGGTCGATAGTCGAACTCGACTACATCGAGGATCTCGAAATAGAGGATGGAACCGTCATTGTCGCGTTCGCGCTCCCGACGGCGTGGTGCTCCCCGACATTCGCCTGGATGATGGCGACGGACGCTCGCGACGCGATTTCAGAACTCGAAGGCGTGGGCGATGTCCGCATCGTGCTCCGAGATCACATGCACGCGACCGAAGTTACCCGGGGTGTGAACGAAGGGATGGCGTTCTCGGACGCCTTCGAAACTGCAGACGGTGATATCGCCGAGACGCGCGCGACGCTCGACCGAAAGGCCCGTCTCGCCCGTCAATACGATGCCATCAAGGAACTTGCCGATGCCGGGCTCGACGACGCTCAACTCGCGGCGTTACGGCGGGAGGATATCGGTTTCGAAGGCGGTCGCGCGATGATCGATCTCGACGAGTTCTACGTTGAGGTGGATGCAGACCCGCTCAAACGGTATCTGGAGAAAGCCACGAGCGTTGGAGTCGTCGAGGAGCTTGGTGACCGATTGTTCGTGTCCCGCGACGGTGACCCGCTTGCCACCGAGGACGTGCAGACCGCGCGGAGCGCTTCTCGACTCGCGAAGACAAACATGGGTGGACAGGGTGGTGTTTGTGCCAGTCTCCATGCTGCGCGAAACCCCGAACTCGCAAGTGACTGAGGAGTATCCCGGTATTGACTGCTCGCGGCGATAGCTGTCACTCCGCCGGACGAAACGATTCTTCGCCCGGTGTCTTCGACCGTTTGTCCCGCTTTCTCATCGACTTTGGCTCGGCAGTAACCAAATGGTTTTTTTAGAGAGCCAGTGTAGCATACTACATGACCGGAATCCTTGACCACACGATGATGCGTGTCGGTGATTTGGAAGCGTCACTCGATTGGTATCAGACCCATCTCGAGTACGAAGAGAAAGATCGTTATGAGGGAGACGGATTCACTATCGTCTACCTCGGTCCCGAAGGGATGCACGAAGACGGGGCGATGCTTGAACTGACACACAACGAGGGGGAGTCTCCTGAAATCGGCGATGCGTGGGGTCACATCGCCGTGCGTGTCGAAGACGTGGACGAGGCATACGAAGAATTGATCGAGGAAGGTGTTGAGGACTACCGCGACCCCGATTCCTGCGGTGGAAGTTATGCATTTGTAACGGATCCCGATGGGCACGAAATCGAAATCGTCCAACGCGACCACGGCGCGCGATGGAGCATCGACCACACCATGATTCGCGTCGAGGATGCCGACGAGGCGCTCGGATTCTGGACGCGAAAATTCGAGTACGAGCACACCGGCCGTTGGGAATCGGATTCGTTCGCCAACTACTTCATGAAACCCGAGGACGCCGCCGAGGAGGCGATGGCGGTCGAACTCACCTACAACTACGATGGACGCTCGTACGAACAAAAAGATGGATGGGGGCACTTCTGTGTTCGTCTCGATGATCTGCAGGACGATTGGGAGACCCTCCAACAGCGTGAGGCACCCGACTATCGCGACCCCGAATCCTGTGACCAGATGTACGCATTTACGAAAGATCGGGACGACCACGAGATCGAACTCATCGAGCGAGACGGAATAGAAGGCGATCTCTTCCCGTTCTAAACATTCTCCATTGGGAATTGTGTGAGGCATGCAGGGTCGCGACAACATCGCCGTCGGAGATGTCGAGTGCCATGCCCCGGCAAACGACGGTCCTTTTCAGTCTCCGTGTGGTCGCGTCCCGCGTGTGCGGGTGGCCGTCGACGACAACGATGTCTTCCTCCTCGTGTTGAAGCACTGTGAGTAGATCATTTTTCTCTTCCATTCATGGGTTTGGGCGGTTCTGAAGGTCGCTCGACCGAAACTGTGGGAAGCTTTAACACGGTTGGTGTGGTGTTAACTGGTATGCCTCAGGTGTTCGAATCACCGGCAGCGTATGTACAGGGACGCGACATCATCGACTCGTTCGGAACGCATGTCAATTCGCTTGGGACCGAGTGTTTGCTTCTGGCAGACGAGGTCGTCCTCGATCTGGTTGGTGAGCGGGCCATCCGAAGTCTGAAAGCGGAGGGCCACGGGGCAAGCACGGTCGAGTTCAACGGCGAAGCCTCTGAAACCGAGATCGATCGTGTCGGAGCCATCGTGGAAGAGCGCGGTGCGGACGTCGTTATCGGCGCTGGTGGTGGCAAGGCGCTTGATACTGCGAAAGCCGTCCGCGAAGAAACTGGGGGTGCGATGGTTTCGATGCCGACTATTGCCTCGACCGACTCCCCAACGAGTGCCCTCTCGGTTATCTACAGTGAAGAAGGGGAGTTCCGTGAATACTGGTTTTACGAGCGACATCCCGACCTCGTGTTTCTCGATACGGCGGTCGTCGCGGCCGCGCCGACGCGCTTCTTCCGGTCGGGGATCGCTGACGGGCTTGCAACTTGGTTCGAAGCGGATGCGACGTACCAGTCGAACGGCGAGAATATCGTTGGTGGCACCCCGACGCGGGCCGGGCACCGACTCGCAAAACTCTGCTATGAGACGCTCCGAGAGCACGCTATCGTCGCCGTGGACGCGATCGAACGTGACGCAGTCACTGAAAGCGTGGCGGCCGTGGCGGAGGCAAATACACTTCTCAGTGGGCTCGGATTCGAGAGTGGTGGTCTGGCTGCGGCGCACTCGGTACACAACGGGCTGACACAACTGGCAGGAACTCACCATGCGACCCACGGGGAGAAAGTGAACATCGGGACGCTGACTCAGCTCGTACTCGAGGGCCGTGAAGACGCTTTTGTCGAGGACTACGTCGAGTTTTCACTCGCACTCGACCTCCCGGTGACGCTCGCTGACATCGGGCTCGATGACCCGACGACGACGCAGCTCGAAACGGTCGCGGACGCCGCGTGTGATCCCGAGGAGACGATCCATAATGAGCCATTCGAGGTTACGCCGCCGATGGTTCGAGACGCCCTCCGAACAACCGATCAAATCGGTCGACGGGTTCGAGAGCACCACGGGTAGCTTGCGACGGCTCCACGACGGTTACTGCACGGGCAGGACCGGTCACTCTCAAGACTCGTCGACAGCGAATACGGCCGTGACGTACCACGCGGCAAGCGCGTCGATACCGAGTGTGTTCCCGAAGCTAGGGAGGACCGAAGACTCGAAGTAGCCTCCAGCGAGGAGAACGAAGAAAATCGCGAGCCATCCGACGACGTACGCGACGTAGCACTATGTCGGAATGTCTATAGCTACTACGATGGCCGACTTACTTGTCTATTATTATAACTATATCGATGAATCACTTTTTGACTTTTGATCGAACGTCAATTCGCGCGAATTCGGACGGTAAATTGATTGACAGGAGTCTACAGCCCGAAACTCTTTACAGTACAACGAGGCGCGACGCACCTCGTTCCAATCGTTGTTCGTTTAGGCACCCAAATTCGAAATTTACCGTTTCTAACGACTCGTTGGGTAATCAATTAGTACAGGACGGTCTACACCATTCCAGCGTCCTCAAACGCCTGTCCGAGTGATTTCCCTTCGTCAAGTAGACGGGTTACATCTCTTTCCGTCTTCACGACCGTCTCAGCGTCCGAGACCACTTCCGCAACTGCATCACGTTCGATTACAACTACCCCGGATTCATCACCGACAAGCACATCTCCCGGGTTAATCGGTGTATCCCCAACAGTGACCTGAACATTCTGCTCGGCTTCTTCGTTACCGCTTGGCCCGCGAGGCGTAACTGCCCGTGAAAAGACGGGAAACCCGATGTCTCGTATACCGGCGACGTCCCGAACTGCTCCATTCGTGACCATTCCCCGCACGCCAGTAGCGGTTGCGGATGTAGAGAGCAACTCGCCCCAAATGGCCTCATCGACGCTGTCATCGGCATCAACCACGACGACTTCATCTTCGAGAGCTGCATCAAGCGTCTGTACGGGTGCCCAGAGTGTCGATGGATCGAGCGTGACGGTCCGGACCGTCCCAACGAATGTGCAATCGGTATGAACCGGTTTAATCGCAGAAGACAGCGTTTTCACACCCTCGTGTTTTGTATCTGCTATTGCAGACGTAGAGCATTTCTCTAACTGGTCGAGTACCTCTCGATCGATTGGTTCGTTAATCCGTGACATGCCTTTCAGATGAGCACCGGATGTTAAATAATTGAGCATCTCCATCCAGTCATATTGGGCCGCGACTCCTCCGGTGCTTCTTGATAGAGTAGTGAGAATAGAACAATCAAATTTATTTAACATCTCTTAGATGTGCCTGTGAACGTTTTGTATATTGATGGCCTTCAACTCTGGTTCCCCACTAACCCCATAAGTGGAAGTGAGACCCGCCACGGGACCCTCGATGCTATCTATGCGCTAGGCCACTTCAACGACGTCTGCGAGGTTTCCAAGCGAATCATTCCATCCTTCGTTGGCGTCCTGGGGCGGAATGTTCTCCGGGATTCCTGCCTGATGAGCGGTGACTTCGGTCCCGCCGGAGACCTTCTCGAAGGTGACCGTGGTCGTCATCTCGCCGGCCATTCTCGGGTCGTCGGACTCGAATTCCTCGGTGTAAACGATCCGCTGGCCAGGAGACAGTTCCTCGTATGTCCCATGGAACGTGTGAGCGTATGGTTCCAATTCCTCGATGTCGGCGGTGAACGACATGCGGAAGGTGCCGCCCTCCGTGGCGTCGAACTCGTGAACTTCGCAGGAGAACCCCTCTGGCGGGAGCCACGCGGCGAGTTCGTCGGGATCGACGAAGGCCTCATAGACTCTCTCCGGCGATGCTTCGATTATACGGTTGACCGTAATACTTCGATCTTCATCTGTGGTGGCCTCTTTCCGCGATTCTCTTCCGTCATCAGTGTTGTCTGTCATCGGTCTTCTTGCTCCAGATGGTCGGCCAACGCGTCGAAGCGGTCTTCCCAGAGCACGCGGTACCGGGTCAGCCATCCGAAGGCTTCACTCAGCGGTGCGGCGTCGAGGTGACATCGTCGAACCCGGCCGTCCTTCTTGATATCAAGCAAGCCCGCATCTTCCAACACATGCAAGTGCTTGGAGACTGCCGCCAACGAGACGTCGTGTGGTTCGGCGAGATCGCCGACGCTTTCGGGGCCATCGGCGAGTTGTTCGAGGATCTCGCGACGAATTGGGTGGGCTAATGCTTTGAAGATTGCATCGAGATCCACGTCGTTCAGCTGTTGTTCAACCATCCAGTTGAACGTACGGCGTACTCGATATTAAACCTAGAGGTTGAACGAAATCCCCTCGACAATTCGGGTGGAGAGAGCGGCGCTCGACAAATATTAACGGAATTTTCACTCTAGGCAGTATGGAACGTACCTTCTACCGTCTCACACTGACATGCGATATATTGAACTCCCGGGGATTCAACTCATAAGTAATGTCGGCTTCCTCTAACGTGCTCGATTCGTCCGAAATCCTTCTGGTTGGAGCGGATGAATGGATTCCAAAATTCGTCGAGTCGATGGAAGCGCAGAGCCAAGCGTCTATCCAATCAGTTGCAACCGCTGACGAT
Source organism: Haladaptatus sp. AB618 (assembly GCF_024136965.1). Classification (NCBI taxonomy): domain Archaea; kingdom Methanobacteriati; phylum Methanobacteriota; class Halobacteria; order Halobacteriales; family Haladaptataceae; genus Haladaptatus; species Haladaptatus sp. AB618. Next base: position 50,883 of record NZ_JAMYJX010000012.1, on the reverse strand, counting down.
GCTCTCGATTACTTCCACGAAGGATCGATCGACTGTCTCATCTGTGAATATACTCTCGAAGGCTCCACAGGAATAGACCTACTGCACACGATTCGTAACGAAACGACAACCCTCCCAATAATCCTGTGTACAGCATCCGGAAACGAATCGGTTGCTAGCGAAGCCATCGGTGCTGGTGTTACCGATTACATTGCCTACACCGAATCATCCGAACAGATGCACGAAGAACTCCTCGAACGAGCTGAACGAAGCATTCGCTCCGCTCGTCGAACCACTACTCAGCGTGATCGGGCGAGACAGTTCGATGCGATCTTTCACGATACCCGTACAGCGACATGGGTACTTGATCCAGATGGTTCGCTGGCCCGTGTCAACCAAACTGCGCAAGATATGACCGAGATGAATCTCGAGAGTACCATTGGACAACCGTTCTGGACGCTTCCATGGTGGTCTGCCACGGATGACACCCAATCAGATGTACGGCAAATTATCGAGAAGGCACTCACTGGTGACTTTGGAAATGCAGTGATAGAACGATCTTCTGCCACGAGTGGTCAACAAGTTCTCGAATTATCTGCCCGTCCTGTTCAGCGAGAAGGTGGCGAAATCGTCTCCATCGTTGTCGAAGGAGTAGATATCACAGAGCGGGTGGCCCTCGAACGTGATCTTCGGCAATCCGAAGAACTCCATCGTGTCACGCTCAACAATATGACTGACACCGTTCTGATTACGAACGAGGACGGGGAGTACACGTATATCTGTCCGAACATTCACTTCATCTTTGGGTATACGGACGCGGAGATCCGTGAAATGGGTACTATTGACGAACTCCTCGGCGATGATCTCTTCGATCGCGATGACCTCGCAGCGGATGGCATACTAAAGAACATTGAATGTACAGCCACGGATAAGGCAGGACGGGAACACACACTGCTGGTTAACGTCCGCGAGGTTTCGATTCAAGGTGGGACGCTCCTGTTCAGCTGCCGCGATATCACGAAACGTAAACAACGCGAAGAAGCGTTGGCGACCTTGCAGGAAATGGCGCGAGATTTCCTCTATGCACAAACGCCACAGGAAATCGCTCATCACGTCTCCGACGATGTTCCGGGGGTACTTGACCTCGATGCGACTGCGGTGTATCTTTTTGACTCGGATAACAACGAGTTATACCCAGTCGTGCAGACGCCCGCGATGGAACGCTTACACGGGCCACTCCCAACAATTCATGCTGATGCTGAAGGAATCACTAGCTACAGTTTTCTGGAAGGTGAATCACTTTTCTTCGACGACGTCCACGATAGCGAACGACTCGAAAACAGGGCAACCGACATTCGGAGTGCGGCATATATTCCACTCGGTGATCACGGTGTCTTTATCGTGGGGTCTCCCGATATCGGACGATTTCATGAAGTGACTCGTGAACTGGCTGATTTACTCGCTGTTACAGCCGAGGCAGCCCTTGACAGAGTGAGGCGCGAGAGCCGATTACGGAAACAGGACCGTGAGCTCCAACACCGAAATAGCCAACTCACCGATCTCAATCGGATCAACGAAATCATTCGAGAAATCGACCAAGCACTCGTCCGCGCAGAAACCCGCGCAGAGATCGAGCACGCCGTTTGTGATCTCCTCACGGACGACGATCGATTTGTATTTGCCTGGATTGGCGTGTCTGATTCCAGTACAGAGACGGTTGAACCGCGTGCATGGGCCGGAACGGAACGCGGGTATCTGGACAATGTTTCGTTCACGATTGACGACTCGAAGACGGAGCCAGCCGGTCGGACAGTTGCGACTAAGGAAGTAACGACGATTTCCAACGTGGCTGAGCACCTTCGACAAGAACCATGGCGAAAAGCTGCCCTATCTCGCGATTATCTTTCTGTTTTGAGCGTCCCACTCGCCTACGACGAGTTCACCTACGGTGTCTTGACCGTCTACGCGAAGACACAGAATGCATTCGACGAAACTGCAAAGGAGGTATTTGCAGAGCTTGGTGAAACGATTGCCTCGGCAACGAGCGCCATCGAGCGGAAGAATGCGTTGCTCACGACATCGATGACCCGGGTTGAGTTCGATATAGATGACCCGACGTTCATTCTCTCGCGATTAGCACGAAAGGGAGAGTGTATACTTTCCTATCAGGGAGGAGTGCAGCAGACGGATGCTGGAACCTATGTGTTCGTCACTGTCGAGGGTTCCACGATAGAGACGGTCGAAGAGGCCGCATCGGATATTGCCGCCATCGATGAGGTTCGAAGAATCAGCGGTAGTGATACCGATGGTGTGCTTCGGCTTCGTATCTCGCAACCGTTTCTTGCACTCGAGTTAGCCGATCACGGTGCCATTCTTCGAAGTGCGGTAGTTGATGCCTCGACTGCAACGCTCGTAATCGATGTCCCTGAGAGCGTTGATGACCGCCATATCATGCGACTAATGACGAATATGTTCACAGACATTGAACTCCGCTCGAAGCAAACTGTTGACAGATCAGCGACCCAAAACCTGCATTCGGAGTTTCTTGAGCAACTAACGGACCGGCAGCTCGAAGTGATTCAAACGGCGTACTATAGCGGATTCTTCGAATCCCCACGTGAAAGCACTGGTGAAGAGGTTGCCGAGACATTAGGAATTTCGCCGCCCGCATTCTATCAACATTCTCGCACCGTCCAGCGGAAGCTCTTCTCGACGTTATTCGATGAGCTCGGTGTTCCAGCATCATCAGAGGTAACTATTGAATAACATACCTGACCACCATGCTGCCACCTAGTTATGTAACAATTACTGTTGTGCGGGACACGTACGTACGTTCATTTGAGCGATGAAACACCGAACTATACAGCTCACGACTGTTGGAGTAGTACTTTTCATTGGGATACTATCGCTACTTGGAACCCTTAGTGATGTACCGGAAAGCATAATTATGGGTGGAATCGGTGTTTTCCTGATCATTTACGGCTACTTTGCACATCGGCTCATCGATTCGTATATCGACTCTAATTCTCCTTCTTGAAAAGCGCCCGCGAAATTCGATGTTCAATAACAAACCACCTAATCAGAACATGGTTTGTTAATCAACAATCACGGTCATGCTCGGGAAATCCGTACCACTATCTGACGATGAGAGATGTCGACTACGATTACGACGGTGACACGGCATACGAGTGCTTCACTTGTGGAACAATTCTGATGGCTGAATCGAACCCGGGATCGTGCCCTGACTGCAGTGGTTCAATGCGAAATCGCAGGACTCCCCTCGAATAACTCATGGCAACAAATCCACCACAAGAGCAGACGACCGAACCGGGCGAATTCGAATCAGCGCTGGAAACGGCGCGTCGACAGCTTGCTCACGCAGCCAGTCAACTCGATATTGATTCGAATATCATCGAACGGCTCAAGCACCCAGCTAAGATTCACGAGGTTACCGTCCCGATTGAGCGAGATGATGGAACTGTAGAGGTATTCACTGGCTATCGAGCACAACACGATAGCGTCCGTGGTCCCTTCAAGGGCGGCCTCCGGTATCATCCCGGAGTTACGCGTGACGAGTGCGTCGGGCTTTCAATGTGGATGACTTGGAAGTGTGCGGTGATGGATATTCCCTTTGGTGGCGCAAAGGGTGGTATCGTCGTCAACCCGAAAACACTGAGTGAAGCGGAAACAGAACGACTTACTCGTCGTTTTTCCCAAGAAATCCGGGATGTTATCGGCCCGAACCGTGACATTCCGGCACCCGATATGGGGACGAATGCCCAGACGATGGCCTGGATCATGGACGCCTACAGCATGCAGAAAGGTGAAACCACCCCTGGAGTTGTCACAGGTAAACCTCCTGTCGTCGGTGGAAGCTATGGCCGAGACGAAGCCCCCGGACGCAGCGTTGCCATCATCACACGTGAGGTCTGTGAGTACTACGACCGACCACTCGATGAGACGACCGTTGCTGTTCAAGGATTCGGGAGCGTCGGTGGGAGTGCTGCTCGACTCCTCGACGAATGGGGAGCGTCGGTCGTCGCGGTCAGCGACGTAAACGGTGCGGTCTACGAGCCAGACGGGTTAGACGTCGCGGCGATTCCATCCCATAAAGAGGAACCCGAGGCCGTTACGCGCAACACTGACGACGTTCTCTCGAACGAGGAGTTGCTTACACTCGACGTTGATGTCCTGATCCCTGCCGCAATCGGAAACGTCATCACCGAAGCGAATGCCAACGATATCCAAGCGGAGATCATCGTTGAGGGAGCAAACGGGCCAACAACGTCCGGTGCTGATGCAACCCTCACAGAGCGAGAGATTCCTGTCGTTCCAGATATTCTGGCCAATGCTGGTGGTGTGACAGTGAGTTATTTCGAATGGCTGCAGGATATCAATCGCCGAGCGTGGTCGCTTGAGAAGGTGAATGAAGAACTCGAACACGAGATGCAAACCGCGTGGAACGAAGTTCGCCATGAAGTCGATTCTCGTGATGTGACATGGCGAGATGCGGCCTACATTGTTGCCCTCTCACGGATTGCTGAAGCGCATCAATCGCGGGGGTTGTGGCCGTAGACGGAAATTTAGGACTCCTTTTTCCTATGTGCTTAGCTCGGAGACGAGAATGGTTTGGTCGGGGTGAATCGTGATCTGGTAATCAGCGTATTGAAACTCAACCCGTTGGCTTCCATGTTCATAGAGCATTTCGAGTGCGTCAGGTTCGACAACCTCATACAGCGGTGTGCTCGGTCGATCGCCGTTCACCTCCTCAACTGCACTGATGATCGTTGTAATAACTGATTCTGATGGTCCTGGTGAGGTTCGTATCAATGGGGATGACTGCGAATCTGACGGTCCACTCATTGCTTCTGAGGATGGATGTCAACCCAATAATTCTTCGGGCAGTAATCAGCATGGGTTGCCGATATAACCGCTCTCACGACCATATATTCGGACTACCGAGCTATGGATTTAGTTTGGAGAAATAACTTGGTGAAATTGACATTATCTCGCTAAGCCTCACTAACCCTGTCACCGGTTTCGACCTTTCTTTATTTGCTTTTGTTTGGTACTGGTATCCACATAAGTTAGTAGGTTATACTAACGCTATATGTATTCACGTGCGGAATGACTGTCTATTGATGCGTCCATGTTCTGATATCTGACGAGAGCGACTCCAAATCACTCCTCCCATACATTCGCCCCTCAGAAATTTCATCGGCAGTGGGTCGTTAGTCGATCCATCATGATCCGTAATGGAGCGTGTTTTAATTCGTCTGGATCACAGAGATTTTGGAGGTCGTTTCGAGATTGGTCTCGGTATTGTCGGCGGGCGGTTCGGGAGAGAGGAACTTCGACCAGTGAAGTGACAATCAAACCTAGATTTCATCAAGGAGTGTCTGGGCTGCGGCACTGGAAGACTGGGGGCCTCGCCCAGTCACAAGATCACCATCGACGCGAACGCTCACGTCTTGATCAACTTCTGCGTTCCAGTTACCGCCAGCAGCCTCGACTTCGTCTTCCACCCAATATGGAAGCTTCCTGCCGTCAGGAAGTCGATCGTTTTCGTCGACAAGGTCGGCTTCCCATTCATTCGGGAAGCCAGTAACATTACGGCCACTAGCAAGTGGTTGTCCCTCACTATCTCGCGCGAAGGCGAGGATGGCGAGCGTATGGCAGACCACGAGTGCTTTCCCATTTTCTCCTTCGATCGTTTCTCGAAGCAATGAACGGGCATGGTGATCCTGATTCACGTCCCACTCAACCCCATGTCCACCTGGATAGACGATCGTATCGTACTCTTCGGCAGTAGCTTCTGCGATCGGAATCGGATTATTGAGTCGGTCGTCAGTTTCGTGGACCTGTTCAACCTTTTCAGCGGTTTCAGAACCAACAAACGGATTGTCGGGATCAATCGACGTGTCGTCAATGACAGGCTTCGAACCGGATGGTGTCGCCACAGTAATGTCGAAGCCAGCCTCGTCGAGCGTCGTTAGTGGCTCGACGCATTCTTCGCCCCAATACCCCTCTTCGCTTACAACGAATAGCGCAGATGCCATGTGCACTTTCTAGTGTTGTGCGCGATTCCGAAAAGACTGCTGGCACCCGAATCACTTGTCATCGAGTCAATGGACTCAGTCTATTGCGTTCTGATGGATATTGAGCCTGCATAATATTTCATATGTTTTGGATTACTACTCATCGGTTGCATAGGCCGTCGGATGAGCGTTCACTATCCCCCCCGTGTTTGACGTACACTTCTTCTGGTCATTTATTAGCTAACATGTTATCAACTAGCTGTCCGATCATAGTCTGTTTGGACTATTGTGCTTTTTGACCAACACTCTTATGCGAACCACGTTCTAAGAGTAGATGAGACAATGAGTGTAACGGCTAGTTCACAGTCGCTGGATGGTATGTGTGCCGATCGAGCAAGTGCTGTTGCTCTTGAGGCATTAGTACAATACGATGACATCGACCTCGACGAAGTAGGCCTTCGACTCTACGATTTGGTTGATCCAGAGGCACTCGATAGCCTGTTTTGCCATCAGGAAGAATCTGCCCCTTCTGTAGAGTTCGAGGTTTGCGATGCTACAGTGCATGTATGGCAATTAGATGGCGAGATCCGAGCACGGGTCAATAATGAACGTGACTAGAGTGGTTTCCCGTGCTGACCTTGCGTGAGGACGGAAGGAACTGCCGAACTAACCACCACTTCAGTCTAAGACTATTTCTGCGAAATCGATTTGTGATCGCCTCATAATCTGGGATTCATACTCGATGAGACTACTCTTTTGCCCCTGTAGCCCGTTTCTACCTCATATGAGCAAAGCCTGTACGTACTGTGGGAGTGACGTGCATGTGCACAACCCTGTCTTTGTTGACGAAAAACGAGGAAGAGAACGAACCACTATTGGACAGTTCTGTAATTATGCGTGTTTGGCCCAGTACATCGAAGAGAATGAACTCGAGACTGGCGCATGCTGTCAAATTGATCTCTCTTGAGTGATTGATGCTGTGAATTGCTCACGTCACACCCACTATTTCACGATTCACCGTCTTAACGAAGATTATAGAGCATGCTAGTACGATTGATGGAATACGAACGATGTCAAATCGCAGGTGTGGTGTGCTAGCAAATATCTACCTTTATACTTTTGGATGACGTACATACAACTTGGTGAAGAACCATGGCGAGAGCCGAAGCTAAGAGCAATGTCGAACTCGTGGAGCGCGTCTACGACGCGTTCAACGAAGGTGACATCGACACACCGATGGCCACGATGGCCGAGGATATCGAGTGGATCGAGCCTGAGGGCGACATCTACGGTGGAACGTACCACGGTCCAGGCGAAGTTCTAGAGAAGGTGTTTACCCCCTGTCTCGATGACTTCGAGGAGTTCGAGGTTGACACCGACGAGTTCATCGACGGCGGTGACACGATTGTTGTCCTCGGCACCTTCCGTGGGATGCACAGAACGTCTGGCAAGCCCCTTGCTGTTCCCTTTGCGCACGTCTGGGAACTGGAGGACGGTCGGATGACCCGGTTCATCGACTACTTAGACACGGTCCTCTGGCGAGAGACATACGAGACGTAATCGGGGTACAAGGTGGCCCATCCTGTTTTTGAGACGAGATAGTTACTGATCCTCCCAAGGGCGATTTTCAGGTGACACACCCCTCCGGCCTTATCGACGTCATCATCGGGGGCAACGAGCACCCTGCAGACAACCACTACAGGACCTCCATCGACGACGTGACTCACGAACTGATGGCCTGCACGTGCCCGCATCACGTCCATCGCACCGCTGTCGAAAACGCAACTGACGACGGGACGCTTGAGGCCTTCTCATCGGAGGACAAAGACGACGCTGATCCGGCAGAGTGCGATTGTGACGACCTGAATGGTTTCCCGTGCTAGCCGTGCGTGCAAACGGGACGGACAGAACTGCCGAACTAACCTCCGGTTACTCGTTTTCCCGATAATATCATATCTTATTCTGTGATGAGCGATCGGTATTCAAAGTCGAAACCTAAGAACGCCAGTTAGTTTATCGCAGTCTATCGTCTAGTGTTCTCTGTGAAAGAACAGAATGACCCTGAGCAGACCAATGAGCAAGAAACGCTTGACCAAACACTCGATGCGCTACTAGCTACCGAAGAGGCTGCGAGCACAACGAGTGACATTGCAAATATTGTCCAGGAGAGTCCGGAAACTACTCGCTCAACACTGACCGAACTCCATAATCAGGGTCGTATCGAACGATTGGAGATCCATGACACCGGTGTTCTCTGGTGGGCACCACGCCCATTGGATGGTGTCTTGAAATCGACTGGCGCAGAAACGATCTTGAAACGACTGAGTGACGAACTAGCGACATCAATTACGCTCGGCGATGGAACTGTCTATGAGGACGGTGACAAACATTCACCGAGTGAACTAAATCAAGAAACAGAGTCACGGAATGAGCTCCATTCGTCAAAAAATGACTCTGGAGGATTAGTCCCAAGTAGCAAGGAATCCGGAGAAAAGCGTCGAGAGTTGAAAGAGGGTGCTGATTTTGAGGATGTATCGGAATAGCGTATTCGGAGCTATTTCACTCAAATGCGAACTTTGTCAATATCGCATACTAACTGTAGACAATCCTCCAGAAGCTACTGTTATTCCTTATTGTCTAAAACCGTTAGAAGCCTCAGGAGAGATTTGAACTCTCGACCGACTCCTTACAAAGGAGTTGCTCTGCCAGCCTGAGCTACCAAGGCACTCCGATATCACTACGCACCCAACAAAGACCTTCTCCTTTCGAGTTTGTAGTCGGTACGATGATACAGATCTCCTGTCGGTAGAACAGATGGCTCGAACCTTTGTTCTCCCCTGCTACTGGGGAAGCTCTTTGACCAATACCAACAAAAGACAGCTTGTGTCCCCCGACAATTCTCCAGCTAAGATCGAGGATCTCTCATTTCTCAATCCGGAGGACATCAAGCTCCAAAATACGCATTTCCTGGAACAAAATGGGATGGAGTATCGCGTTGGACAAGGACTTCTTGATCATCGACTTCGGCATGATATTTGGGTCGTGAGAAATGGCGATATCAAAAAGCTCCTTGAGCGATTTCCATACGACGAATCACTCCACGACCAATGTGCGTTGTGATGCAAGCGTTTGTCGGTAAGCACTTTTCCCCAGACGCAAATCACCGAACGGGTGTCGTTATCCTTCGTGAGAATATGGCCGAAAACGATCTCCCTCCAGGTGACTGGGATCCAGAACGAACTCGCCAAGTGAGAGACGAATCGCATACTGTTCGAGGTGAACTACCGACAATTACTCTTGCAGACATCTATCAGAAAGATCCGCTCTATGACGTCTGGCGGCGCTATTTTGACGATGTGTTAGATTACGAGAAGAGGTAGTTATTCGTCGTCGTCAGCGTCAGCGAGCGCTGCATACAGTGCAGAGTTTTCTCGGACGTCCTTGTTCATCCGACGCTGCGCATCCTCATTCACGGGCATATTCCATACTACAAGATAGTGCCATATTAGACTTTGTGGTCTGGGACATGACGAATCGATCAGTAGGGCTCCCACTACAACGGGTGGATGATCGTTCTCATGTGAAGCACGCTAATATTCCCACTACTCTTCTGGGATCCACCAGATAACAACCCGCGGACTCAACTTTCCACGTTCCAACTCACCTTGCTCATGCAGCTCCTTGAGTCGTTGACGCACTGGCCGTCGCTCCATCTCGACGGTATCTGCGACCCATCGGGCAGTCACCACCGGAAACTCTGCTTTCCTCAACCACCTTGAGTATATTCTCAACTCTTCAGTAGGCACTCACTAGATCGCACAAATTGGACTACCTGTTCTGAGATTAGTCTTTGGTACTCTTTCTCTTCGCTTGAATCTCCTCGATAACGTCTGGATTGCGAAGGGTGGACGTGTCGCCGAGATCATCGTCATTGGCAACGTCCTCAAGGAGGCGCCGCATGATTTTCCCGGATTGTGTTTTCGGAAGTTCTGGCGTGAATAGTATCTCCTCAGGTCGTGCAATTGGCCCGATAGTGTCCTCGATGGCCGCCACAATGCGATCATGCATTGCATCATCACTATCGTGGGAATCCTCAGTGATGACATAGGCATAAACTGCTTCACCCTTCAATTCGTGAGCGCCACCAACGACAGCTGCCTCCGCGATACCTTCCACACCGACGATAGCACTCTCAATTTCCATGGTTCCAAGGCGATGACCGGAAACATTGAGCACATCATCTACACGGCCGATAACAGTGATATAATCGTCTTCATCTAACTTTGCTCCATCCTCTGGGAAGTACACCCACTTGTCCGCATCTGGATCGGAGTACTCCTGCCAGTATTCACTGATGTACCGGTCATCGTTATTATAGACGGTACGAAGCATCCCTGGCCACGGTTTCTGCACTGTGAGATACCCCGCCTGCCCTATTCCAACTGGTTCACCCTTGGTATCCACGATTTGGGCGTCAATGCCGGGAAGCGGTGGTCCAGCACTACCTGGTTTCATCGTTTCAATTGCTGGCAGCGTCGTTACCATCATGCCGCCCGTCTCAGTCTGCCACCATGTATCCACGATAGGGCACTTCTCATCGCCGACATGCTTGTAGTACCATTTCCAGGCACGTGGGTTGATTGGCTCACCAACTGTGCCAAGTAGACGCAAACTGGACAGGTCATGACTGCGTGGGTACTGCTCACCCCATTTCATAAAGGCCCGGATTGCCGTTGGAGCCGTATAGAGGATATCTATTTCATACTCTTCAATAATCTCCCAAAATCGATCTTTATCCGGGTAATCAGGTGTCCCCTCGTATAATACGCTGGTCGTCCCGAGTGAAAGTGGTCCATATACGATATACGAATGGCCCGTAATCCATCCAATATCAGCCGAACACCAATAGGTGTCTTCCGGCTTTATATCGAGGACTGCGTGTGATGTCCACGATGCATACGACAGGTAACCCGCAGTGGTATGTTTGACCCCCTTTGGTTCTCCCGTCGTACCAGAAGTATACATCAGAAACAGCATGTCCTCAGAATCGCGAGGGACGGGTTTCACTTCTGCTCCCTTCTGCTCGCTTATGAGGTCCTCATACTTATGCTCCCCATTCTCCATTGGGTGATCGTACTCATCGCCAAGTCGGTCTACTACAACTACTTCTTCGACATCGTGATTAGTCTGTGAAAGGCCCTTATCGGCCTTCGTTTTATGCTGAAGAGGATCGCCTCGTCGGTAGTATCCGTCGCAAGTAATGAGATGTTCAGAGCCTGCATTCTCTATTCGAGTGGCTAATGCGTCAGCCGAAAACCCAGCGAAGACAACACTATGGGGCGCCCCGATACGTGCACAGGCCAGCATGGCGATCGTGAGTTCTGGGATTATTGGTAGATAAATTGTCACGACATCATCCTCGCCAACCCCAATCTCCCGGAGTGCTGCCGCGAATTCGTTCACCTCTCGGTGAAGGTCCTCGTATGTATACGTTCGTGTCTCCCCCAGTTCACCGATCCATTCAATGGCGACCTCGTTGCCCCGGTTGCCCAGATGTCGGTCGAGACAGTTGTACGAGGCATTCAACGAACCACCGGTAAACCACTTATAAAATGGTGCCTTGCTATCATCTAATATTGTATCGTATTTCTCATCCCAATCGAGTAAATCAGCGGCTCGACTCCAGCACTTTGGCCAATTCTCCTCAAACTCGTCGTAAATACTTGGATCAGAAATGTTGGCCTGTTCAACGAATGATTTCGGTGGTTCGAATGATTCCGTTTCTTCGAGTCGCGTGTCCAACTCTACACCAGCTTCCGTATTATCATCATCAACCATACAGCACATCACTTCATTTCCGATAATAAAAATTGCTATATTACTGTATTTTATTTCAAAAAGAGATAAAATATTTCTAATCGTTGGCTATTTATTTATCCAAATAATCATGATGTGATCTTGTCTTCACCAATCACAGGTAAACCATCAACACTGAATCTAATGCGAACCTCTCGCCGTTGGTTCATGTTCATCTTCGTTGTTTGCCTGTGTATCGCTGCGGGATGCAACTCTCTATTTAACGACCCCGACACTTATACAACAACTACGTCAGTCCTTCATGCAGAGCTCGCGCCCGGTTTGACTGCCCATAGGGCGACAGACGCAAGCACTGATCTATGATTAATTGAGAGCCGCCGTTGTAGGAAGGAGGGTGTGGCGAGCGCAGGGGGAGTATGGATCAGGAGTGATAGCACCAGACCCACGCGAGACCGATTCAGGGTGTCAGAGATAACCGCGCCACAACTGGTCCCTTCTGGGCTTCGGTATATGCTTTGTGCAACTGTTTGAAAATAATATAGTAAGACAAACAATAATAAGTAGGACTGTTTTGATGCCGTCCACACCTCGGGAGAAGAGTTAGTACACTATCCATAGAACATGTATTGTGATGTCGACGGACGATCGAATCGCGAAAACGCCCTACCCCGAGGAAACGTTCAACGACCTCCTCACCTTTGCTGAACTCCTGAACACACCCCAACTGGCCCGCCTCTACATCTACATTCTCCAGAGCGAGCCGGTTGCAATCGAGACTATCAAAACGGATCTCGACATGGCCCATTCGACGACCTACAAATATATCGGGCAACTCGAGGAGATGGGTGTGCTGTCCCGCCACGACGATGAGACCCCAACAATGGTCACTGTGGAGCCGATTCGTCTCCAAATCGAGACCGATCATGGCGACGTGACTGCAACACCAACCCTCATCGACGCGATTGGCCGCCAGCACGATACGGAGGACATTCGTGTCTTCATCGAGCGACAGGGCATCGCGAAACTGGCCGCGGCGCTCCACTATACGCTCCGGGTGATGAACGGTGAGCTCACACAACGGACTGGGGCATCCAAACTCGGTGTTCATCCCGTCGAGGGAATGACCGTCTTCACTGCGCTACAGGATGTCGTCGAAGAGGCGGCTGACTACGATCCCTATCTGGAGCGGGCCGAATAATGCCAGGGGCGGAGATTCCGAGCGACAGCACCGCAATCATCGACAGTAGCGTCCTGTTCGCGATGGGTGGGCGGGCCGTCGAACGAGAAATACCAGGCGTTCGAGCGATTCGTTCGCCAGCGAAACCTCACCGTCACCGTTCCTGAACAGGTCGCCACAGAGTTGGGTGAAAACCCCGATGCATACGCCTATCAGCGTGATCGATTGCGAGCAGCCCAAGATGCGGGATGGTTAGAGCCGGGTCGGATTGATTTCTCAACTCCTCGTGTTCCGGAAGTCGTCGACAAAACGCGGAGACGAATGTTGAGTCTCTCTGCAGATGATGTCACCGAAGACGAGATTGAGAAAACGGATACTATTCTCGCCGGGTTAGCCTATCAATACGTCGTCGAAGATGCAGCTCACGTTGCGGTACTTGTGAGTGATACGATTGCGGAACAAGCTATTCGAGATGTCTTGGTAGCCGTCGGTGTTGAGGACCGAACATCGGTTGTCGAGGGGCGAGTGCTGTTGAACGATCTTATTGACTGATAGCGGCGCTGCACGAATAACGCCATTTCAACTCTCCCGTGCCCGGTTTACAGGCATTTTTGAATACAACTAAGCAGATCACACTCTGAGCGACTTCTTCGGTGCCCCCAGACTCATCGACGTCACCAATGAGAGTTGCGAGATTCCTACAGACCACCAATATGCGCTCTCCATCGACGACGTGACCAAGGAACTGATGGCCTGCACGTGCCCGCATCACGTCCACCGGAACGGCTTCTGCAAGCACATGGCCGCCGTCGAAAACGCAACCGACGACGGGATGATCGACGCGTTCCCAGCGGAGGACAACGACGATGCCGAACCGGGCGACTGTGACTGCGACTGTGAGGGCCTCGGTGGTTTCCCGTGCTGGCCATGCGTACAAACGGGACGAAAGGAACTGCCGAACTAACCACCGCTTCAGTCTTTTTACTTGAATCCACCGAGTTCTGTAGTGATACTGACCAACAACACGTCCAATACTCTGACTCTACTATTCCTACTGTATGTCACTAAGTACCATGGAGATGAGGAAACGACTTGGCATTTACGTGTTCGATGGCGTCGAAGTCGTTGACTTCACCGCTCCCGTCGGCGTTTTTGCCGTTGCCCAGCGAATGGATCCTGAATTAGAAGTCTTTCTGATCGGGGACAGCACAAGCTCGGTCAAAACGACGGCGAACATGCGTGTCACACCACGCTACTCCCTTGATCAGAACCCGACGATGGATGCATTCCTCATTCCCGGTGGGATCGGTACTCGACGAGAGATGCATAACAAGCGCCTTCACGAATTCATTCAAGACCTCCCAGACGAGACGCTTCTGGTGAGCGTCTGCACCGGCTCATGGATCTATGGTAAAATCGGGCTCCTCGATGACCGGAAAGCCACCAATCGAAAACACGGCGACCCGAGCGAAGAAACAGTACCTATCGAACGACTCGCCGAAATCGCTCCAGATACCGATATCGATGAGCACCGAGTTGTTGACACCGGTCGAATAATGACTGCTGGGGGCATCTCGTCCGGGATTGAGATGGGCTTTCATCTCCTCTCTCGGTTTGGATACGACGAGGAGTTCATCACAGAGGTTGCCTACATCATGGAGTACGATCAGCAGTGGGAACTCATGAAAGACGACCTACTCGTGGTTAATGATTCGTAGTCATCGCTTACAGTTTCTCACTCGCTGAGCTTCGTTTCTACTAGTGAATAGATTCGCTGTCGGGCATCGGAAAAATAAATATCCTCATTGTACTGCGAGAGCTTTGCTTTGGCACTCTCGTACCCGAGCTTCTGGAAGTAATAGAGCAGGCTGTCTCGCTCACTGACTTTGCCATTGAGCTCGTCGTACGCGAGCGGTTTGTAGATTTCAAACGGTTCGAGGCTATCGGTCGCGTTGCCTATCTACTAAGCCCAGACGATGTGTGATCCATTCTCAGACATCCTCATCGTGTTGACGAGTAAACGCCTAGAGCGGAGGTATCGAGGCTGCCTTCGAGAATTGAAGCAGCCTTCTCGAAGGGGTCTTCTCGATTCTCACTGTGATTCGGATGAGGAATGTCAGCCCGTTCAAAGAGATGGGTGACGAGGGCTGTTCGAACGTTTTCGTTCTCGAAGAGTCCGTGGAGATACGTCCCTAGAACTCCGTCAGTCACAATGCTTTGGTCGCCAATTGGGCGCGGTATCGAACTCTCATTCAGTTCTCCGTCCGCCAGACTGGTCTTTCCCATATGTATCTCGTACCCCTCCACAGTGCCCGACGCTTCCGCAATTGGACCCATACCATCGACGGGAACAGAAACTCGTTCGAGTCGTTTCTCCGTCTCGAAGGTGGTGGTGACAGGGAGCAGACCAAGTCCTTCGACATAGTCTATCTCCTCGGTACTTTCGAGTGACGCATTCGTGATCGCCTGCCCAAGCATCTGATAACCGCCACAGAGTCCGATGATCGGCCCGAGGAACGTCCGAATCTCCTGGTCGAATCCTGTCTCGTAAAGCGCACGCAGGTCGTCCACGGTGTTCTTGGTGCCGGGGAGGATGACCGCGTCTACATCGGACAGAACGCCGTTGAGGGGAACATACCGAACGCGAAGGCCGAGCTCGTCTGCGAGCGGCTCGAAATCGGTAACGTTCGAAATATGTGGGAGTCGAGGGACGGCGACGGTGACGGTCCGCTCGTCAGGAACTCCGTCCTCGTCACCCATCGTGAATACCTCATTCACGTCGGGGAGAGAGAGGCTGTCCTCCTCGGGAAGTCCCGGATCGTCATAAGGAAGGACGCCTAGTATCGGTACGCCGATTCGTGATTCTATCGCCTCGATGCCTTCCTCAAGCAAACTGGGATCGCCTCGAAACTTCGTTATGGCTGCGCCGACGACCCGTTCTCGGATGTCGTCGGGGAGCAGTTCGAGCGTGCCGTAGAGGCTCGCAAACGCCCCACCACGCTCGATATCGACGAGAAGCAGTATCGAGGCGTCGGCGAAGCGCGCCGTCTCGAGGTTAGCGAGGTCGTGATCATGGAGGTTGATTTCTGCAATGCTCCCTGCACCCTCGGCAACGACAACGTCGTAATCAGCCGCGAGCCGCTCGTACGCTTCGGTTGCGGACTCACGGGCCCATTCCCAGTACCCCTCATAGTAGTCGCTGGCTGCAAAGTGCCCGACGGCCTTCCCGTGAATGATGAGCTGGCTCTCACCGTCACCGCGCGGCTTCAAGAGAACGGGATTGGCGTCCGTCGTCGGTGTGATTCTGGCAGCGCGGGCCTGCGTGTATTGGGAAACGCCGATCTCTCCCCAGTCGCCGTCCGGCGTCGAGACAACCTGCGCGTTATTGCTCATATTCTGCGCCTTGAACGGCGCGACCGAAACCCCTTGGTTTGCGAGGAGGCGACAGAGCCCAGCACTGACCGTGCTCTTGCCGACGTGACTCGCCGTTCCCGCGACGAGAAGTGTTTCCGTCATCAGTACTCGGTGCCTTTCCTGGCGCGCTGACCCGCGTCGATCGGGTGTTTCTCCTTTCGGACCTGCGTTACGAGGTCGGCGTATTCGTAGACGTAGTCTGGCTTCTCATGACTTCCCGTCAACACGAGTTCGAGACTCTCGGGCTTCGATTCGACGAGATCGACGACGTCCTGTTCGTCGAGGAGGCCCTGCGCGACGGCGTAGAGGACCTCGTCGAGGATGAGCATGTGGATGCCGTCGTCCGCGTCGCCGTCGAGTGGGAGCGGGCCGTCCACGTCCTGGGCGGCCTCTTCGAGTTCGTGCGCGCGATGCAGCCCGCCGCGGGCGCGAGCGGCGTGCTCGTCGTCGTTCGAGCCGTCCATGAAACCGTGCCAGCCGAAGTGACCCGAGTTCTCGTACGTATAGCCGGGAAATGCATCGATGGCATTGTATTCGCCGCGGACGTCCTCGACGCTCGACGCGCCACCCTTCATGAATTGGAGCATGTGGACGCGGTAGCCGTGGCCCGCAGCCCGGAACCCCATCCCCATCGCAGCGGTCGTCTTCCCTTTCCCATCGCCCCACCAAACCTGCACGAACCCGAACTCCTCCGGCACGCTCGGCTCGATACCGCGAGGCGTCGGCGTTCGGCCCTTACCAGGTGTGTGTCGAAGCTGTTCTTCTCGTCGGCTCTCGTCTGTTTGAGTTTCTTTCTCAGTCATAGTTACAGTTGGTCGATTAACGACTCGAACGCACCGCTCTCGGCGTGGCAGTGGCAGTATGTGCCGAGTGTCGCGTATTCGGTGAGCCCATCGGCATTATCCGTGATGCCGCTCCCGCGAGTGACGTCGAACGCGAACTGGGCGTCAGCTGCGACGTCGGCGCTCGAGTAGTGGAATTCGTGGCCGCGCCGCGTCTCCCCCACGTCGGCCGTTAGCGTATCGCTCCGTGCACGTAACTCGACGTGGTCAAGCGCCTGATACCGCTCGTGCATCCGGACATCCGCGGGGAGAATTCCTGCCATCTCGTACGTCTCTCCGTCGGTCGTCGTGAGCGACTCGGTGAGCGCCATCAACCCACCACACTCGCCGAGGACGGGAAGGTCGTCCGTCGCGCGTTCACGGAGCGTGTTGAGGGCTGGTGAGTCGGCGAGCGCGTCCGCATGGAGTTCCGGATACCCTCCTGGAAGGTAGACGCCGTCGCACGCGGGGAGGTCATCACCTGTCGTCGGGGCGAACGTCTCGATGCGCACTCGGTCGCCGAGTGTTTCGAGTACTGCCGGATAGATGAAGCGGAACGCGTCGTCGCGGGCGACAGCGACCGTCTTCTCGTGTGTCGGTTGCCGAGGAGTCGACTCGATTGCAGGTGGTTCACGAGCGTCATCGAGTAGGCGTTGGACGGGGATCGATTCGGCGGCTTCGTCGAGCACATTAGAATCAACGGACGATTCGTCGCCCATCTCGAGGCCGAGGTGGCGCTCGGGTATTTCGAGGTCGGGGAGCGGCGGAATCCGCCCGAGGTACTCCATACTGTCAGGGAGGGCGTCGCGGATTCCGGCTTCGTGGCGGCCACCGTGTGCGCGCTGAAGGAGTACGCCGACCACGTCCACGTCGGATCCATCGTGCGCGGCGTACTCGCGGAAGCCGAGCGCGGTCGCGGCGACGCTCTCCATCCCCGCGCTCGCGTCGACCACGAGGACGACGGGAAGGTCGAGCGCGGCCGCGACGTCCGCGGTACTGGCGACCGTGCCATCGTAGAGGCCCATCACGCCCTCGATAACGCAGACATCCCCATCGCCACGATGGTAGTTCCGGAGGACGCCGACCTCTCCTTCGAGCCAGACGTCGAGCGTCCGCGATGGTGTTCCGGTGACAGCGACATGGTGACTTGGGTCGATGAAGTCCGGGCCCGCCTTCGCGGGTTGGACCTCGTAGCCAGCGTTCTCTAGGGCGCGGCAGACAGCGAGCGTCGCTACCGTCTTTCCCACACCCGAGGCCGTCCCTGCAAGCACGATGCCTCTCACGGCGTGAACACCTCCGCTCGCCGGTCCGTGATTGTCCCGTATTTCGCGTCGTCGACGGACGCAGGGAGTTCGCGGTCCGCGTATCGCGAGGTGAGACTCGCCTGAACGGCCTCACGAACACAGACACGCGTCGATGCGCCAATCGCAGTCGCGCTTCCCGTGAACGTCGTCTCCTCTCCCGACGTCACCGTCCCGGCGATGACCGCGTCGGTCGTGGTCCCTGTGAATCCGGTTTCCGCGAGGAGCGTCGCGGTCTTCGCTTCCACGACGACCCCGAGGAGATTCGTGAGAGCACCTTCCGAGAGCGCGTGCGTCGTCCCGACGATCACGTTGACGGTACCGACCGGAGAATCGGACACACCATTATCGCCGTCCATCGACCCGTTTCTCCGCCGTTTAACCGGATTCATCGGGAGTGCAGCCGGATTCGAGACGCCTGCCGTCGCGTACACAACGACCGAGCGGTCCCGAGCGCCCTGGAGATGCCCAAGATCGACACCTGTCAAAAGGGCAGGACCCGACGATACGAATCCCGCTCGCTTTCGGCGTTCCCCGACGTACTCAGTGAGGTCCGTTCGCTCCCAGCCCTCGGGAACCGAGATATTGTATGCGACGTCCGTGTCGTGGAACCCACCGTCCCATCCGGAAGATAGCCAGCGAGCGCCTGGCTGCGTTACCTGGAGGACGCCATCCGTGACGGTCGCATCAAACATCTTCGAGTACCTCCAGCAAGCGATCGTTCTCCTTGGAGAGACGAACGGCGACGCGAATGTGCGAATCGAGCCCGCGAAACGTCGTTGCATCCCGAATCGCGATACCTCGTTCGCGTACGGCCTCGACGAGCGCGGCGATGTTTCTACCACCAACGTCGAGGAGAAGGAAGGGTGCATCAGACGCATGTACTTCGTAGTGCCCCGAGAGAGTGTCTCGCATCCGTTCACGTTCTTCGGCGACACGCTGGCGTGTCTCGGAGACGAATTCCTCCCGTTCGAGGCAGTAAGTCCCGACATCGAGAGCGGGCCGACCCACGTTCCACGTCCGCCGCGCAGCCACAAGCTCATCGAGGAGTGTCCCGGTCGCGACGGCGAATCCCGCCCGTAGGCCAGGGAGGCCGAAGAGTTTCGTGAGCGAGCGCGCGACCACGACGCCCGGTGTTCCTGCGAGCGACGGCTGGTCCGTGAATCCGAGGAACGCCTCATCAACGAGGAGCGGCGTCCCCGCCTCGCGGCAGGACGCGGCGAATGATCGGAGGCGCTCTGCATCGTAGCATTCGCCGGTCGGGTTGTTCGGGTTGCAAACGATTGCGAGCGCGTACTCACTCGGGTCGGTGTCGGGAATGGCGTCGTGCGTGACGAAGACTGGGTCAGCGCCTTGAAGTCGGACTTCCCGTGTGTACTCTGCGAAACTTGGTGCGGGGACCAGGACCGAGTCGCTAGGCTGGACCGTCGTCTCGATAGCGAGTCGGATGGCGGCGAGTCCTCCAGGCGTCGGAACCACTTGATCGGCTTCACACCCGGCGAAGTCTGCTGCGGCTGCACGATACGCGGTGGGTGGCTCTGGTGGATACGTGCGCGCGTCGTGCAGGGCGCTCATGTAGACATCCGTGACGCCGTCGGGGATCAGCGGGTTCGTGTTCGCGCTGAAATCGAGGATGTGAGGATCGTCACTGCTCCCGTGGGACACGCGCTTCACGGCACGAATCGCGTCAGGGTCCATTGTCCCCCACAAGGTTGTCGTACCGTTCGATTAGCCGTTGGCGAACCGCATCCATCGGGACGTTTGCTTCTGCCGCGAGGTAGAGTGCGCCGCCCATGCCGACGCCTTCCTTCGCGACACCCGCGAGGTAATGGTCCATTGCGACGTGCACGCCCTCCTCGAACTCGGGGTCGGTAATGTGCAACTCGACGTCGAGGCTGTTCGCGGTCGCGTGGATGTCGACGCTGTCATCGTCGGCGACGAACGAGGTAGTCGCGACGTCGAACGACTCCGTCAGTTCCGCGTGTCGGGCGAGCGTCGCCGCGGCGAGCATCTGCGTGCCACCTGCGAGCGTCACGTCGCCACCGCGGTTGAGGGCGCCGTCGAGAAGTCCCATCGAGACGGCGAGTGTCGGATCGCCCATCCGTCGGACGGCTTCAACCGGCTGGCCAGAGAGGTCGCCCGGCTCGAGGTTGCTTGCGTCGAGCGCATCCGAGACGACCTCTCGTTTGAGGTCGAGCGGATTCGCCGGGAGTGATGAGGAGATGCTGTAATCTTCGCCGAGTGCCCGGAGGACGCCCATCGCGGTCGTCGTCCCACCCGGGATGCTTTCAGCGATTACGAGTTCGTCGTCCGGTATCCCGACTGCATACTCACGTGCCGTCTTGTAGAGTTCGCGAGCGTTCGGGACGGGATCCGATTCGCGAATATCCGCTCCGGGGGATTCACCGATAGTGACGGATGGTGCGGCGGTGCGGGCTGTGAGGCCAGCGTTCGCAACGACAAACTCGAAGTCCACATGATCCCGGACCGCACGGGTTACGAGTCCGGGTGTCGGACAACCATCGGGGCTGACCGGGACGATTGGCGCGAAAACCGGCTGTCCATAGGCAACAAGTTCCGCGTCTGCGCACGGTGTGTGCGCCATCAGCGCCGGGTTCTCACCGGCGGCGCTGATGCCGTCGATAGTCGCAGTTTCAGTCGTGCCCGCGACGAGAACGAACTTCATCGCAGGGTCTCCGCGATGGTGGCATCTTTGAGACGATTCACGTTGATTGCGTATCGAGTGTTGTATGTCAGGAACATGGTTTCAGTGTCAGTGTTGGTGACGATGTTGATGCCAGCCGGTGCGACCTCACGACCAGCGGAATTGTACGTTGTGTCCGCGCTCACGCCGAGTTGGTGCTTGAGCGTGGCCGGAACGCAGACCTGGACAGCGGCAGTACCGTTGTACTGATTCAAGACACGATTGACGGCGTCCCCGGAAAGAAGCGGGAGATCCGAAGCGACCGTGAGTACGGGAGGAGAGAGCCGTTCCAGCGCGGTGCGCAAGTCCGAGACGTAACCTTCGCCGGGGGTTTCGATGAGGTCAACATCTCTCAATTTGAGATAGTCTGTCGTTTCGGGCGTGTCCGGACTGATGGCGGTGTGGACGCTCTCGACCTGGCTGCTCTCCAGCGCTTCGAGGACGTGACCTATGAGGGGATAATCACCGACCTCAAAGAGTGGTTTCTCACGGTCAGTATCGAGGCGAGTTCCGCGACCACCGCACATCAGGAGTGCGTCCACACGATCACCCCCGTGAGGAGTGCGGCCAGCCGCGCAAGCTCGTTCGCACCGCCCATGACGTCCCCGCTCACGCCGCCGAGCCGCCGGGATGCCCACGCGAGCATGACGAGCGCAGCGGCGAACGCCCCGACGAGGCCGATGGCGGCAGCCGGATTCGGCCACGTGAAGGCGGCCGCTGGAAGTGCAGCGACGATTGGGAGTACGAGCGAGCGAGGACCGTGGTCGTCGGCGACAGCTGAGCCGAGACCCTCATGAGCGGGCGTCCCGAGACAAGCGATAGTTGCCATTGCGAGCTTTGCACCGACTTCGGCTGTCACGACGAGGCCGAGCACTCCTAACGTAAGACTCGAGAGTTGGAGTCCTACCGTCCATAGGCCAAGGAGGACGAGTCCGAGTGCGAGGACGGCGCCAACGCCGACTGTCGTATCCTGCATGACGGTCTGTCGCTCGTCAGGGGGGCCGTGAACGACCGCGGCGTCGCCGAGGTCTGCAATCGCGTCTGCGTGTGGGATTCCAGTGACGATGTATATCAATGTAACAAATGCGAACGCGGTGAATGGCCCACTAATCGGGAGAACGAACGGGAGTGCGAGAACGAGCCCGATCGGGTAGCCAGCGAGAGGGAAGGAGGTCGGTGTCGAACGGAATGCGTTCCACGAGTCTTTGTCCTGGCCGACGGGTGCTCGCGAAAGAAATCCCACAGCACCCCGGAAGGCGGTCAGAACCACGTGACCACCCCTGCGAAACCGAACGCGACGAGAGCTGCACGGTCAACGGTTCGGACACTGCGTTTCGCCCGCTCGTCCGCCGGCAAATCGGCATCCAAGTTCAGCGTGTAAACACCAGGCTTCGTGAGGCGAACATTGAGGATGGTTGCGAGAGTCGCCATCGGCCAACCCGAGTTCGGCGACGGAGGTGCATCCACCCACCGCGCGGCGCGGGTCGGTGCGGTGAGGTCGCCTGCGGCGATGGAGAGTAGAACCGCGCTTACGCGAGCAGGGAGCCACATGACGAGGTCGTCGAGTCGGGCACTGGCGGTCCCATGAGGCTTTGCGGGGTAGCCAAGCATCGAGTCGAGCGTGTTTACAGCCTTCACCCAAACGGCTGCCGCAACAGCCATTGAAAGTGAAAACTGGGCGGCGACCATGAACGCGAGCAGCGGTGCGACGAGGCCGTCCGCGAGATTTTCGGCGGCGCTCTCGACCGCGCCGCTCCGGAGTTCTGCCGGAGAGAGGTTCGTTGTGTCGCGGCCGACGAGTGCCCGAATCGAGTTTCGCGCTCGTCCTGGATCCGTCTCGATGTCGTCGAGGACGCCGTGAGCGACATCAAGAAGCATCCGACGACTCGTGGTCGCAAAGAGCCACATCCCTGCTACGCACCCGAGGAAGACGATCGAAACGACGTTTTCTGTCGGTGCGATTTGGCTGAGGAACGTGATCGTCACACCTGCGACTATGGCTGCCGTAAAGGGAAACACGCAGGCAATGAGAACACCGGTGAGACGCGGATACCGCCAGGATCGATCGCACGCACCGACGACGCGGCCGAACCACGCGACCGGATGAAGGCACACCGGCGGTTCAGCAATTGTTTCGTCAAGTATGAACGCTAAGAGAACCGCGACGACTGGGGTGAGCGTCATCGCAGGCCCTCCAGAACGGCGGGGAGATCGGTCAGTGGCGTCTCCGAGACGAGTACGCTCGTGGCGCCTACTGCGTCGGCGCCCCCATCGGCTTGTGGATCGTCACCAACGTGGACGAGTTCGTCGAGCGAGCCGTCGAGCCGATCCGTGACAGCTTCGAACGCGTGCGGGTCGGGCTTACGCCAACCGCACTCGACACTGCTCACGACTGCGTCGAAGTGTGCCTCGTCGAGTGTCGACTGTTCGAGTGTGCGGGATACGAGATTCGGAACTGTGCAGTTCGAAAGTATCGCCACATCGCCACGCTCGGACGCTACGTCCACGGCGGCAATTGCACTCTCGCGAGTTGTCACAGGTCTTGGATCAAAGGCATCGAATACGGCTCGAGCGACGAGATCGCTGGTGACACCAGTAAGAGGATTCTGATTGTTTGGGTTGATACCGCGGCTGGCAAGTGCGGCTTCTGTATGCTCGGGAAGCGAGAGTTCAGCGCCCTCGGGCAGGTCGAGGTGGTACTCGCTAAAGGCGTCTGGCCAGTCGTCGGGAATTGGAACGTCGCGGGCTTCGAGCGCCGCTGCAATCGCGGACGCTGGATTCTGCGGCCGCGGTGCCTCAACGAGCGTCCCGAAGAGGTCGAATGACGTGATCATCCTCGTCGTATCCTCGGTTGTAGTCTTATTCCGACTGTGCTCGCGGGTGCTACGGTCATTACGTGTTTCTCCTCATCGCGATGACAATGAGAGTGCCTACGATTCCAACGAGCGCGATTCCGACCCCGAAGCCAGGATTGCTCGTCGAAGTCGTCTCCTGCTCAGATTCCGACGTACTGGTGGTCGACGTTGATGTATTCGCATTGCCAGTCTGTGTCGTGTTGGGTCCAGCAAGCGTTGTCGACACGTTTGTCGCCGCATACGCATCGGGGTGAAGCTTCTTCGCAAGCTTCGTAATCGGTTGGATAACTCGTGGAGCGGGCTGACTGATGTAGTTGCGATTTAGAACGATAACATTTCCGTGCTTCACCGCACCGGTACTATTGTAGGCCGGGGTGTGTGGAACGGTCGGCTGTTGGTCGTTTCGGATGATCCACTGTGGGTTCTGGTTGACAATCGTCTCCTTACTGATCTTCTTGTATCCTGAGATGCCGGCGTCGGCGGCGACGTTGTCTCCACCCGCCGTTGTAATGATTTGGTTGATGAACGTTCCCTTACCTGCGGTGTACCCAAAGAACGTGTAGAGGACGCGCGGTCGGTTCGTCCCGTTAACCGCATGGTGAATCGTTGCGAGTCGAGATTGCATTTGTGAGGCAGCCTGTCGAGCGCCTGAACACTCACCCGTGAGCTTGCCCGTGAGTCGGGTCTGGTTCTTGATGTCGGTCATTGACGCAGCCGCTCGGTACCGGTAGACGATTACGTTCGCCTGACGGAGTTTCTGAACGGTACTGTTCGGAACTGTGTCTGGTGCCAAGACTAAGTCTGGCTTGAGTTTGACTACTTTCTCTTCGCTGACGTACGCGTTCCCGGAGCCAGAGATGTTCGTGCGCGAACTTGCTCCATCGAGATAGGCTGCATACTGGGAGGCGCCGACGACCTTGGACTTTCCACCGATTTCCCACATCATTTGCGCAGCGCTTGGATTGAGCGTGACGACCCGCTGTGGCTCCTGCGTGATGGTGATTTGTGTCCCGGTTGCATCGGTGACGGTGATCGGGAATGAGCACATCGTATTCGCCGAGTGGACAGTCCTACTCGTGCCTGTATTTGCTGTAACTGGAGCAACTGCCCCAGTGGTCAGGAGAATCAAACTGAAGATAGCGATGAGTCGAGCTCGCATCAGTAGAAACCAATATTGGAATGAAATAAAAATTTATCTATAGCAAGCTTACTTGATCAGATGCGTCTGCTATTGGGCATGAACGTCTGGAGTAGCAATTGGTAAGGAAGAACGGTGCCCTCGGGCGTGTGTAGAAACGCGCCGGGTGCTCTAACACCCGGCACCGGTCTTCCGTAATGCTACCCAGAAGACCATGTCAACGAAATCGCCTAGTGAACTTGAAGCTGACGAGACGGCACAGAACCGCGCACAGGCCGAACAATTCGCCTTCGACGTCGATGCCCCCGGACTCGTCGAAGTCACCAACGAGAGCCACGAGAACCCCACAGACCACCAGTACACAGTTGCCATCGACGATGTGACCGACGAACTAATGGACTGTACCTGCCCGCATCACGTCCACCGCAACGCCTACTGCAAACACATGGCCGTCGTCGAAACCGCAACCGACGACGGAACGCTTGACGTTTTTCCCTCCGAGGACGACAGCGAGACCAAACCCGAAGACTGTGACTGCGACGGTCTTGACGGCTTCCCGTGCTGGCCGTGCGTACGAACGGGACGGAAGGAACTACCGAACTAACCTCGTATTCATTCACTATCAATCAATTTCTTTTGTGTCTACGTTTCTTATCCCCCCGATTAGCGGATAGCTGTGTACACCACTGCTCCGAGTGCGATAGATCAAAACCATGTCTCGAGTCAACAGAGCGACGACTGAACTTGGAATGGGCAACCATGTCCGAGTGGACGGAACCAATGAAACGGTCGAACGGCTCGACTGATATATCTCGATACAGTTGATCTCCGAAAAACGTGGTCTAGCGCTCCAGTTCGGACCAAACGTGACGGAATTTCCCACTTCGTGTATTCCGTTGTGGTGCCTCTGATGCGGCTTCGATGGCCACTCCACTGATTCCCTGGTTCCGAAGAAACGAGTGAAGGTTCTGCTCGACTTGCTCCCAGACGTCTCGCTCGGTCATATCAGAAGTACCCTCAATGCGAACCTGGAGTGTGTCGGGGGCTGTACGAACGATTTGCGTTCGATGTACTCCCGACACTTCCTCAACAACACTGGAGAGTGCGAGTGGAAAAATCGGAATTTCTTCTCCATCATTGGTTTCGAACCGGAGAACATCCCCTTGCCGTCCTTCGACTTCGATGATGGGGAACGCACTCCCACATGGGCAGCGCTCCTCGTACATCGTGATGCTGTCACCGAGGTCGTATCGGACGAGCGGTTGAATTCGGTTTGCTAGGTTCGTTATCAGCACGGTTTCGGAAGGCTCACCGAATTCGACCGGTTGATACTCCTCATCAACTGGCTCGAGAACCACCCAGTCAGTATTAGCGTGGAGGTTTCCATGTTCACACTCGACCGCAATCGGGAAGAACTCCGTGGCACCGTAGATCTCACGCACCGCACAATCGAATGCCCGTACAAGTTCCTGTTTTTCTGGACCCGAGATTGGCTCCGCAGTCGGGGCAATGAATACCGGATTGAGGTCGAGGCGACCATCTCGTTGGGCTTGCGCCAGTTCAACGAGGACGGTCGAGTAGCCAACGAGGAAGGCTGGCTGGTATCGATTGAGTTTGTCTATGAGATCAGACATCGGCTGCATTGGCGATAACATTTCAATGCGATTTCGGTAGAACGTGGACTCACGGCGCATTAGCGCGACTCCAGACGCACCAGCGAAATGACCACCGGTGACTGCAATCTCTGCACCTCGAGCACCGTTCTTGACGATTCGGCTGAACTGCTCGACGCCAAGTAATACCGGTAGTGTCCACCGATCCGGGACGACGTTGAGGATGGTTAGTGCGGTCTCATCCTGAACGAAGATACCCGGTTCGCCGGTTGTCCCAGACGTTACCCAGACCGGATACCGATCGAGAAAACGCGTTCCGATCGTCGCTTCATCGGCGACGAACTCGTCGATTTCGGCTTTCGTCACGGCGGTGTCCGTGACCACGTCGTCGAAATTCTCCATCAGCACCGACTTCGTTACCGGTGGAAACGCTTCGAGGTTGGTAACTTCGTCAGGGATATCCGCAAAGTGTTGCTTGTAGAACCGTGACTGTCGCCGGACGAACGACAGTATGTTCTCCAGCCGTCGTTGTTGTTGTAGATCGATTTGCGAGCGAGTCGCTCGCCTGGCACGCCAGATTTCGAATGTAATCTTTCCTTTTGTAATCGGATTCATGATAATCGCTTCGATAGGACGATCGTTCTCGGATTCTCCGTGCTGCGTAGTTCATCTACACTTTGCCAGGGACAGACTTTGTTCTTGGCACGTCCCAAGCTGGCCGGTAGACAATATTCCTAATATTTCCCTGCCACAGGTCATCGTGGTGGACAGGAGGATCTCATAGTGACATCCAAAATTTGGTATCGTTTGATAATCGTTGCTGTTGATGGATAGACGATGGAAGGGCTGCTTTGGTCCACGCTGGTTGCCATCGTCGCCACCGCTGTCGTTTGGAAAGGGAGTGGGTGGCTCGAAGATGCAAGCGAACAGTTGGCCGCGTACTACGGTTTACCCGCCATCGTGCAGGGGGCAATCATCACTGCCATCGGTTCGAGTTTCCCGGAGCTATCGAGCACCGTCCTTTCGACGCTGCTGCACGGAGCGTTCGACCTCGGAGTCGGTGCCATCGTCGGGTCAGCAATCTTCAATATTCTCGTAATCCCTGGGGTGAGCGGATTAGTCACCGACCGGTATACCTCAAGCCGAGATGTCGTCTACAAAGAGGCGCTCTTTTACATGCTGGCCGTGGCGTCACTCCTCCTGATCTTTGCATTGGCGGTTATCTACAATCCACTCGGTGGGGGCGACCTTACCGGGGAGGTGACACGGCTCCTCGTTCTTCCGTTGGTCGGTCTCTACGGACTCTACGTCTTCATTCAATATCTCGATTCTCGAGAGTACGGCGTCCCTCAGGTGACGAGTATTCGTGTGGGTCAAGAGTGGATCCGTCTCATCATGAGTCTCATCGTTATTGTCATCGCCGTGGAGGGGCTCGTCCGGGCCGCACTCACCTTCGGTGAGGCGTTTGGAACACCACCGTTCCTGTGGGGATTGACGATACTCGCCGCGGCGACGAGTCTTCCTGATGCATTTGTCAGCGTGCAGGCCGCCCGCAGAGACGAGGATGTCACCAGCCTCGCGAACGTACTCGGTAGCAATACTTTCGACCTGCTGGTGGCAATCCCGGCAGGTGTACTTATTGCCGGAGCAGCACCGGTCGATTTCGCGCTCGCCGTTCCAATGATGGGAGTGCTGGTCGTCGCGACTGTAATCCTGTTTTCGTTCCTCCGAACGGCGATGGAATTGACCACGCCAGAGGCATACAGCTTGCTCGTCGGCTACGCCCTCTTTCTCTGCTGGATGATACTCGAAACCACTGGCGTCGTTCGGACGCTCCCCGGAGGCTAACCGATCGACACTCCATCATGATAAAGAACGAGCATTCGTGGTTGGGAATGGTTGAGGTCACCAATGAGACTCACGAAAACCCCATAAACCACCAGTAGATGGCCACCCATCGACGACAGGACGACTCCGAACCCGAAGACTGTGACTGCGACGGGCTCGGTGGCTTCCCGTGTTGGCCATGCGTGCGAACAGGCCGGAAGGAACTGCCGAACTAACCACCGCTCCAGCTCTTTGTATCCATGACACGCCAAGTGACGTTCTCGAATATTACCGACCAGCGAACGCTCGTGAAGTGTGAATAATATCACTCGGCAGGTCTCCATCTAATGTTGGAAAAAATCGGTTCGAACACGAGCTAACAAAGAGTGCGTTTTATGTTTGAATACGTATATTACTCTCTTGGGAAGGGATTTTCATGACGGGGGAACATCACACATCACAGACACAGATTGAACCATGCGAGACTTGCAAGCGTGATACCACACATACAGTCTCGATCGAGATCCGAACGGAAAGTACGAAACAAGACAATACCGAGTTCTCGCGTGAACCATATCGAATTGCCACGTGCCAGAAGTGTGGTGAGACAACAAGCCAACGAATGAACAACGCATAACGGCACCAAACATCTGGAAACTGTCATATGATGTCTCCTCTGAAGTCGATTTCACATGATCCACTCACCATTATTGTCTGGTGGGCTATGAACGTGTTCGAGTAGACCGAAGAGTGATGCAGTCGCTCGCTGTATTTAGAGCGATTAAGCATGTTCCGTGGATTCTACATCGGTCGATTCCAGCCATATCATGATGGTCACCATGCGGTTATCGAAGAGATTGCGAGCGAAGTTGATGAGTTAGTTGTGGGTATTGGAAGTGCCGATCAGTCACACACCCAACGAAACCCATTCACTGCTGGCGAGCGCGTCATGATGCTCACAAAAGCTCACCGGCAGCTCGATATTACGACTTACGCTGTTCCGATTGAGGATTTGAATCGGAACGCTGTTTGGGTAAGCCATCTTCAAGGGATGAGTCCCCACTTCGATGTTGCGTATTCGAACAATCCACTTGTTATTCGGTTGTTCGAAGAAGCGGGTATCAAGGTTCAACGGTCACCGATGTTCGATCGGGACAAATTGCAGGGATCGGAGATTCGCGATCGGATGCTTCGTGGTGATCGCTGGCGCAATCTAGTACCGGACGGCGTTATTGAGGTTATTGAAGAGTGTGATGGTGTCAAACGAACGCAACAGATCGAACGATCTAATGGTGATTTGAGGGGCTGACCCCACCAACAGCCCTGCTCGACCGAGCACGACAGCACGCAACGAACGTTGCCACCGAACACTTCCCTGACTTGCCGGTCGAAACTATCGACTGGGAGATTTCACACCGAGCCCAACGACAGGTAGGCGTCACCACGTACGACCCTGCAACAGAAGAGATTACGATCTCGCTGACTTGGAAGGCCGACGAACAACACGGGTGGGAGCAATTCAGTTCCACCATTCAGCACGAACTTGTCCACTTCTAGCGATATCACAAGTTCGGTGAGGCAGATCACGGGCGAACGTTCACCCGCTGGACGGACGCCCTCAATACCTCGCGGCACTGCGAACGCTTCACTGCACCCAATTGGTGGCTTGTATGCGAGGACTGTGGCGGTCGGATTGCCCGGTTTCGACGCTCGAAGACCGTTCGCAACCCTGAGGAGTATAGCTGTAGTGAGTGTGGAGGGTCACTCCGTGTCGAGGAGGCCAACGACCACTGACCGATTCTCATTTAAGTAGTTCTCGCGATAAGGAATAGATATGAGGAAGATTCTCGCGGCTCACTGCTTTCTGGATGAGTCAGTTCTATCGCTTTTGCTTCGAGTTTTAGAGCAATCCTTGGTTAGTAGCTCATACTAACTTATGGTGCCCGCTCCGACGACGAGTGACACTCGACAAAGGGCCGTGAATATCACTCGAAGACGTACTGCGTCATCGTTTCGACCGCGGTATCCACAAACTCCGATGTAAGTCGAGCAACTGTACGATCAATATCAATGTCCATGAGTGAAACGACAGCCCACGGAGAGACAAACGACTCTCGATTCAGTGTGCCCGCCTCGAATTCGTCCACTAGTGAGAGTCCTTCGGGATACTCTTTGGTGGTGATTCCGAGAGCAATATACTGTTGCCCAGCAAACGGATGATTCTGACCGCTGATAATCAAATACGGTCGTCGAGGTGTATTTCCAAACGGATCAGAAGCGATGACCACGGAACCACGGTCATACATCACTCCTCCTCCGTCGACGCGCTCTCTTGCTCCTCTTCGTCAAGATCTGGCAGATCTTCGTCCCAGTCCGGATTCTCGTCGTAGTAGTCGCCCTCGAACTGAATTGCAACCGTCTCTAATCCGATGAGGCTCGCCGTGTGAGCATCGTACGCTTCAGGGTTGATTGCCCAGTATTCTCCCTTGTGCCGGACGAGTCCCCGCGTTTCAAGTCGAC
Source organism: Haladaptatus sp. AB618 (assembly GCF_024136965.1). NCBI lineage: Archaea > Methanobacteriati > Methanobacteriota > Halobacteria > Halobacteriales > Haladaptataceae > Haladaptatus > Haladaptatus sp. AB618. The sequence goes on along the minus strand of NZ_JAMYJX010000012.1, from coordinate 19,679 downwards.
TCAGTGTCGTTCCAACACTCCCACGGGGGATATCGAGTTCCTTGGCTAATTCACCAGCACGGTATCCCAATTCTGGATCGTCGGCAAGAAACTCGAGGATGTACCGTCCATTCGTCTTTTCATTCGGTAGCTCTGTTGGGTGATAGCTCTCGAAGTCAACGGGCATACGTAACAGTATGTAATAGAGAGTAATAAGACTGCTGTAGTGGACTCCACAGGTACGAAACGATGCACCAATCACAGTCTCCATCGACGACGTGACCGAAGAACTGATGGCGTGTACGTGTCCGCATCACGTCCACCGCAATGCCTTCTGCAAACACATGGCCGCCATCGAAAACGCAATCGACGACAGGACATTCGACACCTTCCGGTCCGAGGACGACAACGAGACCGAACCCGAAGACTGTGGCTGCGACGGTCTCGGTGACTTCCCATGCTGGCCATGCGTGCGAACGAGACGAAAAGAACTGCCGAACTAACCACTGCTTCAGCCCTTTTTATCCATGGCACGCCGATTGACGTTCTCGGATTTAACGACCAACGAACGCTTACAGGAAGCGCGGATGTATCGACCGATGATACACCTGAGACACCGACAGCACTACTCACCGTTCGTAGACAGTACACAATCCGGAACAGTACAGTAGAACAAACCCGAGCAGGATAATTGTGTAAGCCATTGAATTTTCATCCCAATCAGTAGCCGTGCAGTGGCCGACTGTGATTGGATTTTGTTTGTCTTTCTGGTCACAAGCAAGAGGCTACTGGAGCCAAACGCGGCAAACGCGAGATCGAATAGTGTGGCTAGATATATCAGAAGTAAATGATTATTTGGAGGGGAAGAATATAGATATCGTTTTACAACATCTAATCCCACTCCTGCCTCCTCTCTTGCATTGTTCTCTTGTCTTTCATCTCTTAATAGTAAACAGACCCTGACTGTCGTACCCCTCCCTGTATGGGTGTACATTCTGACTGCAAACTCGTCAACGCGAGCTTTGATGGGAAATAAATGTAGGAGTAGGTGTAATCAAGAGTGAATTACTAAATAATAGCTAATAGTCGATGGACAGACAGATGACGGAAAGACAAACGCTGGGGCGACGAAGTGTTCTCAAACTTGGTGGGGCGCTCTTCCTGACACCGGCGGTATCGACGGTTGGAGGGGCAGAGTCCAGGCATCTCGATGAAAACTCGATGGGGCTATTGACGCAGATCGGGCGGTACGAAAGCGGCGTGTACAACGAAGATGCCGCGGAAATCCCTACCTACGACGCATGCACGGAGCGTGCGTTCGTCGTGGATGCGAACGAAACCAGTGTCGACGTCCTCGACATTTCCGATCCTTCGAACCCGACGCTGGTCGATTCGATTCGAATTACGGATGTCTGGCAGAACCCTGGCCCCGCAAACAGCGCTGCTGCTCGCGATGGCGTCGTTGCTGTCGCCGTCGCTGCCGACCCGGAAACCGAGCCGGGTCGGATCTTTTTCTACGATACCAAGAGTCTCGACCTTCTGAATTCGGTAACCGTCGGTTTTCTCCCCGATATGGTGACGTTCACCCCCGATGGCGAGTCATTGCTCGTCGCCTGCGAGGGCGAACCCAACGATTCGTACGACATCGACCCACCCGGTTCGGTCAATATTATCGATGTTTCGCGTGGTGTTCAAAACGTGGACGTTGCAACCGCTGGGTTCCAAAAATTCGATTCGCAAAAGGAGGCGCTCCGCAAGAAAGGCGTCCTCATCTATGGACCGAACGCGACGGTTGCACAGGACCTCGAACCGGAGTACATCGCGGTCTCCAACGACTCCGAGACGGCGTACGTCGTCCTTCAGGAAAACAACGCCATCGCCATTGTCGACATTGCCCAGGCGAGCGTCCGTGACATCGTTCCACTTGGAATTAAGAATTTCTCGCTCCCGAGGAACGCGCTCGACGCGATAGACGACAAACGGATCGATATCAAACCGCAACCGCTCTTCGGAGTCTACCAACCCGATTCGATAGACGCATATACAGTCGAGGGGGAGACATATTTGGTAACTGCCAACGAGGGCGACCCTCGTGGCTACAGTGGGTTCACGGAGTTCGGCACTCTCATCGAGGAGAATGGAACCTTCGGCGTCGACACGAATGATGACGGACGTATCGACGTTCCGATCGACGAATCACGGTTCGACAGGTGCACGCTCTCGTCATTAGTCGGTCTCAGAGTATCGAGCATCTTCGGTGACGTAAACGATGACGGAATACTCGAAGAGCTGTATATCTACGGCGGTCGTTCGTTCGCGATTTGGAAACCGACTGACGACGGTATCGACCTCGTCTTCGAGAGCGGCGACATGATCGAGAGCACCATCGCTGACCTCATCTCCAAAGGAAAGCTCCCTAAAGCTGCGTTCAACACCGGTTCGGACTCGATTCAGCTCGACGAAGAGAGTCCAAAAGCCGGCCCCCAACCGGAAGGAGTGGCAGTTGGCACCGTCGACGGAACCGACTACGCGTTCATGGGGTTGGAGGAAGTTGGCGGTGTGATGGTGTTCGACATTTCTACCCCCCAGAAACCTGTGTTCGTCCAGTACGTGAACAATCGGATATTCGATTTCACCGAACTGGGATTGACCGGTCCCAACCCGAACCTCGCCGAAGCACTCGAAAGTGGTGAACTGGCGGCCGGTGCAGCTGGTGACCTCGCACCGGAGGGGCTGACCTTCGTTCCGGCCGAAGATAGCCCGACGGACAACTCGCTTCTCATCGTCGCGAACGAACTGAGCGGGACGACGACTATTTACGAGGCCACAAAAATATGAATTGAGGTTCTTGGCTATCACCGAAAGCGCGAACGCTCACCGAAAGCGCGAACGCTACGACTGACGATACACCGGAGACACCGACAGCCCTCCTCGACCGAGCACAACAGCACGCAACGATCGTCGCCGCCGAGCACTTCCCAGAGCTGCCAGTCGAAACGATCGATTGGGAGATTTCACATCGAGCGCAACGACAGGCAGGCGTCACGAAGTATGACCCCACAACAGCGGCAATCACGATTGCGCTGACCTGGACGGCTGACGAACACCACGGGTGGGAGCAATTCAGCTCCACCGTCCGGCACGAACTCATCCACGCATAGCAGTATCACGAGTTTGGAGAGGCTGACCACGGACGAACGTTCGAGCGGTGCATCCGTTCATTACATGACTGAATGCTAACCAACTGAATCAACCACTTCAACGTCTGTTGTAGACGAATCCACGGCGTTAGCATTTCAGTCACGACAATAGACGTCTGTCACTCGGTCGTGGAACGAACGGTAGTGGGTGCTGTCACGGGATTGTAGTTCACAGTGGACCCTCGTGGGTTGTAACTCCTGTGGTGGGACAACTACACCCGTTCCACCACTACGGGTGTGAAAGAGGGTTGTGACAACGTGAAACGGTGATGGCTCCCATACATCCATTCAATCACTGGGGTAGGGATGTAGAATGATACCACCGTGATGGTCCGCATTCCGCTGGGTGTCAGTCTTTGCTTTGACACGCCAGCGGCACACGTAGTAATGTCATTGGTACATGTTAGGTACAGAATCACGCGAAAAACAGGGCGGGTGTTCCCTTTACAGACATGACGTTTCTGAAGCGGGGACTGTTGTCGAAGGAAATGTGATGTCTAAATACAGTTCTATCGACAGGTATTCATTAGTGTGGGGAGGGGGTTAGTAGATGGGTTGCATACGCCAACGATTTAAATAGCCCAATCTGTATACTTCTCTTCCCAATAGCCATGGTTAGTATTGTATATTAACGAGAACGCCAGTATCGAAAAGCCGTGGGAGTCATTGGGTTCAACAAGGTTCTACCACGGATGTCGGGTACTGACCAATTCAATTGTTGTGGATGACGTACCGACATTGTTCTCTATTACCTCCATCACCATCAATATTTTGATTATCTATTTATCGTGTAATTAAAATCAAGATAGTCTGTATACATCATGCTTGTTTTATCTGTTTGTGTCTGTGGGGTTGATTCTGGTGACGTGCCAGCCATGGTTGACCTAACCTGATTCTCTGCCGGTTAAATCCATAAGCGGAAGTAACACCACCCCGGGACCCCCGAATCAATCTGTGCGCAGTTCGTAGTGTGGTCCGATCATCGACCAGACTCTCAACTGAGGATACTGTTCGTCACGTTGTGTTGCATAGAGGGCGGTATCGGTTACAGGGAGAGGTGGTGTTCGACGGTGAGTGAAAAGAAACGGTCAGAAGAATGGTTAAGATAACAGCGAATAGAGGGGAGGTATGGCTGACTCATCACCCCCGCCAATTCCGCGAAGTTGGGCTGCCACGATAATTGTTCTATATGTACTATTTTTACTATATTCAATTCTGTTAGCGGGTTCACCTCTACTTGGACTGCTTCCCGCACTAATCATCATTCCGCTCTACTTACTGTGGCGATTTCTCGTCGCGATAGAAGCTATTGCCGACGCTCAACAGCGTATCGCCCACCAACAAGACCAGAAGAAATAGACACGGCAATCTACTGGTGTTCTATTACGATTTACCGGCTAAATACACGCTCTCTATTGCTCTTGGGTCTAAGAAACTCCATCTCTCCCAGATGAAGATGAGCGAGGACGGATCAATGATAGATTTTTAACGCTTGCTAATAAAGAAATAATCGGTATCAAATGACCAACTCTCTCAATGAATATCTTAAAGAAAGGCCGGCACTCGGTGGTCTTACCGTCCTTGGCATGCTCCTCATCGGAATGATGATCTGGGCAAAAATATACTATCCTCATCGTTCCGTCGGAACTATCCTCTTTGACCCCGGTCTTTGGTTTGTCTTTGTTCTCATCGCCCCTATCCTGTTCCTTAGCTACTATCTCAGTTCTAAATATTTAAACTGACCAATAACAAATGGCGTCTAGTCAATAATCCGAAGATAATCCAAATTGTAGCTACAGATCGTACAAAAGACACGTGATGCCCGTTTTCTGCTTTCTAACCGCTAATCGCCACGATGATTGGCGGATGACGAAGAGGTATTAATCCCCTTCGTAATCACATAGAGTAATCCAGTGAGGAGCGCGGTATTTTGGATGACTGTGATGAGAGTACTCCGTAGTCCATAGAGGAGTTCAATACCGAACGCTGCGATGAATTCGTCGAGAAAATAGGCGAGGAGAAAGCCGATTAAGAGGATTGTTCCAACGCGGAGGCTTTCGGTGAGTAGCCACTGACTATTGATGCCGAGTTTATTCATAGAACTAACTGGTTTTCTATTGCCATAAATCTACGCTCTCAATTTAGCATCTTGCTCGGAGAGTTACAAAGTGCGTGATGCGTATTTAGCGTGCCATCTGTTGATGAAATCGACGACTGGATTCGGCTATGCCGAACAACTGGAGAAAAGTAGTCTACTTTCTGGGATTTTGGCGCGTTTCAAAATGCGTGATTGGTTCTATAACCGAAGTAGAACGTGCGACGGCAGCGAGGTCGATTTTCCAAAATCACCGATTTTGTGCGATTGACTTCCTGTGGGCAGTATAAGCGGCAGTGGAATTGGGGAACACCGGTCTAAAAAACGTATGAAATTTTTCGATCCTTAACGTGGCTCTTGTCCACTGAGAATCCCGTAGACCACCGATATGTCATCTCTATTGACGATATAACCGGCGAGATAATATCATGCACATGTCTGCATTACATCCATCGTGACACCATCTACACGCACGTGATCACGAGTGAAACTTGACCAACAACAGCAAGCTGAGTGCCATCTTCTCAGAGGCTGACCAGAACGGCGAAGGCGATGCCGAGTCTACGACTGTGACCGTGACGGCCTTAAGACCGTCCCATACTGAGCGTGCGTAAAAGCGGAATCAACACTGCTTTCGTGGGTATCGCTGGAACCTCAGACAGAGGGCTTAACCACTTTGCGACCTTATATATCTTAACTAATCAATGGTACGTTCTTCCCGTCGGACAGAATGAGATAAGACAGAGCAAAATGCAGATGAACACGAGGTCGTCCAGGACTGTCTCGAGTGTGACTCAGACTGAATTCTCAATGGTACTTACAGTAATACTACCTACGTCATGTTATGAGTATTTTAGAGATTGTGTACGAAATAGAAAGAGCGAGGAAATGTGAGGTTGCATAAATTAATGGCCATGTTGAGAAATCAGGCTTAAATAATTGTGAAGCCACTATTGCTATTACAAGGAATACCAGTATAAAACCAGCAATAAAAAATAAATCTTGCTGGCGCGTATTGGACTCTTCTTCTGGGGTCGAAATCGATCTCTTGATATTCATATATCCATAGATGAACGGGATTATGATAGAAGAAAGAATTATTAGCCCGATAAAGGCCATAATTGGCGATGTTTGGAACTGACCGGCTCCACCTATTACATAGTAAACCGACACAAGAATTGATATCGTTGCATAGCTTATTAATGAAAGATAAAAGCCGGAAATTAGCTTTGTCGCAAAGGTAGGTTGGTAATTGGAAGGAACTTGAGTAGTCATGGAATTAGTGACATATCACCACATGGTTGCCATCTACATAAGCCTTAGTGCAAAAAGGTGCTAGTTTAGATAGCGGGCCAAAGAACTCTTAACTTGTTAACATTTGCGTACCCAGGAGTTCCGCAGACAGTGGGGAGACTATTATTGATTGGTTCGTACCAGTCTGAAGATCCATAAGCAATCCCGTCTGAAGAGGCAACTGCTTCAAGACGGATTCCTACTCGATATCTGTATCCCGCATAGACTGTACTAACGATGTTCTGGTTTGTATAGTTAGTACACCATTTTTTCTGACCCGCATATTGGATTGATTTGGTAAAGATAGGTTCTGTCTGCACCATTCTGTTCAGAGTCACATTATATAGGAATGCATTAATCTTTACAGATGCATATCCTATAATCGCTGACATTCCTCCTTCGTAGTGACCTCCAAATTGAATTCGGATGTCACCTTTATTCCTGCCATTTGCTTTAACAACATCTATAATCTGAAACACTTCGGCCCAGGATCCAGTTTGACTTTGTGCTAATGTTCCTGCACTAGCTGCTACGAACCCTGCACTGTCCCAAGCTTCAGCATGATTCCCTGCTACACCCCCGTTTTTAACATATGCACCTTTCCGACCGGTATACGATCCTCCACCTAAACCGTAGTCAGTTCCAATTTTTATAGTTCTAGCCATTTTATCATTTCCTATATTGGTGATTTGTTCGCTTTGTGTCTTGCCGAATCGATTTCTGAAGATTTCTTTCGGCCTTCAAATGTTCTTTTTCCATCTCTTTTTTGTCTTTATCACTGACAGTGCGAGTATATTTTGTACCATCAAATTTTGCTTTTAGAGTGGATGTATCCGGCAACTCCATTTTGAGCACCTTTTCAATACCGTTGCCATATTCGATATGTACAATAAAAGGTCCATTATCCGGAAAGATCTCTCTTTTCGGCCGTTCTCGATGAGTCTTTACAATAGGACCGTTTTTAGAGATTGATGATTCAATTTTATTCTGTATTTTATCCTTTTTTGTATCAGTGGTCTCCTTCCCCATAGTCGGGAGAATGCCGAATAAGGACGCTGCACCAATACTCCCTGTTGCTTGAAGGAGTTTTCTCCTTCTTTCCTTGTCGGATTTTTTTGAATCCATTAAGATATGATTCTCATCATCGCACATATATCTTATTGAGTTTAATATTATATATGATGTCTAATATAAAATAATAACATATGGGGATGTACTCAAAACAAATCTACCGATTACATCTGGTATCTGCCCCGACAAGAGAGTGGAACGATCTAAATCGGTTGCTTACACCAATGGATCTGCTCTACACGTTTCGGCGGAATCTATCCCACGATGATCACGGCTCACAGCTACTTGCGACGGGGTTTCTTCAACCATATTCCGGTGCTACTGATATCAGTCGCTCAGCGATCGTACCATCACCCTTGACCTTGCCCGTTGGCGTCACCGGATACTCGTCGCTCTCATCGGTCTGACCGTTGTCTGCCGACCGGTTGAAGTGTAGTAACCACCTCTTTGAAAACCAGTAGTGATGGACACTATTCGCTTGGGCGCACTCGAAGAGGTCTGCTGATCCTGCCTTGTACCATCCTGACATGCCCATTCATCGCGCTCTTGAACGCGATAATCACGAGCTCGCTGTAGGCTAGATACTCGGGGTTAATCTCAGCGGTATAAATTGATTGACCAGCGCTAATATAAGCTACTAACTTTCGAGAGGCCACACATGCATGTTATACACTACCAATTCGAAGGGTCGAAACTGGGTTCTGAAGTCTTCTTATGCTGGCAAGCAAGATTTCACGTTTCTCCAAGGGTGGGGAGCCACCTATTTCGACAACCGCTTAGTGCAACATGGAGGTGTGCGATCTGAGTATTTCTGTATACGATACCGCTGATTTCACCACTGGCTCCCAAGAGTACCGTCCTAAGTATCCATCGCAGAGACAGAAACCGTGTGATCGGAATCAATCGTAACGTGAAACCCAATATACTCGAAGCTCACTTTCGGTGAGCCATGCTGATAGAGATCCTCGAGTGCATCTGGGTCAATCACCTCATAGAGGGGCGTCACAGGCTTCGTGCCATTCGCTTCAGTCACTGCCGTCACCACGGCAGCAGTGATCGACTCGGTGTCCGGACGTGTCGTTCGTATCGATGGCTTTGACTGTGACGATGACGCGTTCTCCATACGCTCTGCTCAGGGAAGGTGTGCTAATAGAGTTTAGGGGCTAATCGGTAACATATCATTCGATCTTCAAACACTCTCAATGACTAGAATCCCGTCTCTGCCAGATAACCGCCCCCGCCCACGCCCAACACCAACCTATTAGCCCATCTCCCCTAACAAACTCTCCTACCAAGCGGACAGTCAGCCAGCAGATACAGGGTGTCCACTCCAGCGTACACCATCGTCAACGACGAGCGATGTCATCGGCGTCTCCTTGATTGTCACCTCCACATTTTTCACTACGGCTTTTTCGACCGCGTGCTGAATCGTGAGTGACCATCCCGTCGGCTTTGTCTGGAGGATTTTCGTATTCGACACTGTGCATGTTCCATCATCGAGGCGAATCGGGCGCTGCTCTGAGTAGAACTCGTCACCAAACGAGCAATCGGTCACGACCACACAATTGTGGATCCGTGAGCCAGCACCTCCGATGCGGATATTCGATGCTTGGCTGTTCGCTGCCACACAGTTCACCACGTCGACCGTCCCATCGCCTGTTCCGGGGTTGCCACCCTTGACGTAGATACCATTGTCTGGCCACCCACCGAACAACGAATTCTCGACACGAAGATAGCCCTGTGTCCTCGGATGCATCGTAATTCCCGAGGTTGCCCATGACCGACCCGAGTTTGGACCATTATCGTACGTATCTCGCGTGTTGATCGTCTTCTGGTAGGTGAGGCCACCAAACCGGAAATCGACGTTGTGCACGCGAGCTCGCGCTGCTTCTGTGGCCGGATTGACCCGAAGTGGACCTTGGCACCCGAGAGAATGCAGTCCAACCTGACGAAGCGAGCGAATTTCGGATGTTCCCGCTGTGTGGTGATTCAACACCTGCATCCCTTGGTCCTTCCCGCGCCAATCGAGCGTGAACCCGCCGAACACGAACTTCCCTCGATGTGGATCATCAGGAATTCCGATTTTGAAGTGTTGGGCAGGACCGTGGAACTCGCCTGCTGTCACATCGAAGCCTTCGATCGCATCCACTTTCCCGTGGACAAGCGTCGCGTTCTGGCCTATAATCCCGAGATTCCGAAGCCCGACGCGCCGAACTTGGCTATTCATCTTGTAGCGACCGGGCGGGAAGTAGAGCAGTGTGTGACTCGCAATCTCGCGCTGGATTATAGGCGAGACGTCTTCCTCACCGGTCGGATCCGCACCGGCCTTCGCCATATTTACGACATTCTGAAACTCTCCGCGCCACTGCTTGGGGTCGACTGCTTGGAAGTTACCGCTCGTTGCGTTCGTGCTGTTGTTCGTCGGTCTTGCTGGTGAGACACTTCCACCGCTCGTGCTAGCCGGGAGGAGACAGTCAGCGAGCGCCGTCACTCTAGCACTTGCACCAGCTGTGAGAAACGCTCGTCTGCGTGTCGATACGGTACCGGAGTCTTGCGTACTGTTCTCGCAGTCGTGCATTGTAGCTCACCCCGTGAGGACCCAGCACCGGGCGTTTATACGAACAAGCGATCCGTTGTACTGCTCTAAATCGTCTTGAGTGCGTTCATGTATAGAATGTAATAATATGTATAACTAGATAGTATTTATGGACAATATAGAAATTCAATATAGAAGTTAAAAATGAGACGCCGGTCACCCGACACGAGTAGCTGCAAAGCCCAAAGAGAAAACCGGTGGAATGTGTAGTTAGTATGGGATACTAACCGGTGAGCGACCGATTCCAGGCGCACAATCTCAATCTTCCTAATTGTCTCTTTGATCGTAGAGAGCACGATTATGACTCGTGCTATGCATCCTTCGCGCTACGAACGGTTGCCTCAACCGCTTCGATACCAGCGTCGTGGAGCACATCACCCACAACGACTGTGTCTGCCACTTTCGCCATCTCATAAGCTGAGTCGTAGTCGTGAATCCCGCCTCCATAGAAGAGTTGTGCTGACGAAAGTACATCTCGTGCGGCAGCCACGACAGCTGGATCACCAAGCATACCAGAGTATTCGAGGTAGACGATTTCTTGGTCGAGGATCTGTTCGGCGAGTTCAGCATAGGCAACGACGTCATCGACATCAAGGTCACAGTCTACCCGTGTGTACGTCGCAACTGACGACGCTGGATTCAGAACAATGTACGCTTCCGGCTGGACGTAGTCCCAATCAAGATCGACCGAGCGAACCCATTCATGGTGCGCTCCTGTGATCCACATCGTGTCACCGGCATTCAGAACGATCGGCAGCAAATAGCCAGAGATTGTCTCGGTGTGAGACGACGACGGGAGATAGGTCGGCTCGACAAATATGGGAATCTCGGTAGAAGAAAATGCATCGAGAATTGGTTGTACGCGTGCTTCTGTGACATTCGTGGTGCCACCGATGCATCTGTTCCAGTCGTTGGGCTCGATGTGAAATTTCCCAGTCGATCGCTTCAACCGGAAGGTCAGGGAAGTGCTCGGTGGCAACGTCGGCTGCGTGCTGTCGTGCTCGGCCGAGCAAATCCGTCGGGGTCTCTGGAGTATCGTCGGTCGCAGTGCTCGCGCTTTCCGTCAGCGTTCGCTGGTCGGTAATGTCCGAGACGGTCAATCGGCGTGCCATGAATAAAAAAGACTGAAGCGATGGATACAAGTCATCCAGTTTGCTAGTTTTGATTTGATGGCGCCCCAACAACTGTCTCTTCAGTGTTCCTGTACCCCGGCATACAAAACGTGGGCAAAGCCAGAAGGGGAGATACCCCCGTCTGCAGCAATTATTGAAGGACTCGCTGAAGTCGAAGACGCCAATCCATTAGAACTCGATCCGCTGCTTGAGCAGATTGACCTTGATGCTGTTGACCAACTGTTGGACCACTCTGACGGAGCCCAATCAGCACTCCTTAGTTACTCTCTTGATCGCTGGAACGTGTTCGTTCGACATGATGGACACATTCTCATCTGTGACTCTGACCGGCAAACAGATCCGTCGCCTATATTCGACTGAGTTAGCACGGAGAAACTCATGTTGATTCATTTAGGGCGTAGGTAGAGTAACATCGAGAGCGCTGCCCACCATACCAGGGTAAAAAGAGCTGTAGTGGTGGTTAGTTCGGCAGTTTTTTCGTCCCGTCCGCACGCACGGCCAGCACGGGAAGCCACCGAGGCCCTCGCAGTCGCAGTCGTATGGTTCGGAATTGTCTTCGTCTTCCGACGGGAAGGCCTCGAGCGTCTCGTCGTCAGTGGTGGTTTCGACGGCGGCCATGTGTTTGCAGAAGGCGTTGCGGTGGACGTTGTGCGGGCAGGTACACGCCATTAGGTCCTCGATCACGTCGTCGATGGAGACCACGTATTGGTGGTCTTCGGGGTTCTCGTGGCTCTCGTTGGTGACTTCGATGAGTCGAGAGACATTGTACACACTCACCTCTTCAGGTAAGTAATCCACCTCTCCGCTTTCACAGGGGATCCCTCAGCTTTTCTGCCACTTCAATAACGACAATGTTCACGTAAAACAATCCAAATGATAAATTTAGACTAATATCCATGGATTTATAATGGATAGATTTGAACCGAGATAGCATGGTCCACGTAAACGTCCCTCTAGTGTTAGGCGGACAAGGTCCGCTTGTCTCATTGCTCGTCGGTGTTATCGCCGTCGTACTTCTCCTCGTCGTGCTTGACCTTCCAGCATTCGTCGGACTCGTCATCGCGACGTTTGTCGTTGGAACAGTCTCTCCACAAGTCCCGTTGGGCGATGTGGTAAGTAAAACGGCCACCGGATTCGGTGACGGGATGGCTGGGATTGGAATCCCGATCCTGATGGCAGCGATCATCGGGAAGGCGATGACAGAGAGCGGTGCGGCCGACCGCATCGTGCGCGCATTCGGTACGCTGAGTAATGGAAAAACCGAGATCTCTCTGTTCGGCAGTAGTTTCGTGATGGCGATTCCCGTGTTTTTCGACAACGTCTTTTACTTGCTTGCGCCCCTCGCGCGGTCCGCTCGATCACGGACAGGCGGGAATTACACGCTTTACATAGTGGTTCTCGCCGCCGGTGGGGTGGTGACACACGGGTTCATCCCGCCGACGCCAGGACCATTGCTCGCAGTCGATAATATCGGAGCTAATCTCGGGACCACGATGCTGATCGGCGTGGTGGTCGGTCTTCCGACCGCACTCGTGTCGGGATTGGCCTACGGTCACTGGATCAACCAGCGGCTGAACATCCCGCTCCGGGACGCAATGGGGACGACGGTCACGGAAATCGAGGAAGTGGCCACGACGCCGATAGACCAGCTTCCCGGTCTGCTCGAGTCACTCCTGCCGATCATTCTCGCCGTTGGACTCGTAGGCGCAGCCACGACCGTCGATACGTTATTCTCCGATAACACGCTTGCGTCCTCTGTGACGGGATACGTGGGCGACCCGAACTTTGCCCTGACCGCCGCTGCGATGGCGGCGGCATTCACGTACTACCGTATCAGTGACATAGGCCAGTCGGTGTTCTCAGACGAGTTGACCGACGCTCTCAAAAGCGGCGGCAACATCGCCGCGATCACCGCCGCCGGAGGCGCTTTCGGAGTTATGTTGCAGGCAGCGGGTGCCGGCGATTACATTGCCGGGGGACTCAAGGGCGTTGGATTCGGGCTACTCGTGACGGCGTGGATCATCGCCGCCGGAGTGCGCGTCGTTCAGGGATCCGCGACCGTTGCTATCGTGACTACGTCCGGAATCATGGCCCCGTTCGCCAGTCAACTCTCCGTCAACCCTGCGTACCTCGTAATGGCGATTGGTGCCGGTGCCTCAATCTTTTCATGGTATAACGACAGCGGCTTTTGGATCGTCAAAGAGATCGGTGGTCTCACACAAAAAGAGACACTCAAGACGTGGACGGTGGTCACCACCTTGGTCGGCGTCGTCGGTCTCATTACCACGCTGATTGCCTCACGAATAATCCCGCTCGCCTGAGGAGGAATCTCCTTTTCAGTCGATTCGTTCCCTTCCGTTCAACTCTGTTTTCTGTGCTCTTAGCGGTGGGGTTGTGGGAACTACGCCTCGAGATAGGACAGTCGAACACATCAACGATAGTCTCATCTCAGTCAAACACGCCTGTCTTCGTTACGACAGGCGTTCCGTCCGCCTTTTACCTCGAGCACATCGACGGGGACGCTGACGTCGATCTACTCCTCGCGAAAGTATGCCCGCATCGAGATTGTCGAGCATACCTTTTGCGACGGACCCACCGGTGAGTAGAAGATGCGATAATTATTATATAATTGCTTAAAACCAGTGTACTTTCACATAAAATCCGAATTGAGAGAATAGTAGAGCACGAACTACCGCCGATAGTGACTGACTAGAACTTCTTCAAGCGATTTGGGAGTCCGAGCTCCCGGCAGTGATCATCCGGTAGGTTGCAGATACGGTTGTGATGAAACGGCGGCCAGTGCATCAACGGCTTGAGGAGCTTCATGAGCGTGGTGCGTTAGAACGAGGGAAATGGAGTCCACAGGAGGTTATCTGGTGGATTCCAGGGGAATAGATGCTTCATTCAAATAGAACTCGACCCGTCTACATCTGTTTCTTTTTGGATTCTAAGCCACATTTTAATGGAGTAATCGCCTCTCTCTGGTATGAACGTCAGATTACTCGAAGCAACCGAGCATCCGGAAGAACTCATCTGTCGTGGCGTACGGAACGACTACATAGCCTTGCAACTCCCATAATCCAATCTGCTACCCGTGTGAACGATCGTACACGAACTTCTGATCGGATGTTACGGGAGTATATATCCGGAAATACCTACGAATTTTCAGGACGCTCATTCAAGCAGCGGGGCTATTACTATTGACGATGAATAAGGTACGTAGTTCAAAAGAGCAGATGGCTATCCTAACATCATTTATTGTCGTAGCTGGTGCGATCGCTACAAGTCTAGCGATGGCGTGGGCATTAGGAGCGAGTAGTAATTCTCCCCCATTTGCACCTGCGGTCGGTGCAAATGCCCTCTCGACAATGCGCGCTGCATTTCTTCTAGGACTACTTGCTGCTTTAGGAGCGATCACACAAGGTGGCAATATTTCGAAAACGGTGGGGGAAGGGCTGATAGCGGGCGCTCAATTAACACCGCTCGCGGCGATTGCAGGTCTACTGACAGCAGCAGGCTTTATTTCACTTGGAGTTCGGGCAGGATATCCGATCCCAGCCGCGTTTGCAACGACGGCGTCGATCGTTGGCGCGGGACTGGCACTTGGTGGGGAGCCTGCATATGGGACCTATCGTAAGATTGCAATATTCTGGGCGGCAGTACCAGTGATGTCGATTACGATTGCTTATACAACGGGATACTTGCTCCGTCGCACTGGACTTTCCGAACAAAGCACGCTCCCGATTCTCGGTGGGATCGTTGGGATCATCGTTGCGAATATGCCATCGGCCCTGATTCCTGCTCCTGGTACTGCACAGGGAACCATCGCGAGTTACGTCGCTAACTCATTGAGGCTGACTAGCCCGACGATAATTGGAGGGTATGATTTTGTGATGGCGTCTACGAGTTTGATTCTGGGTCTATTCGTAGCCGGGTTACTTCGACGATCACTCAATCGTTCGATCGACCGTGGAGTTCGGCTTTTTTTGATTGGTCTTGGGAGTTTAGTTGCCTTTTCGAGCGGTGGCAGTCAAGTTGGCTTAGCGACCGGTCCGTTAGAGCCTCTGTTTGAATCACAGCTGCATCTTCCAGGGACGATATTACTATCGATCGGAGCAATTGGAATTCTGTTGGGAGCATGGATGGGGTCGCCCCGAATTCTCCAAGCGGTCGCACGTGATTACTCATCGCTCGGCGTTCTACGATCTATTGCAGCGCTGATTCCGGCGTTTATCATCGCTCAAACCGCGATAATTCTCGGCTATCCGATCTCGTTCAACAATATTATCCTCTGGAGTATCATTGGAAGTGGTCTAACTGAAGGGACAGAAAGTATCTCCGTCCGAAAAACGGTTTATACAGTCGCAATTTGGTTTCTCACACTCTTTGGTGCCGGAGGCACTGGATTTATACTGTATCGAGTTTTTGCCTTAGTTCTGTAACCGAGACTAACCTAATATTTGTCCTGTCAATTTCATTATAGGGCCGTCAATCCGTCTCGATTAGCAAGTCGGTGTCTCGCTAAGGAAGGCTATGGAAGAAGACTTCTACGAATACCATGGAAAGGACAGTCGGTCAGCTCACGCACCGCCTGCGAAATTACGATAGCTGATCATCATCAATAGAATACATCAGTTATCATCTCAGTCTTGTATCTAAGAATAGTGAATCAACGGAGTAAAGCTAGTCACGCTCGGCTGAACTTCCCACGCTACCGCTAAGCGGCCGCATCGTACCGCGTTGTTTAGCGCGAAATCGAGGTCGAAGGCGAATTGGTCGGCCTGTGCGCGGTTCTGTGCCATCTTGACAGTGTCACGGTCTGAGGCGAGTTTGTGCCCTTGCTTTTGTGAGTGCAATGGGGAGACTGGTGCCGGGTAATGGCTCACCCAGTGCGATGAGTCATCAACCAATCAGAGCATCCCAAATCACACTCCGAAGTATCTCCTTATCGAACTATACGAAGCCATTTCATCGTAGTTGTAAAGCAGTATCTCATATGTTCCCGGACAAAGATTAGATAGGATGGAAAAGATACAAACGATCTAAACGATGGCTCTCTTCGGAATTCTACAAAATTCGCTATAGAACCGATGAGAGCTCCGATTTGTACGAGTTAGGATAGCACCGTTTATCTCATTTGAGTAGACCTTCGAAAATAACAGTTCGATTGAAAATCGAAACAGTCGACGGAAGTTATCAAGAGCGGTGGCCACCCTCAACGTGCAATGCGACGAATACAACGCCTGGGTTGTCTACTTGTGGGCGCGGTACTCCTCACATCCGTAGCGATGGGTGCCACAGCCTCCAGTGGCGATTCAGCAACACATGTGAACGATCACGCGGGGAGAGAGCACCAGATTCAACTTAGTGATGGAACGGTCCAGATCCAAGACACACACCTGTCAGGACCAGGACTTCCGACCACTTCGATTGAACACCGGGCGTTTACGATCGATTCGTCGACAGTCCACATCGACGGAGTAACGCTCACCATCGACGGTCATACGCAAACAGTTGGCCAAACATCCATTACAATGGATAATGTCGGCATCGTTCTTGACGATGTATCGACGAGTTCGTCCTAATGGTATGAAAGATTAGTTTTTTAATTACCATCCCTCAATTTTCAGTTACGATTCCCAGTTGGCGTATCAGACTGATATTGTCCGCATAGAGATAGAGGTCAACGATTCTCCCGTTTTCAATACGAAAGACACCAGCATTCTCTAGGGTAATCTCGTTGCCCGTCGGCTCGACTCCCATAATTTCCCCCTCGTGCGTCCCGGTCAAAGTATGCCGATATACAACGGTATTCCCTTCAGCAATGCATCCATCTTCCGTGACAATGAGGTCAGGAAATGCAGCGAAAAAGTCTGCATTCCCTGCTTTAAACTCCTCACGGCTTTGGAATGATTCCCCATTCCCGGTTGCGTACTCCGAGTAGTCCTCAACCAAGAATTCGTCAGCAGCCTCTATGTTTTTCTCGTTAAAAACTTCCTCCATGAGGCTACGCACAATCTCCTTGTTTTCTGCTTCCATCTGCTCCTGCTCGTTCATTGTTTTTGCCCGAGGAGAAGTACGCTATCGCTATAGATAAGATGTCTCTCGCCTTTATAGGAATTCTCTACTGGAGAAACTGGGCTGAAGCGGGTGGTTAGTTCGGCAGTTCTGTCCGTCCCGTTTGCAGGCACGGCCAGCACGGGAAGCCACTGAGGCTGTCACAGTCGCACTCTGCCGATTCAGCGTCGTCTTTGTCCTCCGATGGGAAGGGCTTGAATGTCCCGCCGTCGGGTGCATTTTCGACGGCGGCTATGTGTTTGCAAAAGGCGTTCCGGTGAACGTGGTGCGGGCACGTACAGGCCATCAGTTCGTCGGTCACATCGTCGCTGGAGGCGGTGTACTGGTGGGCTGCGGGGTTCTCGTGGCTCTCGTTGGTGACTTCGACGAGTCTGGGGGCATCGACGTCGAAGGCAAATCGTTCGACCTGTACAATCTCGAATTGTTCTATATCAGTGATATATCATTCTCATTAGTTCACTCCATAGCAACTGGGGAAAGTCATCCGTCGTAAGCGAGGGGGCAGATTTCCCGACAGAGCGACCTTTAGCTAGTGATCTTGGTTCCCACTAAACATTGACAAAGGACTTAACAGATGATACCGCATGGTTCTGCTATGGCAGAGATACTCTTTCTCATTGGACTTGCTGTTGCAATTTTCGTAGGGTTCAATGTTGGAGGTTCGAATACAGGTGTTGCGTTCGGTCCCGCAGTTGGGAGCCAAACAATCTCAAAGTTCGGTGCTGCGTCTCTTATGAGTATCTGTGCACTTATTGGCGGATGGACAGTTGGCCGCAATGTTATCAATACAATGGGTGGGGAAATTGTTCCGAGTCGATTTTTCACTCTGGAAGCGAGTATTGCAATTCTCTTTTTTATCGGATTGGCGTTGTTCCTTTCAAATATTGTTGGTGTCCCTGCCTCGACCTCAATGACTGGAGTTGGCACAATTGCTGGTCTCGGCCTTGCAACTGATGCACTGAACGTGGGAGTGATGGGGCGAATTGTTTCATGGTGGCTTGTCTCTCCGGTGATTGCCTTTTGGGTGAGTGCTATTATTGGTCGATACTGGTACCCTACCCTTCTCGATTGGTTTGCGATTACACAGACCAAAGGTACACTGCTTCAGATTGATCGCTCGGGAGGGATTGCCCGGCCAACACTCGGTCCAAATACAACTATGCGAGAATTCATTGGTACCTTGTTGGTTATCATCGTTGGCTGTTATACTGCATTCTCAGCAGGGGCATCGAATATGGCGAACGCAATTGCTCCACTCGTCGGCAGCGGTGCCATTGAAATGAACTATGGTATTTTGATTGCGGGGACTGCTATTGCAGTCGGTGCGTTTACCATTGCTCGACGGACTCTCGATACGATGGGAAGTGAACTCACTGATATGCCTCTACTTGCAGCATTGATCGTCGCACTTGTGAGTTCCACACTTATCACTGTCCTTTCAGAGCTCGGGATTCCTGCTAGCATCGTTATTGTTTCTACGATGAGTATTGTCGGTCTTGGATGGGGCCGTGCCACTCGCGTAAAGGAGTATACTCGTCGCTCTACAATGATCGAAGAAGGTCCACTGGGGATCACTGGTGGCGCACTTGCTGTAGATTCAGCGGACACGCCAACAATAAAGAAAACCAAACCAGAAGAGAACCACCATTCCTCGACTAGTGAAGTAGAGAGGAATCAACACCCCGATATTAATTCGCTTTATGAACCGTGGACTACAGCACGGGTTATTGCCATGCAAAATATTGTTCCAGGGATTTCAACAGTCTCTGCGTACCTGTTGTTCGAATTCGTTCCTCTATTCGGTTAGTCTGCTTTTCGCATTTATCAGACAAATTTGTAGATATTCTCTTTCATAATGAGTCACAGTGACCCGAGGTATCGAAAGTATCCGTCAGCGGGTGAACGTTGCGCCGTGATCCGTGGTGCCCAACTCGTGGTACTGCCAGACGTGAATGAGTTCGTGGCGGACAGGCGCACTGAATTGCTCCCGGCCGTGGTGTTCGTAGGCCGTCCAGGTCAACGAAATCGTGATCGCCTCTGTTGTCGGGTTGTACTTCGTCACACCTGCTTGTCGTTGCGTCGATGTGAGACTTCCCAGTCGATCGTTTCGACCGGCAGATCCGGAAAGTGTTCAGCGGCGACGGTCGTTGCGTGCTGTTGTGCTCGGTCGAGGAGGGCCGTCGGTGTCTCGGGTGTATCGTCAGTCACAGTGCTCGCGCTTTCCGTCAGCGTTC
>NZ_JAMYJX010000011.1:0-113225 GCF_024136965.1 Haladaptatus sp. AB618 | reverse complement strand
CGGTCCGGACCGTAGTCGTAGTAGTAGGAGTGCTCCCACACGTCCACCGCGAGAATCGGGTGGCTACCCCAGAGTGCGCCTTGGTCGTGCTTGTCAACTTTGACGTTGCGAAGCTGTTTGGCGACGGGGTCGTAGACGAGGAGTGCCCAGCCACCTGCGGCGCTCGCGGCGGCCTCGAACTCGCCCTTCCATCCCTCGTAGGAACCGAAGTCCTCCTCGATGCGGTCGGCGAGTTCGCCCTCGGGTTCGCCGCCGCCGTTCTCGTCCATGTTCTCCCAGAAGAGGGTGTGGAGGTAGTGACCACAGCCGTTGTGGGTCACGTTACCCAGCGCACCCGCCGTGCTGGAGTAGTCACCGGATTCGCGGTTCTCTGCGAGGGTCTCTTCGGCACTGTTGAGGCCGTTTACGTAGCCCTGATGGTGCGTATCGTGGTGCCACGTGAGAACCTGCTCGGAGATGTGCGGTTCCAGCGCGTCGTAGTCGTACGGGAGCGGTGGTAGTTCCGCGTTCGATTTTTCTGGCATATATGAATTACCTCCACTAACTGTATCTCGTCTTAGCCTGTTAAACCTTGAGGAGATGTTAGCTAACATATCACACGATACGGCGGCAAAATAGACCGATTTCAGGGCGATTGCTCGGTCGTCACCTGCTGCTCGCTTCGTCGTAGCGCTCCTCTACGTCGTCCCAGTTGACGATGTCCCAGAAGTTGTCCACGTACTCGCCGCGGTTGTTCTCGTACTGGAGGTAATAGGCGTGTTCCCACACGTCGAGTACCAACAGCGGCGTCGCCATCGGCGATTGGTTCTGGTGGTTCTCGGCCATGGTCACGATCGGGATGTCCCCGACGTGGTCGTAGAGCAACATCCCCCATCCGGAGCCTTCGACGCCCTTCGCGGCCGCCGAGAAGTTGGCCTTGAACTCGTCGAACGACCCGAACTGGTCGTCCAACGCATCGGCGAGTTCGCCGCCCGGTTCCCCGCCCCCGTTCGGGGACATGTTCTCCCAGAAGACGGAGTGGTTGATGTGGCCCGCGAGGTTGAACGCGAGATTTCGTTCGACACCTTTCACGTCCCCCCACTCGTCGTTCTCCCGCATCGCTTCGAGCGTGTCGAGCGCCGCGTTCGCACCGTTGACGTAGCCCTGGTGGTGTTTGTCGTGGTGCAGTTCCATGATGCGCGCATCGATACTCGGTTCGAGCGCGTCGTAGCTATACGGTAGTTCCGGTAGTTCGTACGTTGCCATTGGTAACCCCCGGACAGTGGTCAACGGTCGTGATGTTAAGTGTTGAGGCGACGGTCCGAGGTCGCTCAGAAAATAGGCTTCAAAGTCCCGGTCGCGTCGATGACCGAGGTTTAGTCGTCCTGGTTCTGCCAGTTGCTGTTCTGGGCGTTCGACCAGGCGAACTGCGAGTTGTCGTTGCTCTGGGCGCTCGCTTGGACCGCGACGGCGTTGCCGGACGACGCACCACTCTCTCCGTCATCCAGGCCCACGTTGAGCGCACCCGAGACCGCGTAGTTGTCCTCCTGCGAGTTGTAGTTACCCTGTGCGACGGCCTGGCCTTGGTCCACGTTAGACGATGCGGCTTGACCGCTGACCTGTACTTGGTTATCGTTCGCGACGGCGGCAGCGTTGCCTGCGAAGCCGATTGCGAACACACTGCCGACCATAGCTGCGACGAGTAGTATCTTGATCGTTTTCTTCATGGTTGCCTCTTGGGCGCGAGTCCCACCTCCTTCCTCCGTGAGATGGGTGCGACCCTGTCGTCGCTCGTCGGGAGAGTCGTATTTCAATCCCGACCACTGTTGACCGTCGTATGCCGCCCGCTAACTCACGTTTTCGTGGTTAAATCGACCGTAGTATCGGTTACCGATCCGCTCCAAGAGCGAGTCACTCGACGGTCAACACGGCTTACTGTCAAACAACATCTAGTTACCCGAACGAGAGACGACGCTTCATCACCGTTCGATCCTTTGGGGTTCGTGAACGGTACCACCACGATTCTCGATTCCCCGACTACCCCCTCGCGTTTTCGAACATCGTGATGGCCATCTCCCGGCGCTCCCCGTGGTCCACGATTGGGCCGGGGTAGTCGGGCGCGAGCGCCTCCCGTTCGTCGGGGTCGAGTTCGTTCCATTCGTGAATCTTCTTCGGAGGAACGTCCTCCAATTCGGGGACGAACCGCTTGATGTACGTCGCGTCGGAATCGAAGCGCTCGCCCTGCGTCATCGGGTTGAAGATGCGGAAGTAAGGCTGTGCGTCGGTACCGGTCGAGGCGGCCCACTGCCACCCGCCGTTGTCGTTCGCGGTGTCGTGATCCACGAGTTTCTGGCGATACCAGTCGTAGCCCTCGCGCCAATCCACCAGCAGGTCCTTCGTCAAGAACGAAGCGACGATCATGCGAACGCGGTTGTGCACCCACGCCTCCTCGCGCAGTTGGCGCATTCCGGCGTCCACGATGGGATAGCCCGTCTTCCCGTTCTTCCACGCCCGCACGCCGTCGGGGTCGTCGCGCCACGCGATGTCGTACTGGTAGTCCTTGAAGTTCTCCACGACCACGTCCGGGTTGTCGTCCAACACGTGCATGTAGAACTCCCGCCACGCGAGTTGGCCCTGAAACTCCTCGACGGAGTCGGCATCGTTCGCGCTCTCGGCGTCGTTTTTCGCCTCCACCGTCGTCTCCCACAGTTCTCGAACTCCGATGGTCCCGAACTTGAGATGCGGTGAGAGACGCGAAGTCGATTCGCGGGCGGGGTAGTCACGGGCGTCGTCGTACCGATACACGTCCCGCTCGCAGAATTTGGCCGCGAGGTCGCGGGCCGCCTCTGTTCCGGCGGGAGGGATGTTCCCCTCGGGGTCCTCGAATCCGAGGTCGGCGAGGGACGGAATCGCGCCGTCGACCTCGCCAACCACTTCCTCCGGCGAGACGATTTCGTCGGGGGCGTCGAACGGCGCGTCCTTGTCCCGGTCGCGCCACTTCTTCCAGAAGTAGGTGTAGACGGAGTAGTACTCGCCCTCGTTCGTCGTAATGGAACCCGGCGTGTGCAAGAGCGCGTCGTGAAACGCTCGATGGTCGATTTCCGCGACATCCAGCGCGTCCCGAACGTCGGCGTCGCGTGCCTTCGCCAATCCGGAGTAATCCCGGTTCCAGACGACGGCGTCGGCGTCACACGCCTCGGCGATTCGCGGCAGTTCCTCGCGCGGGTCGCCGCGAACGATCAGCAGGTCGCCGCCGCGTTCGCGGTAGGACTCACGCAGCGATTCGAGCGCCGAGCACATGAACGACACCCGAGGTGGGGCCGCGTGGGCGAGAACCTCGTCGTCGAAGACGAACACCGGGAGGACGGTGTCACCCATCGAAAGCGCCCGGTTATCCTCGACCCGGAGGTCGCGCCGATGCCAGTGAAGGTGCATGGGCGAGGGAACGAGGACGATCCTCTTAACGAGCGAACCCACTTTGTAGGGTTCCCCCTGGAGCACCACAGCAGATCAACCATTCGACACGAATTTACAATGATGTTTTATGAGGGTGCCCTTCTTACAGTTGTTCATGGTGAATCTTACCACGTCGGTGAGGGACACGGTTTCCGAACAGCCGGACGATTTGGCCATCGTCACCGACGATAGGGAGTTGACGTACGAAGATCTCTGGGCGCAGATCGGCGGGTTCGCCGCGGGACTGGCGGAACGGGACGTCGGGGTGGACGACCGGGTCGCCGTCTACCTCCCGAACACGCCCGAGTTCGTGGTCACGTTCCACGGGACGCTCGCGGCGGGCGGCGTCGTGGTGCCGATGAACCCGCAGTATCGAACGCGGGAGATCAGCCACCTGCTCGCCGACAGCGGCGCGAAAGTCGTCGTGACGCTTCCGGACCTCGTCCCGTTCGTGGAGGAGGTCCGGGACGAAACCGACGTGGAACACATCGTTTCGCTCGGTCAGGGGGACGCGACCTTCTTCGGTGACTTCCTCGCCGAGGGGGACGGCGAAGTCGAACCACGCGAGGACGACGACCTCGCCGTTCAGCCCTACACCAGCGGAACGACGGGCACGCCGAAAGGGGTGGAACTCACCCATCGAAACCTCACCTCGAACGCGCACGGGGCGGCGGCCCTCGCGCCGGGCGGCGTCGGGCCGGACGACTCGCTGTTGGGCGTCCTCCCGCTGTTCCACATCTACGGTATGACGGTCTGCATGAACGCGACGCTGTTCAGTGGCGGGATTTTCTACCCGCTGCCGACGTGGGACGCCCAGCAGGCGCTTTCGCTCATTCAGGACGCAGAACTGACGATGATGCACGGCGTTCCCGCGATGTACAACGACATCATCAACCAACCGAACGCCGCCGAGTTCGACCTCTCGTCCATCCGGATGGCCGGTGTCGGCGGCGGTGGCATCCCCATCGAAGTACTTCGGCGATTCGAGGAACTGTACGACGCGAAGATTTACGAGGGGTACGGGCTGACCGAGACGAGTCCCGTCACGCACTTCAACACGCCCGACAAGGGCCGTCGCGTGGGCAGTATCGGTCGAACCATCGACGGCGTCAGCGCTCGCATCGTGACCGACGACTTCGAGGAACGGCCGCCCGTCGAGAAAGGGCCGCTCGCCGAGGACGACGCGGAACTGGACGACGTGACCGGCGAGATCGTGATCGCGGGTCCGAACGTGATGCGGGGCTACGCTGGCCTGCCGGACGCGACAGCGGATGCGTTCACCGAAGCGGACGGAAAGCGGTGGTTCCACACTGGCGATATCGGTTACTGGGACGAGGACGGCTTCTTCTACGTCGTGGATCGGAAGAAGCACATGATCAATACGGCGGGCTACAACGTCTACCCGCGCGAAGTCGAGGAACTCCTCTTCGAACACCCCGCCGTGGCCGACGTCGCCGTCGTCGGTATCCCGGACGAACGAAGAAACGAGACCGTGAAAGCGTTCGTCGTCCTCACGCCGGATGCGGACGTGACCGAGGACGAAATCCAGCAGTACTGCCTCGACAACCTCGCGGCGTACAAACACCCCCGCGAAGTCGTCTTCGTGGACGAACTGCCGCGCACGACGACCGGGAAGGTACAGAAGTTCGAACTGCAACAACAGTAACGACTGGAGAAGATCGACGACCGGAGAAGATCGATTTTTCGTCCGCGAGCGGGAAAGAGCTATGCCACAAACTGATAAATATTCAACCGATGATCGCGTCCCGAACCCTCCGAGATTTGCGCGACGACCGGTTCCGAACCGCCGTCCTCCTCGGCGTCGCTTCCATCCCGTTTACCGTCGGTTACAACTGGCTACTGACTCCGGACCCCGTTTCGGCGACACCGCTGGCCGTCGCCTGTGTACTCTCGGGCTATCGCTACGGCACGCGGTCGATACGCGGAACTCGTGTGGGGGCCGTGACCGGCATCGTCGGTGGGGTTCCCATCGCCGTTTGGAACGCCGGAACCGGGTTGGTCGAGTGGTGGGGTGATCCGGTCCTCGTCGATGCCGTCGGGAACTCGTGGCTGATGGCCGTGATCTCGGTTGCGGCGGCGGTCGTTACTTTGCTCGTCATGCCTATCGTCCTGCTCTTCGTCGGGATGGCCTGCGGGTTCGTCGGTGGCTGGTTGCACGACCGTCTCGATACGACGCGGCAACGTCGGTCGGGTGCCTGACTGGAAATCCTCGGTACTCAAACCCATCCCAATCGCATCTGGTCCTCGTCTCACAGCCATCCCAATCGTATCTGGTCCTCGTCTCACAGCCATCCCAATCGCATCTGGTCCTCGTAATACTCGCGTGCCCGCCGAATCTTTCGGAACAGGTAGGACGCGACGAGTCCCGAGAAGACGAGCACGTAGACGAGCAACCAGGCCAACGCGTCACCGCCGAATATCGACGACAGTAGGTTCGTCACGAATCCGGCGGTCGAGTTGTAAAACCCGTGGAGGAACGCGGGGATGGCGATTCCCTTGATGATTATCGGCCCACGGTTCGAGGAGACTATCTTCGCCAACCCGAGGTAGTAGCCCGAGATGGCCGCCCAGAGCACGTGGTTCGGGCCGACGATGGCGCGCGTCACTGCGACACCCGAGACGGTGACGGCGGTACCGCCGTTGGTTCCGACCGTCCCGACGACGTAGGTCAGGTTTTCGATGGTCGCAAAGCCAAGTCCGGCCATCGCCCCGTAGACGGCACCGTCGACGGCGGTCTGAAAGTGTGGCGTGCGGTAGGCGTGGAACCGAACGGCGAGCCACTTCACCGTCTCCTCGACCGGCCCGACGACGAGGAAGAAAAAGGGGACGATGGCGAGCGTCTCGATACCCACATCGTTCAGGACGCCCATCCCGAAGGTGTTGATGACCGCGGCGAACGCGGCGAACACCACGCCGAGGAGGAAGGTGGCGACGAGCGTGGGGATCGGTTCCCGTTCCGTCGGATCGACGCGCCAGATATAGAGTGCGAGGAGGAGCGCCGGGACGATTGAGACGAACGAAAGCAAGCCGAGAATCGGGCGTTTTTCGAGCGTCGTCGCTACCAACCCGAGTTCGATGAACACGAACGTCAGCGCGAGCACGAGCGTGGCGCCGCGGACCGCCTCGGCGAGGAAGCCGTACAACCGCAACGAGAACCGATCCATCAGGGTCCGTGGCTCCCACGATTCGATGTCGTACGAGTCCTCTCCCCGCATCACGTTCCGTGTTCCCCCATAGCCCGTTCCGATACGGGAGCGACCCCCAAAGTGTTTCCTCGCCCGGAACCCGTCACCGCTCGATTTCGCGCAGGGCCGAACGGGACAGTTCGTCGAACGAGGTGTGTCCGGACAGCGCCAGCGTCAGATCGAGGTCCGCGAGGAAATTTCGCAGGACTTCCCGCACGCCGTCTTGGCCCGCGATTCCGAGTCCGTAGATGTACGGTCGGCCGAGCAGAACCGCGTCCGCGCCGAGCGCGATGGCGCGGACGGCGTCCGCACCGCGACGGATGCCGCTGTCGAAGAGGACGGGAACCTCGTCACCGACTTCGTCCACGATGGCCGGGAGCGCATCGAGCGCGCCGATAGCGCCGTCCACCTGCCGCCCGCCGTGGTTCGAGACGACTACCCCGTCCACGCCCCGATCGATCGCTTTCCGTGCGTCGTCCGGATGGAGGATCCCCTTCAACACGATTGGAAGGTCGGTGCGTTCGCGGAGGAACGCGAGGTCGTCCCACGACAGCGACGGGTCGCCGAATATCTCGGTAAACCGCCAGAGGGCGGCACTCGCGTCCTCCTCGGGTGGCGAGTCGAGCGATGCACGAAACGCGGGGTCGCTGAGGTAGTTCGCAACACCCTCGCCGTCGAGGAACGGGAGATAGGCGTGGTCCACGTCGCGCTCGCGCCAGCCCATCATCGGCGTGTCGAGCGTGACGACGATGGCCTCGTAGCCCGCGTCCTCGGCCCGCGAGAGGAAACTCGCGGCGACGTCCCTGTCGGCGCTCCAGTAGAGTTGGAACCAGCCGAGCGTATCGCCCAGTTCCTCGGAAACGTCCTCCATCGTCTCGGACGAGGCGGAGCTCAACACGAGCGGAACGTCGAGTTCGGCGGCGGCCCGCGCGGTGGCGAGTTCGCCCTCGTCGTGGATGATGGATTGAACGCCGACCGGTGCGAGCATGACGGGGACGGGGAGCCTCTGGCCGAGGATTTCGACCGAGAGGTCGCGTTCGGACACGTCGCGGAGCATCCGGGGGACGATACGCCAGCGGTCGAAGGCGCGGCGGTTCTCGTCCTTCGTGCTTTCGGACCCGGCGGACCCGGCGACGTAGGCGTGGGCCTCCGGGGAGAGGTTCTCGCGTGCGAGTTCGGCGAGCGCTTCGGGGGAAGTCGGCAAATCGGGCGTTTGATCGGCGAGCATGCCGCCAGCGTACACCTCGTTCTGTCGGTTCGGGCCGAACGGTTCCGAGGAATCGTCCATACCGGATTGAAAGACTGTGTAGAATTATACTTTGTTCCGAACGGTTCAGGAACCGAGTCAGAACGAACCGGGAGTCAGATGGACGTGAAACAACTTCTCGCAGTCCTGCTCGCCGCAGATGGGGCACGCACCGTCGTCATCGCGTGCACCACCCTCGCTCGATGCCGTCGGATTCGCGGCCGTGATGACTCGCGTTCCGGCGTGGCCCAACTCGTACCCGGACTCCGTCTGTCGGACGAAGTACTCACAGAGCTTCGTCAGATGGTAGTTGAACTTCCCGGTGTCACGAATGCCGACACGCTCGCGGAGTTCGGTAAAGGAAAGCGACTCCTCGGCGTCGGCGAGTTCCCGGAGGATGGACATGCGAATCTCGTTGCCCAGCACGGCGAGCGCGTCCATCGGGGGGTCCGTCCCGTACGTCATAGCGGTGCTTTCGACGGCGCTCGCCATCAATCCCCCGAAAAACAATAAGAATTCTTACAGAACTGGCGTTCGCCGAAGCTTGATTGTTCACTCGGCTCGACAGTGCGTATGGCTGACATCGACTCGTCGGCGAAATCGGCGGGATGGCGTGGACGGTTCATGTCATCGAAGACGGGAACCCTCCTCTCGAACACGGGATTTCGGCGGCTGTATCTCGCTCGCATCGTCAACCGCGTCGGCGACAAACTGTACTCCATCGCGTCGATGTGGTTGGTGTATCAGCTGACCGGTTCGACGTTCTATACCGGACTCGCCGGATTCCTGTCCCGGCTTCCGATAGTGTTCGGGTTTCTGTTCGGTCCCATCGTCGACCGCTCACGCCTCTCCCGACTCCTCGTTCTCGTCGGGGCGGCACAGGCCATCGTCGTCGTTTCGGTTCCCGTAGTCGCCCGCGTTCACACGGTGAGCGTCTCCCTCGTTCTCGCAGTCGTCGGACTGCTCGCGCTTCTCGGACGACTCAACGCTCCGGCCGAGAAAGCCGCCCTTCCTCGACTCGTGGACGAGGAACTTCTCCCCCGAGCGAACTCGCTCGAATCGGCGACGCATCAGACCATCGGTGCGGTGGCAGAAGCCCTGTCGGGGGCGCTCATCGCCGTGTTCAGTGCCGTCGCGCTGTTCGCCTTCGACGCGGCGACGTTCGTCGTGAGTGCCACCTTTTTCGCCCTGCTGAGCGTTCCCACGACCGAGAAGACCGGAACGTCACCGAGCGCTACGGAGTACCTCGCCGACATCCGCGAGGGGTTCGAGTTGATTCGGAACTCGGTCGTCGGGCACATGGTCGTCGCGGCGAGCTTCGTGAGCGCGTTCACTGCCGGTTCGACGGCAGTGCTCCCGGCGTTCGCCGATTCGCTCGGCGGCGCGGAGACGTACGGACTGTTCATCGCGGCCATGACCGTCGGTCTCCTCGTGGGGTCGCTCGTCGCGTCGCGGTTCGAGACGATTCGATTCGGCCGCTTCGTAATCGTCGGCTTTCTGATCACCGCGGTCGGCCAACTCGGTATCGTCACGGTCGGTTGGCTCCCGGCGGTGCTCCTCTGTTACGGAATCGCCACCATCCCCATCGGGATTTACAACGTCCTCGTCAGCGCGACGATTCAGACCGGCGTTCCGAACGACTTGCTCGCGCGTGTGAGTTCCACGACCGGAAGTCTCGTCGCGGCCGTCGGTCCGGTCGGGTATCTCATCGGTGGGTCGCTCGGAGACAGATACGGAAGCGCGACGGTCATCGGGTTCTCCGCGATAGGGTACTGTTTGCTCGTCGGCTATTGGCTGGTCGTGCCCGCACTCCGCGAGTTCCCGCCGGTCACGAGCGTCGAACCGAACTCCTTCGGGACGTGAACACTGTCTCCCGTCGGTCGAGCGCTACCCTCGAACTCTATTCCCCGATACTTGTGGGTACCCTTCGGCGAACAACTCCCGGAAACCCGTAAATCGTGAATACCGACACCGATAGGTAACTACACGAACGATTCATAGGAAATGGCTGCAACGAGGACGGTTCATCTCCCGGTCGCGGCACAACCGAGCGTCGAGACGCTCGTCGAACTGACACAGCAGGCTGAGAAACTGGGCTACGAACACGCGTGGCTTCCCGAGACGTGGGGACGCGACGCGGTGACGAGCCTGACCGCGATGGCGCTCGGCACGGAAAAAATCGGTCTCGGGCCGTCCATCGTCAACGTCTACTCGCGGTCGCCCGCGCTCATCGGGCAGACCGCCGCGACGCTACAGGAAGTGTCGGACGGACGATTTCGGCTCGGTATCGGCCCGAGCGGACCGGCCGTCATTCAGGGATGGCACGGCGAGGCGTTCGACCGCCCGCTGCGGCGCACCCGCGAAACCATCGACATCGTCCGAAAAGTGCTGTCGGGCGAGACGGTGAACTACGACGGCGACTGCTTCACGCTGGGTGGCTTCCGACTGCGGTGTGAGCCACCGGAAACGCCGCCGCCGATCGACGCTGCCGGGATGGGGCCGAAGTCGGTGGAGTTGGCGGGACGGTTCGCCGACGGGTGGCACGCGACCCTCTTCACGCCCGACGGGATGGCCGACCGACTCGACGACTTACGGCGCGGTGTGGACCTCGGAAACCGCGATGCGGACGACGTGGAAGTGACGCTCTCGTTGACCTGCTGTGCGCTTTCGGACGGCGAGCGCGCCCGAAACCTCGCGCGACAACACGCCGCCTTCTACATCGGTGGGATGGGAACCTACTACCGCGATTCGTTGGCCCGGCAGGGGTACGAGGACGTCGCCTACGACATCTCGGAAGCGTGGGCGAACGGCGACAAGGAGCGGGCGACCGAACTGGTGGCCGACGACCTGCTGGACGACCTCGCCGCCGCGGGCACGCCCGAACGTGCCCGCGAGATGTTCGAGAAGTTCGCCGATATCGACGGCGTCGATTCGGTCGCCGTGGGGTTCCCCCGCGGTGCCACGGTCGAGGACGCACGGGAGACGATGGCCGCGTTGGCCCCGTGAATCGGTGCCCGACCAAACGTGTTAGGAACCGCCGATTTATATCTAGATCGATAATGATACATCGGGGCTTTCATAGCTGCCCCGTGCCTTAGAACAGTGCAACCTTGAAGGGTAGCCTTCCGGGGCTACCCCCTGTATTGCCTTTTAGTACGCTGGCCAGTGATAGCTCCGAGCCCAGCTATTTCCGCCGTCATCGTCCCCGTTTTGCGAAAGGAGCAAACCCCCGTGTGATCTATTCACATACTGTGGGGGGACGGTGAACGGAAACCATGACGCAAGCAATCGAGACGATCATCACGGAAGTATCGGAATGGGACGGCGTGGAGGTGGGTGAACACCGGTTCGGTGGCACGGAGTTCTCCCTCGGGCCACGGGAAATCGGCCATGTCCATCAGTGGGGTATCCTCGATATCGCGTTTCCGCGTCGGGTCCGCGACGAGCTCGTCACGGAAGGGCGAACGGAGCCACATCACATCTATCCGAGATCCGGGTGGACTACGTTCCACGTCGAGGGTTCGGACGACGTGGAGCGTGCGCTCTGGTTGTTGCGACTCTCATACCTCTTTCACGCCAGCACGATGGTGAACACGACGGGCGGGGAGGACACGCTTTCGAACCTCGACGTGGATTCGGAACTCGCTTCCCTCGGACCGAGCGACGAACTGCGGGCGCTCCTCTGAGTACCCGTTTCTAACTTCCCGCCCACTCCGTCGCTTTCTCGACGGCATCCGCTCGTGAATCGGTCTCGGCGATAGTCTCCCACTCGTCGTCCTCCACGTCGTAGACGTAAACCGCGTAGCCCTCGTCTCGGTAGGTCAGATTTTCGACGTACAACTCCTTGGTATCGTCGTCGCGCAACCAGATCCGGATCTGTTTGCCACCTTCCAGATCCTCCCTCCGTCGCCAACCCTCGATCGGCACTATGGCGACCTCCTGATGGTGCTGTTGTCTCGCTCGTACTCGGGACGAATCATCGTAGAATTCGCCACGACGGGTTCGCACTTGTACGTTCGGGCGAGAAAGAGCGAATCCGATTTTATTTTCCTGTGATTGGGACCACTGCGACGATGGTTTTGAGAACCCCTTCCGTGCTCACTACGAACGGTCCTGTTTGGTTTTTCAGAGACGACCGCCGAGCCCCAACATACCGCAACCGCGCCGCCCTACTACCCGCGATAATAGACGTTTCCGGAGACGACGACGGTTTCCGAGCCTCCCTGGGGAACGCGTCGGGACGGCCGCTGGGCGGCGACGACGCCGCGTTTGAGCGTCGCCCACTTCAGCAGGACGAACCCGGCGACGATGACGAGGAAGCCCGAAACCGTCGCGTCGGTGATGGGTTCGCCGAGGAGTGCCCACCCGAACAGGGTGGCGGCCACTGGAACGGCGTAGTTCACGAGATTGACCTCGTTCGCGCCGACTCGCTCCAGCAGGTCGAAGTAAATGACGTACCCGCCGATGCTGGCGACGAACGCGAGGTACACGAGCGAAACGAGCGCCGGGCGGGTGAACGAGACGGACGGCCACCCGCGGATTGCGGCGCTCGTCGCGTGGAGGACGAGCGCGCCGACGACCATCATCCACGCCTGCTGGGTCAACGCCGGGAGCGTCGTCCGCAATCGCTGGGTCACCACCGACGCGAACGCGAAGACGAGCGCCGCGACGAGCAGCAGCGCGATGCCGACCGTCGAACCGCCGAGCGATGTGGGGTCGGCGACGACGACAACGCCGACCAGCGCGAGCAGGACGCCGACGACTTCGAGTGCGTTGAACCGTTCGTTCGGCAGGAGCGCCAATGCGAACAGCGGCGTGACGACGGGTTTCAGGCTCAGGATGACCGCACCCACGCCGCTCGTGACGTACTGCTGGCCGGTGAAGAGGAGCGCGAGATAGGCACCGAACATGAAGGTCCCGCCGACTCCGACGAGCGTCCAGTCGGTTCGTGTCGTCGGTCGCCACTGGAAGTCGTCGTTTCGCAGGCCGAGGCCGACGACGACGGTCAGCAGGGCCGCGCCAGCGACGTCGTACCGGAACGCCGCGAAGAGGACGGGTGGGAACGCGTGCAAGCCGGCCTTGATGGCGACGAACGACGAACCCCAGATCACCGCGAGCAGAGCGAACAGCATCGAATTTCGATATCGTGACGGAATCATGAGAGAGTGGACACCTGTGTTCAGTTGGTGACGCTGGTAGTGTGCGGGTATACTTGAAAATTCTCGAAGACACGATACCACGGTACACGCCCCCACGGATCAGTTTCGGACCGTTATGTTCCCCCGGAAATCCTTTGGGGGTTCACGACCAGTCATCGGCATGGCAGACACACGCACGGGCGCGGCGTTGTTCACTGACGCGCTCGAAGCCTACGGCGTTCGACACGTGTTCGGGAACCCCGGAACGACCGAACTCCCGGTCATGGAAGCGCTGGGAGAGAGCGAACTGGAGTACGTCCTCGCGCCACACGAGGACATCGCGGTGGGGATGGCCGCGGGCTATGCGAGCACGAGGAACTATCGAGGTACCGAAGACGGTAGTCCGGTCGGCGTCGTCAACCTACACGTCGCGCCGGGCGTCGCTCACGGACTGGGCAACCTCTACGGCGCGTCGGTGACGGGCGCGCCGCTCGTCGTCACGGCCGGAGCACACAGCCTCGATTTCCGCCACGAGGAACCGATCCTCTCGGGAGACGTGCTCGCCATGACCGACCAGTTCACGAAGTGGAGCGCGGAGGTAACGGACGTGGAAGCCCTCCCGACCATGCTCCGGCGGGCGTTCCGCGTGGCCCAGACGCCGCCGACGGGTCCGGTCTTCCTCTCGCTCCCGCTCGACGTGATGATGGCCGAGACCGACGCCGAACCCGAACGATTGGGCCGGATTCAGAACCCCGGTTCCGGCGACCCGGCCGCAATCGCACGAGCCGCGAGGTTGCTCGAAGACGCCGAGGACCCCGTCATCGTCGTCGGCGACCACATCCCTCGACACAACGCGTACTCCGAGGTCGACTCGCTCGACGCGGCGGTCCGGTTGGCGGAAGCGACCGGCGCGCGAGTTCACGCCGAAATATTGGCCTGTGAAGTGGACTTCCCCGGCACGCACGACCAGTGGGTGTCCCACATCCCGCCGGACGAGGGTATCGCCGCCGCGACGATGAACGCCGACACAGTCGTGTTCGCGGGGTGTTCGACCAATACTACCTTGACGCGCCACGACCGTGACCTCGTCCCCGAGGACGCGACCATCATCGACCTGAACGACGAACCGTGGCAGGTCGGCAAGAACACGCCCGCCGACGTCGCCGTGACGGGTGATCTGGGACACGTGATGGACGAACTCGCCGAGGAAGTCGAAATAGGGGACGACGAACTCACGGGACGGTTGGAACGCGTCGCGCAGTTCAAGGAGTTCGCGAAAGGGCAGATGGCGTCGATGGGCGAGGGCGACGATACCGACGACCCGCGTGCCTCGAAAGCCGAACTCGTCGATACCCTTCGGGAAACCCTTTCTTCCCCGTACATCGTGGACGAGGGCATCACGTCGAAGTACGTCATGCTCCTTCGCTGGGCGTTCGAGCGGGAAGCCTACATCTCGAACAAGGGTGGCGGTCTCGGCTACGGCCTCCCCGCCGCAATCGGGGCCGGGATGGCGGAAGCCGAGCGGGACGACCCGCGGCAGGTCGTTGGCTTCGTCGGCGACGGATCGTATCTGTACTACCCACATTCGCTCTACTCGGCGGCGCGATACGACGTGGACGTGACCGTCGTCGTCTCCGACAACCGCAACTACCGCATCCTGAAGGACAACACGCTGAAACTGCTCGGCGGCGAGGACGCCGACCACGAGTACGTCGGCATGGATTTCGAACCGCCGGTCGATATCCCGAAGAACGCGGAGAGCCACGGTGCGAGCGGTTATCTCGTCGAGTCACCCAGTGCGATAGCGGAGACGTTGGAAACGGCGTTGGCCGAGGACGGACCGAGCGTCGTGGACGTGTTGGTTCACGACTGAATGGCCGCGTCGTCCCCGCCGTCGAGGTGGAATTCCCGAAACACGTCCCGATCGGTCTGTTCGGAAAAAATCTCGGTGAATCCTCGGTCGGTGAACACCCGATTCCAGTTCCTGAAGTAGAGCGGGAACTCGTCGTGGACGTAGTTCACGGGGGTTTCAGACGACCCGTCGTCTCCTTCCCCCAGGTTCTCATCGGCTCTTCGTTCGTTTTCCACGGTGATGAGACGGTTGGCGGTGATTCGTTCCAGTTCCTCGAATACGCCCCCGTCGGGGTGGACGTGCTGGAGAGTCTCGACGGAGAACACGACGTCGAACTGATCGTCGTCGAACTCGGTGATGGTGTCCTCGATGGCGTCGATGTAGAACGTTCCGTCCGCGGCGAGTTCGGGATAGTTTTCCTCCATCACCGAAAGTGCCTCGCCGTTTATTTCGATGCCGTGAAGGTCCTCGTATCCCCCGTCGTGAAGGTGCGCGAGGTGCCGTCCCGAACTGCACCCGAGTTCGAGGATGGCCGCGTCCGATTCGATAGCAGAGTCGAGGCGAGCGCGGATCAACTCGCTCGTCTCGTTCGGCCCGTAGTAGGCGTAGTAGTCCGGCGAGTACTCTCCCGACCGTTCTTCCCACTGTTGGCGGACGCTGTTGGGATCCATTCACGGTTCTACGAACCCCATACGTAAAACGTCGGTTATACCTAAAACGCCAGTTGCCTGTCTCCCGACGATATTAATTTTCCGTGATAGTCCGATGTCGATATCGTTTTATCACCTTATATCGTTCCCATTGGCATGGATTTGCGTGGGGAATGGCAGAACGGCACACGTGCGTCCGAAGCGAACCGCCCTCCGACCGGTCCCCGTGGCACCCCGATTAGCTGGCAGCTAGGCGACCACCTTTCGAACTCCGACGACGTTTCGCGGGTGACCGAAACCACCGACGCGGGACGACGGAAGACGGTGTACGACCTCACCGAGGAGACGTACCTCGTGCGGACGCGAACGCCCGTCGGGCGTGAACGCTATCGAGAAGTGCCGAAACGCGACTTCGCCGACGATTTCTGACTCAGTTTCCGACCCGACCACCATCGACCGTCTCGGGGAACATCTTGCCCGGATTGAGCGTGTCGTTCGGATCGAGTGCGCGCTTTATCCGACGCATGGCGTCGATGCTCGCCGCACCGTGTTCGAGTTCGAGGTATTCGCGTTTTCCCCGTCCGATGCCGTGTTCGCCGGTGCAGGTTCCACCCCACTCGATGGCCGTGTGGACGATTTCGGTTTGGGCCTCCTTCGCGCGTTCGACGTGCTCGTCGTCCGATTCGTCCACCAGCACGGTGTAATGGAGGTTGCCGTCCCCGGCGTGGCCGAAGCAGGGAATCAGCAGGTCATGCTCGTCGGCGAGTTGCCGAACGAGCCGAACCATGTCGGGGTATCTGCTGATCGGGACGGTCACGTCGCCCAGATGGAGCGGCGAGAGGTCGAGGTCGTAGGATTCGACCGCGAAGGCCATCTCCCGCCGGATCTGCCAGAGCTCGTTCATCTCTTCCCCCTCGGCGATCTCGAACTGGGAGACGTCGTGTGCCTCGAACACCGACCGACAGAACTCGATCTCGTCCTCGATGCCGTGGTTCGCGTGGAACTCCACGAACACCATCGGCACGTCGGGGAGCGACGACCCGGTGTAGGCGTTCGCCATCGTCGCGCTCGTCTCGTCCACGAGTTCGATCTTCGCCACGTCCACGCCCGACCGAACCGCGTCGGAAATCGCGTCCACGGCGTCCGAGAGCGAATCGAAGACGGCACGTCCCCCGCGAATCTGCTGTGGTCGTCCCGCGAGTTCGAGGGTCGCACGGGTGACGACGGCCAACGTCCCCTCACAGCCGACGATGAGGTCCTTGAGGTTGTAACCGCTGGACGTTTTGACCGCCTTGCTCCCCGCGGTGATGACGGATCCGTCCGCGAGGACGGCTTCGAGTTCGAGCACCCAGTCGTGGACCTCGCCGTACTTCACCGTCTTCATCCCGCTCGCGTCGTTGGCGATCATCCCGCCGATCGTCGAGATGTCGCCCGACGACGGCAACGGTGGGAAGAACAGCCCATCTCCAGCAACGGTTTCATCCACCTCCTTCCCGAAAATCCCCGGTTCGACGTCGACCTGGAAGTCGTCCGGACGAACGTCGAGCACCGAATCCATCCGCGTCATGTCGAGGCTGATCCCGCCACGGGTCGGTGTCGCGTTCCCTTCCAGTCCGGTTCCGGCGGCGAAGGGCGTCACCGGAACGCCCCGCTCGTCCGCCGCCGCGAGCACCGTCGATACCTCCTCGGTCGATTCCGGCCAGACGACCGCGTCCGGTTCTACCTCCTCGGCTTCCAAGGTTCCGAAATCCCCCGCGTGCCCGGCGCGATGCGAGTCGCCGAAGGAAAATCGGTCGTCGGGAAGCGGCAGGTCGCGGAGGAACGAACAATCGTGCGCCATACGATAGCACTCGGCGTGCGATGAAATAAAGCTGTTCGGACGGCTTCCTTACCCGTCCATTTCACCATCACCATCCAGTTCCTTGACGACCGTCGCCGGGTTGCCGCCCACCACGACGGCGTCCGGAACGTCGGCGGTGACAACCGCTCCGGAGGCGATGACGGCGTCGTCGCCGATTTCGACGCCCGGGTTGATGACCGCCCTCCCGCCGACCCAGACGTTGTCCCCCATCGTCACCGGTTTTCCGTACTCCGGTCCCTCGACACGGGTTTCCGCGTCGAGGGGGTGCGTCGCCGTGTAGATGTGGACGCCCGGTCCGAGCCAACAGTCGTCCCCCATCTCGACCCGACAGACGTCCAGAATCACGCAGTCGAAGTTCGCGTAGAAGCCGTCGCCGACGTGGATGTTCGAGCCGTAATCACACCGAAACGGCGGCTCGACGTGTGGGGAATCACCGAGTGAGCCGAACAGTTCCCGGAGCAGCGACTCCCGTTCGTTCGCCTCCGTTACCTCCGTCGTGTTGACCCGTCTCGTGAGTCGTCTCGCCCGCTGTCGCCCCTCGACGAGTTCGGAATCCGATGGGTCGTATAGCTCGCCCGCCAGCATCCTTTCCTTCTCGGTGACCATCGTGTGGCGGTTTACGTCCCCGATTCAAATAGGTCGGTGTCGAAATCGATTTCCGTCCGTCGGCCATCCAAAATCGAAAACCGCTCGTCGCGCCGCCGTTCCAACCAGTACAGCAACCGCTCGGCCCAGTCGAGCTTCTTCCGTTTCATCGGGTTCACGGTAGCGTCGTCGAAATCCCAGCCGAGGAAGACGAGTTCGGCCGCGCCGAACTCGTCGGCGAGGAACGCCGCCCTGTCGCCGTCAGTGAACCCGCCGAAGTTCTCGACCGGTCCGTTCGGTTCCGCCTGCGTCGTGGCGAGGACGTTCTCCGCGTCGAACGTCGGGACGTACTCGCGTATCGCGGGAATGTTGTCTCCGTGTGCGTGCGCCGCGACCGGAATCCGCGATTCGCTCAACTCCCGCGCCGTCTCCGGATTTTTGTCGAGGTCTGTCACCATGCAGTCCACGTCGATGCCCGCATCGAGGAGCACGTCGGCGGCCGTCGAGGCCGCGACGACGCACTCCGCTCCTCGTGCCGTGTCGAGTTCGTCGGCCAGCGAGGGGGCCGCTCCCGCGATTGCGACGGTGCTCCCGGTGATCCGGTCGAGTTTCTCGCGGTCGAACGGAACCGCGAGTTCGGCGAGGACGTCGCGGGCGCGTTCGTCGTCCGTTCGGGGGAAGCCGAAATCCGCGAGGATTGCGCGGTAGACGGGGTCCCACTCGTCGAACCTCATTGCCGTTCGCGGCCGAACGCGTGGCCGATGACGGCCGCGTCACGGGTTTCGGCCACGTCGTGCGTTCGGATCACGTCGGCCCCGCGTTCGACGGCCAGCGAGGTCGCCGCGAGGCTGGCCGGGAGTCGATCCTCGGTGTCCCTGCCCACCACGTCACCCAAGAAGTTCTTCCGGTTGATGGAGACCAGGATTGGCCGCCCCAGTTCTCGTAACTCGCCGAGTCGGTGGAACGTCTCGCGGTCGTCAGCGAGCGTCTTCTCCTCGCTCCATCCGCCGAATGCGGGATCGAGGATGGTCTTGTCCGTCAGCGGTTCGGCGGCGAGCGCGTCGTAAATGTCGTCCACGCGCTCGATCGCGCCGGGACGGGTCAGGTCCGGCGGACTCGCCATCTTCACGACGGCGGCGTCGTGGCGTTCACAGACCGTCGCCATCTCCGGGTCCGCGAAGCCACAGATGTCGTTGACCATGTCGAAGCCACCCGACAGCGCCGCATCCGCCACGTCCGCATACCGGGTTTCGATGGAGAAGACGGGGTTCCCTTCCACCTGTTCGATGGCTTCCAGCGCGGTATCGAGTCGGTCGAGTTCCTCCTCCGCGGAGAGCACGTCGAACCGTTTGTTCGCCGATTCGAGACCGACGTCCACGATGTCCGCGCCTTCCGCGACGAGTTCCGCGTCCACGTACGCCGCGGCGTCGGCAGGGTCGTCGTACACGCTCGGGTCGTACGGGGATTCCTCGCTGACGTTCAACACGCCCATGATTCGCGGCGGATGTTCCGGCCCGATTCCGAGTCCCGCGGCGGAAACGTTCTGCATATCCGAAAACGAGGGCGAGCACGGTTAAAAATCGGCCCTTTCAGTGCAGGTCCGCCGCGGTGATGTCGTCGCTCCAGTACAGGTCACCGTCGTATTCGACCGGGGAGGACTCCTGTTTGAGAAGTTCGTCGAGTTCGGCGGCGGTCA
The DNA here is from genome assembly GCF_024136965.1 of Haladaptatus sp. AB618. Lineage (NCBI taxonomy): Archaea > Methanobacteriati > Methanobacteriota > Halobacteria > Halobacteriales > Haladaptataceae > Haladaptatus > Haladaptatus sp. AB618. The sequence continues at coordinate 93,556 of NZ_JAMYJX010000011.1, read as the reverse complement.
TCTCCTTCCGCACGGTTTCGGGAAATAAGTAGAACCGTTCGTCGTCTTCCTGTACGAGATTGTAAAACGAACCGATTTTGTGCCCTCGTAACATGTGGATCTCCAGATCTGCAGTATATACACCGTCCGTGTACGAATCGATGTGAACGCTACTGTTCGACGAATTGAAGGCTCGGCAAACAGTCGCCGAGGAATCGCCGAGGGCGACGTATTGATTCCCGCTCAACGTCGTTCTTCGTACTATAGAGAGCGCATCACAAAGAGCGAACCCCCGGCCAAGCAAACGAGCAAGCCACGAGCCGACCTCGGTCGCAGGTCCGTTCGAGACGTCCGAAAGCGTGGCGATACCGCCCCGACATCCTTTCTCCACTAGCGCCATGCTTTGGTCGTACGATCGACAGGCGTTGAGCAAGAACAACTCGACGTTCACCGCGTCCAACGTCCGCGTGTCGAGCACGCCGTCGGTGCACTCGATACCCTCGTCGTTAACGTGCCCGATGTAGTGAAGGAAGTCGATGTCGGCGGCGAACACCGAGGCGAGTTCCTCGACGGTAAGATCGTATTCGATATCGATCTCGTGATCGGTGATCTCCCGAAACATATAGAGATCCGTCACTTTTCCTTCCGCTTTCATCTGCGGGTCGTTACAGACGATTTTGACCGAGATGGTCGACGTTTTCGGCTCCATGTTCTCCGTTCGACGACGATACGAATCGAGGGTGACCTTGTTGCCGCCGATAGGAACCCCCTCACCGAGCCACTCGTCGTGGACGGCCGCCGTCTCCGGGATGCTCACGACCGTCGTTTCCGTCACCGCTCCCGAAGCCGTCGTTTGGCTTCGGCAGAAGTCAGTGACCGTTTGTGGTGGCTCGGTCCGCGACATCCGAGCGGTGGGAGACGGACACCGAACGAACGCGAGATTGGACGAAACGTACGGAAGTGCTTCGACGTTTCGTGCCGTCAGTTCGAGTGCTACCGCATCAGTCCAATTCGGAAAGTGCGAATCGACCCGGTTGAGCGGTACGTCCAAGTATGCGTCGAGTTGTTCGGATAGTGAACGGTCGTAGAGACTTTCGAAGTCGAAGGGGACCAACGGTTCGATCTCCGATCTGATACGAAGCGGTGCCGGGTAGAACCCCTCTTCACGAGTCAGACAGTCGAAAAAGAAGACGTGGCGTAGCAGTCCGTTGATCTCTCGTTCGAACGAAGTGGTGTCACCGAACACGTATTCCGAATCGGGGGTTTCGAGCCGTGGATGGTTCCCCGGAACCACCTCCGCACCCAGATAGTACGCCAACGAGACTACCGGGTAGACGTACTCACGCTCGGGAGGAACGATCAATCGAACCCCGGTATCCGGACGTTCGAGATCTGGTGGAGACGAAAATTCGTCACCACGTTCGATGAGCGGTGGATGCCCACGGAGGGTCGGGAACGAACGTTCAGGCGAGAGCGTTCCCAGTGCCGACCCGAACAGCGAGACCGCACGCATCACGTCCTCGGGGTCGTCGGTAACGGTAATCGTTCCCTCGGGGGTGCAATGCGCCGACCCGACCCCAACGGTGATACGTCGTTCTTCCCCGAATTCGATCGTCGAGGAACTGTCTCCGGATCGAACCGTTGGGAAGCAATCGACGGCGATATAGAACCGCATCGGAGTGACTTTCAGTTCGAGATAGCCGACGCGGAACGATGGTTCCCACACTCCACCGCCCATGAAAATGGTGTCCCGTATCGCGTTGGAAGTGTCCCATGCGTTGTACGACATACCTGCGGGGATATCGATCCGATCCGTCCGAAACTCGACGGCCGTCTCGACCGAGAACGGGAACCCCTCCGTCGAACCCTGCTGTGGATCGATTCGTGACGGGGTCCGTAACACGACACCGGCTTTTTCGATGGGATCCCAGATTCGAATTCCACATCCGTCCGAAACGCGTTCGACCTGTATTTCAGCCCCTTTCGGTCGATTATCGTCCCCCGTCATGATTCACTTAATCCGGACCCGGTAACGGCCCCGCCAACCAGTCCGGATTGCAACCAAACGCGTCTCCGAATCGTGGTGGAACGAACAATCATACGGCAACGATGGTACTCATCGATAAAAACCGAATCGATCACCGCAAATCCTTCGTCGTGATGTCGTCGCTCCAGTAGAGGTCGCCGTCGTACTTGACCGGCATCGGGTCTGTGTTCAGCAGTTCGTCGAGTTCGTCGGCGGTCATCTCCTTCCGCACGGTTTCGGGGGACAGATAATGGCGCTCACTTTCTTCCTCTCCGGGGTAGTAAGTCGTCCCGGCATTTTTCCTGTCGAGGTGTAATTCTTCGGTTACCGAATACACTCCGCTCTCCTTTAACGCGACCTCGACACTGAAATTCGACACGGTAAACGACCGGCAGACTGCCGTCGTCGGATCACCGAGGACGATGTACTGGTCCCCGCTCAGTGTCGTCGTTCGTGCGATAGAGAGCGCATCACGGATCGAGAAGCCCTGTCCGAGTAGGCGAGCGAGCCACGACCCGACTTCGGTCGCAGGTGTATTCGATACCTCCGAAAGCGTGGCGATACCGCCACGGCAGCCGTTTTCGATCAATGCCATACTCTGGTGGTATGATCGACAAGCGTTGAGCAGAAACGATTCCACCCCGACTTCCCCCAGTTCGTGTGTGTCGAGTGCGCCGTCAGTACATTCGATACCCTCGTCGGTGACGTGCCCGATGTAGTGAAGGAAGTCGATGTCGGTGGTGAACATCGTCGCGAGGTCGTCGACGGTTAGGTCGTATTCGATATCGATGTCGTAGTCGGTCACCTCCCGGAAATCATACATCTCAGCGACCCTTTCTTCGGATTTCATCCGCTGGTCGTTACAGACGATTTTGACGGTAATCGTCGATGTCTTCGGTTCTACCTCGGCGACCCGACGGCGATACGAATCAATCGAGAGTTTGTTCGCTCCGACCGGAACTCCCGCAGCGAGCCATTCGTCGTGGACGGTTTCCGTTTCCGGAGGGGTCACGACCATCGGTTCCGTCGTCTGTCCCGAAGCCGTTTGACTCCGACAGAAGTCGGTGACCGTTCTTGGTGGCTCTGTTCGTGGCGTGCAGGCGGTAGGGGACGGACACCGAACGAACGCGAGGTCGGATGAAACGTACGGGAGCGCTTCGACGTTTCGTGTCGTCGGTTCCAGCGCTACCGTGACGTACCAATCCGGAAAATGCGGCCCGACCCGGTCGAGCGGTACGTCCAAGTATGCGTCGAGTTGTTCGGATAGCGAGCGGTCATAGAGGCTTTCGAAGTCGAAGTTCACCAACGATTCGATCTCGGGACGTATGTGGAGTGGTGCCGAGTAGAACCACTCTTCACGAGTCACACAATCCATGAAGAAAACGTGGCGTAGTAGTTCGTTGACGTCCCGCTCAAACGATGAGGAGTCACTGAATACGTACTCCGAATCGGGGGTTTCGAGGCGCGGATGGTTCCCCGGAACCACCTCCGCACCTAGATAGTACGCCAACGAGACTATCGGATAGACGTACTCCCGATCGGGGGGAACGACTAACCGAACTCCGGTATCCGGACGTTCGAGACCCGAAGGGGTCGAAAACTCGTCACCGCGTTCGATGAGCGGCGGGTGACCCCGAAGTGTGGGAAACGAGCGCTCGGGTGAGAGGGTATCCAGCGCCGATCCGAACAGCGAGACCGCACGCATCACGTCCTCGGGGTCGTCGGTGACAGTTATCGTTCCCTCGGGGAATCGGTATTTCGACCCGACACCGACCGTGATTCGTTGATTCCCCTCAAGATCGATCCTCGAAGAATTATTCTTGGTCTCGATGGTGGTGGAACTGTCGACGCCAATGTAAAATCTCATCGGGGCGTTCGATAGCTCTAGATACTTGACGTGGAACGCTGGTTCCCACGTTCCCCTGCCTCGCTGGATGGTGCCCCGTAGCACGTCAGAACTATCCCAAGCACCGAACGACATACCTGCGGGGATATCGATTCGATCCGTCCGGAATTCGACCGCCGTCTCGACGGGAAACGGAAATCCGTCCGTCGAACCTCGTTGAACGTCGATTCGGGACGGCGTCCGTAACACGACGGTGACTTTTTCGATAGGATCCCAGATTCTAATTCCACACCCATCCGAAACGCGTTCGACCTGTATTCCAGTCCCTTTCGGCCGATCTTCGCCCCGCGTCATGATTCTCCGGTGTTCGTTCCGGAGACTGTCCGCTCGAATCGTCCGAATCGCACCGAAACGTCGGTCAGAATCGTGGTGGAACGAACAATCATATCGCAACGATGGTACTCACGGATGAAAACCGAATCGATTACTGCAAATCCTTCGTCGTGATGTCGTCGCTCCAGTACAGGTCGCCGTCGTATTTGATCGGCATCGACTCCTCTCGAAACACCTCGTCGAGCGTCTCCGCCTCCAAGTGGAAGTCGCCGATCCAGTCCGACTGGAGGTACTGTGTCATGTCGTCGTCCCACACCGATCCGAACATCGAACCGGCGCTGTCACGGGGGGGATAGAACGGTTTGATCCGAATCGTGTACCCTCCATCATCGTCCGTCTCGATGAACAGCATCGGTTTGATCCTCGAAAACGGTTGGCAGAGGGTGAGACTCCCGTCCCCGATGACTACGTACTGGTCGCCTGACAGCGTCTCCGACTGGGCGATGGAGAGCGCGCTCCAGAACGAAAGGCCCGCACCGAGCCCGCGGGCGAGCAGACACCCGATCTTCGTGGCCGGGTCGTTGGACACGTCCGACAGGGTTGCGACACCGACCCGGCACCCCTTTTCGACCAAGGTGGCGCTCTGTTCGTACGAGCGACAGGCGTTGAGCAGGAACGACTCGACGTTCACCGCGTCCAACGTCCGGGTATCGAGCACGCCGTCGGCACACTCGATACCGCTGTGATTGACGTGGCCGATGTAGTGCAGATAATCGATGTCGGCGGCGAATACGGTTCGTAGTTCCTCGACGGTCAAGTTGTAGGCGATATCGACCTCGTGACGACTCGTATCCCGGAAGCTGTACTGCTCACACACCTTCCCCTCGTCATTCATGTTCGTGTCGTTGCAGACGATCTGGACCCGAATCGTCGAGCGTTCCGACGAATCGTGATCGATGCGGCGACGATAGGAGTCCACCGTCGCCTTGTTGCCGCCGACGGGAACGCCTTCCCCGATCCAAACGTGTTCCTTCGACGTCGTCGGTTGCGGACTGACAGCAGGCGTACTCCCCTCCGATTCGGCTGGGGTCTGAGTGCTTCGACAGAAATCAGCTATTTCAGGGGCCTCTGCCGCCGGTTGCACGTGGGTGGTGGGTGTGGGGCACCGAATTAACGAGAGTTCGTCCGCGATGAACGGGAGCGCCCCGACGTTCGCTTCCGATGGCACCAGATCGGTCGTCAGGCACCATTTGGGAAGATGGGGTTCAGTAACGTCGAACGGAACGTCGAGATACGTGTCCACCTGTTCCGCCAACGACCGTTCGTAGAGGCTTGAACAGTCGAAGTCCAAGAGCGGTTCGACCGCTTCGCGTTCCTGCACGGGGATGTCGTACGAGCCTTCGTTCCGGATGATACAGTCGAGGAAGAAGAGGTGTTGAAAGACGCGGGATACTTCCGCTTCGAACCCGTCGAACCCTCCCGTTCCATCCAACGGATACCGACGAGTTGGGGTTTCAAGCCGTGGGGCATCGCCGGGAACCACGTTCGCGCCCAGATAGTACGCGAGTGACGTCGCGGCGTAGACGTACCGTCGCTCCGGTGGCAGTACCAGTCGTACTTCCGTTTCGGGACGAACGACGTTCGAGGGGACCGAAAACTCGTCACCTCGCTCGATGAGCGGTGGGTGGCCACGAAGCGTGGGAAACGAACGTTCGGGATCGAGGGTTTCAGCGAGGACCCGAGCAGCGAGACCGCACGCATCAGGTCCTCGATGTCGTCGGTGACGGTGATCGTCCCGACGGGCAATTCGCTGTGTGATCGACTGCCGATGAAGATCGTTCGTTCTTTGCCCAGATCGATGTGAACGCTCCCGTGCCGTTCCCGAATGGAGAGCGGACAGTCGACGTGGACGTATAGTTTCATCGGGGACGTCGGTATTTCGAGGTAGGCCACCTGTTCGGAGTGCCAGTCACCGTCACACGGGTTTACGAGGTCGGAAACCGATCCGTCCGAATCCCAGACGTTGAAATCGACCCGTTCCGGGACGTCGAGACGATTCGTCCGCAACCTGACCGCCGAGTCTATCGGGACGGGAAACGTGTCGGTATCGGCCCGTTCGAGGGAGACGGGAACGGGCGTATGAAACACGAAACTGCCCTTGTCGATGGGGTCCCAGATCCGAATCCCCGACGTATCCGGGTTCGATTCGAACACCGGTGAGTTCGGGTTCGTTCGTTCGTCGTGACTCATAGTTGAACCCAGTTGGTCGTTTGTTCGTACTCCGGAATGTGCCAGCGCTGTTCCGGAACGAGGCCGTTCGACTGGCGGAGTTCGACACGCGCATCGAACAACGGCGTCAACTCCTGAACGACCGGGTTGGACGTCGGAACCGGAAGATGATAATGGGCCATTCCGGAAACGCCACGGATGAGGGCCATGATGGTCCGGAGGAACCGTTCGACCGCTTCCTGCTCACACCGTTCGAGCGGTTTGATGAGCGAGTCGAACGAGAGTCGGAGTTCCGACGGCGTCAACCCGTCCGCCCACTCGTCGAAGAAGCTGACGGCGGTGACGATGTCGCTCCGTAGTTCGCGAATCGAGTCCTCGGGGGAAGTCGTCAGTTGCGGCGTCTCTGGTACGGGCATCGATCCCGATACCGACCGCTCGTCGTCACCCCAGTCGATGACCCAGACGTCCGGGTCGTCCGCGTTCGTCCCGCCGGGGAGTTTCGAGTTCGCGTACTGTGCCGTCGTATCGGTCAGGACGAGAACCCGCTTTCGTTCCTCGGTTGACGCCCCGAGAAGTTGCATCGTCGTCCGGTTCGTCGTCGTTTCAGAGACCCGCCCCGTGACGAGAATGTTACAGCCTCGTTGCTTGAAATCGGCGAGTACGTCGTGGAACTCCGGTGACCCACTACCCCCCCGGAACGAAATCCCTGAAGACGGCATTGTTAGATGTGTAATTTGATTGTACGATAATAAAAATTCGGATAGGAACAGGGGGAAATCAGTCGTCCATCCCGTTCGTCTTAGACATCGATTCACGAATCAGGGTCCTCCGCTCCTCGACAACACGCTCTTTTTGTCGGTCCGGTTGCTACGGGGGCGTAATGAGTACCGTGAACGTCGGTCTTCGCGGGTGGCGATTCGACGCGAGAGGGGAGTATCGTACATGAAACCTGCAGTCGCTATCGTCGAACCGAAGACGCCCGGAAACATCGGAACCATAGCACGCGCGATGAAAAACTTCGGCTTGGACGACCTGAAACTCGTGAACCCGCCGGAGTTCGGACGTGACAGCGAGGCCTACGGCTTTGCCGGACAGGCCCGCGAGGACGTCCTTCCGAACTACGACGACGTCACGTTCGACGAACTGGTCGAAAACTACCACACCGTCGGACTGACGGCGACGACGAACGAGGACGCGAGCCACCACGTTCGATTTCCGTTCACGACACCGCGGGAACTCGCCGAGAACCTCGAAACGGTGGAGACGGACACCGTCCTCATCTTCGGACGGGAAGCGAACGGGTTGACGAACGAGGAACTCGCACGCATCGACGAGGTGTGCTCGATTCCTGCCAGCGCGGCGTATCCCGCGTTGAACCTCGGGCAAGCCGCGACCGTCACCCTCTACGAACTCAGGACGCTGACCGTGGACGAATACCAGTTACCGGACGTGGAACGCGAGCGCGCCGACGAGGGCGAAATAGAGGGCTTCTATGGGGCCTTTGCCGACCTGCTCGACACCGTCGGCCAACCCGCCGAAAAGCACGACAAAAACATGCGAATGATCCGCAGGCTGTTCGGTCGAGCACATCCGACTGGCCGGGAAATCGCAACACTGCGCGGCATCGTCCGGCGAGCAAACGAGCGAGCGTCGTCATCGGACTCACACCGACCGAGGCGAAACGATACATAACTTCTTTATAATCTGTCGCTAGAGTAGGGTGTAGCCATGCTTCCCCCCCTCCAATTTCATTCTCTCCCACTGGGGACTCAGTTTACGCTTCTCGTCTCTGTCCCGAGTGTATTAGTCATGCTCGTGGGTAAGCAGTTGTTCTTGCCCGACGAGCGGATCAGAACCCTCTTCGTCGATTTCCTCAAAACGGACTGGAAATACCTCGGTGTCGCGTGGATCGTTACCCAAGTTGTGAACTCGGTCGCGTTGCACTTCCACGCCGGGCGGACGTTCACGGGATTCGTTTACGCCATCGAAGGGGCGTCCGTCGCGACGTTCCAGATTGTCGCGTCCAAGCCCCTCACGCTGGCGTTTACCGGCGTGTATCTCGTCGGCCTCCCGTTCGCCGTGCTGTTCACGTACTTCAAACTGAAGGCACACGACGAGGAAGAGGCACACCGCTATGCGCTGGCGTACGTCATCCTCGTCGTCCTCTCCGTTCCGTTCTTCGTCTTCTTCCCGGTGAAGGTGTCGTCGCTGTATCTGACCTCCGTCCAACCGCTGATGTACCAACTCAGTCCGGCGATTCAGTACGGCATCTTCTCCACCGACACGCTGGTGAAGTCCTTCCCCAGCCTCCACACCGGTTTGTCGGTACTCGCCGCGCTCTACGCCCGGAAGGCGGATACCACGTACGCCTACACCATCGCGCTCCTCGCGGCGGCAATCGTCATCTCGACGCTCTATCTCGGCGTCCACTGGCTGACCGACGCGGCCTTCGCGCTCGTCCTCGTCGCCTGCGCCTACACTCTCTCGCGCCAGTTCAGTGAGCCGCGTTGGTCGGTCGTCTCACGGGAGGCCCTCGCGGCGGTCCGGCGAACGACCGGACGATAAGACCGGACGCGCTGCGGTCGAAACGTCTCCGTATTCGAACGTCGAACGGTAACTACCCGAAGTCAGTGAAAAGCTGGCAGACCGTTGAAAAGCGAGCAACAGCCACAGTCGTTTGGGGAGCAGTTCACATCGCCGGGGGCGACGCGAAATCGTAACCGAGCGGGCGAACGTGGTCGAGTGGGCGAACGTAGTTCAGGCCCGCTTCTGGATTTCCTCGCGCAGGAGTTGGCTGACGAGGTCACCGTCCGCCTTTCCGCGGAGGCTTCCCATGCACTCGCCCATCAGGCCGGAGAACGCGCCCATTCCCTCTTCCTCGACCTGCTCGTCGTTCCGTTCGACCACTTCGACGACCGCTTCGCGGACTTCCTCGTCGCCCACGCCGGAGAGACCGGCTTCCTCGACCGCTTCCTCCGCCGTCAGTTCGGGGTTCTCCGCGAGGAGCGTCATCACGTCGTTGACACCCTCCTTCGCCAACTCGCCGTCGGTGACGAGCGAGATTACGGCGAGGAAGTGGTCGTCGGTGAGGTTCTCGACGGGAACATCGTCACGCCGAAGTTCCGTCACGGTGCTCTCGACCAATCCGGCGACGAACGTCGGGTCCGCTCCGGTTTCGACCGCCCGCTCGAACAGCGGCATTCGGCGGCCGTAGGCGACCTGTTCGGCGAGTCCCGCGCCGAGCGAGAACTCCGACTGGTAGCGCTCGACCTTTTCCGTCAGCAGTTCGGGCGTCTCGACCTCCTCGGGGTCGAGATCGACCGGCGGCACGTCGGTTTCGGGGTACATCCGCGCCGCGCCGGGGAGCGGGCGGAGATACTGCGAGGTACCGTCCTCGTTCGCGCCACGGGTCTCCTCCGGGACTTCCTCGATGGCGACTTCCGCACGCTTTGCGGCGGCTTCGATCGCGCCGTCGGCCACCTCCGGACTGGCGGCGACGATGGCGACCGCGTCCTCGTCACCCGCATCGACGGCGTCCCGAAGCGCTTCGACTTCGTCCTCGGTAACGCCGTACGCGGGCAGTTCGTCGGTGTGGAAGATGCCGCCCGCGCCGTGGCGCTTCGCGTGGTCGGAGAACTCGGTGCCGAGGCGACGGTCCGGCTGGATTTCCCGGCCGACGAGGCCGTCGAACCCGAACAGGGGAACGGCGGTGACCTTGCCACCGCTGTCGAGTGCGCCCTCGATGACGCCGCTTTCGGTCCCCTCGAACACGTCGGTCACGTCCTGAACTTCGCCGACCGCCGCGTCGCGCGACTGAAGTTCGTCGCGGATGGCGAGGAGTTCGACCTGCCGACCGACTTCGAACCGGACGAGGTCGTCGATGTCGTCCAGACTCTGGACGCCTTTCATCTCCACGCGTGCGCCGTCCGCGATGGAGACGTTCACGTCCTGCCGGATGGTGCCGAGACCGCGTTTGACGTGGCCGGTCGAACGGAGGAGCATTCCGATCCGTTCGGCCGCCTCGCGGGCCTGCTGGGGCGAACTGATGTCCGGGCTGGTGCCGATTTCGACCAGCGGAATGCCGAGTCGGTCGAGGCTGAAGGTGACGCCGTCCTCGCGCTCCTCGACGCGCTGGGCGCTTTCCTCTTCCAACATCAGGTCTTCGACGCCGACCGGCCCGTCGCTCGTCTCGATTTGCCCGCCGGTGGCGACGAGCGTCGAGCGCTGGAATCCCGAGGTGTTCGACCCGTCCACGACGATTTTCCGCATGACGTTGGCCTGGTCGATGACGGTCATGTCGAGCAGTTGCGCGATTTCGAGGACGACCTGTTGTGCTTCCGCGTCCAAGCGGTGTGGCGGTTCGTCGTCGGCTTCCACGAGACAGGTCGTGTCGTAGCCCAGATACTCGAACTCGCGGTCGATTTGGCTCTCTTCGAGCGCGGCTTCGTCGATTTCCCCGAGTTCGCTCCGGGTCGGATGGAGATACCGGGTGAACGTTCGGGACGACTCCTCGGGGTCGCGGAGTTCGGTCGGACAGCCACAGAACAACTTCTCCTCGGTGTCGAGTTGCTGGTGAATCTCCAGCCCCGCCACGAGACCGAGGTCCTCGTAGTCGTACTTACTCATTGATCGGACATGAGAGATGGAGGGGTAAAAAACCGACCAGTTCGGGCGAGTTCCGCCACGGAGCGCGACCGTTCGTGGTCGTCGGTCGGAACGGTGTCTCGGTGCAGGGAAACCGGATCGATAGTGCTTGGTTCCGTGAGGTTGCGAGAGACGCAAAACCGGCCTTTTCCGAACAAAAGAACGAATGAATAAAAGCACGAAGAAATGTTCCGATATGGATGATGTTGTACGGGGATTTTACGAATATATAATTGTTTGTTCGCTGGTGATTCAATACCTATAAATCCGAAGTCCAGAGTGATTCGTGTATGACCGAGTTCCTCGCGTCGAGGAATCCAACGGATCCGATACGAGTCCTCCACGTCGACGATGACCCTGCGCGATTGCGCCTTTCTCAAGCCCTCCTGTCGGAGTACATACCGAACATCGTCGTTCGTACGGAGACGAAACCGTCGAACGCTATCGAGCGACTCGACGAGTTCACGGTCGATTGTATCGTCAGCGATTTCGACATGGGATCGATGGACGGATTGGAGTTTCTGGAGGCCGTCCGGGTCCACTTGCCGGAACTACCCTTCATCCTCTTTACCGGCAAAGGGAGCGAGGAAATCGCAAGCGAGGCCATCTCCGCGGGGGTCACCGAATACCTCCAGAAAGGCGGTCCGGACAGATACGCCGTGTTGGCAAACCGTATCGAAAACGTGGTCGATCGATATCGCGCACAGCGGGAAGCACAAGCATACCAGCGACGGATGGCCGCCGTCTACGACCGGGTGACGGACGCGTTCTTCGCGCTGAACACGGACTGGCGGTTCACGTTCGTCAACGAGCGCGGCGAGGAGTTGCTGAACCGGCCGGAATCGGCACTGCTCGGTAACTCCGTCTGGGACGAGTTCCCCGAATCGCTCGATTCGATGTTCGAAGACGAGTATCGAGCAGCGATGGAAACACAGGAGCCGACGACGTTCGAAGCCTACTTCGACCCGTTGAAAACGTTGTTCGAGGTGCACGCCTACCCTTCGACGGAGGGGTTGTCGGTTTACTTCCGTGACATCACCGACGAGACGCGGATTCGAAAGGAACACCGCCGGGAGCGCGAACTGCTCGAACGGGTGTTCGAGACGAGTCCCGTCGGTATCATGATCCTCGGAACGGACGGGGAGATTCAGCGGGTCAACGAACGGTCGGTCGAGATGCTGGGTTTGTCGGAGGAAGCGATCACGGATCGCAACTACAACTCCCGCGAGTGGGAGGTCACGGACGAGAACGGCACCCCGCTTTCGGAGGAGGACCATCCGATGAGAAGCGTCTTCGAGGACGAAACGACCGTTCGGGGTGCTACGATTCGGTATCGACGTCCCGACGGGGAGTGGCGTCAATTCTCGGTCAACGGGGCACCGGTGTACTCCGAGGAAGGGGACGTCGAACGTATGGTCTCCATCATCGAGGATACGACCGAATCCGACGGGGAATGATTTCTCACGGGTCGTTTGCCGACATCGATTCCGCCCGTTTTCGCTTCCGGCGTCGTTCCCGTCGATTTCGTTTTACCTGCCGCCCGAGACGACGGGCGACGAGTTCGCGTAGTTCGTTCGCATCGGACGTCTCGATGTCCGCCGCGTGTGGATCCCTCGTTCGAAAACCGATGGAACCGGCGGTGTCGATGATCACTGTGGCAACCGCCCATCGACGCTGGAATATCGTCTCCCGTTGAACGACCGTCTGTACCCGGTAGTAGGGAACGACGTGCGTCGTCCGCCGCCAGAACCCGTCGCGCGTCACGACGTGGGCGTCCCCGGCGTGATACCCGCGATGTTTCCATCGATAGTGACCGGCGAGGGGTGTCACCACGAGAAGCACGAGCGGCACGTACCAGAACCCGAGGAGTCCCGTGACACGGTCGAAGCCGTACGTGACGCCGGTGAGCACGACGACCATGATGGCATAGCGAAGGACGTATCGCCGCCGGACTCGACGCGGTGGCCGCTCGAACGTCGGGTCCTCGAACGATTCGAGCGAGTGTGCGAGGACGAGAACGCGCTCACGGACGGCGAGTGGGATCGCCGCCTCGGAACCGCCGGACGACCCGTTTCCGGGACTGTATCCAGCCGTTTCGACCGACAGCGTGGCGTATCCCAATCGGCGCATGATCGGGTTTTCCTGCAGCGTGAGCGTCTGGATCTTGTCGAGCGGAATGCTTCCGTCGTAGCGCTGGAGCAGGCCGCGTTCGTACCGGAGTTCGTCGCCGACGCGTGTCAGCCGAAAGTCGTAGTAACGCGCGAAGGTGATCGCCCCGCTACTCACCCACAGGACGAGCGCGGAGAACACGATCTGTACGAAGCCGAACAGGAACACCACGCTCCCGAACGAATCCATCGTGTCCATCACGAACGGAATGACGAGGAAGACGAGACCGATGGCCCGCGGTTCGATCGAGACGGCCGAAAGCAACAGCAGTTCCTCGGCGCTGATCTCGTACAGGACGTCCTCCGGGTGCCGCGTCTCCGACTCGTTCGGAGACGCCGCCTCCGTATCGCCGTTCTTCCGGCGTTGAATCTCCCGCTGGAGCCGTCTCGCTTCCTCGTAGGCGATGTATTCGAGGCTCGCCTCGGTATCACCGCCACCCGCAGTCTCCAATCCGACCGACGCGATTCCGGCGACCCGTTGAATCACGTTTCGGTGGATGTCTACGTTCTGGATCCTGCGGAGGGGAATCTCCCGGCGACGGCGCGAGATGACCCCCGAATCGATGTCGAGCGAGTCGTTCGTGAGTTCGTATTCGAACCGCCGGTGATAGGCGAACTCCCACCCGAGTATGCCGAGCAAAACGACGACGACGATGAGCGCGAACAGTCCGAGTGTCAGCGCCTTCACTGCGCCGACGGCGGCGAGTCCGGCGAACAGTACGGTCGAGAGAATCTGCACACCGCGCGTGACGATTCGATAGGGGAGCGAGAGCGGGTGGAGTTTCATACCGCATCCTCGTACTCGCTCTCGACCGCGAGGTTCCGAAGACGTCCCTGTAGTTCGCTCGCCCGCTCCGGGGTGAGGCCGGGAATCGTCACGTCGGCCCCGCGCGACCCGGCGGTGTAGATGACGACGCTTCCGAGGCCGAGCAGGCGTTCGACGGGACCTCGCTGGGTATCGACGTGTTGGACCCTGACGAAGGGGACGACGGTGGTGACACGGGTGAAAACGCCGTGTTCGAGATAGAGGTCATCATCGCGGATCTCGAAGCGCCACGCCCGATAGTTGAGTACGACGTAGACGATTCCGAGAACGGCGACGACGAGAATCCCGGCGACGACGAGGGAGAGCGAGAACGCGACGACGAACCGCCGCACCCCGACGAGGAGTCCCCCAACGAGTGCTGCAGCGACGAGGACGCCCGCAAGCCAACCGAGACGAACACGGGGGTTGAGTGTCTCCATACGCACATGACCGAACGGAGACTGTATATAAGTAGGTGTGGCGTACGCGCCGGATTCGCCGAAAACCGCTTCCAAGAACCGACCTTCTATCCTGATAGAGAATGTCTTCCCTATCGTCCCGGCATAGCACCCCTACCGGTAAAGAATGGTCCTCCTACCGTTTCGTTCGGTTGGCACTGATTTCAGTCAGTCGGCGTGGAACAAAGATGCCGGGAAATCGTACCCTTCGTGGACAGCATGACCGAGAACTCGCCCACTATCAACCGCCGCCGATTCGTTCAGGCGACAGTCGCCTCGACCGCCATACTCGGTGGCATCTCGTCGGCAGATGCGCAACAGTCCGGGAATACCCCGCAGTACTCCCTCGAACAGGACGGTAAGTGTATCCCTATCACACCCCTCTCGATGCAGGGGCTGCCGATCAAGGAATTTTACGACTACCGCACGCCCGATACGGACCCGTCGTCGTACAAGTACGCCTCCTTCGGGACCCAGAACCTCCAACGAGAAGACACCAGCATCCTCTTCCTCTACAAGGGTCCACAAGGACTCAGCCTCGTCGCAATCCACGACAAGATAGATGCCGGGAAAGGGGGTGCGGTGACGTTCCGCATCACGAACCTTCCCGTGAACGGGAAGTTCGTGGTCGAGGACGACTCCTACGACGCCCAGACGAACCTCGACACGTTCGACTACTCGAAACATCGCGACTGGAACGGTAAGGAAACCGCGAGCGCGAACGTCAGTTGGACCTGGCAGGAAGGTCGCGCGGACGGGATGGCCTATCGCGGCATCGGAAACGATTTCAACATCACCATCAACCCACAGTTCAACGAGAAAGCCGTTCTCGCGGGAGAGTCGGAACAGAACGGCGTGTACCAAGGGAAAATCAAGAAGTGGGAGGTGTTGTCGGGAGACGTGAACAACCCCACCCGCACGAAGCTGAACATGAACAAGCCGGTAACCATCAGCTCGCAGTCGTGTAAGGCCGAAACGACGACCCAGACGACGACCCAGAAAACCACGGAGAAGACCACCACCGGTGGCTCGACCACGTCCTCGACGACGACCACTCCACCGTCCAGCGGAAGCAAAGGGTTCTTCGGGAAACTCTGGAGCGGATTCGCCTCGTTGATAGAATCGGTGGTGTCGTTCTTCACCAGCCTGTTCTAGGCCGCGTTTCGAGCCGATACCACGCTTTCGACTGGCTACTCGAAAAGAAGATCCGACTTATTCTTCCCGTCCGAGGATACCGGTGTGAGTCATCGCTTCGGGGTCGATGATTTCGTCCGCCTCCTCCTCGCTCAGGTAGCCCTTCTCGACGACGACCTGCCGGACGGTCTTTCCTTCCTTGAGCGCTTCCTTCGCCGCTTTCGAGGCTTTGTCGTAGCCGATGTGCGGGTTGAGCGCGGTGGCGAGGGCCATGCTTTGTTCGACTTTCTCCTCGCAGTGCTCGGCGTCGACCTCCAGCTTGTCGACGAACTTGTCCGCGAACGTTTGGCTGGCGTTGGAGACGAGTTCGGCCGATTCGAGGAAGTTGTGGGCGAGGACGGGTTTGTAGAGGTTGAGGTCGATCTGTCCCTCCGCCGCGCCGTACTCGACCGTGGTGTCGTTGCCGACGACCTGCTTGTGAACCTGATTGACCGCCTCGGCGACGACGGGGTTGATCTTGCCGGGCATGATGGAACTGCCGGGCTGGTTCTCCGGCTGATCGATCTCCCCGAGCCCGTTGCGCGGGCCGGACGCCAGCAGTCGAAGGTCGTTTGCGATCTTGTTGAGCGAGCCAGCGACGGTGCGGAGTGCGCCGTGTGCTTCGGCCATCGCGTCGTGGGCGGCCTGGGCTTCGAAGTGATTGTCCGCCTCGCGGAACTCGATGCCGGTCTCCTCGCTGATGTACTCGGCGGCGAGGCCGGGGAACTCGGGGTGGGTGTTCAACCCGGTCCCGACCGCCGTTCCGCCGAGCGCGAGTTCGCTGAGATGGTCCCGGACGTAGTCAACGCGCGAGAGTCCCTTTTCGATCTGCGAGCGGTAGCCGCCGAATTCCTGTCCGACGCGCACGGGCGTCGCGTCCTGCAGGTGCGTGCGGCCGGTCTTCACCACTCCGTCGTACTCCTCTTCCTTCTCGGCGAGGGCTTCGCGGAGGGTGTCGAGTGCCGGAAGAACGTCCTTCTCGACGGCTTCGAGCGCCGAAACGTGCATCGCTGTCGGAATCACATCGTTGCTCGACTGGCCGAAGTTGACGTGGTCGTTCGGGTGGATCACGCGGTCCCCGATTTCCGCCCCGTAGATCTCGGCGGCGCGGTTGGCGATGACCTCGTTCGCGTTCATGTTCGAGGACGTGCCGGACCCGGTCTGGAACACGTCCACCGGGAACTGGTCGTCGAGTTCGCCCGCGATGACCTCGTCCGCGGCCTCGATAATGGCTTCCGCTTCGTCGTCCTCGATCATCCCGAGGTCGCGGTTCGCCTGCGCGGCCGCCTTCTTGACGATGCCAAGCGCGCGGATGAACCGTCGCCCGAACGTGATCCCCGAAATAGGGAAGTTCTCGACCGCACGCTGGGTCTGTGCACCCCAGTAGGCGTCGGCCGGTACCTGCATCTCCCCGAGGCTGTCCTCTTCGATTCGATAATCCTCGTCGCTCATGCGTTTGGAGGGTCGATGTGGGCGGGCGTAAAACCCACCGAAACGGGACTGATTTGGTTTCGGAAGGATAAGGTGGAATTGATTCCACGAGAATTGTCACAGAAAAATTCACTCGGTGACGAAGTAATCCAAAAATGATTAAGTACCCCGTGACAAATGGTAAAGGTAGACGTGGATGATGCGCAGATATGACAGGTAAAAAATCCAACAACCTATCGCGGCGTAGCTATATGAAAGCAACCGGATTAGCCGGAACTGCCGGTCTGGCTGGTCTCTCCGGCTGTTCGAGCTTCATGGGTGGTGGCGGCAACAAGCAGCTGCTTCTCATGCACGGCTGGAGTCCCGGGGACGGACTCAGTGCTATCAAGAACATGTACCAGGGGTTCGAGAAGGAGTACCCCGATGTCGATTCGAAACTCAAGGGCATCAGCGGCGGCGGAAACACGACCCTGAACACCGTCATCAACAACCGACTGAAGAAACAGAACCCGCCGGGAAGCTGGGCCGATTGGCCGGGCAAGAACCTGCTCCAGTTCCAGTCGAAGGACGGTAACATCCTCGGAGACATCGGTGACTCCGTCTGGAGCAAGAACAACATGAAGAAGGCCTACGCGAAAGGGCCGCGTAACGCCGGAAAGCCGGACGGGACGTACATCTGTGTTCCGACGAACATTCACCGGATGAACAACGTCTTCTACAACAAGAAGGTCCTCAAGCAGGCGGGTGTCAGTCCGGGAGACCTCAAGAGTCCGAAGGACCTGACCGACGCGATGAAGAAGGTCGACAAGAACACGGACGCCGTCGGGATGGCTCAATCGACCAAGAGCCCGTGGACGACGCTTCAACTCTGGGGCGCGGTGTTCCTCGGCCAGCAGGGCTGGGACGGCTACCAGAAGTTCATGGACGGCTCCATCGGCAAGGAACCCATCGCCAACGCGTTCAAGACGCTCGCTGACTACAGCAAGTACTTCTCGGACGACGCGGGCACCATCGGCTTCAAAGAAGGCAACAAGAAAGTGATGAACGGAAACGCGGCGTTCATCCAGCAGGGTGACTGGGTGGCTGGCATGTACGCCGCCGACGACAGTTTCGAGTACAAGAAGGACTGGGACTACGTCGCATTCCCCGGTACCGAGGGCTACTACGCGATGAACATGGACTCGTGGGTGTACCCGAAGAACACGCCCGCACCTGATGCCGCCAAGAAGTGGCTCCGATACGCCGGAACCAAGGACGCACAGGTCCGGTTCAACTCGAAGAAAGGCTCGATTCCGCCACGAACCGACGTGTCGATGAAGAAGTTCCCCGAGTTCCAGTCCGACCAATACGCGGCCTTCAAGAAATCGAAGGCACAGCCGCCGTCGGTCGCACACGGCCTCGCGGTCATCCCGACCGTTCAGGCGAAGCTCGAAAGCGCCGTCTCACAGAACTTCTCGTCGTACAAGGCTTCGTCGGCGGACAAAGTCGCGCAGCAGTGGAAGGACGCGATTTCGTCCTCGTCGAACTGAACGACAGCTTTCCACATCTTACGTTGTTATTATGATAGAACAATTGAGAGACACATACCGAAAACTGACCGGGAATACCGACGACCTCCGGACGGACGGCGGAACCGCGACGGAGCGCACGTCCAGTCGGTTCGACATGGGTCCGGATTTCCTCAGGTCGCTCCCGTTTTGGCTACCGCCGTTTCTGGTGATGGGCTTTTTCGTTTACGGAGCGATCGCCTGGAATTTCCTCGTCTCGTTGACCGACTACAACAGTTTCGTCCCGCCGACCTACTCGCATCTCGACTTCGAGATGTACACGCGTGCGTTCAGCGACCCAACGTTCCTCGCAGCCACGAAGAACACGTTCGTGTTACTCGTCGTGTTCACCGTCTTCTGCCTGCTCGTCGGGCTCGGGCTGGCGATACTCATCGACCAGAAGATACGGTTCGAGAACACGTTCCGAACCATCTATCTGCTCCCGATGAGCCTCTCGTTCGTCGTCACCGCACAGTTCTGGCTCTGGATGTACAACTACAGCGACGGACCGATCAACGTCATCATACGCGGGATCGGAATCCAGAACCCACCGCACTGGATCAGCGATCCGAGCATCGTCCTCGGTTCGGTGGTTTTGGCGCTCGTCTGGCAGTTCAGCGGCTACGCGATGGTCGTCTACCTCGCCGGACTGCGCGCGATTCCGAACGACCACTTCGAGGCCGCACGGGTCGACGGCGCGTCGACGTATCGGCTGTATCGACGGGTCGTGATCCCACAACTGAAAGGCGCAACGATCAGCGCCTCGGTCGTTCTGATGGTGTTCGGGCTGAAGGCGTTCGACTTCCTCTACTCGCTGACCGGGTCGTACTACCCGCCGAAGGGGTCGGACATTCTGGCGACGATGATGGTGCGACAAGCGTTCGGTTCGCCGAACAACACGGCGTACGCGGCGGCTATCGGCATCATGCTGTTCCTGCTCGCACTCGTCGTCATCGCGCCGTATCTCACGTACCAGTACAAACGAGGTGAGCTATAACCATGGCAACTGATTCGAGCGACACGTCCGTATTCGATGTAAGCAATCTATCGAGGATGGGATACTCCCGTATCCTCCTCTACGCGACAGTGGTCGCGCTGGTGTTACTGTATCTCCTCCCGATAGAGACGGGCCTCATGACGTCGCTCAAATCCGACGCTCTCGGTTCGCTCCCGTACTTCCCGCCGGGACCGTCGGGATTCACGTTCGTTCACTGGAGCGACGCGTTCTCCCAACTCGCCTCCGGACTCATCAACAGCTTCATCCTCGCGATTCCCGCGACGGTGCTATCGGCGTTCATCGGAAGCATCACGGCATACGGGTTGACGAACCTCACGTGGCGGTACAAAGCGGCGTTTCTGACGCTGTTCATCGCCGGGATTTTCATCCCGTATCAGGCGGTGTTGATTCCGCTCTCGCAGTTCTGGGCGATCTACTTCCCGATTCACAACCTGTTCGGGACGTACGGTCAACTGATCGAACTGATAATCTCACACGTCGCCTACGGGATACCCATCACACTGCTCCTGTTCCGGACGTACTACAAGGACATCCCGACGGAAATGTTGGAGGCGGCGGAACTCGACGGTGCGAGCGCGTTCGGCATCTATCGTCGAATCATCCTGCCGCTGTCCGGCCCGATGTTCGCGGTGACGCTCATCTACCAGTTCACGCAGGTCTGGAACGACCTCCTGTTCGCGCTGGTGATAATGGGTCCGGGACCGGCATCCCCGGTGACGATTCCGCTGGCACAGCTCGGCGCGAGCCTCACGAACGTCGGGTTCGGTATCCGAATGGCTGGCGCGTTCATCGCCGCCTTCCCGACGTTGCTGGTGTACATCATGTTCGGCGACCAGTTCGCGGAGGGGGTCGCAACATGAACGTACTTGTGAAGCGAGTACTGAACGTTCGAGTAACAGATAGCAGTTCGCACAACAGGGTGATTACACAATGACGAATCTCGAAATGGACGGTGTGACGAAGGTGTTCCGTGAGGGCGGTGGCGGCGAAATCGTCGCGGTCTCCGATTTCACGGTGGATATCGACGACGGCGAGTTTCTCGTACTCGTCGGCCCATCCGGCTGTGGGAAATCGACCACGCTCCGCATGGTTGCGGGCCTGGAGACGATAACCAGCGGCGAGATGCGCCTCGGTGGCGAGCGAATGAACGAGAAGAAGCCGGGCGAACGGGACATCGCGATGGTGTTCCAGTCCTACGCGCTGTACCCGCACATGACTGTGCGGGAGAACATGCGGTTCGGACTCGAAGAGTCCACCGACATGGGGAAAGCCGAGATGAACTCGCTCGTCGAGGAGACGGCCGAAATGCTCGGCATGCCGGAGTTGCTCGACCGGAAACCGGGCGAACTCTCCGGCGGGCAACAACAGCGCGTCGCACTCGGCCGCGCCATCGTCCGTGACCCGGAAGTGTTCCTGATGGACGAGCCGTTGTCGAATCTGGACGCCAAACTCCGCTCGCAGATGCGGACCGAACTCCAGCGGCTTCAGGAGGACCTCGGCGTGACGACGGTGTACGTCACCCACGACCAGACGGAAGCGATGACGATGGGCGACCGGATCGCCATCCTGAACGACGGGAAACTCCAACAGGTCGCCACGCCCATCGAGGCGTACCACCAACCGGCGAACCTCTTCGTCGCGGGATTCATCGGCGAGCCGTCGATGAATTTCTTCGAGATGGAGCGGAACGGGTCGAAACTCGTCGGCGAGCAGTTCGATTACGCGCTGTCGGCCGAGACGGCGAACGAACTCGGCGATTCGACGAACGTGACGCTCGGCGTTCGACCGGAAGACGTGGAACTCGTCTCCAACGGCAGCGACGAACACGATTTCGAAACGGTCGTGGACGTCGTGGAACCGATGGGGAACGAGAACAACGTCTACCTCCGATTTGCCGATGCCGACGAATCGAAAACGATGGAGGAACGCCAGACGTTCGTCGCCACGCTAAGCGGCATGCGAAGCATCGAGGAGGGTCAGGAAGTCGTGGCCCGAATCCCGGAGGACGCGATACACCTGTTCGACACCGAAACCGGTACGGCGCTTCGTAACCGCCGCCTCGATCAAGAAGCGACGCTCCCGAACCGCTAACACCGTTTTTCGTTTCTGTTGTTTCAGTCGATTCTTTCCCTTCGAGCGTCGAGAATCGAGAACGACTCCCCGGGAAACCGCTTTCATCGTTTCGCGTTCGAACAGCGGCGAGGACGGTCGCTACTCGTCCGATCCGTTAGTTGCGTCGTTCGAACGCCGCGACCGGTCGAGGGTACCGATTCACTCGTCGTACTCTTCGGGCGTGTACGTCTTCAGTTCGAGCGCGTGGATGTCCGTCGTCATGTGCTCCCCGAGCGTGTCGTACACCATCTGGTGCTGTTCGACCAGCGTTTTCCCGTCGAATGCCGGCGAGATAACCGTCGCAGCGAGGTGATCCTCGTCGTGCACACCGCGTGGATGGGTGACCGTGACGTCCGCATCTTCCAGTCCTGCTTCGATGAGTTCCGCGACATCGTCTGCGTTCATGGGGTCTCCTTTTCGGCCGACCACCAAAAGACGACGGGTTCGGTACGAATCGCCCCGCCTCCCCAACGGTTTTCCCGGCGTAGGTTGACGACCTTCCAATGCCAGTCCAACCCGATTACGTCAAAAAAGTAGCGACCGTTCTCCTGGAACGATACCCCGAGGCGTTCACGGACGACTTCGACCGGAACAAGGAGAGCGTGACGGCGCTGACGAACGTGGACTCGAAGAGCGTTCGAAACAAGATCGCGGGGTACATCACGAGGCGGGAGGGGAAGCCACCGCGCACCGTCGAGTGAACTACGACGAACTGGGCGTTTCGGCATCGCTCTCGACGGGTGACTCCTAGAGATAGATCGACGTGAGTCCGACGAGGACGACGCCGACGGCCGCGACCCGCGCAACATCGTGTCCGAATTCGAGTACGAAAGGGTGTGGATAAAGGGTTTCCTGAAGCAGAATCAAGTAGGATCACATACTATTTAGGGGTAGATTCAGGCGGTTCGGACCCGTCGTTCAAGTATGCGACTATATGCCGCGATGCGAAACGGACTGTTCGTCACGGACGGGACCGAAACGTCGGCGGTGCGGTTGACTGACCACGACCTGGAGTGCGTCGTCGCGACCGGAGAGCGGGTCTTCTGTGGCACGTTCGACGCCGGTCTCTTCCGGAGCGAGGACGGCGGCGAGTCGTTCCACTCGGTCGGCGACGGGACGATCCGTGAGTCGGTGATGTCGCTCGCCATCGATCCGACGGACCCGGACACCGTGTGGGTAGGCACGGAACCGAGCGCCGTCTACCGAAGCACGGACGGCGGTGATTCGTGGGAGAAGCGGGAGGGATTGACCGACCTCCCGTCCGAACCGAACTGGTCGTTCCCGCCGCGTCCCCACACACACCACGTCCGCTGGATCGAACCGGATCCGTACGACCCAGACCACCTCTACGTCGGAATCGAGGCCGGAGCGCTCGTTCAGACGTACGACGCGGGCGAGACGTGGGAGGACAAAGTACCGACCGCCCGCGTGGACAACCACTCGCTCACGACACATCCGGAGGCTCCGGGACGAGTTTGGTCGGCCGCCGGGGACGGCTACGCCGAATCCGAAAACGGCGGTGATACGTGGGAGTACCCGCAGGAAGGTCTCGACCATCGTTACTGCTGGAGCGTCGCACTCGCGCCCGACGACCCGAGCATCGTCCTGCTCTCCAGTGCGACCGGCCCGCGCAGTGCACATAACGTCGACTCCGCGGATTCGGCCGTCTATCGCAAGCGGGACGACGAGCGGTGGGAGCGACTGGATGGCCTCCCGACGGGTGAGGGAGTTACACGAACCGTGTTCGCGCGGGGGACGTCCGGCGGCGAAGTGTTCGCCGTCAACAACCGCGGCCTCTTCAAAACGGAGAACGCGGGAACGACGTGGCAAGGAATCGTCGTGGAGTGGCCGACCGAATTCGAACGGATGACGGCACGCGGGTTGGCGCTCGTGGGCGAACGGTGATGGCGATACTTAGTTCGCCGCAACTCGCCGGTCGAGGAAGTCGGCCACGAGTTCCATCGAGCGGATCTTCTGTTCGATGTCGGTGCTTCCGTGTCCCTCCTCACCCAGTTCGACGTACTCGAAGTCTTCGTCCTCGCCTTTCACGAAGCCATCCTCCTCCAGCGCGTCCCGGAACAGTCTCGCCTGCGAGACCGGGACGCGGCGGTCGTTCACGCCGTGGACCATGAGTAACGGGGAACTGAGGTTTTCCGTGTACTCGACCGGACTTCGTTCCCGATAGAGGTCGTGGTTCTCATCCGGGTCGCCCATGTACTTCTCCATCAGGCCGGTCTGGAAGTGGGGCATCGTGTTCTCGTGCATGTCGTGGAGGTCGGTGACGCCGACCCACGCGATGCCCGCCGCGTACAGTTCGGGATACCGAACCATCTGCCAGTACGCGCTGTACCCGCCGTAGGACCCTCCGTACACGATGACTTCGTCCTCGTCGATCCAATCCTTGTTACGGAGCCATCGTGCCCCTTCGGCGACGTCGTCCTGTTCGGCACCGCCCCAGTCGCCGATGAGGCTGTTTTTGAACTCGCGGCCGCGTCCGGTGGAACCACGATAGTTGACCTCCAGTACCGTGTAGCCCCGATCGAGGAAGAACTGCGTTCGCCGTTTGAAGCTCCGTAGGTCCTGTGACGCCGGACCGCCGTGAACCTTCACGACCGCCTTGGACGGGCGCTCGCCGGAATCGTACAGCAGTCCGCCGATTTCGGTTCCGTCGTGCGACTCGAACGTCACGTATTCGGCGTCGGTGAACGTCTCGGGGTCGATGTCGCCGTAGACGGGTTCGATGAGCGTCTCCGTCTCTCCCGATTCGAGGTCGTGGACGAGCAGCGCGGGTCGCTGCGTCGGCGTCGTTTCTTGGACCAACACACGACTGTCGCCGACGAGAGCGGCGTCCCCGTAACTGGTGAACGAGGCGACACCCGTCGGCATGTCGAGTTCCGTCGCGGTTCCGTCGAAGTCGTACACCAGTGGAACGACGGCGGCACGTCGTCTTCGAAGCGCGAGGAAGCCGTTTTCGTCCGGGAGGAACGCGATGGCGTCTTCGACGTACTCGCCGTCGCCGAACCATTCGACCGATTTCGTTTCGAGGTCGTAGACGCCACAGTGCGTCTTGTCCGGTGCATTGTCGGCGACGAGGAGTTTCGTCCCATCGGGGGACCAGTCCACCGCATAACTCTCGCTGCCGTCGACGCCGATTTCGAGAGTACGGGGATTCGATCCGTCCGCGTCGGCGATGTACACGTCTATGTTGGCCATATCGTCCGATTCGTTCGTCATATAGACGATTCGGTCGCCATCGGGGGCGGACAACCCGGAGTACGCCCCGAAGTCGTACTCCGTGAGTCGTTCGCTCGTTCCCGTCTCGCGGTCGTAACGATAGAGGTTCATCTGCCCGCCAGCACTGCTCGTGTAGAGCAGTGTTCCGTCGTGAACATCGGTGAGTCGACACTGCCCGGAGTCCTCGACGACGGGTGCGGCGTTGCCGTCGAGGTCCATCTCCCAGATGTCGTTCTGTTCGTCGCCCGCGTCGTCCAAGTGGAAGTAAATCCGGTCGCTGTCAGGTCCCCATTCGAGCGGATGCCGGGCGTTTCGGGGAACCTCGCCGTCGCTCACCTGCCGGGTTTCACCCGTCGAAACGTCGACGAGGTGGAGTTCGTTTCTGCCGGTGCCGTCGTAGTAGACGGCAACGTGTTCGCCGTCGGGTGAGGCCACTGGACTGTTGAACTCGGGAAGGCGTGCGAGGGCTTCGAGCGAGAAATTTCCTGTCATCGAAGTAAACTGTGTCGTGTCGGGGCATCAATGTTTCCCGAACTCCGTTTCTGTTTTTAATATTACAATTTTGGAAAGTATCGTGGGTACTCGAAGTAATGTCCGATTCCACGAAAAAGAAAACCGTCCGTCGATGCGTAACTTCTCGATAGCGCCGCGATTACTCGAGGTCGAAGCGGTCGAGCTTCATCACTTTGCTCCACGTGTCGGCGAAGTCACGCACGAACTTCTCCTCGCCGTCGTCGGCACCGTAGACTTCCGAGACTGCGCGGAGTCGGGAGTTCGATCCGAAGATGAGGTCGAAGCGGGTCGCCTCCCACTCGACGTCACCCGTCTCGCGGTTGCGGAGCTCGAAGACCTGTTCGTCGTCCGAGACCGGTTCCCACTCGTGGTCCATGCCGAGCAGGTTCACGAAGAAGTCGTTGGTCAGTGTTTCCTGCTCGTCGGTGAAGACGCCGAGGTCGCTGTCTTCGTAGTTCGCGCCGAGCGTTCGCATGCCGCCGACAAGAACCGTCATCTCGGGAGCGGTCAGGCTCAGCAGTTCGGCCTCGTCGATCAGGATTTCTTCGAGTTTGCGCTCGTTCTCGCTGCCGAGGTAGTTGCGGAACCCGTCGGCGTCCGGTTCGAGGACTTCGAAGGATTCGACGTCGGTCTGCTCCTGCGTAGCGTCCGTCCGTCCCGGTTCGAACGGGATATCCACGTCGTATCCGGCGTCGGCCGCCGCCTGTTCGACGGCCGCCGTGCCGCCGAGAACGATCAGGTCGGCGAGCGACACCTTCGTTCCGTCGGGCTGCGAGCCGTTGAACTCCTCTTGGATGCCTTCGAGGGTGTCCAGCACGTTCTCCAACTGTTCCGGTTCATTGACCTCCCAGCTCTTCTGCGGTTCGAGGCGGATACGCGCTCCGTTCGCGCCGCCGCGCTTGTCGCTGTGGCGGAACGTCGATGCGGACGCCCAAGCAGTTTTGACTAGTTCGGAGACGGATAGGTTCGAGTCGAGGGTTTCCTGTTTGAGAGCGGTGATATCGTCCTCGCCGATCAGGTCGTAGTCGGCGTCGGGGATGGGGTCCTGCCAGAGCATCGTCTCGTCCGGGACCTCGGGACCGAGGAAACGGGTCGGCGGGCCCATGTCGCGGTGGATGAGCTTGTACCACGCCTTCGCGAAGGATTCCTGGAACAGGGATGGGTCGTCTTGGAAGCGCTCCAAGACCTCGCGGTAGTCCGGGTCCTTTTTGAGCGCGATGTCGGTCGTGAGCATCATCGGGTCGACCGAATCGTCGGAGTTGTGAGCGTCCGGGACGGTTTCCTTCGCCTCGTCATCGACCGGTCGCCACTGCCACGCGCCGCCGGGACCCTTGTGGGCTTCCCACTCGTAGTCGAGCAGGTTGTTGATGTAGCCCATGTCCCACTGGACCGGTGCGCTGGTCCACGGCCCTTCGATGCCGCTGGTAATCGCGTCGGTCCCTACGCCTTCGCCGTAGCCGTTCTCCCATCCGAGGCCCTGTTCGTCGATGGGGGCCGCTTCGGGCTCGGGGCCGATGTATTCCTCGGGATCGGCCGCGCCGTGGACCTTCCCGAACGTGTGCCCGCCGGCGATGAGTGCGACGGTCTCCTCGTCGTTCATCGCCATGTGGTCGAACGTCTCTCGGATGTTGTGCGCCGATCCCTCGGTGTCCGGCTCGCCGTACGGGCCTTCCGGGTTCACGTAGATAAGACCCATCACGGTGTTACCGAGCGGATTCTCCAAGTCGCCTCCCTCGTCGAACCGGTCGGGGGACGTCGTCTCCCACTCGTTCTCCGGTCCCCAGTCGACGGCCTCGTCCGGCTCGAACGAATCCTCCCGTCCGCCCGCGAAGCCGAACGTCTCGAATCCCATCGACTCCAGCGCGACGTTCCCGGTCAGGACGATCAGGTCACCCCACGAGAGCGCGCGGCCGTACTTCTGCTTGACCGGCCAGAGCAGCCGACGTGCTTTGTCGAGGTTCACGTTGTCAGGCCAGCTGTTGATCGGCGGGAGACGCTGGCGTCCGCCGGACGCACCGCCGCGGCCGTCCTTGGTACGGTACGTCCCTGCGCTGTGCCACGCCATCCGGATGAACAGCGGTCCATAGTGGCTGTAGTCCGCTGGCCACCAGTCTTGAGACGACGTCATCACGTCCTCGATATCCGACTTCACTTCCTCGAAGTCGAGCGACTCGAACGCCTCGCCGTAGTCGAACTCCTCGTCCATCGGGCTGACGTCCCGAGCGTTCTGATCGAGGAGTTCCACGTTCAATTGGTTCGGCCACCAATCGCGGTCGGTCTGACGCGTCATCGGGGGATTCCCCCGTTCGTGGTCAGCGTCGGCTTCTCGACGCCGTTCGTCTCGTAATCAGGTTTTCCGTTGCCGTATTTGGCTGTATCCTCGGACATTAACTGGCTCTCCTGTACGTGGGATATGAGAGGTATTGTTTATAAATTTGCCGCTTATGTTGTCTATTCTCTTTCTTCACTTCCACTACTACCGTCTCAAATTCACTCCTATGAAAATAATTTTTCTCTATTGCAAATTCCAGGCCCCTATATGACATATAATTTTCTATTCATATATCCCCTGTGTCCGAGGGAATCCGCTTCCTCCCCCTCGTTCTACGCTTTCCAGTCCGGGATCGTGGTAGACACCACGTAATACATCATTGAACGTATAGACGGAGTATGAGCGTACCGGCCAACGAACGTGGACGGAGTGCACGTTCGCACCGGTAGTCAGGAGATCCCGTTCCGGATCATCGGGAACCGATCGGAATTTCGGTCATCCTGACACCACCGTCGAGCGTGTCGAGCAGTTCCCGGAGGTCGGCGTCCGGTCCGTCTCGCCGGAGCACGTCGATAGCGCGGTCGACTCGCTCGATGCGGCGTTTGGCTCGGTCGTAGCGGGCGTGAAGGTCGACTCTGGCCTCCTCGATGGCGATTCGACCGTCGTGAATCGCCTCGCGCGATTCGCGAAGCGTCGAGACCGTCTCGCGTATCGACTCCAGTGACATACCTCCCCCAACGCCGTCGACGAAAGTAGTACTGCTGGCTGTTGGCCTGCAATCCCTTCGGTGCGACCTTGGCCGGGACAGTTTTGCCGACGGGCGTCGTCCAGAGTTCGATGTCAGAGTACGCAACCGACGTTCTCGTCTCGGCGGATTGGGTGGAGGACAACATCGAGGCGTTCGAAAGCGACGATCCCGAGTACCGACTCGTGGAGGTGAACAGCCCTGAGATTCCCGATACCGACTTCCCGTCGCGGTACGACGACGGGCACATCCCCGGGGCAATCGGCATGCATTGGGACGAGGACCTCTCGGACGAAACCGAGCGGGATATCCTCAAAAAGGAGGACTTCGAGGAGGTGGTCGGCGAGTACGGAATCAGCGAGGACTCGACCGTCGTGTTCTACGGCGACGGTTGGATTCCGAACTGGTTCGCCACGTACGCCTACTGGGAGTTCAAATATTACGGTCACGAGGACGCCCGCGTGCTGAACGGCGGGAAGGACTACTGGGTCGAAAACGACTATCCGATGACCACGGATTCGCCGAACCATCCATCGGTAAACTACACCGCCAAAGGACCGTTCGAGAGCATTCGGGCCTACCGGGACGACGTGGAGAAGGCGATGGAATCCGGTCTTCCGCTGGTGGACGTCCGTTCCCCCGAAGAGTTCACCGGTGAAATTCTCGCACCGGAAGGGCAAAAGGAAACCGCACAACGGGGCGGCCACGTCCCCGGTGCGAGTAACATCCCGGTCGCCGAAGTGTTCGAGGACGATGGTCGGTTCAAGCCCGCCGACGAACTGCGCGAGTTGTACGCCGACCACGACGTGGACGGCGAGGAGTCGGTCATCGCGTACTGCCGAGTCGGGGAACGATCCGCCATCGAGTGGTTCGCGCTCCACGACTTGCTCGGCTTCGACGACGTACGCAACTACGACGGGTCGTGGACCGAGTGGGGGAACTTGGTTCGCGCGCCCATCGAGACCGGCGAGGAATAGCTTCTTTTTGCGGCGGTGACGAAGGCAGACCATCACCGACCTTCACGACCTCGTCGCGGACCTGTACCATCATCTGGAAGCGACGGCATCTCTGCCGGTCGCCACGCGCCCGAGTCAGTACCTCGGCGAAGCACAAGCGGTCGTCGGAGACGCCAGAGGTGCACCCGAACCGGTCGTGGAAAAGCGCGTCTCACAAGCCGCTTTACTGCTCTCACACGTCGATGAAACCGGGTGCGAGGAAGCGGACGAACACGTCGAACGGGCGCGGGAGGTGGTGGATGAGGTCCTATCGGAAGTGCGGTAAACGATCCGTCATCAGTATCGACAGTCATCGGTTCCTTCGCGTGATGATGATGGAGCAACTGCCGACGTCGCTGTTCCGTCCACCAATCGCGTGGCGCGTGCTCAAACCGACCGGATCGTCGGTCTCCCGCACTCAGCGTCGGGCGTGAACCCCGTCGAATCCCCCTCGCGGATTCGACAGCAAGGTCTGTCGATTCGGGAGGCTTTAACACACCTCGTTACCCATACTCACAGCCATGGAAAACAGCATGGAGAAAGACGAGTCGTTACGAAGCCGAGAAGTCACCGAAGGGCCGGAACGCGCCCCGCACCGGGCGATGTTTCGTGCGATGGGGTTCGACGACGAGGACCTCTCCTCGCCAATGGTTGGCGTTGCGAACCCGGCGGCCGACGTGACGCCCTGTAACGTCCACCTGAACGACGTCGCGGGGTCGGCCATCGACGGCGTGAACGCGGCGGGCGGCATGCCGATCGAGTTCGGAACCATCACCGTCTCGGACGCGATTTCGATGGGGACCGAGGGGATGAAGGCAAGCCTCATCTCGCGCGAGGTCATCGCCGACAGCGTGGAACTCGTCGCCTTCGGCGAGCGGATGGACGCCCTCGTCACGGTCGCGGGTTGTGACAAGAACCTCCCCGGCATGATGCTGGCGGCCATCCGCACCGACCTTCCGAGCGTGTTTCTGTACGGCGGTTCCATCATGCCCGGCGAACACGAGGGGCGGGAAGTCACCGTCCAGAACGTCTTCGAGGGCGTCGGCGCGGTCTCCCACGGCGATATGAGCGAAGAAGAACTGATCGAACTCGAACACGACGCCTGCCCCGGCGCGGGGTCTTGCGGCGGGATGTTCACCGCGAACACGATGGCGACCATGAGCGAGGTCCTCGGCTTCGCCCCGCTCGGTTCCGCCAGCCCACCGGCCGAATCACCGGAGCGGTACACGGTCGCCGAACAGGCCGGGGAAATCGCGCTGGACGCGGTGAAGAACGACCGCAAGCCCTCCGACATCCTCACCCGGGAGTCCTTCGAGAACGCCATCGCGGTGCAGGTGGCGATGGGTGGGTCGACCAACGCCGTCCTCCACCTGCTCGCACTCGCGGCGGAGGCCGGTATCGAACTCGACATCGACGACTTCGACGAGATTTCGCGCCGGACGCCCAAAATTGCCAACCTCCAACCCGGCGGCACGCGGGTGATGAAGGACCTCCACGACATCGGCGGCATCCCCGTCATCCTTCGCCGTCTGCTCGACGCCGACCTGATTCACGGGGACACGATGACCGTGACGGGCCGCACCATCGAGGAGGAACTCGACCATCTGGGAGTCTCCGGGGAGGCGGACGTCGACTTCCTCCGTCCGGTGGACGACCCGTTCCACGAGGAGGGAGCCATCAAAATCCTCAAAGGGAATCTCTCGCCTGACGGGTCTGTGCTGAAGGTGACGGGGGAGGACAAGTTCCACCACACCGGCCCGGCCCGCGTCTTCGAGAACGAGGAGGACGCGATGGAGTACGTGCAGGAAGGTGGCATCGAATCCGGCGACGTGATCGTCATCAGGAACGAAGGGCCGCGCGGCGGTCCCGGCATGCGCGAAATGCTCGGCGTGACGGCGGCCGTCGTCGGACAGGGGCACGAGGACGACGTGGCGCTCCTGACGGACGGCCGCTTTTCGGGTGCGACCCGCGGCCCGATGGTCGGTCACGTCGCTCCGGAGGCGCGCGCTGGCGGTCCAATCGCAATCGTGGAGGACGGCGACGAAATCACCGTCGACATCCCCAACCGCGAACTCTCCGTGAACCTTTCGGACGACGAATTCGACGCGCGATTGGACGATTGGGAACCCAAAGAACCGCAGTACACCACCGGGGTGCTGGCGAAATACGGCTCCGCATTCGGTTCGGCGGCGAACGGTGCCGTGACGAACCCCGGCGTGAAACGGGAGTAAGGCAGATATATTTCACAAAATTTTGTAGCCACAAAAGATCATCCAGTGCTGACTTTCCCAGAGAATGAACACGGTACACTCGCGGAAGAAAGCGAGAGAAACGAGGGGATGAGTAGGGCAATGATGGACAATAGCGGACATCGATAACCGTCTATTCTCATCTCCATGAAAAATACATGATCTCAATATAATCGTTATTATTAGAATTCAATTCCATAATTTGCCCCAAATCGAAGTATTTTTGCATTGTTTTTGAGCACTATTGAATACGTATGGCAAACAATGTCCAACAGGCATGGGGCCGCTATCGATCTGTCCCCCTCATCTATCGTATTGCTGCAGCGTTCGTCCTCGGGTCCATCGTCGGTCTCGTGTTCGGGGAACCGGCGACGAACCTTCAACCGCTCGGCGACCTCTTCGTCCGACTGTTGAAGATGGTCATCGTCCCCATCGTCGTCTTCACCCTCGTGATGGCGGCGCGGCACCTCTCGCCGAAAAACCTCGGGAAGATCGGGGGCGAGGTGGTCGCACTGTATCTCCTGACGACGATGATCGCCATCGCCGTCGGCCTCGGCGTGGCCAACCTCATCAACCCCGGCGTCGGAATCCATCTCCCGCAAAACGCACACGTCGATCCCGGACAGGCACCGCCGCTCATGGACGTTCTCCTCAACATCGTCCCGGAAAACCCGATCAACGCGATGGCCGAGGGGAAGATGCTCGGCATCATCTTCTTCGCCCTCGTCTTCGGCGTCGGATTGACCGTCGTTCGTGACGAGGCCGAACCGGGTTCGACCTTGGAAAGCGGCGTCGAGGACATCTTCGACTCCGTCGAGGTGTGTACCGAGGTGATGTTCAAGGTCGTCTGGGGCGTGATGGAGTACGGTGTCATCGGCGTGTTCGCGCTGATGGCCGCCCTCTTCGGCGAGATCGGTATCGACGCCATCGCCTCGCTGTTCAAGCTCTGTGCCGCGCTCGCCATCGCCATCGCCATCCAGATGTCGGTGGTGTACTTCCTCATCATCCTCATGGGACTCGTTCGGAAGTCCCCGTTCGACTTCGTGGAGGGGAGTCGGGACGCCATGATGACGGCGCTCAGCATTCGTTCTTCGAGCGGGACGCTCCCGGTTACGATGTCGAACGCGGACGAGAACCTCGGCATCGAGGACGACGTGTACAGCTTCTCGCTGCCGCTCGGCGCGACCATCAACATGGACGGAACGGCCATGTATCTCGGCATCGCCGCCATCTTCGCGGCCAACGTGGTCGGCAAATCGCTGACCTTCACGGAACAACTGAGCGTCCTCCTCACGGCGCTGCTCGCCAGCATCGGTACCGCTGGCGTTCCGGGTGCGAGCCTCATCATGATGACCGTCGTGTTCCAACAGGTCGGTCTGCCGCTGGCACCCATCGCGATGGTCGCGGGGGTCGATCCGCTCCTCGACCGTCTGCGGACGATGAACAACGTCACCGGCGACCTCGCGGTGACGACGCTCGTCGCCAAGTGGAACGACGCTATCGACTTCAGCACCGGTGTCTGGACCGACGGTGACGCCGGAATGGGAGACGTCCCAACGGCGGCGAAAACCGACGACTGACACTACTAACGCGAGCGACACGACAGACACGATCCACATTTTATGAACTCCGAAACGACGAACGAGACGACTGAAAGCGAACGAATCGTCGAGCGTGCCCGCGATGTGATTCCGGGCGGCGCACAGACCGGACTTCGGGCGCAAGCGTACGACACCGGGGAAGTGGCCTTCGAACGTTCGAAGGGCGCGACGCTCACCACGGTCGACGGCGACGAGTACACCGATTATCACCTCGGATTCGGTCCCATCATTCTCGGACACGGCTACGAAGCGGTGGACGAGGCGGCGCGGAACGCCATCGACGACGGCGTGCTCTACGGAACCGGAACGGCCCCGCTCGAAGTCGAAGTGGCCGAGCGACTGGTCGACCTCCTGCCGAGCATCGAGCAGGTGAACTTCTGTAACAGCGGAAGCGAGGCGACCTACCACGCGATTCGTCTCGCCAGGGCGTACACGGGGAACGACAAGATCCTGAAATTCGAGGGCTGCTATCACGGGTGGCACGACTACGTGGACGTGAGCGTCTACCCGCCGGAGGACGGACTCGGCGAGGGGCATCCCGAATCCGAGGGGATGCTCCCGGCCGCCGTGGAGAACACGCTCGTCGCCCCATTCAACGACGGCGAGGCCGTCGA
The DNA here is from genome assembly GCF_024136965.1 of Haladaptatus sp. AB618. Lineage (NCBI taxonomy): Archaea > Methanobacteriati > Methanobacteriota > Halobacteria > Halobacteriales > Haladaptataceae > Haladaptatus > Haladaptatus sp. AB618. The sequence goes on along the minus strand of NZ_JAMYJX010000011.1, from coordinate 59,564 downwards.
GGAGATATTCCGCGAACACGGCGACGACCTCGCGGCCGTCATCCTCGAACCCGTGCCGCACTCGGTCGGGTGTCTCCTCCCCCGGCAGGAGTTCCTCGAAACGGTCCGAGACGTCACCGCGGACGCGGACGTGCCGCTCATCTTCGACGAGGTCATCACCGGGTTCCGTCACTCGCCCCACGGTGCACAGGGCGAGTTCGGCGTCACGCCCGACCTGACGTGCGTGGCCAAAGCGCTCGGGAACGGTTATCCGGTCGCGGCGGTCGGCGGCCGCGAGGATCTGCTCTCACAGGCGGGCGGCGACAACAAATCCGGCGTCGTCATCAGCGGGACGTACTCGGGCAACCTCCCCGGACTCGCCGCGGCGCGCGAGACCATCGACACCATCGTGGCGGAGGACGTCCAGGGCCACGTCTCGGACCTCGGCGACGAGTACAGGGCCGGACTCCGTGATCTGTTGGCGGATCACGGAATCGACGGCAGGGTCATCGGTCACCGGAGCATCTTCAGCGTCCAGTTCGGCGTGACGGGCGAACCCGAGAACTACGAGGACATCCTCGGACTGCACGAGGAGCGGTTCCACGAGTTCGCCGCGGGCATGCGGAATCGGGGCCACTTCTTCACGCCGAACCCGTACAAGCGCCATCACCTCTCGTTCGCCCACGACGAGGAGAACCTCGCCGCATATCTCGACGCCGCGGACGACGTGTTTGGGAACCTTTGACCGGGTTCAGCACCCTTAACCGTGCCCGACTGTTACGGGTCGTCCGATGGATTCTGCGATACGCATACGTGATTTGGAGAAAGAATACGGGGAGGTACGAGCGCTCAAGGGAATCGACCTCGACGTTCCGAAGGGCTCGTTTTTCGGCCTGCTCGGGCCGAACGGGGCGGGAAAGACGACGTTCATCAACATCCTCGTCGGACTGGTGAAGAACTCGGGCGGCACGGCGGAGGTGTTCGGCGCGGACGTGGAGGACGACTACCGCGAGGCGCGCGACCGAATCGGGCTCGCGCCACAGGAGTTCAACGTGGACCGCTTCTTCCCGATTCGAGAGGTGCTGGAGCACAAGGCGGGCTACCACGGCATCCCGCGGTCGGAGGCGGGCGAGCGCGCCGACGAGGTACTTCGGCGCGTGGGAATTTACGACAAGCGCGACACGCGCTTCGACTGGCTCTCGGGCGGGATGAAACGCCGGTTCGTCCTCGCGCGGGCGCTCATCACGAAACCCGATCTGCTCATTCTCGACGAACCGACGGCCGGGGTGGACGTGCAGTTGCGCCACGACCTGTGGGACCTCATCACCGAACTCAACGAGTCGGGGACCACGATTCTGCTCACGACCCACTACATCGAGGAGGCCGAACGCCTCTGTGACGAGGTCGCCATCCTCGATTCGGGCCGTATCGTCGAGGTGGCGAGCCCGGAGGAGCTAATGGGTCGCGGCCCGGACAAGATCACCATCTCGCTCCGCAACCCGCCCGAATCCGCGCCGCAGCTCTCCGCCGGTCGGGACAAAATCGAGGAGGTGGAGCTGTCGGGCGACGAACTCGTCATTACCGCTCCGGAGGCCGGGCTGCTCGCGCCGGAACTCGTGCGCGAACTCGACCGGAAAGGGTTCGAGATCATCCATTTCGACATCTCGCGCACCTCGCTCGAAGAGGTGTTCGTGGAGATGACGCGGGCGAACGAGAGCACGAGCGATGGAAACGAGGGGGCGGGCGATGGAGACGGGAAGACGGACGACTTCGACCGCGACGATTCCGAACTCGCCGCCATCGTCGGAGGTGACGACGCGTGAGCAACGCGAACGAGGGATTGACCGGGTTCATCACGCTGACGCGCCGCGAAATCCTGCGGTTCCTGCGGCGGCCGCGGAACACGTTCGTCCCGCCGTTCGTCACGAACGTGTTGTACTTCTCCGTGTTCGGGGTCATCCTCGGCAGTCGCGTCGGGAAGATGCAGTTCGACGGCCACGCGGTCCCGTATATCGTCTTCATCCTGCCCGGACTGGTCGTGCTGGGAGCCATCTCGAACGCCTTCGAGAACTCCTGTTTCTCCATCTTCCACGGGAGATGGAACCGCTACATCGAGGAAACGCTCACCTCGCCGATGTCCTACTCGCGGATGGTCGCCTCCTACATCGTCTCCGGGGCGACGCGCGGGTTGCTCGTCGGCGCGCTCATCGCCGTCCTCGGCGCGTTCTTCACGTCCGTCGGAGTCGCCAGACCGCTCTATCTGCTCGCCTTCGCGGTCGTCATCACGCTGCTGTTTTCGAGCTTCGGCGTGGTCGGCGGCCTCTGGGCCGACGACTGGGACAACCTGACGATGATGAACCAGTTCATCGTCCGCCCGCTCGTCTTCTTCGGTGGCGTGTTCTACACGCTGGACAGCCTCAATTCGGAACTCCTCCGGACCCTCACCATGCTCAACCCGATGGTGTACATGGTGGACGGCGTCCGCTACGGCTTCCTCGGCGCGTCCGAACTCGACCCCAACCTCTCGCTGGGCGTGCTGACGGGGCTCACGATCATCGTGGTGGCGATCGACGTGTTCCTGTTCCGCCGCGGCTACGGCCTGACGGAATAGCTGCGAATTTCGAGCGAGGTTGATTTTTATTGTGATCGTAAATTCCAGTCCGTGTGAGCGACTTTTCGAGGGAAGTTCCATTTTCCGAGACTACAGTAGCCGAGCCGCTTGTTGCGCCATCAGACTGAAAGAACTGAGCGATACGAACCGACTTTCGACGGGAGAACGTCCCCATTCAAATCATTCAAATTCGTCCATCCCCAACCCACAGCAGAAGCCCGAATGAAACATCTCCCGAAGCACATCAGGCCGCACTGGCGTTATCTCGCGGTCGGCCTCGAAGGGTGGCCCGACGCGGACATCGACCGTCGTTCGTTCCAGCGGAGCATCTGGTTCGCCGCGCAGAACTTCCTCGGGGACGCCGGGAGCGCCGACGCCGACCTGACCGTCTACGGCTTCGAGTTCGAGGACGGCGAGGGTGAGGCGCTGGTGCGTGCTCGGCGCGGACACACCGACGAGGCGCGGGCGGTGTTGGCCTGTATCGAGGAGATACAGGGCGATTCCGTCGGCGTGTTCGTCCGTGGTATAAGCGGGACGGTCCGAGGTTGTGAAGAAAAGTATTTAGGTCGCCGCAGGGAACTTTCGGGCGAGAGAAGCGTCGTGTTTGCGGACGAGCAACGACCCGCCGTCGTTCGGGACGGCGTCTTCGACATTCAGGTCGATGACTCGTTCGTAGGCGCGACCGAACTCGATTTCGAGTGATACTATGCAGGGACAAGCCCAACAGCAGGCGTACGACCGAGGGATTACGATCTTCTCCCCGGACGGCCGTCTCTATCAAGTCGAATATGCACGAGAGGCCGTTAAACGAGGAAGCGCCAGCATCGGTGTCCGGACCGAAGGTGGCGTCGTCCTCGCGGTAGACAAACACACCCGGTCGCCGCTCATGGAGCAGACGAGCGTCGAAAAGCTCCACAAGTCGGACGACCACATCGGCATCGCCAGCGCGGGCCACGTCGCCGACGCCCGACAACTCATCGACTTCGCCCGCCGTCAGTCGCAGGTCAACCGCCTGCGCTACGGCGAGCCAATCGGCGTCGAGACGCTGACGAAGGAAGTCACCGACCACATCCAGCAGTACACGCAGGTCGGCGGCGCACGACCGTTCGGTGTCGCGCTCATCATCGGCGGCATCGAGAACGGCGAACCGCGTCTCTACGAGACCGACCCGTCCGGAACGCCGTACGAATGGAAGGCGCTCGCCGTCGGTTCCGACCGCGGCGAGATTCAGGACTACCTCGAATCGAACTACAGCGAAGGAATGGATCTGGACAGCGGTATCGACCTCGCCCTGAGCGGCCTCGGCACCGTCAACGACGACGCACTCTCGCCGACGGGTGTCGGCCTCGCCACCGTCGACGTCGAGACCGAGCGCTTCCGCATGCTCGACGACGACGAAGTCGAGGGCTACCTCGACGAACTCGACCTCCTCGAAACCGAGGACGACGAAGAGCCGGAAGAGTAATTTCGACGTTTTTTGCGGGAAACATCTTTTAGGTGGGCGCGTTTACCTTCGGGTATGATATCACTCGAAGAGGCGGTGACGGCGCGTCTCGAATCGCACGGTGCGCGCTTCGAAGTCCTCGTGGATCCGGACGCGGCGCTGGCGATGAAACGCGGCGAGTTCGATGGGGACATCGAGGACATCATCGCCGCCGAGGACGTGTTCGAAAACGCGAGTCGAGGGGACCGACCGGCCGAAGAGGATTTGGAGACGGTTTTCGAGACGACGGATCCGCTCGAAATCATCCCCCAAGTCATCGAGCGCGGGGAGATCCAGATCACGGCCGAACAGCGAAAGGAGATGCAGGAACAGAAGCACAAGCAATTGGTCACCCAGATCGCGCGCAACGCGGTCAACCCGCAGATGGACAACGCGCCGCACCCGCCGGACCGCATCGAGAGCGCGCTGGAGCAGGCCGGATTCTCGGTGGACCCGATGGAGCCCGCTGACCAGCAGGTCGACGACGCGCTCGACGCGCTGCGCCCCGTCATCCCGATCAGGTTCGACGAGGTGACCATCGCGGTGCAGGTACCCGCCAACTACGCAGGGAGCGCACAGGCCCGAATTCGACAGTTCGGCGAACTGGAGCGTGAGGAGTGGCAGAACGACGGGTCGTGGGTCGGCGTGATGACCTTCCCCGCGGGGATGCAGAACGAGTTTTACGACCTCGTGAACGAGAACACGAGCGGCGAGGCCGAGACGCGAATCATCAAGGACGAGGACGACCTCCAGACGCGATAATCGTTCGAACGACTCGTTCTGACACGGTAATTCGGCAGACAGACCCTTCCGTGCGGCCGTCGTGTGTGGGTGACGATGGAGTTCTCCGAAGAGCGTTCGCGCATCGGGTGGTGGGCGCTCGCCATCGTACTGGCGGCCGCGCTCGCCTTCGTGGCCTACGCGTTCGTCGGCACGCTCGTCCTCGGGTTGTTCATCTACTACGGATCACGCCCGATCTATCGCCGGGTGACGAGATACGTCGAATCGAAGACGCTCGCGGCCGCGGGGACCCTCTTTTTGCTCTCGCTTCCGGCGCTGGCACTCGTCGGCTACACCGTCGCCGTCGGCGTGCGCGAACTCAGCGCGTACACAGGGGCCGCCATCGGGACGTATTACTCCCACCTGTTTCCCGGAGCGACGTCAGTCCCCGACCTCCTCGCCCATCCACAACGACTGCTCACGTCCGATTTCCGGAGTCTGTGGGGCGATTTCACGACCGCCACCGAATCGCTCGGCATCGTTTCTCGTGGGCTGCTCACGCTGTTTCTCTCCATCTCCTTCGCCTTCTTCGCGCTCCGGGACGGGAACCGACTGGCGGATTGGTTCCGCGGCGAGATGGGCGAGGACAGCGCCGTCGTGGCATACGTCTCGGCGGTCGATAGCGACCTCGCAATCGTGTACTTCGGGAACGTCCTCACCGTCCTCCTCGTCGGCGTCGCGGCGACGCTCCTCTACAACTGGTTCGCCGCGGTTGCCCCCGACGGGGTCGCATTTCCCCTGCCGACCGTCTTCGCCCTGTTGACCGGCCTCGCCACGTTCGTTCCCATCGTCGTCGGGAAACTGGTGTACGTCCCGCTCACGCTGTACTTCGGATGGGAGGCGTTCGAAGTCGATTCCAAACTGCTCTGGTTTCCGCTCGTGTTCTTCCTCGTCTCGCTGGTACTGCTCGACCTTCTCCCACAGACGGTCATCCGGCCGTACATCTCCGGGCGGACGACGCACACGGGGCTCGTGATGTTCGCCTACATTCTGGGCGGAGTCCTGTTCGGCTGGTACGGCATCTTTCTGGGGCCGCTGGTGCTGGTACTCGTCGTGCAGTTCGCCGACATCGTTTTCGGTGACCTGGTCCACGGTCGACGCGTGACGCCAACCTCGTCGCTCTCCATCGGGTCGAATCCCCCGGACGAAGCGCGGTCGGAGAAAAAAGACGAACGAAAATGAACGAGGATGTCCGAACGGAATTCGTCTACGCCTGGAGTCGGATTTCGTCGTCGGTGACCGACGAAACCATCTCATCCTGGAGCGGATAGGTGTCCTCGTCCCGGTCGCCCCACCCGAGTTTCGACTTCACCTTGTCGGTGATGCCGGGGTCGGGGTCCACGTGGGCGGTACCGTGCTGTACGTCGGAGACGATACCGACTTGGTCGCCGGAGTTGTCCACGACTTTCTTCCCCTCGTCGTCGTCAGTGATTTGCGTTGTCATCGCGTTCGTAACTCGTCCGTTCGCCGGGAACCGTCGCTGGTTGCGAGTTCAAGGGCCTTATCCGCATCCACGATTTCGGGGGCGTCACCCGTCGTCGGGAAGCAACGGATGGTCGTCCGGTGCACGTGCGAGTTCCCGCTGGACGGCATCCCACTCCTCGAAATAGCCGTAGTCGGTCATCGTTGACATGCCCGCGAGGGCCGCCCGAAGACTCAGGCCGACGAGCGGGATGTCCGCCACTGTGATGACCACGTCTGCTTGTAGAATGACGCCGTCCCGCAGGATCACGTCGAGCAAGTCCACGACGGCGTGGTCGTCCTTCGTCGGTTTCATGCGTCCAACTCCGGTGCGAACGAGTACGGCGGCCACGGCCCGGTAAACCTGATCTCGATACCCGGGTCCGCCGCCACGTCGTCCAATAACTCGCCGATTTCCTCCTCGTGGTCCTCGTGAGCCAAGAACGCAACCTGCACGACTTCGTCCGAGGAATCCGACCCGAGAACCCCGCTGCTCGAATCCAATACCTCGAACTCGCGCACGAGGGGGTCGAGTCCGTCGCGGAGTCGCGCGGTCAGATCCTTCTGCCGCGCCCGTCGGAGGTCACGGAGTCGATTGTCGTACTGCTTTTCGAGCAAAAACGCGGTCCCCTCGTTCGCCTCGTCGACCTTCCCACGCAGTTCGGCCAGCTTTTCGTCGTCGGCTTCGAGTTCGTCCTGCACGCGGTCCTCGTCCCACGCGACGCCGACGCGGTACTCCCAGTGTCCCGCGAAGTCGTCGAGATGGGTTTCGAGGGTCTCGGACTGGTCAGCCAGCCACTCCATCACCGCGTCGTCGTCGCCCTTGAGAATCGTATCGAAGCGGAACGGAAGCGGGGTTCCGAACCGTTCCCCGGCGGCGTCCACCACGGACTGATGGGTGAGCAACCACTCCCGAACCCGCCCGAGGTCGTCCGAATCGAACGGCGAATCACAGGACTGGACGACCGCACCCAGCCCATCGTGAACGAGCACCGAGACGGAACCGCCGTCGATACCTGCCTCCGAAAAATCGGTCGTGTCTTCGTCCGCTCCTGCATCCACGACACAGTAGAGGTATCGCCCCTCCTCGAACTCGGAATCAGCCACCGTACTCCTCCATGCCGGGTTCGCGGTCCGCGAGGTCGATCAGTGCGTCCGAAATCAGGTCGTCCAGATCGCCACGGAGGGTATCCACGCCTTCCTCGATCCCCTCGGACTCTTTCAGTCGCTCCAATTCGTCCTCGATGGCCGCCAACTGCGTCCCGAGTCGCTCGATCTCCTCGGGCGTTAGGTCGTCGTACTCCATCCGTCGAACCGCCTCGCGCTCCATCGCCTCGACGAGCAGTTCGACCACCGTGATGACGAGCGCGACGAGTCCTTTTCCGGCGTCGTCACCATCCACTTCAATCGCCGTCATGCTCCGCCTCCGCTTCGGCTTTCGCCTCCGTTTCTTCCTCCTCTCCATCCTCGTCACTGTCGTCCGCGTCGGCGTCCTCGTCATCGGTCTCCGCTTCGTCGTCCCCTTCCTCGTCGGGGGAGACGCCGACAGTCACGGTTTCGGATTCGGGCAGTTCCTCGACGCCTGCGGCTTCCTCGACGCGCTTCATGTCGGTTCCTTCCGGAAATTCGAGGCCGTACTGTGCCGCCGTCTCGAACGACGCGATGGCGGCTCGGAGTTTCACGCCGAGCAGTTCCGTCTCGCCGACCGTCACCACGATATCGGCGTTGATGACGACGCCCTTGTCGAGCAGCAGTTCCAGCATCTCGGCGAGGTCGGACTGGCTCCGGGTGGGTCCGGTCTCACCCATCCTCTTCCTCCTCGAATCGACGACCGTAGATTCGCTTGTTCTTCGACCCGGACGAGTGCCAGCCACTCTTCGGAACCGTCGAATAGCGTGCGACGCTGGCCTCGGTGGAGCCGGATGCGGCCATCGTGGAATACGCTGACGGGTTACCGGACGACGGCTGTCCGGTGGACCCCATCGACTCGTTTTCCTCCCTGGCTTCCTTCAGGTCGTTCCGTGTGTCGATGAGCCCGTCCCGGAACTCTTCCACGCTTTCCTGGAGCTGTGACTGGAGTTTCGACTCGTACAGTTCGGACTGCATCTCGGTTTCGAGGTCCTCGTCCATTTCGATCATGTCGTCGTCGTCCGACTCGTCGTCTCCGACGCCGATTTCTTCGAGGGCGTCGGTGAACTCGTCGCTCTCCTCCCACAGGCTTCGAACGTCCGTGGACGACCATAGCTCCCGGAACTTGATGGCGCTGATGAGGCTCCGAACGTCGATGACCTCCCCGGCGTCACCTTCGTCGATGGCGTCGTCCGTGTCCTCCAACTCGACCACGTCCCGGAGTTCGGACAGTTCGAGTACGTCCGGAAGGTCGGTCAGGTCGAGTTCGTCTAGCACGTCCTCGCCCTCGTCCAACACGTTCCAGAGGTTCTCGGCTTCCGTCGCAACCGAGTCGAACGAGTCCGACGACCCGAGCGCCGACACCAGTCCGTCGAGTCCCGACTGTACCTCGTCGAGGAACGGTTCGATTTCTTCGTTAGCCATCGGGTAACTCCCGTCCGATTCGCAGTTCGAGGATGTAGTTGTTGTACGATGCGTTCCTGATCGCCGCATCGTCCCATTCGATGCCGAATCGCTTGATCGGCCGCTCGTCGTCCCGGATCTCGATCACGTTCGTCTCGCCGTCGAACGTGACCCCGAGGTCGTCCTTCGGAACGCCGGGGACGTCCATGGTGACGACGAGTTCGCCGTCCTCCTCCCGCGTGTTCGTTAGATATCGTTGCCGCGGTTGTGTCCGGGGCTGACTCCGCTGCTTTCGGGGGTGACCCGACGCGACGGAGTCAAGCGAAATCCCGTAGTTGATTCGTCCCCCCGAGCTACCGTGTTCGCCAGCGTACGTTCGTTTCTCGTCGTCCGAGAGTTCGTTCGCCAATCTGACCAACCGTTCGATGATTCCCATTATCGTTTCACCTCGACTTTCCCGTTTCGCAGCCGTTCGTGGGCCGTTTCCGCAGCGTCGAGTCGCGCTTCGAGGTCGGCTTTTCGTTGCGCGTACTCCTCGTCGGACAACTCGCCCAGATCGTACAGCATGTGCGTCTCCTTGAGTTCGTCCTGTATGCCCGCGATGTCGTACATCTCGTCGACCGCCAGCGAGTGGAGAACGTCCACCATCGACACCAGCGGCCTGAACAACAGGTCGTCGACGACGATCATCCCTGTGCTCCGATGTGGATGTCCACGAAGTTGTACGGTGCCCACGGCCCCGTGTACTGGACGGTCAACTCGTCGTACTCCTCGCGTAGCTCGCCGACTTCCTCGGCGAACGCCTCGCGGTCGTCCGTCGCCACGAGATACGAGCGGTTGAGGGCGAGCCTGTCGCTGAACAGGTCGTCCTCGGTCTCGCTCTCGGCGATGTCGGACAGTCGTCCGCCGACGTCCTCCCGGATCGCCTCGTGGTCCACCTCGTCGTCCTCCCCGACCACGATTTTGACGCCGAGTTCGACGTGCCCATCGACCTCGTTGAGCGCCTTCGTGAACGCTCTCCGTGCACCACGGAGGACGGACTTCAGCGTACGGTTATCCTTGAACGCCATGCCGAACTGCATCGGCACGACGGCGTCCACGTCGTCACGTTCGAGGACCTCGCGGAGTACCTCGTCGTGGCGTTTGCTATCCTCGTCGGTTCGTTCGGGTTCGGTCGTGTCGATGTCCGAGACGACGGCCGAGAGCGTCCGGTACGTTACCGTGTACACTCGGTCACCACCAGCGACAGCGTCAGTGTCGAACTCGAAATCGTTCTTCTCGACGACCCCGTAGACGTATCGGTTCGAACTCATCGTTTCATGGAGACGGTGCTCCTACGACTGGAAAGCGACGAGACGTGCCTTAATAAGTCGTGTGGCGGAGAGTGCAAGCACGCACCGCATTGTGGCGTCTCACCCATTTTTCACCCGCTCGCCGACCGCTGGAGGTAACGAACGTCGATGCCTCACTGGGCGGCCTTCCGACGGTCGAGTTCCTCCATCAGGTCGTTCGCCAACACCTGAAGGTCGTCGTTCGAGAGTTGGTCGAGTTCGACCGTCGGCTCACCTTCTGCATCGGAGTCGTCTTCGGCTTCGCTTTCGTCGCCGGAGTCGTCCGTCACCTCTTGCTCGCCCGATTCGTCTTTCGACTGGCTCTCCTTCGATCCGTCTTCCTCGGATTTATCGGCTCCGGCCTCATCGTCGGCCGTCTCCGCCGGTTGCTCGTCTTCCTCCGAGGACTCGCTTTCACCGTCCGCACTCTCCATGCCGATGCTGCTCGCGGTGGCGAGTATATCCTGGGCATCCTCCTTGCTCACCTCCAGGACCTCCTGGACTCGCTGGAGGACGAGCTGTTCCCGTGTGGGCTCCGCTTCCGATTCCTCCTCGGACGCCTCCGGGGCCTCCAGTCGATGTTCGAGACGGTCGCCGAGCGACGCCCCGACTCTCCGCCCGACGAGCATCCCCAGACCACAGCCGACGACCCGTCCGAGGTCCCGACCGATAGCTTGGCCGTTCTCGCCCTCCATCTCGGTGAGCGCGTTCACGACTCGTTCCGCGTTCAGTTCCTTCCCCATATCCCCTTCGACTAGCTTTCGTACCGTGTTTTCTTCAGTCATGATGTCCCTCATTCGGCGTCGGCGTTAGCGTTCCTCGGCTTCGAAGATTTCCGTCTGCGTGCCGGTATCGCCGCGACGATACCGTCCCGCCCGTCCGTACCCTTGGACGGTGCCGCTCGGTCCGAGACCGATGACGTACCGTCCGAGAACGTCTTGCGTATCCGGAATCGAGTTTCGTTCGACCACCTCCGCGACGACTCGCCAGCCGTCTTCGTCCCGTTCCCCCACTTCGATGATACCGTCGAGCGGCGACCCGATGAGGTCGCTCGCGATGGCACGACCCACGTTCCGCGCTTCGTAAAGGCCGATTTCGTCGTCGCTTTCGACGATTTCCTCGATGTCGGACTCGTTCGCTTCGGTGCGCTCCGACGAACCGTCCCGGTCCTCGACGGCCTCGGACAGTTGGTCGAGTACATCGTCGAACTCGCCACTTTCGGAGTCGCTTGTTTGTTCGGTCATCGTTCCCTCCCCAAACGTGTCGTCATCGAGTTGCATAACTTATGCGCCCGTAACGAGTGCATACGACTTCGTAACCGGAATCGGGTGCCGAAACGAATCCACTTAAAAGTAACTTGCAGGCTCGGCCCGAATCCTGAAATAGCGTTCGCCTGGATTTCCCAACGTAGGGATTCGGTTCCCGTGATCAACTATGGTAGAAGCAAACCCGAACTCTTCGAGTCTCGCGGACGTTCTCGACCGCATTCTCGACAAAGGCGTCGTTATCGACGTGTGGGCGCGTATCTCCGTGGTCGGTATCGAAGTACTGACCGTCGAGGCGCGTGTCGTCGTCGCATCGGTCGACACGTTCCTCCACTACGCAAAGGAGATGGCGAAGTTAGAACGAGCATCCTCGGAGGACGAGGTGGACTTCGAACAGGTCGAAGTCGCGTCCCCCGAGGCCAGTTCGTCGTAAGCACAGTGTGACGAACGATGTCCGAAGCAGATCAGTGTCGGGCGCTCACCGACGACGGCGAGCGGTGCACCCGTCCGGCACAGGACGACGGTTTTTGTTATCAGCACGATTCGGACGACGAGACGATAGACGGCCAAAACGAGGAAGAAGCCGGGTCCGAAAACGGAGACGAGGAAGAAGACGTGAGCGATAATTCCCCGGACGAGGAGGAAGCGGAGGATAGCTCGGAGAGCGACGAATCGGACGAAAGCGGGGACGGCGAGTTCGACGTGATGGCCGTCCGCGAGACGGTCGAGGACGTCGCCAACGATTTGGTCGGGCATCCGCTCGACGGCATCATCGAGATAACCGAGGACGAAGACGGCTGGCAAGTCGTCGTCGAAATGGTAGAACGGAGCGCGGTTCCGGATACCCAGGACATCCTCGGACAGTACGCTATCGCGCTGTCGGAGTCGGGAGACGTAACCGGCTATCGATTGCGGGAGCGATACAGGCGCGGCGACAGTCAGGAGTGGTAGGGATTACCCTTTGCGGAACCCGACCATGAACCCGCCGACGAACCCGGCGCTAACCGAGAGCGTCGAGAGGAGGGTCGTTACCCACGAGGGAGGCTGACTACTTCCGGCGGCCTGACCGGTTTTCACTACTCCTGCGGAGAGTTTGTTCCAGTCGACAGAGAGTATACCGCGCGATTCGAGGAATTTGAACAGGGCGAGTTCGAGGCCGATGATGACCGCGATGAGCTTTGCGACTTTCTTCGCGGCGAATCCGATGACGCCACCGATGACGGCACCACTTCCCAGTTGGAGTCCGAGTTGTTGAGGGTCTATCCCGACTTGCATCGTCCCACTCAGAACACTGATAGGTTAAGTTTCTTGTGGTTTTGGTCGATGTTGAACGTTCTCTAGCGGTGTAAAATCGATACCATACGTGGTTTTCAATTCATCGCAACAACGAGTATACATATCTTTTGATCTGTGAATTACGCTTGAACGGCCGAACATTCGGGTTCCACTTTCAGCCGTCGAGATGATGATGTCAACGCAACCCCGCAACCCTCTCCCGATGGTTTTAAACAGATGAACAACCCGGTATAACGTATCAATGGCTTTCGAGGACTTACTGAGCGACCCGGTGATTCAGAAATATCTTCACGAACTGGTCGGACCGAAAGGAATGCCCGTCGCGGCCGCGCCGCCGGACGGTGAGGTGACCGACGAGGAACTCGCGGAGGAACTCGACCTCGAACTCAACGACGTTCGACGCGCGCTGTTCATCCTCTACGAGAACGACTTGGCGACCTACCGACGCCTCCGCGACGAGGATTCGGGATGGCTCACCTATCTCTGGACGTTCGAGTACGACAAGATTCCGGAGAATCTCGAAGAGGAGATGTACCGCCTGCTCGACGCGCTGAAACAGCGCCAAGAGTACGAGCGCAACCACGAGTTCTATCTCTGTGAGATCTGCTCGCTCCGCTTCGAATTCGGCGAGGCGATGGACTTCGGTTTCGAATGTCCCGAATGCGGGTCACCGCTCGAATCCATGGAGAACTCGATGCTCGTCGACTCGATGGAGGAGCGAATCCACAACCTAGAAGACGTACTCAACGTCGAAACACTCGGTGCATAATGGTCGTTCTCGCAACAAAAGTGTACGTTACCGGCGACGCAAAGCACCGCGCGCTGGACGGTCTCGAATCGCTGGTCGGAAACGCACTCGGAGACCTCGACGTGGAGTTCGACATCGGCGTCAGGCACGACGATTTCGTCTCGGTTACCGTGGAGGGCGAGGACGAAGTCGTCGCCCGGAACATCCTCGGCGAGGAGTGGGGCGAAATCACGCCCAACCTGCGCGACGGCGAAACGTACGTCGGCACGCTCGAATCGTGGGACGACGACGGCTTCGTCCTCGACGCCGGACAGGACGTTCGGATCCCGGCGTCCGAACTCGGACTCGGCCCGGGCAAACCCGAGCAGGTGATCGAACGGTTCGGCCTCGTTCAGCACATGCCGATGGGATTCGTCTACGCGGAGGACGGCACATCGCGCCTCTCAGACGCCGAGCGTGACCGCCTGTTCGACTGGTCGCGTGGCACCGGACGGGTGAACGTCAACAGCGCGACACGCGGCGAAGTTCGAGCGACGGTCAACCGTGCGGGCCATGCCCACGACATCGTCACCGTCGAACGACTCGGCGTGTTGGAACAGAGCATTATCTGTACGGAAAACACCGACCCGCCGGGACTGCTCGCCAGCATCGGCGGCTACATCCCGGCCGAAATCCGCTGTGTAATTCCATGAGAAAACGGTTCGTCCTCGCGTTCGCCCTGCTCGCCCTCCTCGCGGCCAGTGCCGGGTGTTCCTCCGTGTTCGGCCCGGGGGACATCAGCCAGCAGCAACTCAACAAGAACGCGACGTACGACTGGAAAACATCCGAGGACGTGACCTACAACGTCACGAGCGGGCAGTATCAAGCGGTCTACAACCTCGACAAGAAGGACACGCTCGAAATTCACCAGGAGGAATCCTTCGGCGAGGAGGCCCCCGTCGAAATTTCGGGCGTGCAGTTCCAGTATCCGAACGGGACCGTCGTCGGTGCCGATCAGATTTCGGTGCACAAGACGAAATCCTCGACCATCATCCGACCGCCCAAGGGACCCGGAAAACTCGCGTACACGGTATCGAGACAGGGGAAGACGTTCTACGTCCCGACCTACCTCGAAGACCGAACGTACGAAGTGACCATCCCTCGCGGCATGCGCGTCGATACGTTCCTGCTGAGTGACGTGCGCCCCGGTAGCTACGAGACGAGCATGCAGGACGGACGCGAGCATATCGTCTGGTCCCAACCCGTGAAATCCGACAGCATCTCGGTGCGGTACTACCTGGTCCGGGACAAGTGGATATTCGCCGGAATCGTCGCGCTGGCGTTGCTCGTCGGGTTCGGCGGTCTGGCCTACTACCGCTACCAGATTCGGCAACTCGAACGACAGCGCGAGGAGATGGGTCTCAACATGGACATCTCCGACGACGATATGGGCGACGGGCCGCCGCCCGGAATGTAAGAGCACTTTTCTTCACTGCCGCCTACGATTCGGGTATGCGAGTTGCGTTGGTAACCGTCGGAGATGAAATCCTCTCCGGAGACACTGTCAACACGAACGCCGCCTGGATCGGTGAGCAACTGACCGAGCGCGGCGTGACCGTCGAACGGGTGTTCGTCATCCCCGACCGCGTGGCCGACATCGCCCGCGTCGTGAACGAGGCCCGCGCCGAGTACGACGCCGTGATCGTCACCGGCGGTCTGGGGCCGACCCACGACGACCTGACGATGGAGGGCATCGCGGCGGCCGTCGGCGTCCCCGTCGAGGAACACGAGGAAGCCGTCCAGTGGATCGAAGAGCACTCGGATTACTCACACGCCGATCTGACGACCGGAACGGCCCACCTTCCAAAGGGGGCACGCATGCTCCCGAACGAGGTCGGCGTCGCTCCCGGCGCGGAGATAGAGGACATCTACGTCCTGCCCGGCGTGCCGGACGAGATGCACGCCATGTTCGAGCGAATCGCCGACGAGTTCGACGGAGACCCCTATTTCACCGGCACCGTCGCGGCGGGCGAACCCGAGAGCGCGCTCATCGACCGATTCGAGGAACTCCGCGAGCGATTCGACGTGAAAGTCGGGAGCTATCCGGGCGACTACGTGCGCGTCAAGATCGAGGGGACGGACGAAGCGACCGTCCAAAACGCAGTCGAGTGGTTACGCGAGCGAGTCCAAGCGCCGGACGAGACGGACGCCTAACGGTAGAAGTAGGCGATCCACGCAATCGTGATTGCCAGTCCGACGACGAGAACGACGATGCCTGCCGAGTTTGCGGGAACCGCTTCGAGTGGAATCATACCCGCCGGTTGTCGTCCCTGTCTCTTAAGATTTGAGAATTACCCCTCGCGCCCGCGGCGAGTCGTTTCCGTTCGGACTTTCTCGATGAGCGAGAGTTTTCGATCGACGTTCGACCACGACCTCTATTTTATGGAGAAAACGACCGGGATCTCACGATCGCTGCTGGCTCTAATTCGCTATTCTACGGACAAGAACATATCCTCGTTATCGGAGTAACCCGAGACGGAAAAATTGGAAACAAAAATCCGCAACCTAGAAAACTCCCTGTTTACAGGAAGTCTTCGATGTTGTCAGCGACTTCTTCCGGCGTGTCGCCGACGGGGACGCCCGCGTCGTTGAGCGCGTTGATCTTGGATTCCGCGGTACCGGTTCCGCTGCCGGAGACGATTGCGCCCGCGTGGCCCATGCGCTTTCCTGGCGGGGCCGTGCGGCCTGCGATGAAGCCAGCGACCGGCGTGTCCATGTTCTCCGCGATGAACGCGGCGGCCTCTTCCTCGTCCTCGCCACCGATTTCACCGCACATGACGACGGCGTCCGTGTCGTCGTCGTCCTCGAACAGCGAGAGGGCGTCGATGAAGTCCGTGCCGATGATCGGGTCGCCGCCGATGCCGATGGCGGTGGTCTGCCCGATGCCGCGCTGGGTGAGGCTGTCCACGACTTGGTAGGTCAGCGTCCCCGAGCGGGAGACGAGACCGACGTTACCCGACTCGAAGATGTTGCCGGGGAGGATACCGAGTTTCGATTCGCCCGGCGTGATGATGCCGGGGCAGTTCGGACCGAGCAGTCGCGTGTCGGTCTCCGAGAGGCGCTTGTACACCTTCGACATGTCCTGTGTGGGGACGCCTTCCGTGATGGCGACCGCGAGGTCGAGGTCCGTGTCGAGCGCCTCGAAGATGGCGTCGGCCGCGAACGCCGGTGGGACGAAGATGACGGACGCGTCGGCGTCCTCTTCCTCGACCGCTTCGTGCACAGTGTCGTAAACGGGCACGCCGTGTGCTTCCTGCCCGCCTTTGCCGGGGACCGCACCGGCAACGACGTTCGTTCCGTACTCCATCATCTGTTCGGCGTGGAAACTACCCTCGCCGCCAGTGATACCTTGGACGACCACTCGGGTGTCGTCGTCTACGAGAATGCTCATTGTTTGTCCTCCGCGTTTTCGACAGCACGCTGAACCGCGTCTTCGAGCGTCGCTTCGACCTGAACGAGGTCGGTGTTCAGAATTTCCATTCCTTCCTCCGCGTTGGTCCCGGCGAGTCGAACGACGACGGGTTTCGGAATCTCGTCGAGCGATTCGAGCGCCTCGTTGATACCTTTGGCAACCTCGTCACCGCGGGTGATGCCGCCGAAGATGTTGAAGACGACCGAATCGACGTTCTCATCCGAGAACACCATGTCCAGCGCGTTGGTCACGCGCTCGGCCTTCGCGCCGCCACCGATGTCGAGGAAGTTGGCGGGCGTGCCGCCGTAGTAGTCCACGAGGTCGAGCGTGGTCATGACCAGTCCGGCACCGTTGCCGATGATACCGACGTTGCCGTCGAGTCGGACGTAGTCGAAGCCGTACTCGCCCGCCTTGCGTTCGAGGTCGTCCTCGTAGGCGTCCTCCTCCATCTCGGAGAGGTCGGGGTGACGGAACAGCGCGTCGTTGTCGATGTTCATCACGGCGTCGGCCGCGATGACCTCGTCGTCCGAGGTGACCATCAGCGGGTTGATTTCCGCGTCACTCGCGTCCTTGTCCGACCAGAGGTCGTACAGCGTCGTGAGGACGCTGGCGACGTCCATCGCGATTTCCTTGTCGACGCCTGCGTCGAACACTGCCTTGCGGGCCTGGTACGGGTGCATCCCGAACGCCGGGTCGATGTGCTCCCGTGCGATGGCCTCCGGCGTCTCCTCGGCGACGGACTCGATGTCCACGCCACCTTTGGTGGAGACCATGGCGACCGGTTTGCCCTCGCCGCGGTCCATCGTCACGCCGACGTAGAGTTCGTTGACGAAATCGACGGCCCCTTCGACCAACACCTGTTCAACTGTGTACCCTTTGAGGTCCATTCCGAGAATGTCCTCTGCGGCCTCTTCGGCCTCCTCGCGGTCCTCGGCGAGTTTGATGCCGCCGGCCTTTCCGCGACCGCCGACGTGTACTTGCGCCTTTACCGCGACAGGGTAGCCGATGTCCTCCGCCGCTTCGACGACTTCGTCAACGCTCTCCGCAAGCGCTGAATCCGGCGTCGGGATTCCCGCGTCGGAGAACACCTCCTTCGCCTGGTACTCGTGTAGCCTCATGCACTCGAAAGGGAGTTGCCACGCCGCTTAAATCCCGACGGTTCACACCCAAGGTTACGTCCGAAACCACATTTTTAATCGCATTCAGAACTGCAGACAATTCTATGTGACGTACACCATGTGACATTGTCACATTCGAGGGGGCCGTTTCCCGTGATAGCTATCGGAAGACGCTCCGCGTGTCGGAAACGATACCGTCCACATCTGCCTCGGCGAGCGCGGTCGCCTCCGATTCCTCCCGCACCGTCCACGAGTTCACCGCCAGTCCGGCGTCGTGTGCTCGGTCCACGAATTCCGAATCACAGATGTCCAGTTTGGGATGGACGCAAGCACAGTCCAGATCGACGGCCGTGTCGATGCAGTTCGGGCCGCGCTGGTTGATGTAGGCCAACTGAACCTCGGGGTCGAAGGTTCGGAGATTCCGAAGCACCTGCGAATCGAACGACGACAGGAGAACGTCGTTGTCCACGCTCGCAACGGCGTCCAACACTCGCTCCGCCATCCCGCCGTGTTTCAGCTCCAGATTGATCCCCGTCCCGTCCGGAACCGCGTCGAGCGCTGTTTCGAGTCGCGGAACGGTCTCGTCGGAATCGAGTATCGTCAGTTCCCGAAGCTCGGACCACGGGGTGTCCTGCACCGTCCCATGGCTGTCCGTCAGCCGCCCGAGTTTCGCGTCGTGAAAAACCACGAGTTCGCCCGATCCACAACGCTGAACGTCCATCTCGATCACGTCCGCGTGCGCTGCCGCGTTCTCGAACGCGAGGGGCGTGTTCTCCGGGTAGTCGTCGGCGAAACCACGATGGGCGATGTGCTGTGGTGAATCCGATGTAGACATACCCACAACTCACCCCTGCGGACTTATTTTCCTTCCCTTCGTTGCCCTTCACATGCGAGCAGTACGCTATCACGAACACGGCGGCCCGGACGTGCTACAGGTGGAAGAGATCGACCGACCGGAACCCGAGGATGACGAACTCCTCGTTGCGGTTCGCGCCGCGACGGTCAACCCCGTCGACACGTACTTCCGCGAGGGATCGTATCGACCCGGCGACCTGCCGTGGATTCCGGGGTCGGATTTCGCGGGCGAGGTCGAGGCCGTCGGCGACGAAGTCGAGGCGTTCGACGTCGGCGACCGCGTCTTCGGAACCGGTCTCGGAAATAGCCGACAGGGAACCTGTGCCGAGTACGTCACGACGCCGACCGACACGGTCGCCCGTCTCCCCGATGGCGTCGGGTTCGACGAAGGGGCGGCGGTCGCCCTCGTCGGCGTCACGGCGTGGCGGGCGCTCATCGACCACGGAAACCTCGAACCTGCCGAAACCTGCCTCGTCCACGGTGGCAGCGGCGGCGTCGGACACGTTGCCGTGCAACTCGCGGCCGCCACCGGGGCGCGCGTCGTCACCACCGCGAGCGAGGAGTACCACGAACGCCTCGAAGCCGTCGGCGCGGATACGGTCCTCGATTACCACCGGGACGACCTCGCGGAAGCAGTCGAGGAGGCGGGCAACCCTGACGTGATTCTCGACCATCGACTGGACGACTACCTCCAGTTCGACGCGGACGTGGCGGCGCTGGGCGCGCGCATCGTCGGCATCGGCAACACCGACGCCGAGGCCGGATTCGAGAACGTCTCCGCCGCGCGCTCGAAGGAGTTGACGATAACGCTGATGAGCATGTTCAACACGCCGGACATCTCGGCGGTGCTCGAACGACTGGCCCGCCTCGTCGCGGACGGCGAGGTCGTCCCCGAAATCGCCGGAACGTACTCGCTCTCCGAGGTGGACGAGGCACAGTGCGACGTGCTCGAAAAGAGCTTCCTCGGAAAATTGGTCGTCGAAGTATAGAAATCGACGAAAATCCGGGAATAGAACGGGGCGGGCAACGCGCTTAATTCGCTTCGCTCCCTAACCGAAATACGATGCAGGACAGGCGGGCCGTGGGTTCTGCGGCCTTCGCGCGACTCGGCGACGAGGTGCGGGCGGCGCTCTCGGTGAGAGGTTTCTCCACGCCGACCGAACCCCAGAAGCGCGCGATTCCGCCCCTCGCCGAGGGGAAGCACGGACTCGTCATCGCGCCGACCGGGACCGGGAAGACCGAGACAGCGATGTTGCCGGTGTTCGATGCGGTAGTGGAGGCGGAGCCACGCTTTGGGATTTCGGTACTGTACATCACGCCGCTTCGGGCGCTGAACCGCGACATGCGCGAGCGACTGGAGTGGTGGGGTGACACGCTCGACATCGACATCGACGTGCGCCATGGCGACACGACCGATTACCAGCGCCAGAAGCAGGCGAACGACCCGCCGGACGTACTGGTGACGACACCCGAAACCCTGCAGGCGATGCTGACGGGGTCGAAGTTGCGGACGGCACTGGAGGACGTCCATCACGTCGTCGTGGACGAGGTGCACGAACTCGCCAGCGCGAAGCGCGGCGCACAGTTGACCATCGGACTGGAGCGTCTGCACGAACTGTCGGGCGACTTTCAGCGAATCGGCCTCTCGGCGACTGTCGGCGACCCGGAAGAGGTCGGCAGGTTCCTCACCGGAAATCGGGGCTGTGAAATCATCGAGGTGGACGCCGGGAGCAAGGTGGATTTCCGGGTGCACGAACCCGAGATCAGCGAGGAAGACGAGCGACTGGCGGGCGAGTTGATGACGAACCCGGACATCGCCAGTCACGTCCGAGCGATTCGTGACATCGTCGAGACCCACGACTCGACGCTCGTCTTCGTCAACACGCGCCAGACCGCCGAGGCGCTCGGGTCGCGGTTCAAGGAACTCGGGACGAATATCGGCGTCCACCACGGTAGCCTCTCGAAGGAGGCCAGAATCGACGTGGAGGACCGCTTCAAGGACGGAAAACTCGACGCCCTGCTCTGTACCTCCTCGATGGAACTGGGCATCGACGTTGGTCGGATCGACCACGTCGTCCAGTATCAAAGCCCGCGTGAAGTCGCTCGCTTGCTTCAGCGGGTGGGTCGCGCGGGCCACCGCATGGACGAGGTGTCGAACGGCACCATCGTCACCTCGAACGAGGACGACGCGCTGGAGGCGATGGCCATCGCACGGCGGGCGACCGACGGCGACGTGGAACCGGCCCACATCCACCACGCGAGTCTGGATACGGTGGCCAACCAAATCGTCGGCCTCGTCATGGACTTCGGGGAAATCGACGCCCGGAGAGCGTACGATATCGTCACGCGGGCCTACCCCTTCAGAGATCTGGACGAGGAGACGTTCAAGGGCGTCGTGCGGGAGGTCCAGAGCAACCGGTTGGTCTGGCTGAACGAGGAGGACGACCAAATCGAGAAGTCGGGCAAGACGTGGCAGTACTTCTACGCCAACCTGTCGATGATTCCCGACGAAGAGACGTACACCGTTCACGACATCGCCAGCGGGTCGCAAATCGGAACCCTCGATGAACGGTTCGTCGTCAACTTCGCGGAACCCGGCGAGGTGTTCATCCAACGCGGCGAGATGTGGCGCATCGCCGAAATCGACGACGACGAGAGCAGGGTGAACGTCTCGCCCATCGAGGACCCCGGCGGCGAGGTTCCGTCGTGGGTCGGCGAAGAGATTCCCGTGCCGTTCGAGGTGGCCCAAGAGGTCGGCGAGATGCGCGCCGTTGCCGGTCCGCAGTTCGAACGCGGCGCACCGATGGAGGGGGTCGCCCGCGAGTTCACGAACCGCTATTCGACCGACCAGCATACCGCCGAATCCGCGCTGTCGCAACTCGATCGGCAGGCCGAGACGGAATCCCCGATTCCGACGGCCGACCGAATCGTCGTGGAGTTCGCCGCCGGGAAGATAGTCGTCAACGCCTGTTACGGCCACAAGGTGAACGAGACGCTCGGACGGATGCTCTCGTCGCTGGTCGGCCAGCGAACCGGGTCCTCGGTCGGAATGGA
This sequence comes from Haladaptatus sp. AB618, assembly GCF_024136965.1. Taxonomy (NCBI): domain Archaea; kingdom Methanobacteriati; phylum Methanobacteriota; class Halobacteria; order Halobacteriales; family Haladaptataceae; genus Haladaptatus; species Haladaptatus sp. AB618. The sequence goes on along the minus strand of NZ_JAMYJX010000011.1, from coordinate 37,600 downwards.
GATCGACCCGTATCGGATCGAGTTGGACGTGCCCGGAAAGGTCGATGGTCACGAAGTCGTGGAAGTCCTCAACGAGACGGACCCCGAGCACGTCGGCCCGCTCATCGAACTCTCGCTGAAGCACTCGGACACGCTGAAGTTCACGCTCGCGCAGGTCGCGGCGAAGTTCGGGTCGCTGAACCGCTGGGAGGGGCGCGGACCGGTGTCGATGGGTCGCCTGCTCGGTGCGCTGGAGGACACGCCCATGTACGACGAGGCGGTCCGGGAGGTGTTCCACGACGACCTCGCCGTCGATGCGACCGAGGAAATCCTGCGCGGAATTCACGCGGGCGACATCGATGTCGTCACGACCGGCGGGCGAACTCCCGTCGGAAGCGGCGGGCGCTCCTCGGGTAGGGAACTGCTCGCGCCCGAAAATGCCGACGCGAGCGTCATCAAGACCGTCAAGGAACGGATTCGAAACGACCGCGTCCTCCTGTTCTGCCTGCACTGTCAGGACTGGCAACGCAAGACGACCGTCGAGAAAATCAACGACCAGCCCAAATGCGTGCAGTGCGGTTCGACCCGCGTCGCCGCGCTCAACCCGTGGGCCGACGAGGTGGTCACGGCGGTTCGAGCCGAAGAGAAGGACGACGAACAGGAGAAGATGACGCGGCGGGCGTACAACGCGGCGAATCTGGTTCAGAGTCACGGCAAGCAGGCCGTCATCGCGCTGGCCGCCCGCGGCGTCGGCCCACAGAACGCGGCGCGCATCATCGCCAAACTGCGTGAGGACGAGGACGACTTCTACCGCGATATTCTGGCCCGGGAACGGCAGTACGCCCGGACGCAGGCGTTTTGGGACTGACCGGGCTTTTCTGCAGGTCACGCCGGAAACCCCCGACACCGAACGCTCGTTCGTGAATCGTCTCCCCGCGGTGGTAAATCTCTCCTCAGGGGAGGGAGTTATTTTGTCATCTTTCCCACCAGAAACGTGAGAAAATCGTTTAGACGATACGGGAAGTAGACTCTAGCGGTGGGGACCATTAGCAGGGATGCCATTTCTGACCGGCTTGCCGGACAGTCCAGAGTCGTACTGTCGTTGAAAGTGCTCGCAGCGGTCGCACTGTTCCTGTTCGCCGTTCGATTGTTGGGTGCGACAACCGACGCGTTGGCACCGTTTTTACGGCAGAATCTGGGTCGAGTCGTCGTCGGAGACGTTCCGGCTCTCGGAGCCAGTTGGTTCGCCTCGTACGTCCTCGCGAACGGTTCGATCGTCGCCGCGCTCGCCCTTACCCTGTTCAATTCGCACGTCATCGTTTCCTCGCAGCTGTACCTGATGATAATCGGGTCAAGACTCGGTGCGGCCGCCATCGTCATCTTCATCGGGGCCTTCGATTACCTCAATACGGAAAGCGACTCGCTCCGGGAATCCGTGCGGATGGGGTTGCTCACCTTCCTGCTCACGTACACCATCTACCTCCCGGTGATGGTTCTCGGCTATCTCTCGATGCCGCTCGTTAGCACCACGGCTCCGGTAAGCAGGGACGTTTCCGCGACGCAGCTATCGAACCCCTCCTTTTTCTCGATCGTAACCGAGGGACTCATCGAGGTTCTGGGGGCGGGAATCGCCTTCCTCGTGGCGATCGCCTGTATCCTCCTGAGCCTGCGGCTGTTCGACCGGATACTGAAGGATTTCGACAAGCAGCGACTCCGGAGACGATACCTCTCCCGTTTGGGGAACAAGTGGGTCTCGTTCGGAATCGGACTCATCATCACCGGATTGACGACGAGCATCGCATTCTCACTGGGCGTGATCGTCCCGCTTTACAACCGTGGACACATCAAACGCGACGAGATCATCCCGTACATCCTCGGGGCGAACATCGGTACCCTGCTCGATACCCTCATCGTCGCGTTCGCCCTCCAAACCTCAACCGGTGTGATGACCGTCGTTCTGCTGTTGAGCATCGGGCTCGTCGTAACGCTCCTCTCGCTCGTGACGTACCCGATTTACACCTCGTTCATCGACACGATGCAGGACGAACTCATCGGGACGGTCGCCTACTTCATCGGCTTTCTCGTCTCCCTCCTCCTCGTTCCGTTGTTGCTCATCCTCCTTGGATGACGGCACCCCTTCCGGGGTCAGAAATCGCGGGGGAAATGGACGATTCTGACGTAGAGGTAGACGAAATAGAGGAAGATCAACAGCAGGGCACCGACGCGTCCCAGATGGCGCTCCTCGACCGATTCGAACGGAATCGCCGCTCGGTCCATGCCGAGTTTTCTGGCGACGGCTCCCAACCGTTTCCCGAGGTCGTCCTTCAGCAGTAGATACGTGAGCAGGATACCCGCCGTCAAGGTCTCCATGGGGAGGTCCCAGTATATCAGTGGTTTCGGAACGTGATACGTCGAGATGAGCGCGCCGAGACCGATGCCCAACAACGGATTCGTGATGTTGCTTCCGATCAGCGTTCCCAGCGAGATTCCCTCCGCGCCTTCTCGCAACCCCGTTATGGCAGTCGTCATCTCGGGGGACGCCGCACCGATACCGAGCACGAGCACGCCGATGAGCGACCCCGCGAGCGCGGTTCGGCTGACGAAAAACTCGACGCTTCGGAACAGGAAGTGTGCCGAGGTGACGAGGGCCAACAGCCCGACGAAGGCGACGAACAGGTCCCGGTACGGATTTTCGGACGGCGGACCGGTACCCTGCTCTTGTATGATCTCGTTCCGCGTCGTGTACAGGAAGTACATGTAGAGGACGAACAACCCGACCAACAGCGCGCCGTCCACTCGCGTGAACATGCCGTCCCACGCGAGCGCCAACGTGATCAGCGTCGTCCCGATCATCGGGACGTAATCCCGAAGCAGGAACGTACGCGAAAATCGAAGTCCGCCGACCGTTAGGACGACCAGTCCCAGCACCAACGTCTGTTGGACGACGTCCGACCCGATGTTACCGCCGAGGACTGCCGCGGAGACCGGTTTCGGTTGCCCGACCCCGGAGACGATCCGATACGACGCAACGAGGTGTGACGCGATTTCCGGAAGGCTCGTCCCGATCGACACGACCGTCATTCCGATGACGACCTCCGATATCTGGTAGTACTTCGCCACCCGTACCAGCTTTCGAACGACGACCTGCGCCGAAAGTATCAGGGAAACGATAGCGATGAAACCGACGACCGCATACCCGGTCATCTCACCGAACGGCATCTGACGGGATGAGTGTCGACCCAGCGTCGTATAAACGCTGTGTGCCGGACGGTCGGAGCGGCAAACGGACGGGATGCCTCCGTTTCCGCGAAGTGACCAACTAAGCCGCTCCCGCGAAAACCAACCACTCATGACACTCCTCCTGACGGGCTACGAACCGTTCGGCGGCGACGACGAGAACCCGAGCGAGATGGTCGCGAACGAACTCGACGGCGAGGAAATCGCGGGCCACGAAGTCGTCGGGAAAGTCCTCCCGGTCGAGTTCGGATCCGCCGCCGAGGAAATGCAGGCACACATCAAGGACCACGACCCGGACGCAATCGTCGCCACCGGCCTCGCGGCAGGACGGCCGGGAATCACCGTCGAACGCGTGGGAATCAACGTCAACGACAGCGGGAGCACGCCGGACAACGCGGGCGTGGAGCCACGAAACGAACGGATCGACGGCGACGACCGCGCGGCCTACTTCGCCACGCTCCCCGTCGTTCCCGCCGTCGAATCCCTGCTCGACGCTGGGATTCCGGCGGCCGTCTCGAACACGGCTGGAACGCACCTCTGTAACAACGCGCTGTACTCGACGCGGGCGTATCTGGAGCGGGAGGGTCGGGACGTTCCGATGGGATTCGTCCACTTGCCCTGCACGCCGGAGCAGGCGGCCACGCACGCACGGGACGGGGACGGAACCAGCGGCGCGTCGGTACAACCGAGTTTGCCGCTGTCGATCCAGGTCGATGCCATTCGGCGAGTTTTCGACGTGACGCTTTCGAGGTGAGTGGGTCGAACGCTTTTGACGACATACTGAGACTCCGTTCTCACACGAATGGACGGCAACCGACCCATTAAATGAAATATAGAAGACTTATACGTATTCGATAAAATTCCCGGCCATGGATATATCTGCGGTCGAGGGGGTTCGTACTCGTGGGCGTGCTGCGCTCGCCCGTCGAATCGGAATCGACACACGGGCGCTCGCTCTCTTTCGGATTTCCTTGGGTGTACTGTTGCTCGCGGATTTACTCCTCCGATCGCAGAATCTCGTCGCGTTCTATACCGATTCCGGCGTGTTACCGGGTTCGCTGCTCAGAGCGCGATTTTCCGGCCTTTCCCGGCTCTCGATTCACGCCCTTTCGGGAGCGACGTGGTTCCAAGGAACGTTGTTCGTCGTCGCTGGAATCTTCGCCGTCGCCCTGCTCCTCGGCTACCGGACGAGACTGGCGACGGCGATTTCGTTCGTGTTGCTCGTCTCGCTGCACGCCCGGAACCCCGTCCTGCTGAACGCAGGGGATTCCATCCTTCGACGGCTCCTGTTGTGGAGCATCTTCCTACCGCTCGGGGAGCGCTTCTCGGTCGATTCGCTTCACGGTGAGGGGCACCGACGACGCGTCGTCAGTCTCGCGTCCGCGGGGATACTGCTCCAAGTCGTGACCGTCTACACCGTCAACGCGCTGTTCAAGCTCCGTGGCGACCTATGGATGCGCGGCGTTGCGGTCCGGTACGTGTTCAGCCTCCACAACGTCCTGACGCGGTTCGGGGAGTTTCTCTCGAGCTATCCGACGGCCCTCGACGCCTTCGACAGACTGTGGCTCGTAATCGTCGTGGCGTCGGTGCTGTTGATTCTCCTCACCGGTTGGTCACGCGCGGTGTTCGCATCGATGTTCATCGTGATGCACTTCGGGATGTTTCTGACGATGCGTCTCGGCCTGTTCCCGTTGATTTCTATCACGGCCCTGCTCCTTTTCCTTCCGAGCGTCGTCTGGGATACGGCCGCGGAGTTCACCGAACCGATGGTAAACTCACGCCGAATGGCTCGCCTCGAAAATCGGTGTCGGCAGTTGTTCCCCGAATTTTCGCTCGTTCGAGTCCCGTCCGCGATTTCGAAATCGGGACGCCGAATCGTCCCGCTCGTCGTGGCCGGTCTCCTGCTGTTCGTGCTCGTCTGGAACGCCGCGACGCTCGGCTACGTCCAGACGCCGGACCAAGTGAACGACGTCGTGAATCCGGCCGAACACCGATGGAGTATGTTCGCTCCCGAACCGCGGCAAACGGACGGTTGGTACGTGGTTCCCGGAACGCTCGAATCCGGAACCCACGTCGATGCGTTCCACCGGTCAGCCGTCCGCTGGAGTCGCCCCTCGGGCAGGAGTATGGGTTTTCCCAGCCATCGATGGCTGGTGTATCTCCTCGACCTCCAACTGCCCGGCTACGAATCGCTCCGTCCCGCATTCGCCGATTACGTCTGCCAGCGCTGGAACCGAAACCACAAGGATAACCTCGTCAACGTCTCGGTGTACTACGTCCGCCAACCGACCAACCTCGACGGCCCGGAACCGACCGAGCGGGTCAAGTTGACGAATCGGTCGTGTGACGCGTGATGTGCTCATGCTGGTGTGACGTGCTCGTGGTTCGACTTCACGCGGGCGCGTCGGTCAGTTTGTCGATGTTCGCGAGCGTCTCCCGCATGAACGCCGGGAGGTCGCCGGGGTTTCGCGAGCAGACGAGATTGCCGTCCACGACGACTTCCTCGTCCACGAACGCCGCGCCCGCGTTTTCGATGTCGTCACGGATCGACCAGTAGCCGGTCGCTTCGCGGCCGCCGAGGACGTCGGCGGTGATGAGCAGTTGTGCACCGTGGCAGATTGACGCGATGGGTTTGCTCTCGTCGTCGAACCCGCGGATGATGTCTCCCACCCCCGACGCTTCGAGTCGGATGTTCTCGGGTGCGCGCCCGCCGGGGAGGACGAGCAGGTCGTAGCGGTCGGACCGGACATCGTTGATGGAGATGTCCGCGGCTTCGAACTCCTGCCCGTGCTTGCTCTCGAAGGACCCACCGTCCGGGGTCGCCACGTCCACGTTCATCCCCTCCTCCTGCAATCGGTAGTACGGATAGCTGAACTCGCTGTCCTCGACGCCGTTTCCGGTGATGATGAGTGCGCGCATGGCACACGGTCCTCCGTCACGGTGTCGGGTAAGGGTGATGGCTACACAGGCAGGGACACATCCAGCATCGACCGTCCGAACGGGCAGCGTTTCGGACGGCGGATACGGGGCGAATTTACAACGGCACTGGAGAGGGAACCCCGAAAATTCCTCGTTACAGCCGTAACTGTGGCGGTTGTAGTTTTCGGTCGTTCACAAATCCCTGGCGAACGATCGGTCCACCCGAAAACCCCCGTCAGAACTGCTACTTGAGCGTCGGTTGAACGAACTCGCGGGCCATGTCGAAGTGTTTCCGTTCGATGACGATTTCGTCCGCCCGTTCGTTCGCCTCTTCGGGCGTCCACTCGTCCGCAGCCTCGCGGATGGCCCGCATCGAGGCACCCCGGACGAGCGCTTCGATGTCCGCACCGGTGAACCCGTCCAACTCCGTCGCGAGTGCATCGAGGTCGATGTCGTCCGCGAGCGGTTTGTCCCCCGCGTGCACCGATAGGATTTTGCGCCGGGCCTCCTCGTCCGGCCCCGGAATCTCGATGTGGGATTCGAGTCGCCCGGGACGCAACAGCGCGGGGTCGATGGCCTCGCGGCGGTTCGTCGCCGCGAGGACGACGAGGTTCGGGTTTTCGGTCAACCCGTCCAGTTCGGTCAGGAGTTGGGAGACGACGCGTTCGGTGACCTCGTGTGAGTCGTCGCGCTGGCTCGCGAGCGCGTCGATCTCGTCGAAGAACACGATCGCCGGGGATGCCTGTCTCGCCCTGTCGAACACCTCGCGAACCGATTTCTCGCTCTCGCCGACGTACCTGTCGAGCAGTTCCGGCCCGGCGACGGAGACGAAGTTCACGTCGCTCTCGCCCGCGAGTGCACGGGCGAGAAGCGTCTTCCCGGTTCCCGGCGGCCCGTAGAGCAGGACGCCGCTCGGCGGTTCCGTCCTCGTCGCCTCGAACAGGTTGGAGTACGAGAGCGGCCACTCGACGGCCTCGATGAGCGTCCGCTTGGCCTCGTTCAGTCCGCCAACGTCCTCGAACGAGATTTCGGGTGCTTCGGCGACGAACTCGCGCATCGCCGACGGTTCGACGCTCGCGAGCGCGGTGTTGAAGTCGCCGCGGGTCACCTCGACCGAGAGCAGTGCGTCGTCGTCCGCACCGTCGTCACGTGCCCGGCGAAGCGCCGCCATGGCCGCTTCCGTAACGAGCGTGTGGAGGTCGGCACCGACGAACCCGTGTGTCGTCGCGGCGAGTCGTTCGACGGCCACGTCGTCGGCCAACGGCATGCCGCGGGTGTGGACTTCAAGGATTTCCCGTCGGCCGCCTTCGTCCGGCGCGCCGATCTCGATCTCGCGGTCGAAGCGGCCGCCACGGCGGAGCGCGGGGTCGATGGCGTCCACGCGGTTCGTCGCGCCGATGACGACGACTTCGCCGCGGGATTCCAACCCGTCCATCAGCGAGAGCATCTGGGCGACCAACCGATTTTCCATATCGCTCTCCTCGTCGCGTTTCCCGCCGAGGCTGTCCACCTCGTCGAAGAAGATTATCGAGGGTGCGTTCTCGCTGGCTTCGGTGAATATCTCGCGGAGTCGCTCCTCGCTCTCACCCTTGTACTTGCTCATCACTTCCGGCCCGGAGATGGAGACGAAGTGGGCGTTGACCTCGTTGGCGACGGCCTTGGCGATGAGCGTCTTTCCGGTTCCCGGCGGCCCGTAGAGTAAGACGCCTTTCGGCGGGTCGATGCCCAACCGGCGGAACAGTTCCGGGTTCGACAACGGCAGTTCGACCATCTCGCGGACGCGACGGAGTTCCTCGTCCAGTCCGCCGATGTCCTCGTAAGCCGCACCGGTCACGTCCGTCGAATCGTTGGAATTAGACGGGGGAGTCGAGACGGATTCGGTCAGTTTCGAGAGTGAGACCTTCACGTCCGTGTCGTTCGTCACGCGGACGGTTCCGCCGGGGTTCGTCCGCGATACGACGAACAGTCCGGCGTCGCCGAGTCGTTCGATTCGCGCCTGCTCACCGGACTGAACGGGGCGGTCGAGCAGTTCCTGTTTCACCGCTCGCTCCAGCGTGTCCACGTCGTCCATCGAGAAGTTGGCCTTCGGAACGACGGTGATGGAATCCGCGTCCGAGACCGAAATCGGAGACACCGACACTTCGTCACCGATTCTGACCCCCGCGTTCGTCCGCGTCTCGGCGTCGATCTGGATGGTGTTCTCCGGCACCGTACTCGAAGCGGGCCAGACCTTCACCACGGTCGCCCCGTCGCCTTCGACCGTGACCGTATCGCCGCTCAGCACGCCGAGTTTCTGTCGCGCCGCGTCGGCGATTCGGGCGATACCCCGTCCGCCGTCGCGCTTTTCCGCGCCCCTGACGGTGAGCGCAACCGTCGGTTTTTTCGTCATATTCCCTACTCGTCACCGGACCGTCTTCAGGGTTTCCCGCAGAAACCCCTTTGTCCGATGCTACCGAGTGTACAATTATGGTTGCTCGAACCGAGCGAGACGACACGACATGGTACCAGTGCGAGCAGTGCGGACTGATGTTCGACGACCAGAGCGACGCCGAACAACACGAGGAGAACTGCGATGCGGAAGACCCCACTTATATCCAGTGAAAGGAAGAGGGGTTCGTCCGGCCTGATTTTCTCACTGCCGATAGCTTGAAACGATTCGTGACCGTGTAGCTTCTATGGGATACAACACTACCATCGGTTGGTCGCTGTTCACCTCCGGCGTCGTCACGCTCCTGTTGAAGGTCCTCCCCTTCGACTCGCTCTACTGGGGAATCGCCCTCATCGTCCTCGGTATCGTGGTGATGGCACGTCGACTGTAGTGGGGGTTCGACGTCCATGTCTCGTGTGGGCATGTGATTTAGACTCAATCTAAAACAGTTATTTGTCAGCCCTAATCCATATATTCTTAACCTCGCGACCCCCACGGAAGAACGAATGGGTGACCACCGGAAGGAGTTTCTCAAAGCGTCGTGGGCCAACGTCCTGACGAACGTCCTCAAAATCGTGGTGGAAGGTGGCGTCGGACTCACCTTCGGGAGTCTCGCGCTCGTCGCCGACGCCGCCCACTCGGTGGCCGATTTGCTGGCCAGCGCGGTGGTGCTCGTTTGGGGTCGCCTCTCGTTCGAGGGTCCGGACACGAACCATCCCCATGGCCACGACCGGGTCGAACCGCTGACCGCCCTGTTCGTCGGCGGCACGCTCGTCCTCCTCGGATTGAAACTGCTCTACGACGCCGGTCAAACCATCCTTTCGGCACCTGAATCTACCTACAGCATCGCCCTCGTTGCCGGTCTCGCCTTCGCCTTTTGTGACCGCGCGTTCTGTTACTGGTACACGAAACGGGTCAATCGCAACGTCGAGTCCGCCGGTCTCGCCGCGCTCGCCGCCGACAGCAAGAACGACCTCTACACCACGGGTGCGGCAGTCATCGGCGTGGCGGGAATGGCTGGTGGGTTTCCCGTCCTCGACCCGCTGGCCGGGGGACTGGTGAGCCTGCTCGTCATCCACCAAGGCGTCGAAATCTCGCGGGAGAACGTCAATTACCTCGTGGACACCGCCGCACCGAAGCCGGTTCGCGACGACATCCGGGACGAAATCCTCTCCCACGACGACGTTCACGGTCTTCACGATTTCACCGCGTACCACGCCGGAACCGTCTACGAGGTCGAATTCCACGCCGAAGTCGCGGCCGACCACACGTTCATCGAAGCCCACGACATCGAAACCGAACTCAGAAACGACCTCGTCTCGCGCGACGACGTCGGCGACGTTCACATCCACTTGGACCCGGAGGGACTGGGCGAGTGGAAGGACGCCGAGGAACAACACAGCTCTTCACCCATCAACTGACCGGAAAAACCGCTCCGCTTCGGCAAACCGCCGAATCAGTCTAATTCCGCTCGTTCCCGATGTTCGGCGGCCAACTCCTCGGCTTGCGCCCGCGACTGGCACGTCTCCCAACGAACCTGTGTCGCGTCGCTGTAGGTCAACGCCGTCTTCAGTTCGTCGCGCAGGACGCCGACGCCGATCTCCACGATTTCACCGTCGTTCCCCAGTTCGTACATCGCCCAGCGTTCCGGCGTGCCCGCGACCGTTCCCCTGTCGAGTGCTTGCCAGCGCTTCGCGAGCGGCATCAGTCGTCCTCTTCCACGAACTCGAACGACCGTTCGCCCATCGCATCTTCCTCGAAGAGGAACACGCGGCCTCGCGCGATCTCCGGGCTGGCCTCGACTTCGACGGCGTAGCCGTCCGAGTGGACCGCCACCCCGGGGAACAGTTCCGCCTCCTCTCCGGGTTCCAGGATGACTCGGCCGACGCCGGTCTCTTCGAGGATGTCATCGTGCGTATCCCGATCGTTGACGTAGGTCATGACGCCCTCCGTCTCCGTCGGATCGGTGACGAGCACCTGCACCAGCTTACCCGGTTGGGTTCGGAGCGTTCCGTCCACCTTCCTCGGAACGCCGTGGTAGAAGGTCTCACGCCCGTCCTTGTATTCGACGACGATACCGTCCTCGGTGAGTTCGATACCGAGCGTGTCGGGGGAAACGTCGTTGCGGACACTCATGTCCAACGGTTGGTCGGAGAGGGGGAAAAGACCCGCGTTCCGGATCAATCAAAACGTTGCCCCCACCGCCACCCTGAAGACGGCCACCTGCGAAAGCCGACCATGCACGGCCGCGCGAAAGCACCCGCCGCCGGGACGATACTCAACGCCCTCGCCACCGGAGTCGGGTCGGCGTTCGCCATCGACACCGAAACCACCGCCACCGTCGAACTGGACGACTCCGGCGAGATTCGCGGGGAGATAGCGGAGGATCCGGACGCGGACGCTCGACTCATCGAACGCTGTGTCGAACTCGTCCTCGAAACGGAAGATTCGGAATTCGGCGCGACGGTGCGAACCGAGAGCGACGTCCCGATGGCCTCCGGCCTGAAGAGTTCGAGCGCCGCGGCGAACGCGACGGTGTTGGCGACCCTGTCCGCACTCGACGTCGAGATGCGACGGGAGGACGCCTGCCGAATCGGCGTGCAAGCGGCCCGTGACGTCGGCGTCACCGTGACCGGCGCGTTCGACGACGCCAGCGCGAGCATGCTCGGCGGCGTCACCGTCACGGACAACACCGAAGACGAACTGCTCGCCCGCGACGAGGTGGACTGGGACGTGTTGGTGTGGACGCCGCCGGAGCAGTCCTTTTCCGCCGATGCCGACGTCTCCCGCTGTCGGCAGGTCGCGCCGATGGCCGACCTCGTCGCCGACCTCGCCCTCGACGGCGAGTACGGCCGGGCGATGACGGTGAACGGCTTCGCCTTCTGTGGCGCACTCGGTTTCTCCGCGGACCCCATGGTGGACGCCATGCCGGACGTGGACGGCGTCTCGCTTTCGGGGACGGGACCGAGTTTCGTCGCCGTCGGCGGGCGGGAGGTTTTAGAGGACGTGCGGGAAAGGTGGAATTCATTGGAGGGAACGACATGGCTAACGACAACACAGACGGGCGGAACCCGAACGATATGAGCCTGGACGAACTGCGCGAAGAGATCGAATCCATCGACCGCGAACTGGTGGAACTCATCGCCCGACGAACCTACGTCGCCGATACGGTCGCGGAGGTGAAGTCCGTCGAGGACATCCCGACGACCGACGAGGCACAGGAACAGCGCGTGATGGACCGAGCGGGCGAGAACGCCGAGAAGTTCGAAGTGGATTCGAATCTGGTGAAGGCGATTTTCCGGTTACTCATCGAACTGAACAAGGTCGAACAGCGGGAGAATCGGTAGTAGCTAACACAGCGGACAGTTCGGAACTCGCTACGAAGAGCTATTACTGATTGCGTGCATCCCTGCCATGGACGAAAGTACATGGCCACAAAACAAAGCCGCAGAGTGCTGTTCCCCGGGAGTTGGTGGGTTCCAATATTGGCAATACCCATCTCGTTCCTCCTTTGGCTCTCGGTAACGCTCCTGAACACTGCCTTCGCACAGCACGTCGGACTACAGGTTTCAGGGTATCTCGGTGAGACGGCATCTGTGTTACTCGTCGTGAGTTACGCGCTCTCCCTGTTCGCCCCGTTCGCACTCTATTACGACCGAGCGTACGTGAGCGAGCAGTCGGAGTGGACGCCAACCCTCCTCTACTTGTTCGTCTTGGTTCCGCTGCTGAACGTGCCGATTGCGAGCCTCTATTTGGCCCGTCGACATCGGTTCGTTGGAGCTCCGTAGTTCGTCCCGTCTCAAAAGTGTGGCACTGTAAACGATACCCGTAACACCAATCCGAAACCTGAACGTGGGCGAGTATGTCGATAGTTATCATGAGTCACAGACTCACAAGGTACATCTACGACTGCTACGTTTGAACTGACGAGAGGTGATCTCTATTAACGACAGCCACAATCGAGGTGCTGGTTCGCGGTATCGTTCTCGGGTTTTCGATCGCGGCCCCCGTCGGCCCGATCGGAGTGTTGTGCATCCAGCGAACGCTTTCTAAGGGCCGACGTTCGGGCTTCGTGAGCGGCCTCGGAGCGGCGTCGGCGGACGCCGTGTACGGGGCGATTGCGGGGTTCGGGATTACGGCCGTGTCGTCGCTCCTGCTCGACTACCGGGTGGGTATCCGCATCGGCGGCGGTATCCTCCTCCTGTATCTCGGCGTCCAGTCGTTTCGGGCCGAGCCAGCGGAGACGGCGGTATCAACCACGGATGTGCATGGCCTCGCCGGGGATTACGGTTCGACGTTCCTGTTGACGATCACCAATCCTGTGACGATCATCGCCTTCGTCGGCATCTTCACGGGATTGGGTGTCGGAATGTCCGGAAACTACACCCACGCCGCAGTATTGGTCGGCGGCGTCTTCCTCGGGTCGGCACTCTGGTGGTTCGTCCTCAGTACCGGCGTGAGCGTATTCCGCGCACGATTCACCCGCTCGATCATGCGTCGGGTGAACCGATTGGCAGGGGTCATCATCGTCGGGTTCGGCGTGCTCGCTCTCTGGAGCGTCCTGTGACGAACGCGCGTTTTCACGATGAACGTGGCTCGCCGCGGCCCTGACGTTACAACCGGCAGAGCCGATCACGGTCGGGATAAGGGCAGTTTGAGATCGATCCCGATGGGCCGCGGGATCGAACGGGAAAACGTGAAGCGAGGATACCGTCTCGTAATTTTATCGTAACCGCCCACGACGATTGGTTCATGGTCGCAGTACAGACTATCCTCGCCTTCATCCCCGCCGCGCTCGTTCTCATCGTCGCCCCCGGCCCGGACAGCCTCTACACGCTGACCCGGAGCGTCAGCGACGGACGGACGACCGGTGTCACCGCCGCACTCGGCTCTTCGACTGGAAGCATCGTCCACACGACGGCGGCCGTCCTCGGTCTGTCGGCAATCCTGCGAACGTCCGCGGTGGCGTTCACCGCCGTCAAACTCGTCGGCGCGGTGTACCTCGTCTACCTCGGCGTGCAGACGTTCCGCGGCGAAGAGGAGTTCGAAATCACGCCGGAGGGAACGGGATACACGCCGGGCGAATCCTTCCGAAACGCGCTGTTCATCAACGTCTCGAACCCGAAAGTGGCGCTGTTCTTCCTCGCGTTCCTCCCGCAGTTCGTTCGGACGGGGAGTTCCGCCGCTCCCCAGATTTTCCTCTTCGGGGTGCTGTTCGCCACGCTCGGCTTCTGCTATCAGGCACTGCTTGCGGTGTTCTCCGCGCGAGCGCGCCGGGTCGTTACCGAGCGCGACCTCCTCCGACGAATACTTCGCACGGCGAGCGGGAGCGTGCTCGTCGGTTTCGGGGCCAAACTGGCGCTCGCCCGGCGCGTTTCTTCGTAGGCGATTTCGACCGTTACCACGGCTCAAAAAGCGTCACGCGTGAATATCACCGAACGATTCGAATCGTCGATAGCTCCGCTTCCGTGACGTTCTCGCGCCACTGTTCCTGTGAGATGCTGTAGGTCTGGAGGTCCACTGGTTCGCCGGAGTCGTCTGGAGGGTACCAGTTCCGAAGGACCGCATCGTACTGCCCGCCGTAGGAATCGACGTACTTCTCGATGGCGCGTTTCGACTGCTCGTTTTCGGGGTCGTGGCCGACACTCACGAGTTCGAGGTCGAGTCGGTCGAACGCGACGTACGACATCGCACCGGCCCGCTCGCCCGAGTAGCCACGTCCCCAAAACGGCTCACGAACCCACATCCCGAACGAGGTCGAACGCTTCTCCCATTCGAGCCACAGTTCGGCGACGCCGACGAATTCGTCGTCGGATTTCGTCGTGATGGCGTAGGTCGCTCGCTCGCCGGACTCCCACGCTTCCGCCGCTTCGGTTACTTCGTCCATCGTCTCCTTGGGCGTCGCGTGCGGTCGCTCGCCGAGGGGGCGCATCACGGCGTCCATCTCGCCGGAACGGTGATACTCGTAGATGTCGAGGGGTTCGGTCGACTCGTGTAACGGTTCGTATCGCAACCGTTCGCTCTCGATGAGGGTCGGAAACAGGGTTGTGGACATGGTTTGGATCGGTTTGAGGGGTGTTTCGCGTGGAGAGCGAAGTCAGTACGGATTCCATCGTGTGACGACCGGTCGAACCGAAACGTCGCGGAGGTCACCCGACGTGCGAAGAAATGTAGTACGTCGTCTTCCGGCGGTCCCGCCCATTCGACCAGCCTCCCGACGGCTTCTGAATGTAATGGTGGCACGGGTCGGGACACGGCGAACATCGAAATAAAGCGAGCAGAAACGGTCATAGCTGTTCTTTTGTCGTTTCCCGGCGTCAGCGTGGTATGGTTACAGATAACGACGGTCACCGAATCGTCAACGTGAACGGACTCGATTGGACGGGGACCGACGGGGACGGCGGTGGCTGGAAACGCATCGCCGAGGAAGCGGGTGGAACGCGGCTTGGCTGTACGTACGAGGAGATTCCGCCCGGTGGCCAACCGGCCCAGTATCACTACCACACGGCGAACGAGGAGGCGCTGTTCGTGATGGATGGGACCGGAACGCTCCGAACGCCTGCCGGGGAGACCGGGATCGAATCGGGGGACTACGTTTCCTTTCCGGTCGGGGAGTTCGGATGCCACGCCGTCGAGAACACGTCGAGCGAACCCCTCAAATGCCTCTTCTTCTCGACGATGGACGAACCGGACATCGTCGTCTATCCGGATTCGGGAAAACTACACGTCGTAGGAGGTCCGGCATCGGGACTTCCCCGTGACGGCCTCACGTTCGACGCGACGACGCCATTCGACATCGACGACTCGGAAAGTGGATAGCGCCGAAAGCTCCCTTTACATCGAACCCGTATCTCAGTTAATGGGGACCGCGAACGACATCGGTGGGGACGAAATCCTCGGGGTTTTCGAGAGACTAGACGATCCGTCCGAACCGCTTGCGACGAGCGAGGTTGCCGAGGCGGTGGGCTGTGCCCGGCGCACGGCGTACGATAAACTTCGCCGTCTCGCCGACGAGGGGGAACTCGAGACGAAGACGATCGGCGCACAAGCCCGTGCGTGGTGGCGACCCGCCATACGACCGACGGCCAGCGATGTGCCACCACCGGAGACGGATCGCTCCGTGGACGATTCGGAGGATGAATTCCCTCCCGAGTTGACCGCCGACGAAGTTCTCGAACTCGAATTCGTTTCCGAGCAGTTGGCTCGCCCGTTTCTCGAACTCGGCCACGAGGACATGGACCTCCGAATCGACGGGTTCGTACGGCTTCCCGACGGCTCGCACGTCCAGTACTGGACGGTCACTGGAATCTCCGGCGAGACGGTGATGACTCTCCCGGAACTCTTTCCCACGAACGAGGACGTTCGCCTCCTCAAGAAGGAGGGCGATAGCTATCGCGTCGAGGTTCGTGGTGCCGCATCGTCGCTGGTTTCGACCTACGACGAGTTCGATGGTGAGTCGGTAACGACCGCGCTCGAAGACGGTAAAATCAGGAACTTGGTACAGTTCCCGGCGACGGTCGATGTGGCGGCCGTCCTGGACGCGATTCGTGATGTCGCCGCTCGGGATTTCGAATTGGCGTCACAAAAGCTGGTGTACACGCCTCGGCTGTTCAAGACGCTCGTGAAGGATGACCTCACCGAACGCCAATGGACGGCCCTCCAAATCGCGTACTACGCGGGGTATTTCAAGGTCCCTCGGCAGAGCGAAGGAGATGAGATCGCGGAACGGATGGACATCACCCGCCAGACCTTCAACTACCACCTCCGCCACGCACAGGACACGGTATTGTATCACCTGTTCGAGGCTCACGACGACGGCATAGGGGAGTCGAACTAGTAAGAGCCGAGTCTTATCACCGAATCGCTCTCAGTTTACATGGATGGACACCTTCGATACGACAACCGAGGAATTAGGTCGGCAAGCATTCGAGCATGGCGACATAAAAGAGTACGACGGGTACGACCCAATCACCGGAACGCTCCGCGTTCGCTACGCTACTGACGATGAGGAATCGATACTCCTCAGTATCGTGGGGATAGTCGCTGCGGTGAGTGGGCAGGAACCGTACTCGATAACTCCGCTCTACGACGTTATCGACGCGGAATCGCTGCTCACGGTACTGACGACCGCACGAGGGAACGATATCGAGGTCTCGTTTACCTACGAAGGGTATCCGATAACCGTCTCCAGTAGCGGGGAAATCATCGTTCGACTGACCACGTGAAGGATGGACGAGTCGGTATCGCTATCCGAATGTGCGTACTGTGGAACCCCGATTCGAGCCAACGTGCGCTACCCGACGCACACAGTGCCGACAGAAGATGGTGTCCATCTCTACATCTTCTGCGATGAGATCTGCAAATCCGCGTGGCTCGCCGATGAGGCGAACGGGACAGAGTAAGCGGCGCGAAACCGACCGCGTTGAACTCGCTCGGCTACTCAGTACTCCCAGAGCCGTTCGATCCGTGCGTCAATGTCAGGGTGATCGTCTTTCAGCGTCTCGACGCTCGTCTCACCGTTCACGTTGATGACGTGGACTTGGCCGCGCCGCTCCGAGTACACGTCCTGGAAGTCGTACACGACGCCGATGATATCGACATCCTCGTCGATGTCGTCGCTCTCGATGAGGGATTCGACCTGCCGGTCGACGTTGTACTCCACGAGTCGGTTGATCGCCCCCGCTCGACTCACGTCGTCCGGGAGCGACTCGACGCCCGCCTCCAACTTCGGTTTCAGCAACGAGAGACAGTGTTCGATGCCAGCGGGCTCGGACACCTCGCCCGTCAGCGCGTCGTACGTCGCCGTGACGGCCCCACAACCGGTGTGCCCCATGACGACGACGGTGTCGGTTCCCGTGTGTTCGACGGGGTAGAGCACGTCGCCCGAGACGACTTCGCCCGAGTCCGTTCGCTGAATGACGCGGTTGCCGATGTTGCCGCAGGTGAAGATCCGTCCCGGTTCGTCGTTGCCCCAGATGTGGTCCTGTAGGACGCGAGAATCCGAACAGCAGACGGTGACGACGTCGGGATGCTGTGAATCCTGTACGTCGTCGAAACGGGAGTCGAACTCTTCGGCGTGTTCCGCGTTCTGTTCCAACAACTCGATGAACGTCCGGTGCATGATCGTGCTGTTCGTATTCGAACCACGAACGATTTTCCCTTTTGCCGCGGCCAAACGAAACGACTCTTGTCGGGACTTCCCGTACTCGAAACCATGAACGAGACACGTCGGGTCGTCTTGGACGCGCTCGCTGACGGCCCGGTCTCCGGGCCGGAACTCGCCGACGCCCTCGACATCTCGCGGAACGCGGTGTGGAAACACGTCGAGGCGCTTCGTACCGACGGATTCGAGGTCGAGAGCACTGCGGATGGCTATCTGCTCGGGGAGGTCCCTGAATTCGGACCGGCGGTCGAGTACGGACTGGAGGCACCGTTTTCCGTCGAATATCACGACTCCATCGGGAGCACGAACGACCGGGCACGGGAACTGGCCGGGGACGGGGCGGAGGACGTGGTCGTGCTGGCCGACGAGCAGGTGGGCGGCCGCGGCCGCTTGAAACGGACATGGGTCGGCCCCTCGGGCGGCGTCTGGATGAGTCTCGTCCTCCGTCCCACGATGCCGCCAGCGCACGCCCCGCTGTTGACGCTCGCGGCTGCCGTGGCCGTGACGCGGGCGGCACGGGAGGCGGGCGTCCCGGCGGAAATCAAGTGGCCGAACGACGTGCTCGTGAGCGAGGAACGAGTGAACGAGCGCCAGTCAGAACGAAGTTCTGACGATGTCCTCGTGAGTGACGAAGGAGTTCCCGTGAGCGTAGCGAACGGGAGCAAGCAAGAGCGAAGCTCTTGCCGTGCGAACGAGTACAACAAACTCTCGGGTATCCTCACCGAGATGGAGGGCGAGGCGAACCGCGTCTCGTGGGTCATCGCCGGTATCGGCATCAACGTCAACGTCGCGGCGGACGACCTACCGGACGGTGCGACGAGCGTCCAAGCGGAGGTCGGCGCGGTGAATCGACGGTTGTTCGTCCAGCGACTGCTGGAGGAGTTCGACGCGCTTCGGAGCGACACCGACTCCATCCTTCCGGCGTGGCGCGAACTGTCGGCGACGCTCGGACAGCGAGTACGGGTCGAAACGCCTGACGGCGACGTGGTCGGTACTGCGGTCGATATCGTCATGCCGGGGGCGCTGGTGGTCGAGACCGAGGAGGGAACGGTGCGGATTCACGCGGGCGACTGTGAACACCTTCGGCCGGTGAACTGAGGAGATCAGTCGGTCGTCGAACGGTGTCGATATCAATCGAGTTCCGTGATGACCTTCGATTCGATTTTCCGGAGGTGTTCACCGACCGTCCCCGCCGAGATACCCGCTCGTTCCGCAAGGTCGTCGAGGGTCGCACGCCGCGGTATTTCGTAATACCCCGCGTCGATAGCTAGCTTCAACAGTTCTCGCTGGCGGTCCGTCAGCAGCGACGCGAGTCGGCGCATATCAGGTCGATACTCGCCGATCCCTTCGAGCGAGATCGAAATCCCGTCGGGGATTTCCGCGACCGCCTCTCGGATCTTCTCGTCCGTCCCGAGCATGGTTATTCGAAGCCCGCCTTGCTCGTTGTACTCCATCGGCCAGTCCACGACGATCTCGTGTCGGCGGAATATACCGAGGAGGTCGGTCATGAGGGTATTCGCTCGAAAATGGAGGTAGACGTGCCCCTCCGACGCCGCGGACCGCTCGACCGATAGCACGTCCGAGTCGGCCTCTAGTATCTCGGTTCCCCGTTCGAGGTCCCCACCGAGTTGGTACAGTCCGACGCCGGTTCCGTCATCCAAGAGGTTGATGTAGTGAATCGCGTCACCGTTCACCGTTAGGTCGGCGTACTCGCCGCTCGAACAGCGTTCATCGTCGATTCGAGGAATGACGAACGTAATATATTTCATCTGTCAACCGGCCGTCGTGTTCGTAGTGTCCGGAACGACCGGTCTCGGCCGCACAGTACAGAGACGGGGCCGGCTATGTCGGTCACGGACGATGGCGCGTCGGAGTATGCCGCATGCGTATTTAAACGTGCCTCAGATGTGTGGCGCTATTCGCATGCACCGGTGGAACCTCCATACCACCAGCGTATGCCGAGCATGACTGTTGAAACAGCCGAAACGCACGGTCCGGACGGGAGTAGTACCAAACCATGAACGCGAAATCGACCGTATTGATTGTCCTCGGCGGCATCGTGGCGCTTCTCGGGTTGTTGTGGATCGTTCAAGGCCTCGGAATCGTCCAAATCGATCCCATTCTGTGCGTGGCAGACTGTGAGCCGATCACCGGCGGATCAGTGCAGTGGACGGTCGTCGGCGTCATCGCCCTGTTCGTGGGTGTCGCCATCGTCCGATGGGGACGAAACGTGTGAGCTGATGCTGATATCTGGTAAGACGTTCTACCGACAGACCGAGTAAAACCCGTTTTCGTCGCGCTATTCCGCCGAGTCGAGAACTCAGCCGCTGGTGTGGACTTTCCCTGTCGCACTCACGTCCGGTGAGTCGACCTCCTGTCCGACGCGAACCGTGAGCACGGGCACGGTCGAAGCACGGACGACTCGCTCGGCGACGCTTCCGAGGAGGAGGCGGTCGATGCCACCACGACCGTGGGTTCCCATCACGATGAGATCGAAATCGTCCAGTTCGGCGTAGCGGACGATTTCCTTGTTCGGTGGCCCTTCGAGCAGATGTGTCGTGAGCGAGACGTCGTACTCCCCCACGATACGGCGGGCGTCTTCGAGTGCCGACTCGCCCTCTTCCTCCAGCATTCCCGAGACGCCTTCCCAGGACGTTTCCATCGGCAGGCTGGCGTACGTCGAGGAGTTGACGACGTACACCGCGTGGAGTTCCGCACCATGCGCCTCGGCTAGTTCAGCGGCGTGCGCGAGGACGCATCGCATTTCCTCCGAACCATCGGTCGGCACGAGAATTCGGTCGTACATGGATGTGTTACCGAGTGTCACGGCCCGTGTTGTCTTAACTCATTTGGTGGCGATCACCTTCGAATCGAAAGGGATTCCGGGGAATCACAACAGAACGTCGATCACGTCGCTCGCCCCCGCCCGTCGGACGACCGATCGAACTACGTCCTTGTTTCCACAGAGGTTGTCTGAGTCGCCGTCGAGAACCAGTAGCTTCGCATCCCTCCCCGGTTCGAGGAGACCACAGTTCAGGCCCGCGATTCGTGCCCCGTTTTGGGTGGCCATCCGGAGCACTTCACGGGGAGAGATGTCCGTCAGTTTCACCGTGAACTCCATCTCGCGGAACATCGACGGGCTATTCAACATCACGTTGTCCGTCCCGAGTGCGACCGTCGTCCGGTCGAGCAGTTCCTTCATCGGCGGCAAGCCGACGCCCGTGACGAGGTTCGAACGCGGGCAGACGGCGATTGGAACCTCGCTGTGTTCGATTCGGTCGAGATGGATCGGTTCGGGGTGGACGACGTGAACGAGGAAGTCCGGCGAGAGGTCGAGCGCTGGATTGAGGTCGCTCGAATCGGCCTCGCCCGCGTGAATGCCGAAGGTCTTCCCCGCCCGGTCGGTCGCGGTGCGCTCACGGCCGAAATCGGCGTCGTTCGCGCCGCTCGCTCCGAACCCGTCCGCGGCTTCCATCGCATCGACCGTCTCCCGGCCGAGAATGAACGGGTCGATGTCGAGGCCCTCGGCCGCTTCGCGGAGGGCGAACACGCCCTCGACGCCGCCCTCGCGGAATTCGAGGAACGACGCGGTCCCCGTCGATTGCATGAACTGGAGCGACCGCCGCATCGCATCGACCTTTTCGGCGCGGGACGTTTCCCGAAGGAGCCGGTGTTTGAGCCCGTCCGGCGGCGCGACGAGTTCTTCCAACGAGAGTCCGGCCCCGGCCTCCTTGGCGATGGAATCGCCGATGTGGGTGTGTGCGTTGACGAACGCCGGACAGACGACTTTCGACGACGAGACGGACTCCTCTTCGATAGCGGTAATCGTCCCATCCTCGACGACCACGCGACCCTCGATGGGGTCGAAGTTCGGACCGGAAAGGATGGTTCCCTCCACGAGCATACGTGGCGGTTGTCAGTAGCCGACCTTAAACGCCCCGTCGTCGGAATTATTTCCCTTACTCCATCTACCCTTCCTCACCTTCCTACTTTCCCTATTCCACCGCTACCTATTTCTCCTCGAAGTCCGTCAGCGTCGTCCGAACGCCGGTTCTAACGTCGCTGACGAGCGCACCGTCGGTTTCCAAGCCGAGGATTCGCTCCGCCGCGTGTCCGGCAGCCTCCGTCTCGTCCGCCGGCGTGTACACGCCGAGGCGCCACTGGTCGCGCTGGACCTGCTGCAGCGCCCGAACCAGCGTGGATTGCCGAGCGAGCGGCCGGACTTCGTTGTTGACGACGACGCGCGACGACGATTCGGTCATCGCCGGTCGACTCGGCACGTCGAGGGTAACGTGCTCGGAATCGACGCCCGCACTCTCGGCGATTTCGTTCTCGTACCGACGAATCGTCTCGTGGTCGGTATCGATGATTTCGTCGGGAACGTCCCCCATCTCCGCCCAGACGGCACGTTTGTAGAGGTCACGGTCAGTGAGACGTCGAGCGAGTTCGACGGTTTCCGGGTTCATTCGAAGCGCGACGATCAGATCATGGTCGTCCATGCGTCGTAGTTGCTCGGCGTCGATGTCCGGCGAATCGAGCAGGCGCTCGCTCGCCCGCTGGAGCATCGACTTGCTGATTCGCGTGACGTGGTGGTTGTACACCGTCGGGTTCATCAGCGCACGGGCGACGAGCAGGCTCTCCGCCGTTTGGACGTTCCCCTCGGCGAGCACGAGCCTCCCATCCGCGAACGTCAACTCGTGTGTCAGTCGCTCGTGGTCGATGGTGCCGTAGGGGACGCCGGTGTGATGGGCGTCCCGGACGAGGTAGTCCATCCGGTCCACGTCGAGTTCGCCGGAGACGAGTTGCCCTAGTTCCCCTTCGCCCGCGATGAGTCCCGCGATGGTGGTCGGATCCAAGTCGTGGTCGCGGAGGATGTCGCCGACCGTCGAGTCCGTGAGCAGGTCGAGAACGTCGTCGTGATATTTCCCCGTGCGACGGTGGATTAGCTCCTCGATGGTGTGGCTGAAGGGGGAGTGCCCAACGTCGTGGAGGAGCGCGGCCGCGCGAACGCGCTCCGCTTGTCTCCCCTCGATGCCGAGGTTTTCGAGCGCTTCGCAGGCCAGATGATAGACGCCGAGGCTGTGTTCGAATCGGGTGTGATTCGCGGAGGGGTAGACGAGACGGGCGGTTCCGAGTTGCGTGATGTGTCGAAGTCGCTGGACAGCATGCGTGTCGAGCAACTCGTTCGCAACGCCGACGACTTGGATATGGTCGTGGACGCTGTCCTTGATGGTCTTCATTGTCGGAACGTTGTCCCGTCACGGTATAAAAACTGAAGGACGAGGCTTTATGTCCTCTCTCGCAGGAAACGAACCATGGTCACGTTTCTCTCAGGGGGGACGGGCACCCCCAAACTGTTGGAGGGCGCGGAAGGGGTCTTTTCGCCCGCCGAGACGACGGTTATCGGTAACACCGGTGACGACGTCGAACTCGGTGGCCTCCTCGTCTGTCCCGACATCGACACGGTGTTGTTCCAGCAAGGGGGCGTGCTGAACCGCGAGACGTGGTGGGGAATCGCCGACGACACGACCGAGACACACGACGAACTCCATCGTCTCGCCGAATCGGCCGACCTCTCCACCGGCCCGCGGTACCTCCCCAACGAACGCCAGACAGACGGGCGGAAAATCGCCCGCTGGCGGCGCTTTTCCGGCGTCGCAGAGTTCATGCTCCTCGGCGATCACGATAGGGCAGTGCACGTCACTCGGACGGGACTGCTGGACGAAGGCAACACGCTCACCGAGACGACGCGAACTTTGGCGGACGCGTTCGACTCCCCGCTCGACGTCGTCCCGATGAGCGACGACCCGGTCGCGAGCATCATTCACACGCCCGAGGGCGAGATGCACTTTCAGGAGTTCTGGGTCGCACATGGCGGCGAACCCGACGTCACGGATGTCGAGTTCAGGGGTGCGGAAGACGCGGAGCCATCGCCCGCCGCCCTCTCCGCGATGACCGACGGACCGGTCGTCATCGGCCCGTCGAACCCCGTGACGAGCATCGGACCGATGCTCGCGATGGACGCGTTCCGCGAGGCGCTCGAATCGACCACCGTGGTCGCGGTGTCGCCGTTCGTGGAGGACCGGGTTTTCTCCGGGCCAGCGGGGAAACTGATGGACGCGGTCGGCTATCAACCGAGCACGGCGGGCGTGGCGGAGGCGTATCCCTTCGCCGACGCGTTCGTGCTGGACGACGAGGACCGAACGGAACTCGGCCGTCCGACGATCCGAACCGACACGAAGATGGACGACGAATCGGACGCGCACCGCGTCGTTCGTGCCGTGCAGGACGCGTTGGAGGTGGCGTGATGGTCGAACCGTTCGAACCGCGGGTCGCGCTCGCCAGCCTCAGCGGGGAAGCAGACGCCGAATGGGCGCGAAACGCCGCCGATCACGCAGGGGCGGCATTTTTGGGTGGAATCGCGCTGGACGAGGAAACGCGAGCGGCCGCCCGGAAATTGGTCGCGCGCGAACGAACCGAATTCCTGCCGGACGACCCCGTCGCGTTCGTGGACGGGCAACTCGCCGCGCTTTCCGATTCCCCGATTCGCCCCGGAATCAACGTCCGTTCCGCGACGCTCCCTCCGATTCGAGCGATGGGTGACGTCTGCCACCGCCACGGCGCGATACTGGAGCTCAACGCACACTGCCGACAGGAGGAGATGTGTGCGGCCGGTGCCGGACAATCGCTCCTTCGGGACCCGGACCGCCTCGCCGAGCAGGTTCGCGTCGCGGCCGAAACGGGTGCCGCGGTGAGCGTCAAAGTCAGAGCCGAGGTGCCCGGCGTGAACCTTCCCGAGGTCGCTCGCAAAGTGGTGGACGCGGGCGCGGACATCGTCCACCTGGACGCGATGGACTCCGAGCGGATGGTGCAGGTGGTGGCCGAGGCCACGGACTGTTTCCTCGTGGCGAACAACGGCGTCCGCGACGAGGCGACGGTCGCGGAGTATCTGGAGTACGGCGCGGACGCGGTCAGCGTCGGACGGCCGAGTGACCGCCCCGAAGTGCTCTCCCGCGTTCGCCGTGCGACGGATGCGTGGTTCACGGAGGTGGTGGCATGACGCCAGCGGAACACGCGCAACTCGCGCTGTTGCTGGAAGTCGCCGGAACGCCGAAACCCGGCAACGTGGACAGGGAGCGCGATTTCCCCGATCTACGGTTCGAGCATTTCCTCGCCGGAGCGGTCGGTTCCGGCGCGGGACTCCGAGCGGCCGAGGCGGATGCACCGGTCGGTGAAGCCTTCGAAGAAGCCGTCGCCGGGATGAGCCAGCAGGAGGGTGGCAACACCCAGTTCGGTGCGCTGTTGTTGCTGGTTCCGTTGGTGAAGGCCGACGACCGCTCGCCGGAGGGCGTCACGGAGGTCGTCGAAGCGACGACCGTTGAGGATGCGGCGGGGTTCTACCGCGCGTTCGAACACGTCGATGTGGCGGTTTCGGACCCGCCGGAAGGGACCGACGAGTTCGACGTTCGACGGGGAAGCGACGCGATTCCCGCACTGGAAGAAGCCGGACTCACGCTGTACGACGTGATGGAACTCGGCGCGGACGAGGACGGAATCGCCCACGAGTGGACACACGGCTTCGAGCGAACCTTCACCGTGGCCGAACGCATCGAGGAACTCGACGGCGGGATTTCGGCCCGCGCGGCGCAGGTGTATCTCGAACAACTGGCCCACGAACCGGACACCTTCGTGGCGAAACGACACGGCAAGAAAACGGCCGAAAGCGTGCTCGTTCGGGCACAGGAGGCCCTACAAGAAGCGCGCGAGGGCAACCCGGAACTCGTGACGGCGTTCGCCGAATCACTGGTGGACGACGGGATCAACCCCGGAACGACCGCGGATATCGTCGCTGGCGGCCTGTTCGTCGCGCTGGAGCGGGGCGTTTCGCCGTGACCGGGACGAGGACGAGTTGGCCGGTCGAACTTCGCGGCGTGACCGAGTCCGTCGTCACGACGCTCGGGCCGAACGACCTGTGGAACGTGGCGGTTCTCGGCCTTCATTCCACCAACCCTGTAACCGCTCGCACGTGGGGTAACACCAGAACCCGGCGGAACTTCCACCGACAGGGCGGCGGCGTCATCCAGTTCACCCGCGACCCCGTGGACTTCGTGGAGGCCGCGCTGTCGATCCGGGAGGAAGCGGAACCGGTGCTCGACTCCGCGGATGCGTGGGTCGAAATCGAGGTGGAACAGGTCGATTCCGGGGAGACCGACGGAACCC
Source organism: Haladaptatus sp. AB618 (assembly GCF_024136965.1). Taxonomy (NCBI): domain Archaea; kingdom Methanobacteriati; phylum Methanobacteriota; class Halobacteria; order Halobacteriales; family Haladaptataceae; genus Haladaptatus; species Haladaptatus sp. AB618. Next base: position 11,654 of record NZ_JAMYJX010000011.1, on the reverse strand, counting down.
ACTGGGAGGAGTGGGAACTGATGCCCGTCGAATCTGAAATTCGGGAACGGCGGGTTCCGGTGACGAGTCGGGGTTTCGCGGCCGTCGTGGAGGCGACCGTGGCGGCCTCCAGGTTGGACGTGGACGGCTACGATACAGCGGAACTCCGGGGTCGGTTGGAGTATTTCGAGGAGGTCACGCGGACCTGTGGCGGCGAGCGCGAGCGTGCCGCGTTCGACCGAATTCGGGAATTGGTCGAGTGGTAAGCGCGGTTCGTCATTTATTTTCGACCGTTCTATCGTTCGACAGTCCGGGGTGATTTCAAAAGAGGTATCACTCACGCTCGCACTACCCGCCGAGTATGAAGCCTCGGTTCGTGGGTCGTCTTTCGCTCGCCGACGCGGTGACGGTTTCGAACGCCGCGCTCGGCTTTCTGGCGATTTCGCTCGCGGCCACGAACCCGCGACTGGCGGCGCGCCTCGTCCTACTGGGGGCGGTGGCGGACGGGTTGGACGGCGTGCTCGCCCGCCGCTATGGGAGTTCGGCGGCCGGGCCGTATCTGGATTCGTTGGCCGACGTCGCGTCGTTCTCGGTCGCCCCTGCAGTGTTGGTCGTCGCCGTCGTGCGCGAGACGTGGGGATTCGACACGTTTCGCGTGGGAGTCGCGATGCTCGCCGGGGCGCTGTTCGTCGCCATGGCGATCGTCAGACTCGGGTTGTACACGGCCTACGACACCGACGACGACGTGACGGAGGGGATTCCGACGACGCTCGCGTCCGTCATCCTCGTGGCTGGCGTCCTCGCAGGGTTCACCGACCCCACAATCCTCGTCGCGCTCACCTTCGTCCTCTCCGGGTTGATGGTCTCGACGATCACGTATCCCGACCTACTGGCGCGTGATGCGCTCATCATGGGCGTCGTCCACTCGCTCGCGGTCCTCATTCCCAACTTCAAAGGCCGGACCTTCCCGTATGCGCTGCTGTCGCTTGCACTGGCGTATCTCATTCTCTCACCGGGGTTCTACTGGCGGGAGACGGAAGGAAAACCGACGCCTGCGAAGACGACAGAAGGGAAACGCTCTTGATGGCTACGGGCCGAATTTTTCGCATATGAGTAAAACGGCACAGCCGGGGGTGGACGCATGAGCGACGATGGTGCCGAGGAAACGCAGGATGCGGAATCCGAGGACGAAATTCAAGCCGAGGAGCAACGGGAGTCCGAAGCCGTAGAGGAATCTGAGGCCGAAGAGGAAGACGAGGAGACCGTAGAGGAATCCGAAGCCGAAGAGGAATCCGAAGCCGAGGAAACGCCAGAGGAGACGGCGGAATCCATCGAAAACCGGCTCGAAAGCGCGGAAGCGGATCTGGAGGACGCCGAGACGGAAGCCGACCTCGACGTTGTCGAAGACGAACTGGACGACATCGAGGAGGAACTCGAAGCGGCGGACCTCCCCGAACCGGACGAAGAGGAAGACGAAGACGAGGACGTGGAGGACCCGCGCGAGGAACTGGAGATGTTCCTCTCGGACCTTCGTGACGAACTCGAAGACCAACGCGGTCCGTACGCCGAGGACGTCATCAGCGACATCGAGGACGCTATCTCGACCGTCGAGGACACCCGCTGGACGGTCGACGGGAGCGCGGAACTCGTGGAGGTCGTCGAGTCGTTCGTCGATACGGTACAGGAGGCGATCGGAACGGATTTCAGCGTCACCCTCACCCGTAATTCGGACGACCTCGCGGAAGTGCTCGGAGACACGGCGAGCGCCGTCGAGGAGGTGGAACTCGATCCGGACGAGGACGCGGAAACCATCGATACGCTTCTCGATGCGACCGACGAACTGCAGTCGGGCATCGACGACGCCGAGGAATGGAGCGACCTGAGCACCCGGGAGCAACTCAGGCGTGAAGGCTACTACGACGTTCTCAACTACCGCAAGGACTACCCGCCGGAGTGGCACGCGCTCAAAATCTGGGAGAAACGCGACCGCGTCGACATGGTGCTCCTCGCGCTCGATTCCTTGCAGTCGAACTACATGGAACGACACTGCCTCGAAGCGCTCGAACGGATGGGCAACGAGGAAGCCGTCGATCCCATGCTCCAGCGTGCCGGTCGTCGTGACAAGGACGCCATCCGTATTCTCGGGAAGATCGGCAGCGAGGAAGCCATCGATTCGATCATCGACTACGTCGATGCCGACCCCGGAATGGCGAAGACCGTCATCAAGGCGCTCGGCGAAATCGGCAGCGACGAAGTCACACAGGACGTCGCGGACCAACTCGTGGTCGAGGACGAGGAAGTTCGAAGCTACGCCGCTCGTTCACTTGGTCTCATCGGCGATACACGTGCGATCAAACCGCTCTCGGAGACGCTGGCGGACGACGAGTCCGATTCGGTTCGTGCCAGTGCCGCGTGGGCGCTGAACCAAATCGGCACGGAAACGGCGCTCGACGCGGTCCGGGAGTACTCAGACGATCGGGCGTACATCGTCCAGAGCGAAGCCGAGAAGGCGCTGTAGTCTGCCGGTAAGCACTGCTTACTCCCGAGTAATCGGTCAATAACAAAGACCATCGATGTCCCTTCTCTTCCCGAGAGGTCAAAATGGCGACCGAATCCGCGCCACTCGGGATGTGTCCGAACTGCGGAAGCGACATCACTAGAGGTTATCTTCTCATCGAATACGACACCGAAGAGGGCTCGGAGCGCTTCGCCGAATGCCCAGACTGCCGCGAAATCGTTCACCCAGTTCACTGAGCGAGGAACGTCGCAAAGAATTCGAGCGCGAACGCGAGTGCGATACAGAACGCGCCGACGCGGCCGACCCACGTGTACTGTCTCACTTCCATCGGCGACATGTCGATGGTGTAATCGTTGTAATCCGGGTCGTACTCTATGTAGTCCGGAATCTGGAAGAACTCGAAGAAGACGAGAACGGCACCTAGAGCACCGAGAGCATAGCCCGCCAATTCGAGTATAATCGGAACGTCCATCATATAGACAAGGCGAAGGTGGTGGACAAAAATCCACCGTTCCGAGCGTTTATATCAGAGGACGAAACCACTCCTCCCCGTGTTCGCCAGAGTCGCGCTCGCCGTCCTCCTGGTGCTTGCTCTCCTGCCAGCTTCAGCAACGGGTGTCGCGACGACCACCACGGCAACCGGCACGAGCGCAACGGCAACCGGCACGAGCGCAACGGCAACCGGTACGACGACTCCATCCGGAACAAGAACCTCCTCCGGAGCTTCGACCCCATCCGGAACGACGACCCACTCATCAGCCTCGCCGCACATCGTCGCCGTGTACCCAAACCCGGTGGCGATGGACGACGCCGGGGAGTTCGTCGTCGTTACCTTCCCACGAAAGACGACCCTCTCGACGTGGACGCTGTCGGACGAGCAATCGACGTCCACCTTATCGAACCGAACCGTTTCGGGAACGGTCGCGTTCTCCACCGCGCCGAATCGCACCGAGAATCTCACGTCTTTTCGCATCCTCCCGCTCGAAAACCTCTCCCTCGCGAATTCGGGCGAGACGGTGACGCTCGGGCGAACGACCGGCGGCGGTTCGGAAACGGACGTCGATTCGGTCACCTACGTCGATGCGCCGGAGTCGGAGTGCTGGCGGCCGACCACGCAGTCGTGGCGACCGTTGGGCGCGACGAACTTCACGGTTACCCGCTCCGACGCCACGACCGCTCGCGTGTTCGTGCTTCCGGACGACCCGAACGTTCCCGTCGAAACGCTCCGTTCGGCCAAACGACGGCTCCTCCTCGCGGGTTACTCGTTCACTTCACCACGAATCACGGACCTCCTCATTGCGGCAGCGAATCGAGGCGTGAATGTTCACGTTCTCGTGGACGATGCCCCCGTGGGCGGCATTTCCACTCGGGAAGCGGCGGTGCTCGATAGACTCACCAACCACGGCGTCACCGTCGATGTCATCGGCGGAGAACGGGGGCGCTATGACTTCCACCACGCGAAGTACGCCATCGCCGACGACGAGGCAATCGTGATGACCGAGAACTGGAAACCCGCCGGTGTCGGCGGGCACTCCAGCCGTGGGTGGGGAGCGATCGTCGGTGGGGAGGCCGTCGAAAATCTCGAAGCGATATTCGACGCCGATACGTCGTGGTACGACACGACACCGTGGCAGTCGTTCAGGGAGGGGCGGTCGTTCAATCCGACGACGGCGGCGAACGAGAGCTACCCGACGAAATTTCCGGCGAAGCGTGTCCCCATCGACGCCGTGAGCGTGCTCGCCGCGCCGGACGACGCGGAAAGCGGTGTTCTCTCGTTGCTTCGCTCCGCGAACGATTCCATCGATGTCCAACAGATGACCATCGGGAGTATCCATCAGCCGTTCATCCGGGCAACGCTCGCCGCGGCGCGACGGGGTGTGACGGTCCGAGTGCTCCTCAGCAACGCGTGGTACGTCCACGACGACAACCAGCGGGTCGTACGCTGGTTGAACGAGCGGGCCGACGCCGAAGGACTGCCGCTCGAAGCCGAACTCGCGTCGCCACACGGCTACGAGAAGATTCACGCGAAGGGCGTCATCGTCGACCGGCGACACGTCGTCGTCGGGAGTCTCAACTGGAACAATCACTCGGCACGTGAAAACCGGGAAGTCGCGGTTGTGCTTCACGGAAGTGCCGCTGGGAGATATTACAGCCGCGCCTTCGAAGCCGATTGGGGAGCAAAGAAAAATCGATTCCCGGTCGGTCTCGCCGCGTTCGTGGCGATAGCCATCGCTGGCGCGGTTTGGATCGCAAAACGGGAGATTCGGTTCGAGTCGTAGAACCGAGGTGGTCTCAGTTCGGTTTCAGTCGTCCTGCTGGTGTCCGACCGTCGTGCTCTGGAGTTCCTCGTCGAGTTCCGCGTCGGCCATCTTCTCGACGAGCGCGTCGAGCACCTGCTCTCGCATTCCCTTGACGAACTTGATGCTCCCGACGACGAGGTGGCCGCCACCGCTGACGCCACCGCCGACGACTTCCTCGTTAAGTTCCGTCACCATCTCGGGGATGTCGAGTCGGACGCCGTCACTGCGGAGGACGGCGAAATCCGGTCCGTAGCCGATGGTGATGACGGGTTCGCCCGTCTCCTTCACCTTGCGGTCGTGGATTTCGCCGGTCGTCTTCCCCGGTGGCGGGTAGGTGAATCGGTACGCGTGGTTTTCGACGTCCACGCGGTACAGGTGTGCCTCGCTCGCCAACCGTTCGTGTTTGACGTGGGGCATCGCGGCGTCGAGTTGTTTTTCGGTGTCGGCCTCGGCGCGCTCGGAGAGGAACGTGACGAGTTCGCGGTGGCGCTCCTCGTCGTCACAATCGACGTTCAGAACGTCGTTGATGAGGTTGCGTCCGGGGTCGTACTTCAGCCAGAACGCGCCGTAATCGAGCGCCTCGCCCATGTCGGTAAGGAACTCCTCGGAGTAGCCCTCCGATTCGGCCAGTTCGACGTAGTCCGTCATCGCGTCCGCCTTGGAGCGGTCCGAGATTCCGGCGACGGCGGGAACGTGACGGAGTTCGTCCGTAATGTCCGGCGAAATCATCCGCGCGAGTTCGACGCACATCATTCCCGTCGTGATGCGGTAATCCTCGTCGTAGAGGTACGGGTTGACGTGGCCGTCGATGTAGGGGTCCACCGCTTCCGGGTCGGGGTGGTGGTGGTCGACCACGAGAATCGGGATGTCGTAGTGGGCGAGGTTCGCGTAGGCTGGAACGTCCTCCTCGGTACTCCCGTTGTCGAGCATGAGCAAGAGGGGGAGTTTCTGGCCGTGTCGTGCTTGGTCTTCGAGCGCGAAGTTCAGGTCACGGGTCACGTCCTCCATCTCGTAGAACGGTGCCTTGCTCGGCAGGCGCTTGAAGAGGTGGCGCTTGGCCTCGGGCGCTTGGTGGGTCTCCTCGATGAACCGCTTCAGCGCGAGTTCGACCGGGAGGCTGGCACACATGCCGTCGCCGTCGGCGTGGTGACGGACTCGAATCGGGCGGCTTTCGAGCACCGTGCGGCGGAGCTGTTTTGCGATCTCCCGGAGGTCGGGGAACAACTGTTCGAGGGCGGGCCACTCGATGAGGGGTTCGGTCTCGTGGGGTTCCGCGCGCTCGTCCAGGGCCGTCTCGATCCGGTCGCTGACGACGGCCTCTTCGTCGCCTTCCAATGCGGTGAGCGACGTGACTTCGACTTGGAGGGAGCCTTCGCGTTCTTCGACGACGCCGACGAGGTGAACGATGTCCTCGATTTCGATTTCGGGATGTGCGCGGACGCCCGCTTCCTCGAAGGCGGCACACGGGACGACGCCCGTGGGGTCGCTGACGTGGAAGATGGTCGGACCGCCGGTCTGTTTGATCTGGACGACTTCGCCTTCGAGGTGAACGGTATCGCCGACTTGGTCGGCGAGGGTCCCCGTTTCGGCGACTTCGTATTCGTGAGCGACGGCGACGGTTTCGGCGTCGTCGATGTCGACGTCGACCGGCGTGAAACTCAAGTCGCCGTTCTCACGTACTTCGAGGAGTTCGACGACGAGACTGTCATCGACATCGTAGTCGGTAGAGAGGTTCGATTCGTGAACGAGACCCGAGACAGAGTCCGAAAGGTCGACGAACACACCATAATCGACGACGCCGTTGACGACGGCGTGGTATCGTTCGCCCTCGGAAATATCAGAGAGGGTGCAATCCGCCGCGAGTTCGTAAACGACGGGATTACCCGGTCCATCACCGGGGTCAGTATCAGCGGGATTCATCTTGTGCGTCTCTTCGGCCGCACTATTTTTAACGCTTTGCAACTGGCTTCCCTTCGGAAGATCGCCCGTGACCGTCCGGCCTCCGGTCCTTCGTAACGCTTAGAACGCGGGCGCTCGGAGTGTAGCGTATGCGGCTGTTCCGGTCGAACGAAATTCTCGGTATCGCGGAGGGCGCGCTGACGTTCGCACTCGAAGCGTCCCGCGATGCCTATCCGAACGAGTACATGGGCTATCTCCGTGGCGAGGAGGCGAGAAACCTCGGTCTCGATCGCGACGGACTGGTCATCACTGACGTACTCGTCATGCCCGGCACCGAATCGAACAGCGTCAGCGCGACGGTGAAGACGAGCACCATCCCGAACGACATCAGGGCGGTCGGATCGGTACACTCACACCCGAACGGCGTGCTCCGCCCGAGCGATACCGATCTGGGGACGTTTCAGAAAGGTACCGTTCACATCATCATCGGCGCACCGTACGAGCGAAACGACTGGCAAGCGTTCGACCGGGAGGGGAACCCCCAGAAACTCGACGTGCTCGACGTCGAACTTCCGGAGGCGGAATCGTTCTTCGACTTTACGCAGGCGGACATCGACGAGGAGTTGAGAGACCAGTGACACACGTACTCGCACAAGGAACCTTCGACATTCTACACCCCGGCCACGTTCACTACCTCCGCGACGCCGCAGGGATGGGCGACAGACTATCGGTCATCATCGCACGCCGGGAGAACGTAACACACAAACAACGACCGATCCTGTCCAACCGACAGCGGCGGGACATGATCGACGCGCTCGGCGTCGTGGACGATGCGCTCGTCGGTCACCCCGAGGACATCTTCGCCCCCATCGAGGAACTCGACCCCGACATCATCGTGTTGGGATACGACCAGCATCACGACGATGCGGCCATCGAGGCGGAACTCGATCGGCGAGGAATCGACTGCGTGGTTCGGCGTGCGTCGCCGCTCGAACCCGGCGACGACGACGATGAACTGCTCTCCACCGGACGAATCATCGACCGGATTTGCGAAGAACGCTGCTGAAAGGCTGATTCGGGCGGAATGTTCCTCGATTGATAGTACGACGACGATGAGCGACGTTTCGAGAGACATATACGCCGGGCAATCCGAACCCACTGTATGAACCGCCGAGCGTTTTTAGCCGGGGTCGTCGGCGCGACATCAGTCACCTTGGCAGGGTGTTCGAGCGTCCTGAACATGGGTTCCGAATCGCGGTCGATGGGCGGTGACTTCGACATCGGAACGAGTTCGATGGACTTCCATCCGGAGAAGTTCACGGCGACGGTCGGGGACACCGTCGTCTGGAAGAACACGGGGATGCGCCAGCACACCGTCACCGCCTACGAAAACCTCATTCCGGACGATGCCGAGTACTTCGCCTCCGGCGGGTTCGATTCCGAGCAGGCCGCCCGCGACGGGTGGAACAACGGCAAAGGCGGAATTCTTCAAGGACGGACGTACGAACACACGTTCGAGGTTCCCGGAAAGTATCCCTACCTCTGTATCCCCCACGAGTCGAGGGGGATGGTCGGCACTATCGTCGTGAAAGAGAAGTAACTCCGTCCCGTCTCGCCGTATTCTCAAAAAACGAAAATCGAACCGTCGTCCTTAGACTTCGGCTTCTTCTTCGTCCACGTCCACGGAGGTTTCCTCTTCCTCGGCAACCTCCTCGGGGTGGGCTTCCAGCGTCGCCTTCTGGATTTCGACGCGGCGGAGCGGGTAAATCGTCTTCGCCTCGCCGTAAATCGCGCTGGACAGACGACCTTCGACGACGCCGTCGAGGAGGTCCTGGAAGGTGTGCTCCTGTGCGGTCTCCTGCACGATGTCGATCATCGTGCGGCGGATGGCCTTCTCCTGGCTGTGGTCCGCCTTCTTCGTCGTGAACGCGACTGGCTGGATCTGGACGCGGTAGTCGTCCGAGGTCAGCACCGTGATGTATGCCTCGACCTTCGAGGCACCGCGTCGCACGAGGCTACGCAGGTAGTCGCGGGTGAGTTCGTGTCGGACGAACTCCGTGTACGCGGAGTCGCTACCCACGTCGTTGATCTTGAAGGTCAACTTCGTGTTGTTTTCGCTGGCGTTGTTCGTCAGTTCGCCAAGCGTCGTTTCGATGGTGCGGCCGAGCACCTTGTCCGGTTCGTCTGCGGGGGTCGTTCCAAGCTCCTCTCGGTCGAACTGCTCGGGAGCGAGAACGGTGTACCACCGCTTTTCCTGTGATTTCTTCGAGACTGATCGTTCACTCATAGTTGGTGTTAGTGTGTTGGTTTGCCGTTTGTACTACCTGTGCTGCCACCGAGAGGTTCACGACGTAATCGTCGATGGTCGTCTGGAGACCGCCGGTCGTCTCGCGTTCGATGGTCGTCGTAATCGTTCCGTCCTCCACGCTCGTTTCGATTTCGGGCGTGTTGTCGGGGACGACCGCCGCCGCGATGTGCTCGGCGTCCTCCAGTTCCGTGTGGATCGTCGCTCGTCTCATACTACCTCCCGGAACGCCGAAAGGAACTCCTTCGCGTCCGCGTCGAACCGCGCATAGCCGCGCCGTCTGCTTCCCGTTCCGTCGCCGTCGAGCCGGGAGCCAACCGTTCGCATGGCGTTCCCGAGGTCGACGAGGTCCGGATTCGAATCCGAACCCCCAGCCGAATTCGATTGGGGACCCGAATCCGAATCGTCGATACCGCGGTCACCGACTGCAACCGCGGCGGCTTCATCGTCAGTGACGACCAGCGCGATCGGTTCCGGCGATCTGAAATCGCCGAGCAGTCGCGCCGCCGTCACGACCGGTGCGTCGTCCGTTCGGGCGACGAACAGGCCGTCGTACCGACCCGTCGTCGCGTTCCGGACCACCGCGTGGGCCGCCTTCGAGTGCGTGCGCCACGCGTCGAGCGCGGGCGCACGGGCGTCGTGGCCCAATGCCAGCGCGATGCCGGTTCCGGGCTGCTCCTGGGCAACCGCGTCGAGAACGTCGGCGTAGCCGCCGAGCGTCGCGAACGGGTGGTCGTCGCCGAGTTCGTACGGGCGAAGCGCCCGCTGGACGGTCTCGCCCACTCGCGGCGTCGCGCCCTCCGGTCCGGCGACCGAGAGCGCGACGAGCGAGGCGATTTTTCGATTGGCGTCGTCGTCCAGTTCGACTGGGAGGTCGAGTTCGGCGAGTTCGGCTTGCACCGCCCCGGCGTCGCCGGAAAATCCGGCGTGCAGGAGCGTCGAATGGGCCACCCCGTCCGCGATGTCTTCGGTCGGCGTCGAAACGCCGGGCCGTCGCGTGAGGTCCGCCGTTTCGAGCAACCGTGCGGTGTCTCCCGCGCCGGGCGAGGCGCCAGCGGCCACGGCACCGGCGAGTGCCAGCACCGGGTCGGGCGACCCGCCGAGTTCGGTCGCGACGTCGAACGCGACGACGCTCGTCGGTCGTGTGTGTTCGGGGAGTGTGACGTCCCCGCCCGGTGCGCCGACCGTCACGACGAGTTCGTCGTCACCGGCGTCGGCGCGATGGGAGGGGAACGAGGTTGCACTCACCTGGAACGGGATACCGGCAGTCGCGCAGGCACGTGCGAGGAGACCGCCTGCCGCGAGCGCGTCACCGTCCGCGTGCGCGACGATCCGAACGAAGTCGGCGTCGCGGAGTGTCGCGGCGATGTCGCTCGCGGAGAGGGCGTCCTCGCCTGCGGTTCGGCCGGACGTGGACATCTATTCGAGGAGTTCCACTGCGTAGTCGTAGGTGTACGTGAAGTCCTCGTCGAGCTTGTCGCCGCGGTAGTAGTTGACGAGGCGGCGAACCTTCGACTCGGTGTTCTGCAGTGCGCGCTTGTTCTGTTTGTCCTGTGGGTTCTCGTCGACGTGCTCGCGCAGTCGCACGGCGCGCTCCATCAGGTTTTCGAGGTCTTCCGGCAGGTCGCTACCTGCGTCGTTCTCTTCGAGAATCTCGGTCACTTTCTTGCCCGTGACGAGCTTCACGTTCGGGACGGGCGTGCCGGTCACACCCTCGTCGCGGAGTTTCCCCCCGATCTGACTCGGGCTGAAACCGTCTTCCGCGAGTTCGACGACGCGGTCTTCCACGTCGTCGGCATCTACGTCGCTCCACTCCGGTGGTTCGTCTGCCACAGGTCGGTCCGAACCGGACGACCCACGGCGTCGCGTGTGCATTCGTGCCATAGTTGAGGATAGGAACTGCACGAGCCGCGAGAGTGCTGGCGATGGGTACCGCCAGTCGTGACTTCCGCCGTAGTCGGCGAAAGCACGTTGCACGTCCGCAATCCCAAGCCGTGAAATCTCACGACGCGTCGGATTTGCGGCTGTGCCGTTCCCTACGGGTCGTTTTCGTTTTTATGGGTTAAAGGGTTTCTATTCGAGTACTGTGTTTGGTGTGACGAGTGAAGTGTGAATTTGGGGGTGCTGCGAGAGCAGCTACTGAGACGAAGGCCCAGAACGCCCTCGCCCGCTCGCTACGAGTTGTTTCTGACTTCATCGAGAGAGCAGCTACTGAGAAGATCACCTCGAAAGCCCCCGCCCGCTCGCGGTCGCTCCACGAGATATTCTGGCCTCTCCGCGCTGGAAGAGCGAACTCTTCCAAGTCCCCGTTCGCTCCTTCGTCGCTCACGGGGACACCATTCGGCCAGAATAGTTGCTCATGGAGACGACCACGCGGTGCGCGAGCGGGCGGCCCCTTTCAATCCACCCATACACCACGCCACAACCCTCCCCAGCCTCCTCGCTCCCGTTGGTCGCTCGTCCCTCGCGCGGGCGCACTACCGTGCGCCAATCGCGCGCCGTGCGGTTGGTTCGTATTGCCCAGCCTGTCCTTCCGGGTGGCGCGCGCTGTCACAGCCCTGAGGCCAGCGAGGTTTCGGAGAAACCTCGGGGTGAACGGTGTAATTGCCGAGCAACGCTCGGCAGTCAGCCGGACGAAGTCCGGCGAAATTGC
>NZ_JAMYJX010000010.1:0-114204 GCF_024136965.1 Haladaptatus sp. AB618 | reverse complement strand
AGGACGTCTCCTTCTCGATTCGGAAGGGCGAGACGCTCGGCTTGGTCGGCGAATCCGGCTGTGGCAAGAGCACGCTCGCACGGACCATCCTGCGGCTCATCGAACCGACGGACGGGACGGTGTACTTCAAGGGTGAGAACCTGACCACATTGGGCGGGGAAGAGCTGCGTACCCAGCGCAAGGACATGCAGATGATCTTCCAGGACCCGCAGTCCTCGCTGGATCCGCGCATGAAAATCGGTCCCATCGTGGAGGAACCGATGAAGGCCCACGGGCTGTACGACGCTGACGAGCGCGAGGAGAAGGCACGCGAACTGCTGGCGAAGGTCGGGTTGGACCCGCAGCACTACAACCGCCACCCGCACGCCTTCTCGGGTGGGCAACGCCAGCGGGTGAATCTGGCGCGGGCGCTGAGCGTGAACCCGGACTTCATCGTCTGTGACGAACCCGTGACGGCGCTCGACGTCTCGATTCAAGCCCAAGTGCTCAACACGATGCGCTCGCTGCAGGACGAGTTCGACTTGACGTACCTGTTCATCGCACACGACCTCTCGGTGATTCGGCACATCTCTGACCGCGTCGCCGTGATGTACCTCGGTCAGTTGGTCGAGTTGGCGGACAAGGAGGAGCTGTTCGAGAACCCACAGCATCCGTACACGCAGGCATTGCTCGAATCCATTCCCGTGCCCGACCCCCGTCTGGCGGAGGCGCGCGGCGTGCTGGAGGGCGACGTGCCGTCGCCAATCGACCCGCCGAGTGGCTGTCGGTTCCGGACCCGCTGTCCGAAACTCATCGCGCCGAAGGAGTACGATCTCTCCCACGAGGAGTGGCAAAACACGCTCGCCTTCCTTCGGGAGGTCCAGCGACGGTCGTTCGAGACGACGACGGAGTCGACCCTCGTGGACCGCTTCTTCGCCGACGGGAAGCCGACCGGCGAGGCGGGAAGCATCGTGGACGAGGCAATCGGTCGCATCTCGAACGACGACTGGGACGGTGCGACGGAACTGCTGAACGAGTCGTTCGCCGAAAAGAGCGTCTGTGCGAAGGAGCTTCCCGACTACGAGGTGCCGACCGAGCACGGAACGTCACTCCACTACGCGGCGTGTCATCACCACCGTGAGGACGTCGTCGACGGCCGTCAGGTCGATCTGTAATCGCGGAACGAGAAAAGAGGGCAATTCTTTATTGCGGGCATCCCTCGATGGGACATGCAACTGTCCGAATACACGCACACGCCCGGTGCGCATTGCGGGTCGGCGTCGCTTCGAAACCTGGCGGATTATTACGACTGGGGGCTGAACGAGTCGCTCTGTTTCGGATACGGGGCGGGACTCGGCTTCGGCTACTACGAACGCGGCCCGGCGAGCCACATCATCATGGGGCGCAACGGGCAGTTGGAGACGGGGTTCTTCGAGACGTTCGACCTCGATTACCGGGAATCGAGCGGACAGGACTGGGAAACGGCGTGGGCCGACGTGCGGGACGCCATCGCCGACGACACGCCAGTCATGCTGTTCGTGGACCTCTACTACCTCGATTACTTCGGCACGGACACCCACTTCGGACCCCACATCCTCCTCTGTGTCGGCGTCGAGGGCGACGAGGTCCTCCTTTCCGACAGCGAGTTCGATTCAATCCAGCGAATTCCCGCGTCTCACCTTCGAAGAGCGTGGAACTCGGATTACGGATTCGGCCCGCTCGACAACCACTGGATCACCGTGGCCGACCCGACCATCGAAACCGACCGAACGACGGCGGCACGGAACGCGATTCGGCGGACGACGGAGCTCATGCTCTCGCCCGAGGGTGGTGAGTGGGATTCACAGGGAGTGGACGGGATTCGGGCGTTCGCGGCGGACCTCCCCTCGTGGACGGAACTGGAGGATTCGAGCTGGTGTGCGCGCTTTGCCTACCAGAACATCGAACGACGCGGGACCGGCGGCGGCGCGTTCCGTCGGTTGTACGCCGACTTCCTCGACGCGCTCGCACCCGACCTCGGCCTCGACGAGTCGATTCCCGCGAACTGCCACGGCATCGCGGACGACTGGACCGAGTTGAGCAACACGCTCAAGGACGCGAGCGAGACCGAAGGGGAACGACAGGCTCTCCTGTTCGAGGACGCTTCCGAGCAAGCCACGAGAATCGCCGACCGCGAAGAACGGCTGTTCACGCGGCTGCGTGATGAACTGTAGTTCCGGGTATTTCTCATTCGAACCTCCTATCGGATGCTTCGGAAGTCGATTGAAGTGTTCGGCCGTCGAACCCGCCCGGGGGGAAGAACGTGCAAGCGTACGTAATGAAATCGATCGGCGAAACGGGGTTTATCGACAAGGAACGACCGGAAGCGGGACCGAACGACGCTATCGTCCGTCCGACGAAGGCGCTCGTGTGTACCTCCGACGTTCACACCGTCGGCGGCGCGATCGGCGAGCGGGAGGACATCACGCTCGGCCACGAAGCGGTCGGAATCGTTCACGAAGTCGGGGAGGGGGTCGAGCACTTCGAACCGGGCGACCGCGTGGCAGTCGGTGCGATCACTCCGGATTGGGGGTCGCTGGCCGCTCAGGACGGCCACCCATCTCAGTCGCGGGAAGCGTTGGGCGGGTGGAAGTTCGCCAACGTCAAGGACGGCGTCTTCGCGGAGTACTTCCACGTCAACGAGGCCGACGCGAACATGGCACACATCCCGTCGTCAGTGAGCGACGAGGCGGCCGTGTACGTGACGGACATGATGAGTACCGGTTTCAGTGCGGCGGAGAAAGGGCGGATTCCAGTTGGCGGAACGGTCGCCGTTTTCGCACAGGGACCGGTCGGCTTGATGGCGACCAAGGGGGCGGCCCTGCGAGGGGCGGGGACCATCATCGCCGTCGAAACCGTTCCCGAGCGACAGGAATTGGCGGAGTTCTACGGTGCAGATGAGATCGTGGATTACACCGAGATGGATGTCGTCGAGACCATTCTAGACCTGACGGACGGCGAAGGCGTCGATGCCGCCATCGAAGCGTTGGGGACGAACACGACGTTCGAAGCGTGTGTCGAAGTGACCAAACCGGGCGGCGTCGTCTCCAACGTCGGGTATCACGGCGAGGGGGAGTACGTCGAGATCCCACGCGCGGAGTGGGGTGTCGGCATGGCCGAAAAGGACATCGTGACCTCGCTCTGTCCCGGTGGTAGGCTCCGACTTCGGCGTCTCCTGCGGTTGCTGGAGACGGACCGAGTCGATCCGACGAGGATGACGACCCACGAGTTCTCGTTCGACGACATGGAAGAGGGCTTCCACCTCATGGACACGAAGGAGGAGGGAATCATCAAACCGCTCATCGACTTCGAGTAACCGTAAAAAACATGTTCGCGTCAATCTACAGGCCGTGACGGCTCGTCCGTTTAGTCGATGACTCGAACGTCATGCAGCAGATCGGATTGTGGTGTGGAACAGGCAGAAACGAACCCGGAAGACCGGCAGGGACCACCGACGCGCTGTGGTCGGTCAGGACGCACCGGATCACCGGCACGGCGCGGCCCGTCGGGACGCAACGGCCCGCCGCGGTTCGTCGTCTTCGCGCTCGGCGTCGCCCTCGGCGTGTTCGCCTCCCGTCGACTCGAACTCGACTCCGGAGGCGATTAAATGCCCGAAATCGGCGGCGGGGGCGTCGGCGCGACGCTCGTCAACGTCTTCGAAATCGCCCCCGAAAAACAGGACGCACTCGTGGACGAAATTCGGGAAACGGTGGATTCGATGGGCGAACTGCCGGGATTCGTCTCGATGAGCCTCCATCGGAGCCTCGACGGCGAGCGCGTCGTGAACTACGTGCAGTTCGAGAGTCAGAAGGCGTTCGAAGCGCTTCGAGATTCACGCGACTGGGAGGCGGACATGGGCGAGGCGATGGCATCGGCGGAGGTGGATCCGCACTTTTACGAGGTCGTCCTCACGCACGAGGCGGAGTGAATCGGTTGCGGTGACCCCTCACTTCGTGCCGTTCTCCGGAAAGATGGATTGCGGGAGGTACGCCGAGACGACCCAATTCGGGGCGTCCACGACCTCGTTGATTTTCAGATCGACGGCCGCGGAACACAGCAGATAGGCGTCCGTCCGGCTCAATCCGTGATTCGCGTGGAGGTGGGTGATCATGTGTCGAATCGCCTTCTTGCTGGCGTCCATCAGGTCGTCGCTGATGCCGCTCGTTCCGTAGGCTCGTTCGCCGCGGGTCGCAGCGAACGGGCCGTCGGTCTCGAACTGCGGTTGTTCGATGTCCATCCCGGAGACGACGCGGAGCCGCGCCGTCACCGACATCGGCGCTTCGATACCCGTGATACAGACTTCGCCGTCTCCCTGTGCCCCGTGACAATCGCCGATGCTGAACAGCGCGCCGTCGACTTCGACGGGGAGGTAGAGGGTCGAACCTTCCGTCAGGTGTTTCACGTCGAGGTTCCCGCCGACCCGCCGCGGCGGGACCGTGCTGTGTTCCCCGTCGTCGGCGGGTGCGACCCCGAGGTTACCCGGAAACGGAGCCAGCGGGACTTCGATTCCGTCCACGAAGTGGCCGACATCCCCTTCCAATTCCCAGACGTGCAAACCCGGTTCATCGAAATCCTCGGGGAGCAGTCCGGTTCCCTCGTCACCGCCGTAACAGTACGTGAAACCGATCCCTTCGTGCTCGAACGACAGCAGTTCGACCGCGAGAACGTCCCCCGGTTTCGCCCCATCCACCGCCACCGGTCCCGTCAATGGGTGGCCGGGGAGGGCTCCGACGAGGGCTGAAACGTCCTCGACGGTCGAGTCAGCGTCGAGTCGGCCGTCCGTCGCGTCGCGGCACTCGAATCGGATCACGTCGCCGGATTCGACCGTTCGAATCGGTTCGTGGTCGCGGCTCCAACTCGTGTGGACGTGTTCGTCCTGCGCAGAAATACGGTGGTCGGGAGTGGGTGTCGATGGCATCGGCGTACGGGATGATAGCGCAAAACGGAGTATAAAACTCGTTTTCGCGGCAGTTCACGACGTGTCGATTTCGGCTACCGGACCGTGTACCCGCCGTCGAGCACGACCGTCTCCCCGGTCATGTACGCCGATGCATCGCTCGCGAGATACACCGCGGTCGGGCCGAGCGCCTCGGGCGATGCGATCTCCTCGTGGAGCATCTCGCCCTTCCAGGTATCGACGGCGTTTTCGACCGCTTCGGCCCCCTGATCGGCGTTGTCGGTGGCGATGTAGCCCGGCGCGATGTTGTTCACGCGGATGCCGTGTTCCGCCCACTCGGAGGCGAGTTGGTTCTTGAACCCTTCCAACCCGGCCTTCGAGGTGTTGTAGGCGACCTGCCGTTGTGGGTGATTGGCGATGAACGCCGACATGGAGGAGACGTTCAAAATGGTGCCGCCGCCGTTTTCGATCATCTCGCGACCGGCGGCGCGCGAACAGAGGAACGTCCCCGTGAGGTTCACGTCGATGACGTCGCGCCACTCGTCCAGCGTCATGGTTTCCATGGCCTCGTGCACGACGATTCCGGCGTTGTTGACGAGGATATCGACGCCGCCGAACCGCTCGACGGTCGCTTCGACCATCGCTTCAACCGCATCTTCGTCGGCCACGTCACATTCGACGGCGAGCGTCTCCACTCCCGTCTCGTCGGCGAGTTCGTCCGCCGCGGTTTCCCCTGCCGGTCCGTTCCGGTTCGCGACGACGACGTCCGCGCCCGCCTCCGCGAGCGCGGTTGCGATTGCTCGGCCGATACCACGGTTTCCGCCGGTCACGATAGCCGTCTTTCCGTCGAGTGAGAACGCGTCGAGTACGGACATATTCGTCCCATCGTACGGGGTGCACAAAACGATACGGAACTGTCGAATCGAAAGAAAGTGGTTTCGGGGTCAGTCGTCGCTCATCGACGGCGGCGGACTGACCGTTCCCTTCGGGGTGACACCCCAATCGGTGTTCTTCTCGGTACCCATCTGGAGTCGGAGTTCTCCGCCGTCTTCGAGGTCGGCGTGGTCGAACCAGCTCTCGCGGTGAACGTCCCCGTTCAGGTGCGCGTTCTGGATGTACCGATAGCGGTCGCTGTCGTACTCCGCCCCGGTCGTGTCGACGACGAACTGCCCGCCGCCGTAGTGGTAGTCGGGCAGATTGATGGTCACGGTTTCGAACGCCGGGGAACCGATGACGTAGCTTCCGCTCGCGGGCGTGACGGCGTAGAATCCCATGGCGCTCATGACGTACCACGCGGACATCTGTCCGACGTCCTCATTACCCGGAACCCCACCCGGTCCCGTCGTGTACAGCGAGTTCATGACGTCCTGGACGACCTCCTGGGTCTTCCACGGCTGTCCCGCGAAGGGGTACAGGTACGGGGCGTGATGCGACGGCTCGTTCCCCTGCCAGTAGTGGGTGAACGGGTCGTTCCAGCTGGGATAGACGAACTCGTCGAACATGTGGTCGAGGCGCTCGACGAACGTCTCCTCGCCCATCAGGTCCACGAGACCGCCGATATCTTGGAGGGTGTGCCACGTGTACGACCACGAGTTCCCCTCGGTGAACCCGCCCCAGTCGGTCGGTTTCCACTCGCCGTCGTCGGGCGAGTACCACGACCCGTCGGCCATCCGCGGCCGCATGAACTTCGTGTCGGGGTCGAAGACGTTCTCGTAGAACCCGGCGCGTTTCATGAACGTCTCGTAGTCGTCGTCCTTCCCGAGCAGGTCGGCCGCCTGCGCGATGGCGAAGTCGTTGTAGCTCCCCTCCAGCGTCGTGGAAACGGACCCGCCCGCGTTCCCCTTGTCGTCCTCGGGGATGTATCCGTACTCGGTGTACTTGTCGAGACCGAGACGTCCGGCGTAGTACGTGTCGTCGCCAGGCATCCGCGTCGAGTTCTTGTACATCGCCTCGTACGCCAGGTCCGTGTCGTAGCCCTCGGTGAGTCCTTTCACCATCGATTCGCCGATGATGGAGGTCGCGTGGTCGGCAATCATCACGTTCGTGTAGCGATTGGCGAACTCCCACTTCGGAAGCCAGCCCCCGTGCTCGTACATGTCGAGCAGGGATTTGATGGCGTCCTCCTGCACCTTCGGCTCCACGATGTTCAGGAGCGGGTGTTCGGCGCGGAAGGTGTCCCACAGCGAGAACATCTGGTAGTGGTGGTAGCCGTCGGCGGTGTACACCTCGTCGTCCATTCCGAGGTACTCGCCGTTGGCGTCCTCGAAGATGGTCGGACCGAGCATCGCGTGGTACAGCGCCGTGTAGAATTTCACCTTGTTCGCGTCGTCGCCCTCGACCTCGATACGACCCAACCTGTCGTTCCACGTCTCCGTCGCGTCCGCCTCGACCCGGTCGAAGTCCCAGTCGGGGACCTCGGTTTCGAGGTTGTTCATCGCGTTCTCCCGACTCACGTAGGAGATTCCGACCTTCACGACGACCTCGCTCGCGTCGGCGTACCGAACGAACGCGCCGACGTCTGGTCCGCTCGCCGATTTCGATCCGTCGGTGGTCTCGACGCCGTTCCACGTGCCGTACTCGTCGAACGGCTTCGAGAACTTCGCCGCGAAGTGGATCGAGTACGGTTCGGCTCCGGAACAGAACGGTCCCGGGACGGTCTGACTCCCGACGACGGTTCGTTCGTCCCGAAGTTCGACGTCCGCACTCTTCGTTCCGGAATCCCCGAGGTTGTACCCCGCATCGAGGAGGAACCCGGCGTCGCTCCCGTCGTCGAAGGTGTATCGGTGAACGCCGACGCGGTCCGTCGCGGTCACTTCGGCCTTCGTCGCGTACTCTTCGAGCCGAACCGAGTAGTAGCCCGGTCTGGCCGACTCGGTTTCGTGCGAGAACGTCGAGCTGAGTTGTGGAAGGGACAATCCAACGCCGTCCCCCGCCCCGTCGAACGAGAGCGCGGTTCCGGACGCTCCGTCGGTCGATTCGGGGTCGCCGTAGACCGTCCCCGTGTAGTCGTTCCCTGAGTCGTCGGCGACGTCGTCGCCGTCGTCCGGGGAACTCAGGTCGTCGAACGAATAGGCGAAGAGTTCGCCGTCGCCGACCGACCCGCCGTCGGCGAGCGCCCGTATCTCGCACTCGTCGAGAACCCGGGAGTACACCGCGACTTCGTCCATATCCCCGGTAAACCACTCGCCGCCGTTGTCGACGGCACCGCCGACGCTCCACGGGAGTTCGCTGGTTGCGAGGGTCCCGACGGTCGCATCGTCGCCGTCCTCGGCCGAGGCGACTTCCTCGCCATCGACGTAGGCGGCGACCCGGTTGCCGCTCTCGTAGGTGACGGCGTAGTGGTGCCACTCCCCGTCGACGTACGGTTCGAAGTCGAACGATGCGGTCTGGTAGCCCATCCCCTCGGAGAACCAGACGACGTTGGCATTGTGGGGGCTCCACACCTGTAGCGGCGTGATGTTGTGGTCGTGACGGAGGAGCGACGTCATTCCACCGGGCGCTTTGTCCGTTCTGAACCAGAACGACGCGGATAGCTCGTCCGTGACGTTGAGTTCGCGCTGTTCCCGTTTGACCGTCGTCACGTCTTCCGTCGTCGGGCTGAGGAGGAAGTTGCCGAGGCCGAAACAACCGGTTCCGGAAACGTGCGTGTGGCTGAAGCCGAGTATCTCGTCGTCCTCGTAGTGATAGCCCGCGATGTTGCTCGTTCCGGTATCGGGGCTCAACTGTACCATCCCGTGCGGACGCGTCGCGCCGGGGTAGTTGTTCGGGTACGGCATCGCACCGCCACCCTCACCGGCGGCGGCCGCGCGGGCGGTGCCGATGAACGTGTCGGCGTACTCCACCGGTTCGCTGGCCTTCTCCGGGTCGACGCTTATCGGGCCGTTGGAATCAGCGGCGTCGATACCCTGTACCCCCGTGAACGCGCCGAGGCCGAGTGCAGCCGTTCCCTTGAGAACGGTGCGGCGGCGTATCCTGGAGAGGGTCGTCCGTTCGGTGCTGCTATCTGTTTCGGTCGGGTTTGTGTCTGCCATTTGTAGTGTACTCTGTTGGTGGCGCAGTGGGCGACGGGGGTTCGATCCTCGTCACCAGTTGCCAAGATAATATTCCTAAACCATCCTAAAATATATTTTTATAAAAATAATTAAATTCTATATAGTGTGAACTCAATGAAAATATATGTGTCAAGAGATTCTCCGGTTGGTCTGACATCCCATCCGATCGGCGCGGTGGCGCGCGCGCCATAAATCCAAATATATTATTCTTAATTTAGATATTTTAATTACAAAATTTACTTGGAGAATTATTTGCAAAGCATATTTTATGGAATCATTCCTAGTAACACCGTTCGGTATCTGTAACGGATTTTTGATTGCCGTCCTCCGTAACTGGGTCAATTTCCTACAGTCCTCAACCGTATCGAGTGAATATATTGATAATAGGGGATAATACACGTATATACCGTGACAAACGGAACCTCGTGCCGTCACACATCGTGAACCGATGACCGCGCGATTTTCGTCGCTTTTCCCGTGTTCGTCCGTGAGCGGATACTCCTCGACGCGATATTGGCCGATTCACAAAACGTAAATAGTCACCCTTGGTAGCTATTCTCCATGGTGGGTGATTCCCCCCCGAGTCGTCCGCTGAAGACCGTCGAGACCGCCGTCGACATCGTCGACGCGATTCAACGGCTAGACGGCGCGGACATCGGGGAACTCGCTCGGGAGTTCGACCTCGCACAGAGCACGATTCATGGCTACGTGAAAACCCTCGAAAACCGCGGCTACCTCACCTTCGAAGACGGGACGTATCACGTCGGGCTAGAGTTTCTGAACAAGGGTGGCCACGCTCGCAAACGAAAACGCGAGTACGACTTCATCATCGGAAAACTGGACGACCTGGCCGAACAGACCGGCGAGCGTGTCCAGTTCATCGTCGAGGAAAACGGCCGTGGCTACTACATCCACACGTCCATCGGGGAGAACGCGGTTCACGTCGATGCGCACATCGGAAAGAAGATTCACCTCCACGCGAGCTCGGCGGGCAAGGCGATACTCGCCACCCTTCCGGAGGAACGCGTCGATGCCATCCTCGACCGTTGGGGACTCCCCGTCTACACCCAGCAGACGGTGACGACCCGCGAGGCGCTGTTCGAGGAACTCCGATCCATTCGGGACGTCGGGTACGCGACGAGCGAACAGGAGTCCATCGACGGCCTTCGAGCGGTCGGCGCGCCGATACAGGTGGACGGGGACGAAGCCATCGGGGCGATCAGTTTTTCCGGTCCCGCACACCGCTTGACGGGCGAGTGGTTCGAGGACGAGATTCCCAACCTCGTCCTCGGCGTCACGAACGAAATCGAACTGGATCTCAAATACCAGTAATCGGCACGGATCGTCGTTTTACAATATTCGAACTCCCATTTCGCCGACTCCTTGGGTAGTGGAACGTAATTATTAAATATTAGTTCGGGATTGCCGTGCCTGTTGATGACTGGTAACAAGCACCCCATCTCACGGCGGAACTTCTTGGCGGGAGCGGCAGCGAGTAGTGCCCTTTTGGCAGGATGTACAGGTGACAGTGGTGGCTCGTATCCGAGTGAGGATATGCACTACATCGTCCCGTTCAGTCAGGGCGGCGGGACGGACACCTACGCACGCAAGGTCGTCCCCGAAATCGGCAACGAACTCGACGTCAGCGTCGCCATCGAGAACGTCCCCGGTGCCGCGTCGCTGAAGGGTACCGGCGAACTGCTGAAATCGAAATCCGACGGCTACACGTTCGGCGGCTTCAACCCCCCGTCGACGCCGATATCTTACCTCGTCCACGAGCCGAGTTGGGACATCACGAACCTCGTCCCGGTGGCGACGTACGCCCGGACGCCGTACGCCGTCTTCGCTCGTCCGGAGCTCAAGATCGAGGGGATGAAGGATTTGGCGAAGCGGTACCGGAGCGGTGACCTCTCGAAATTCGCCGGGCTCGCTCGCGGTGGCATCGTCCACGTCGCGGCGAACGTGATGAAATCGGAGTACGATCTGAAGTACAACCGGTACATCGGCTACGACGGCGGTGGCCCGGCGATCAAAGCGGCCATCTCGGGCGAGGTTCCGGTCGTGGCGACGACGGACACGGCGGCGATGAGCGCCGTCGACTCCGGCAAGTTGGAACCCATCGCCATCCTTTCGAGCGAGGGGAGTAGCGTGTTCAAAGACGCGCCGTCCCCCTCGGACGAGGGGCTGCCGAGCATCGACTACATCGGCCAGCTTACCCGCTGTATGTTCCTCCCGAAAGGAACGGACACGAAAAAGCGCGACAAGGTCGAAAAGGCCGTGAAATCGGCGCTGAAACACGACTCGGTTCAGCAGTGGTCGAAGAAGACCGGGAACATCGTGGAGTTCGGCGGCCACGAGAAGGCGAAGAAGGCCCTCAACGACTCCATCGAAACGATTCCGAAGAAGGTAGACCTGCAGAAAATCGCGAGCGAATAACTAACACAGAGATATGGACTTGGAATATTCGGAGACACACGATTACGATGTCGCCGTAGTGGGGAGCGGAACCGCCGGACTCGTCGCCGGGCTTCGGGCCGCGGAACTCGGACGTTCGGTCGCGGTGCTGGAAAAAGCACCCGAGGAACGACAGGGTGGCCACACCCGCTTTAGCGAATCTTTCCGCGTGCCGTCGGTCGGTACCGACCTCGAAGAGTACGGCTACGAGTTCGCCGTGGATGACTACACGGAGGAGGATTTCTACGACGACATCATGAACCAGACGAGCGGGAAAGCCAACGAGGCGTTGACCACCACCCTCGTCGAGAACGCCGGGGATACCGTCGAGTGGCTGACCGCGGCGGGCGTCGATTGGCAAATGGAACCACTCGCGGTGGGATACACCGCCGCCCGAACGTGGTTCGACGGCGAGGAGTACGTCGAAACGCTCACCGCCGCCGCCGAGGACGCTGGTGCGGACTTTTGGTTCGAGACGGAGGCAGCGGCGCTCCACCGCGCACCGACCGGGGAAATCGACGGCATCGGCGCACGGACGCCGGACGGACAGGTCAAGTTCGACGTTGACGCGGTCATTCTCGCGGCGGGCGATTACGGCTCCAACGACGAGAAACGGGTCCGCTACTACGGCCCCGGCTACGACGAGATGAACGTCCGCGGCAGTCGGTACAACACCGGGGAAGCGCTGATGATGGCCGAGTCGGCGGGCGCGAACCTCGTCGGTCAGTGGGGCGGCGCACACATGGCGCTCATCGACGCGGCGTCGCCGGACGTCGAAGGCGGCGCGAACCGCGTCGACGGCTACCAGTACGGCGTCATCCTCAACGACGACGGCGAACGCTTCGTGGACGAAGGCGAGGACGCCAGGGCACACACCTACGCCAAGTTCGGCCGGAAAATCTTCGAGCAACCGAACCACGTCGGCTACATCGTTCTCGACTCGAAGGCCCACGACATGGTGCGGGCGACCGGTCCGTCCGACCCGGTCCGGGCCGACGACTTCGAGGAATTGCTCACGGAAATCGGCTGTGGCGACCCCGCGGCCGGAGCCGAGACGATTCGAGCGTTCAACGGCGCGTGTAACCCGGACGAGTTCGAACCGAACGTGTTGGACAGCAACCGCACGGACGGCCTGGCGCTCGAAAAGTCGAACTGGGCGATTCCGATAGACGAACCGCCGTACTACGCCTACGCCGTAACCGGCGGCATCACGTTCAGCTTCGGCGGCGTGAAGACCGACACCGACGCGTCCGTCATCGACACCCGTGATACGACGATTCCGGGCCTGTTCGCCGCCGGAAACAGCACCGGCGGGTTGTTCTACGACAACTATCCGGGCGGGACCGCACAGACGAACGCGGCGGTGTACGGCAAGATAGCGGCCGAATCGGCGGACGGGTACATCCGATCATGAGCAACGAGGAGCAACCGGGAACCTTCGAACGCAACCCGGCAACGCCAGTCGCGGAGTTCCTTCGGGAGATCGACGGCGGACCGGTGTTCTTCTGGTTCCTCGTCGTCGTCGCCGGATACATGTTCGTGACCGCCGGGCAGTTCTCGTCGTCCGCACAACTCTTCCCCCGACTAACCGCGGGGACGGTGCTCGTCGCGGGCGCGCTCCGATTGGCGGTGACGCAGTTGGATATCGGCGTGGAGCGCAGCGAAGCGGTCGTCCTGAGCGGCGGCCACGACGAATCCGAGGAAGAGGACGAGGGTGAAACGACGCTCGAATCCATGCTCATCCTCGGCGTCCTCGTCATCGGCTACGTCCTCGGCGGCTTCTTCGTCGGGTTGTTCTGGCCCACACCGCCGTTCGTCTTCCTGTACCTGCTGTACAAGCGACAACCGCTCTGGCGCACGGCCCTGCTCACGGTCGCCATGACCGCCGTCGCCTACGGCTTCATGACCATCATGAACCTCGACCTCATGACGGGGGGATTCTGATGGCGGATCTCGGGGTTCTCGTCCACGCGACGAAAATCGTGCTCTCGTGGCCGAACATCGGGCTCGTCCTGCTCGGCGTCCTCATCGGCATCATCGGCGGGGCACTGCCGGGCGTCGGCGGTGCGCTCACCGTCGCGATCACGATGCCGTTCACGCTGGGAATGCCGAGTACGACCGCCATCATCTTCCTGATGGGGATCTACAACGGCGTGATGTACGGCGGCAGCATCTCCTCGATCCTGTTCAACGTCCCCGGCGACTCGTCGGCCGCCGCGACGACGCTCGAAGGCTATCCGATGACGAAACAGGGTCGTGCCATCGACGCGCTGACGATATCGGCACTCTCGTCGGGATTGGGCGACCTCTTCGGCTCCATCGTCATCATCCTGTTGATGCCGGTGATGGTGTCGCTGGTACTGATGTTCGGCACGCCGGAGTACTTCCTCATCGCCCTCTTCGGCCTGTCGCTCATCATCGTCGTCTCGGACGGTTCGTTCCTGAAGGACGTGATGGCGGGCGGGTTCGGCGCGCTCATCGCCACCGTCGGCGTCGCGCCGATGTCGATTTCGGAGCGCTACACGTTCGGCATGCTCGGGCTGTACGACGGCGTCAACTTCGTCGCCGCGCTCATCGGCATCTTCGCCATCTCCGAAATGCTTCGACTGAGCCTTCGCGACGGGAGCATCTCCCGCGACGGCGACGTGGACGTGAGCGGCAGCGTGATGTCCGGCGTGAGGCAGGTCCTCTCGAAACCGGTCACCCTGCTCAAATCGTCCAGCATCGGCCTGCTGGTCGGGGCGATTCCCGGTTCCGGCGGGTCGGTCTCGACGTTCATCGCCTACGGAGAGGCGAAGCGGTCGAGCAAGAACCCGGACGAGTTCGGCAGCGGTGCCGAGGAAGGCGTCGTCGCGACGGAGTCCGCGAACAACGCGACGGTCAGCGGCGCGTTGATACCGACGTTGACGTTCGGCATTCCGGGCAGTACGACGACCGCGGTGCTCATCGGCGCGCTCATGCTTCACGGAGTGCGCCCCGGACCGGCGCTGTTCGACCAACAGATCGGGCTCACGTACTCCATCTTCGCGACGCTCGTCATCTGTAGCGTCGTCATCATCGTCTTCGGCCTGCTCGTCGTCCGATGGGCGGGGTACATCACGACGGTCAACACGGACCTGATAATCCCGGTCATCATCTGCCTCTCGATTCTGGGGGCCTACTCGCTTCACTCGAACTACATCGACGTGTTCGTGGTGCTCGTAATGGGCTTCGTCGGGTATCTCATGGACGCCTACGACTATTCGCTCGTGGCGTTCCTCCTGGGACTCATCCTCGGGCCGATCGCCGAGGAGAACCTGTATCGGTCGCTCCAACTGAGCGGCGGGAGTTTCGGCATCTTCGTCGCCAACCCGCTCCGCATCGCGCTCGTTCTGATGACCATCCTCGTCATCGTCGGGCCGTACGTGCGACCGCTGTTCGAGCAACTGCAACGACGGGCAACCAGCCAGTAACACCACATCAATTCACCCTTTGACGGATAGAAAATAATGCAGCAAGAGATAATTCACTGTGCGTTAGTACGGGGCGGTACGAGCAAAGGCGTCCTCATCTCCGGCGGCGAACTTCCGGCGGAGAACCACGACGATGCGATCCTTTCCCTGTTCGGGAGCCACGAGCCACGGCAGGTGGACGGACTCGGCGGTGCGACATCGACGACATCAAAGCTGATGATCGTCTCGCCGAGTTCGCGACCCGACGTGGACGTGGATTACACCTTCGGACAGGTCGGCGTCACGGAACCTCTCATCGACTACGGCGGCAACTGCGGCAACATGACCACCGGAATCGGGCCGTTCGCCTACGACGAGGGACTGATCCACGCCGAACCGGACGAGGACGGCCGCGTGTCGCTCTCGCTCTACAACACGAACACGGGGACGTTCCTCGAACAGTCGTTCCCGGTGGACGGATCGCGTGCCGTTTCGACCGGGGAGTTCTCCATCGAGGGCGTCCCCGGAACCGGTGCACGGGTCGATACGACGTTTCTCGACCCCGGCGGATCGAAAACCGGGTCGCTGTTCCCGCTCGGCGGACCGACGATAACGCTCGAAACCCCGTTCGAGGACATCGAAGCGACGGTACTCGACGTGACGACGCCCGTCGCGTTCGTACGGGCGCGTGACCTCGGACTCGACGGGACGGAAGGGCCGAAGCGAATCGACACCGACGACGAACTCCTCGAACGGATCGAGCGGATCCGGGCGCACGTCTGTGCGGAACTCGGCCTCGTGGACGACCCCACCGACGCGGCGGCGGAATCGCCGGGCTATCCGAAACTCGCGTTCGTCTCCGAGCCGAAAACGTACGACACGAAAAACGGAATCGTGGAGGCGTGCGGACTCGACCTCACGGCACGCATCATGAGCATGCAGTACCTCCACCCGATCTACGCCGTGACCGGGGCGGCGTGTACGGCGGCCGCGGCACTGCTCCCCGGCACGATTCCGAACGAAGCCGCGGCGGTGAGCGATACCGACGTGACGCTCGGCCATCCACGCGGGACGATGACCGTCTCGGTCGATGCCGAAGCGGAAACCGTGCGGTCGGTGACCGTCTCCCGAACACAACGACGGCTCATGGAAGGAGATGCGTTCTACACGGTAACGGAGCCGTCTCCGGTCGAAAAATAAGCGATTTGAGGGTGCGAACTACTTCAGCGTCGCGTCGAGCGTGATCTCCGGCCCTGCCAGCGCTTTCGAGACTGGGCAGGTTTCCTTCGCTTCCGTGGCGATGTCGTCGAACGTCGCCTCGTCGATGTCCGGAATCTCGGCCTCCAGCGTCAGGTCGATGCGCGGGATTTCGAACCCGCCGCCGTCGGCGCTTTCGAGGTGAACGTCCGCCTCGGTATCGAGGCTGTCTGGCGTGTACCCCTCGCCTTCGAGGAGCGCGGTCAGCTGCATCGAGAAACAGCCCGAGTGGGCCGCGCCGATGAGCTCTTCGGGGTTCGTTCCCACCTCGTCCTCGAAACGCGTCGGGAACTTGAACGTCCCCTCGATCTGTCCGCTCTCGGTCTCGAAGTCGCCGCTGCCGTCCTTGCCGCCGGTCCATGTCGTCTCCGCTTGTCTTGAAACCATCTCATCACCGGGTACGGGAAGCTACCGTATGGTACTATTGGCAGCGAACGTAACCGGCGGGCGGCACGTCGATACACATCCCGGTGGTAGTGATATCGACGGACGTCGAGGTAGCTCCTGGACATCTCTCTTTCCTACCATTCTACTTGGTAAATCAGCTCGACGAACGCTCGACCGAAAAGTAATACGTATGATGGAAATTCCGTTCCTCGCCAACACCCTTCCTACGTGGATACGTTCCGACCTGAAAGGGATTGTATCCGAGACTGGAAAATCCGACCCCGACCGATCGGTGAAACGACCGCAGTCACGTCGGAACGGTCCTCCGGAGATATCGTGACGGAGACCGGTCGGAATACACATCACGATCCGCGCCGTGTCGGATACTACCCCGTCCTCTGATATTCCAAACAGCATCCTATGATCGATCGATGAAAGATCTATCGTTTCCTATATAATCCGATAACAAAATTCTTCGATAATTACTGCTAATCGACATCGGCTACCGACTGATTCGTGAAAGAAACATCTCCGTAGTTGGTCGGATTGGATCGTTTTCGACGGCCGTATCCACCTCCGTCTCCACCGCCGTACCCGTTTTACCGTCCACCCATTACAGCCCATTACACCCCTAATTTTGTAACGGAGATCATGTCATGCTTTTTTCGTGGCCGTATTCGTAGCAATATCGGTCAAGAACGGGAATCGGTCCGCGTCTCAGATGAAGTTCGGATGGTCGGATTCCTGCTCGGCCATGTTGATGTTCACCTCGATGACGTTCGCCGCGTTGGTGACTTTCTCGACCATCGTATCGTGATACTCCGCTTCGTTCATTCGATTGGTCGGGCCGGAAACGCTGACCGCTCCGAGAACGCGATCCTCCCTGTCCAACACGGGTGCACCGATCGCTTTGAGTCCCTCTATCTCCTCCTCGTCGTTGTAGGCGTATCCGCGCTCTCGAATCTCCTCCAATTCCGCGAGCAGTTCCTCGCGGTCGGTGATCGTGTTCTTCGTCTTGCGAACCAATCCGTAGCGGTCGATGATCCCGTTCACGCGCTCGGTCGGGAGCGATGCGAGGATCGACTTTCCGGTCGCGGAGAAGTGGAGATAATCCGGCTTCTGTAGTTTGCTCGTCTGGTAGTTGCTCCCCACCGCTTTCGTCCCTCTGACTTTGTAGAGGTTCACACTCAGCCCGTGCTGTTCGGTCGCGAGATGGGCGTACTCCCCCGTCTCGTCGGCCAGGCTCTCTATCTCCTCTTTACCGATACTGTACAACTTGTTCTGATTACGAACGTACTCACCGAGGAGGAGGAACTGCAGCGACAGCGAGTACGTGCTTCCCTCCTGAACGACGAATTTGTTCTCACGAAGCGTCGCGAGATGGTTGTACACGGCACTTTTCGACATATCGAGGTGCTCCGCCAGTTCCGTCACTCCCGCCCCGTTCAACTCCTCCAGCGCTTGTATCACGTCGAACGCTCGCGTCACCGTTTTCAACGTGCGCGACGAGCCCGTTTCCGTTCGATCGGTCATGTGAGAGGATACCGAATCCAACCGTAATAGTGTTTGTATATGGTGCAGGGTTTTCCGGCGAGCAAAACCAATAGCAGTAAACGACCTTTATCGATATTGGAAATGATTGAATTTCTTATATATCCTCCCTCAGTCCTCGAATAGCCCGTTTTCCGGTGAATAGACCGTTTCGACTTCGTCCACAACTGTTCTCCATACGTGCAAACCATTTCTTGACATTCAGGCTTCGACACCGTATCTTTTTACAGTATTTCGAACGGACAAATGATATTCCCGTAATTCACGGCGTATGGGCGCTCTATAGCCAGTCGCGAATTCATCCGATGTTCTCGATAGATGCAATCCACTGTTCGAGTGTCGGTCGAATTCGAATTCTC
Source organism: Haladaptatus sp. AB618 (assembly GCF_024136965.1). Taxonomy (NCBI): domain Archaea; kingdom Methanobacteriati; phylum Methanobacteriota; class Halobacteria; order Halobacteriales; family Haladaptataceae; genus Haladaptatus; species Haladaptatus sp. AB618. The sequence continues at coordinate 95,798 of NZ_JAMYJX010000010.1, read as the reverse complement.
CAGCTATCGGATTCGTCCGGTCCGATAGCCCGGTATGACGAGGATAGCGCTCCCACTGTCTCCGTGAATCGACAGAAAAACCGCCTGAACACGGTATCGATGCGCGTCTCGGTGACGTACGGGACCGTTCGTCCGACGAACTGGAACGGGACTATTCGCAGGCGAGTCGCTTCAGCGCACCGCCGAGCACCTGCGTCGCGGCGGCACAATCGTCCCAGTCGGTCCACTCCAACGGGTTGTGGGAAATCCCGTCCCGTGACGGGGCAAACAGCAAGCCAGCGTCCGTGACGTTCGCGACGTGCATGGTGTCGTGGGCCGCGCCGGAGTGCAGTTCGAGCGTTTCGATACCCGCGTCGTCCCCGGCGGCACACAGGGCGGTTCGACAGCGCTCGCTCATCGGTACCGGGTGGCGGTTCCACGGGCGCTCGAACTCGGCGGTCACGGGGCGCTCGGTCTCGATTCGATCGAGACTCGTTCTGGCGCGGTCGACGATGTGTTCGATGGACTCCTGCTCGATGTCGCGGACGTCGAGGCTCAGTTCGACACGTCCCGGGATGACGTTCGGCGCGTTCGGTCGCACGTCGAGTTTACCGACGGTGGCAACTGCCGTGTCCGAATCCGTTTCGACGTCCGCGGCCGTTTCGATATCGAGAACGAACTCGCTGCTGGCAGCGAGCGCGTCCGACCGGTCCGGCATGAGCGTCGATCCTGCGTGATTCGCCTCGCCGGTAATCCCGACGGCACAGCGGGAGAGTCCCGTGATCGTGGTTACGACGCCTGCGGGAACGTCCGCCGCTTCGAGGCGCTCGCTCTGTTCGATGTGGAGTTCTAGCCACGCGTTCCACTCGTCGGCCGCGACCCGCCCATCCCCGCGAAAGCCGATGTCGTCGAGGGCGGATTCGAGGGTCACGCCCGCATCGTCTTCCAACGAGAGGGCCGTCTCGGGAGCCATTTCCCCGGCGGCGACCGCCGAACCGAGCAGGCCGCCGTCGAACCGTTGGCCCTCCTCCTCGGTGAAACAGACGACGTCGACCGGACGGGTCGGTTCGATTCCCGAATCCTGCATCGCTCGGACGCTCTCCAACGCCGCGTACACGCCGAGCGGACCGTCGAAGATGCCTCCTTCCGGCACCGAATCGAGGTGGCTCCCGGCGGCGACCGGTGCGGCGTCCGGATCGGCGCTTTCGGGCGTCCACCGGCCGACGATGTTTCCGACGTGATCGATGCGAACGGCGAGTCCGGCGTCCCGCAACCGCTCGCAGAAGTATTCTCGTGCGTTTCTATCCGCCTCCGTTCCAGTGAGGACCGTCCGACTGTGGCCCTTCTCGACTGCGACCGATCCGAACGCCGCGTTGGTTTCGATATCACTCCGCAGTCGGTCCTCGCTTACTTGCATGCCTCTTCCGGGAGTTGTCCAACCCTCCTATTTGATTGTTTCCCAAACTGATATCGAACGTATATATTTCGTGATTTATCACCTACTTCATCGTGCGTGACTGGACGATTCCGAATTCCAACGCCGTTTCCACCGTCGTCCAGACCGATATCGGTCCGCCTTTTTCACGTTTCAACTAAATATCCGCGTAATGCACAACATTTATGACGGGTAACTGAGTTCGATATTCTATGCCAAGCGATAGCAATAGCCGCGATGTTGTTGAAAATAGCGACACGGCCGGAAACGGACGCGTCGACCGCCGAGCATTCCTCGCCGCGACGGCGGCCGGCGTTCCGGTCGCGCTCGCGGGATGTCTCGGAGGGAACGATTCCGGCGGGTCGGACGGCAGTGGCGGAGGCGGCGACGGAAGCCCGAAATCCGGTGGAACGCTCCAGTGGGGCGGTGCCGTTCCGGTTCAGGGACTCGACCCGCACCTCGAAAGTGCCGCCGCGACCAACCGCGTGCTCGAAAACATCACCGAACCGCTCATTCGGTTGGCTCCGGACTACTCGCTCAAGCCCCATCTGGCGAAGAAGTGGACGACGTCCGACGACAACACCAAACTGGAGTTCACGCTCGAAAAGGGTGTGAAGTTCCACAACGGCGACGAGATGACGTCCAAGGACGTGCTCGCCACCTTCGATCGGATCGCCAACGGCGATTATCTCGCCACCGGCTTCTTCGACTTCGTGGACTCGATGAAGAACCCGGACGATCAAACCTTCGTCGTCCAACTGTCCGAACCGTTCGCGCCGTTCCTCTCGCGGATGTCGACCGGTGAGATGCACATCGTCCCCGAGAAACAGGCGAAGAAGAAGAAGATCAATGCACCCATCGGGACGGGCCCGTACCAGTACGACAGTCGCGAGGTCGAAACCTCGTTCACGATGACGAAGTTCGACGACTACTGGAACACCAGCGACGAGAACGGCCCGTTCCTCGACAAGATCGTCAAGAGCGAGATCAAGGACCCCGACGTGCGCCTTCAATCGTTCCGTGCGGGTGAGTACGACTTCATCAACGGCGTCCCGCCGAAGGACGTCGAGTCGCTCAAAAACGACTCGTCCGTCCGCTTCGAGAAGCAGTTCCCGAAGGCGTTGGTCTACCTCGGGTTGAACTGCAACAAGAAGCCGTTCAACAACAAACACGCCCGTCTCGCGCTCGATTACGCGCTCGACAAGGAGAAAATCGCCGAGGCAGCGCTGTACGGCACCGGTAAGACGACCGCGACGCCTGCGGCACCCGGCAGTCCGTGGGTCGACAAGGACATCAAGCCGCGTCCGCGCGACCTCGACAAGGCCAAGGAACACCTGAAGAAGGCGGGAATGTCCGACGGCTTCTCGGTTTCGTTCAAGATTCCGCAGTCCTACCCGACGCAGGTGCAGGGAGCGAAAGTCATCTCAGACCAGGCATCCGATGCCGGAATCAACCTCAACATCCAGAAGATCACGTGGAGCACGTGGCTGTCGGACGTGTACAGCAAGCAGAACTTCGAGGCGACGACCAGTTCGTACCTCGCGCTGACGTACCCGGACGTCTCGTTCTACAAGTTCCTCCACCCGGATGGAGCGTTCTACTTCACCGGTTGGAACAACAGCGAGTACAACAAACTGGTCGAGAAGGCACGGCACATGTACGACGAGGACAAGCGTGCTAACCTGTACAAGAAAGCGACCAAAATCTTCCACGAGGACCGCGCGGGTCACCTGCTGCTCTGGTGGCAGGCGAACCTGTACGCCGGTTCGAAGAAGTACAAAGGGAAGATCGGAACGGCCGACGGTTCGACGCTCCGATTCGAAGACAACTGGTTGGACGAATAAGATGGAGGGACACCATGTCGATGTCTGATTATCTACTGCGGCGGTTGGGGTTCATGGTGTTAACCCTCCTGTTCGTGACGCTGATAACGTTCGTTGTGACGACGATCCTGCCCGGAAACGTCGCGTTGCTCATCCTCGGGCCGAACGCGACTGACAAGTCCATTCACGCGCTGCAAGCCCAGATGGGCCTCGATAAGCCCCTGTACGTCCAGTACATCGACTGGGTGCTCGGGCTTCTGCAGGGCGATATGGGGACGTCGCTTCGGTTCGGCGACCCCGTCATCTCGCTCATCGCAGAGAAGTTGCCGCGGTCGCTCCTGCTCGCCGGTGCAGCGACAGTCATCGCGGTCGTTCTGGCGCTGCCGCTCGGCGTCATCGCCGCGGTGAAACAGAACGACATGCCGGACCTGTTGGCGTCGATGTTCGGTTTCATCGGTGTGTCGATTCCGATCTTCCTGTGGGGACTGGTGTTCATCCTCGTCTTTGCCGTCTGGCTGAACGTCCTCCCGACCGGCGGATACGTCCCGCCGAGCGAGGACCCAATGGGAACGCTAACCCACCTCATCCTCCCGGCGTCGGCGATGGGATTCGCACTCACCGCGTACATCATGCGGATGACCCGGTCGTCGATGCTCGAAGTGATGTCGGAGGAGTACATCAAGCTGGCTCGGTCCAAAGGCATGACCCAGCGGGTCATCGTCCTCAAACACGCGCTTCGGAACGCCATCATCCCGGTCATCACGGTCATCGCGTTTCAGTTCAGCTACGCCTTCGGTGGCGTCGTCGTGCTGGAACAGGTGTTCTACTGGCCGGGCATCGGCAAACTGATGCTGACCGCCATCCAGAGCCGCGACATCCCGCTGTTGCAGGGTTGTATCCTGGTCGTCGCGGTGATGTACATGCTCTCGAACCTCGCCGCGGACATCCTCTACGGCTACTTCGATCCGCGGATTCGCTACGGGGGGAGTGAATAATGGCGACCTCAACGTCGAACTCGACGACTTCTTCCGCGCGGATGGAGCGGTTCGAGCGGTTCGCCCGGCAATTCAGGAACAACACCAAGGCCATGATCGGTCTCGTTATCGTGGTCGCGCTCATCGTGGTCGCGATTTTCGCGCCGGTCATCGCACCGTATTCGATCCAGAAGACGTCCATCTCCGACCGAACGCAGCCACCGTCGGTCGACCATCCGTTCGGCACCGACGACCTCGGTCGGGACATCTTCAGCCGCGTCGTGATGGGAAGCCGTATCTCGCTGAAGGTCGGCTTCGGTGCCATCACCGGCGCGCTCCTGATCGGGACGATAATCGGACTCGTCTCCGGTTTCTACGGCGGGATCATCGACGAACTGCTGATGCGGTTCATGGACGCCGCGATGTCCTTCCCGCCTATCCTCCTCGCACTGACCCTGTTGGTCGTTCTCGGGCCGGAGCTCGACAACGTCATCATCGCGTTGGCGTTCGTTTACACGCCGTACATCGCCCGCGTCGCCCGGAGCGCGACGTTGTCCGAGCGAAACGAGGCGTACGTCGAGGCGGCCATCGCCCGCGGGGAGAGCAACCCCTACATAATCTTCAGCGAGGTGTTACCGAACTGTTCGGCCCCGCTGCTCGTGCAGGGGTCGCTGAACATCGCCTTCGCGATGCTCGCGGAGGCGAGCCTGTCGTTCTTGGGGCTCGGTGCACAGCCACCGACGCCCTCGTGGGGGCTGATGATCAACAATGGAAGCGGCTTCATGCAGACCGCGCCGTGGATCATCATCTTCCCCGGTATCGCCATCGCCGTCACCGTCATCGGGTTCAACCTGCTCGGTGACGGCCTCAGAGACGTTCTCGACCCCAAGGTGGATTCGATAGAATGAACCGAGAAAACACGGACGGCGGACGGCAACCCCTCCTCGAAGTTCGCGACCTCAGGACGGAGTTCCTCACGGAGGACGGGGCGGTCGTCGCCGCAAACGACGTATCGTTCGCCCTCGATGCGGGCGAGACGATGGGCTTGGTCGGGGAGAGCGGTGCCGGAAAAAGCGTCACCGCCCGTTCCCTGCTCCAACTCATCGATACGCCCGGCGAGATAACCGGTGGCGAAGTTCTCTTCGACGGCGAGGACCTGCTCTCGCTCTCCGAGAAGAAGATGCGCGCTGTTCGCGGGAACAAGGTCGCGCTCATTCCGCAGGACCCGATGTCGTCGCTCAACCCGGTGCTCACGGTCGGCGAGCAGATCGTGGAGACGATCATGCACCACCAGGACAAGGACCGACCGGCGGCGCGCGAGCAGGCCATCGAGGTGATGCGGGACGTCGAGATTCCGGATGCGGCGGAGCGGTTCGACGATTATCCCCACGAGTTCTCCGGCGGGATGCGCCAGCGTGTCCTCATCGCCATCGGGCTCTCCTGTAAGCCGGATCTGATCATCGCGGACGAACCGACGACGGCACTCGACGTGACGACCCAGGCGAAGATCCTCGACCTGCTGAACGACCTACAGGACGAGAAAGGTATGGCCATCCTGATGATCACGCACAATCTCGGCGTCGTCGCCCAGACGTGCGATCACGTCGGGGTGATGTACGCGGGTAACCTCGTCGAGACCGCGGAACTCGACGACCTGTTCGAGAACCCGCGCCATCCGTACACGCGCGGCTTGATCGATTCGATTCCCCAAGCGGACGTACAGTACGACGAACTCCCGACGCTCGACGGGGCGATGCCGGACCTCACCGACTTGCCGCAGGGATGTAACTTCGCGCCGCGCTGTGCGTACGCGACCGAGGCGTGTCGAACCGGCGGGAACCCCGAACTCGCTCCGGTCGAAGGGACGACGTCGCGTGCGGCGTGCATCCACGCGAACGACCTCGATCTGAGTCAGGGGTACGAAGCCGAAGGATCGGGCCACGAACGGAAGCAAATCGACCGAAGCGGCGAGCCGCTGTTCGCGGTGAAGAACCTGAAGAAGCATTTCCCCGCCGGGGACGGGTTCTTGGGTAACCTCACGTTTTCGCGGTCCGACGGCGGCCTCCCGACGCTCGAACGACAGGCCGTCAAAGCCGTCGACGGCATCGATTTCGACATCTATGAGGGCGAGACGGTGGGTCTCGTCGGCGAGAGCGGTTGTGGCAAATCGACGGTCGCACGCACCGCGTTGAAGCTCCTCGAACCCACCGACGGTGAGGTGTACTTCGAAGGTGAACCCATCCACGAGATGGGGAGTTCGGAAATCCGGAGCCTGCGCCGCGAGATGCAGATGATCTTCCAGGACCCGCAATCCTCCCTCAACCCGCGGAAGACGGTCGGGCAGATAATCGGGCGGGCGATGGAGAAACACGACATCGCGACCGGCAAGGAAAAGCGGGAGCGAACGCGCGAGTTGCTGACGCGCGTCGGTCTCTCGCCGGATTCCATCCACAAGTACCCCCACCAGTTCTCCGGCGGACAACAACAGCGCATCGCCATCGCGCACGCGCTCGCCGTCGAACCGAAGCTTATCGTCTGTGACGAACCGGTTTCGGCGCTCGACGTTTCCGTCCAGGCACAGATACTGAATCTGCTGAACGAGATCCAAGCCGAGTACGGTCTCTCGTACCTGTTCATCTCGCACAACATCGGCGTCGTGCAACACATCTGTGACCGCATCGTGGTGATGTATCTCGGAAAGGTCGCCGAGGTCGGCACCGTGGAACAGGTTTTCTCGGCCCCGTTCCATCCCTACACCGAGAGCCTCCTCTCGGCGGTGCCGCACGCGGACCCGGAACGGAAGAGCAACCGCATCCTGCTCGAAGGAAGCGTTCCGAGTCCGCTGAATCCACCGTCGGGCTGTCCGTTCCAGACCCGCTGTCCGAAGAAGATCGGGGAAGTCTGTGAGGAGACTGAGCCCGTCTTGGAGGAAACGGAACCCGGTTCCGATCATCGGATTTCGTGTCTCCTGTCGGTCGAGGAGATGAGCGAACGCCGGTCAGTCGGCGAACCGGTCGAATCGAATCCCGGCGAACGGGTCCAGTAACTACAGCGGTTCACATTCTGTAGTCGCGTTTTCGGTCCGTCCCCACGATGCGATCGTCTTCGGTCGAGTACCGACGGGTCCATCGCCGAAAGAAATGACTCTTCCCTGACTGTTTCTATCATTGTCGCGTAAACAACTTCAATGACTTAAATAGGGGCTATTAGGAACCGGTTCATCATCTCGAGTCGGGGAGGTCGTCAGCGGTCAGGATGGGTTCGAAAACATCGCTGGAAATCGAGGAGACCGATTGGGCACACCCCGTTTCGAAGGAAATTATATAGTGGTCCTCCGGGAAACGAAGAAGCGTAGAGGGCAATGACTCGAGAATCACCGACCCCCGTGAGGACGACCGCGCGTTCGTTCGACATCATCGAGACCCTGCGCGAACTCGACGGTGCCCGTCTCACCGAGGTTTCCGCCCATCTCGACCTCCCGGACAGCACGGTCCACAATCACCTCCGGACGCTCGTGCAGCGAGGCTACGTCGTCAGGGACGACAACACCTACTACGTGAGTCTCCAGTTCCTCGACTTCGGGGAGTACGCCCGCTCGCGGCGCAAGGTGTACGAACTCGCCAAGTCGGAGATCGACAAACTGGCCGACGAGTCCGAAGAATCCGCGAACTTGCTCGTGGAGGAGGGCGGCCACGGCGTGTACATTTACAACGCACGCGGCGGCGACGCCATCCCGCTCGATACTCATCCCGGAAAACGCGTCCCACTCCACGCGACCGCCTTGGGAAAGGTGATCCTCGCGTACCTCCCGGAAAGCAGGGTAAACGAGATCTTCGATCGACTGGGCTTGCCCGCCGAAACGCCGAAGACGATCACCGACCGCGAGGAACTCCGCACCGAACTGGAGCGCGTCCGCGAGAACGGACGCGCGGTCGACGACGAGGAACGCGTGCCCGGCATCAGATGCGTGGCGGTCGCCATCAAGAACGAGAACGGCCAAGTCATCGGAGCCATCAGCGTCTCAGGTCCGGCGAGCAGGATCGACGCCGACCCCGACGGTTCGCTTCTCGACGACCTCCTCAGGGCGAAGAACATCATCGAGTTGAAACTCGCACATGCGTAAACGATACCACAAATCGGAAACGAAAACCGACTACGGGTTCATCTTGTCGTCCATCGTCGAGACGAGAGTATTGCTCGTGTCCTGCGAAAGCTCCCAACACATCGTCCCACCGTAGCCGTTGTTCTTCACGAACTCCGATTTGTTTCCGATCGACGCCGCATCGTCGTAGGAGACGAACGTGTTTTCTGCCGCGGAATAGAGCCACGGAACCTGGGCGGTCGAATGCCAGTGATACACGTAGTCCGACTGCGGTTCGATGTTCTGTTTGATATCGTAATATGTCACCGAACTCGAGGACTCGAACGAGTTGAACAGTCCGTCGTCGTCCGATGCGACGCCCGAATACGACCGTCCGTAGAACGGCATTCCCATGACGAGTTTGTCCTTCGCGATTGGTTTCCCCGCCCAATACTGCATGTGGTGTTTGACGTCGAAATCCGACGACGACTTCGGGGCCAAAAACGGCGCGTTGAAGTTGGTCTCGCTGCTCCAGTCCCCGTGGTAGTCGTAGGTCATGACGTTGACGTGATCCAGGTAGTCGCTGATAGTTCCCACCTCGTAGGCGTCGTCCACGATGTTCGGGTTCGGGGATGCCGCGATAGAGAGGTGCGTCCACGGGCCGAATCGCGCGTCGAGTTCGTCCCGACACGCCTTCAGGAGGAGCGAGAAGTTGTGCGGGTCGGCGGACCGAATCGACCCGTCCGGGTACTCCCAGTCGAGGTCGAGACCGTCGAACTGGTACTCCTCCATGATGTCGACGGCCGTCTTCGCGAACCGCTGGCGTCGCGTCGCCGTCGATGCGGCGTCCGAGAACGTCCCCGAGTACCATCCGGCGCTGATGGAGAGCATGAACACCGTGTTCGTGTCGTCGTACGTCGCCAGTTCGTCCAGCAGGTCCGCGTCCGACGAACTACCGACGCTGACCGTCCCGTCCGACGCCACGTCGAGGAAGGCGAAGTTCAAGTGCGTGAGTTCGTCGAACGGAACGTCCGAAGGCGTGTAACTCCCCGCATACGAGGGATAGTACCCGACGACGCGATTGCCGCCACTCGCCGCCTCAGCCCCGCTAGCGGCGATTCCATCTGCTACGACCATCGCACCGGTTCCCTTGAGGAACGTTCGCCTCGACGCGTTCGTCGTCAGTTTCCGTCCGATTCCATCGTGCCTCCGTTTTTCTCCCGTCATATTTCACTATAGAAAATGCAAAATAATAAAATTTATTCCCATACGTTTGAATTATAGTCTCGGCACCGTTCGACCGACTCGTCATGGCGTCGCCGTTCCGTCTTGACGGAACCCAAACCGTTATACGGCCGATACGAGCAGTGTATCCCATGACTGCAGCGATGCGTCTCTCTCCCGTCGCGTGGGCGGCGAAGACACGACGCGAAATCCGCGATGTCGGCGCGGCCGATGGGTCGGTCGTCGTCGTCCCCGTCGGCAGTATCGAACAGCACGGCCACCATCTCCCCGTCGCCACCGACACGCTGTTGGCCGACGCGGTGGCCCACGCGGGCGCGGAGCGCGCCGCGGACGACGTACCGCTCCTCGTGACGCCGCCGGTGTGGTCGGGCTTTTCGCCCCACCACCTCTCGCTCGGGGGCACCATCTCGCTCGAACTGGACGACTTGCTCGACCTGCTCTCCGACGTGGCCGACACCGCGCTCGAAAACGGCTTCGACGGCATTTGCTTCGTCAATGGTCACGGTGGCAACGGCAACGCTATCGGGAGCGCCGTCAGCATCGTCGGCAAGGAACACGAGGAAGTGGAAGTCGCCGGACTGACCTACTTCCAACTCGCCGAACCGTTCATCGACGAGATTCGGGAGAGCGACGTCGGCGGGATGTCCCACGGCGGCGAGTTCGAAACGTCGCTCATGCGCCATCTACATCCCGAACTCGTGAAGATGGACGAGGCCGACGCCGAATACTTGGACGAACCGTACGACCGCGGGATACAGGACCTCCACGTCGGCGGCCCGCTCTCGACCTACCGCCCGTTCGAGGAGTACTCCGATTCGGGAGCCATCGGGGACCCGAAACTGGCGACCGCGGAAAAAGGCGAGGAACTCCTCAGCAAGTTGGCCGACGAGGTTGCCGACGTGTTTCGAAACGTCTCCGATCAGGCGCGGTGACGACCGTCTATCGCTCCGTTTCGACGCCCGGAATCGTCACCGGAAGTCGGCCGGTAAACTCGCCGCGGCCGACCAACAGGTCGGCCACGGCGGCGAGCGAGGTCGGTGTGTCGTCGTACGTCGTCAGGTAGGTCCCGACCTCCGACATCGCCGAGAGGTCGTACGGATTTCGCATCGCGACGACGATGGGGTTCGCACCCGCCGCGACCAAGTCGTGAACGGCGTCCGCCTGTTCGGGATTCGAGGCCGCGTCGGATGTACAGACCACTGTCAGGCCGTCGGTTTCTACTCCTGTTCCCGGTGACTCACCGTCCCTGAGAACCGTGGCATCGACTGGCATTCCCACGTCCGAAAGTGCTGAGGCGAACTCGCCGCCGCTGTCGTGGGACTCCTCGGCGATGGTCCCGTCGCCGCCTTCGAACTCGTAGACCGAAACGCGGTCGCCCTCGGAAAGCGGGAGCGAGTCCGCGTCGTCACGGACGAGCGTCGCCCCGCGCTCCGCGACGGTTCGGGCAACCGTTTGACAGTCGGCGGCCGCGGTTTCCCACTCCTCCTCGTCGCCGACGTACCCCGCATCGTACGCCCCCTTGGCGTGAAACACCCGCCGAACGGCGGTGTCGATTCGCTCCTGGGGGATGCGTCCCGATTCGACGGCGTCGATGACGGCGTCGATGGCGGCGTGCTGCTTGCGCGGCGTGTGCGAGACGAATATCTGGTTACATCCCGCTTCGACGGCCTGCACGCAGCCTTCAGCGGTACCCACGCTGTCGGCGATGGCGTTCATCTCCATGCAGTCGGTGAGGACGAGGCCATCGAAGCCGAGTTCCTCCCGAAGGAGTCCCGTGACGACTTTTCGGGAGAGCGTCGCGGGTCGCTCCGCGTCCTTCGTGATGGTCGGAAACGCGACGTGCGTCGTCATTATCGCCCCGATGCCGTCCTCGATGGCCCGCCGGAACGGCAACAGTTCGACCGCGTCGAGGCGCTCCCGGTCGTGGTCGATGACCGGCAAATCGAGGTGGGAATCGACCGCCGTGTCGCCGTGGCCGGGGAAGTGCTTTCCGCAGGCGACGACACCGGCGTCTTGAAGCCCGCCCGCAAAGTCGGCACCCAGTTCCGCGACGTGTTCGGGTCGTTCGCCGAACGACCGGACGCCGATGACGGGATTGTCCGGGTTGTTGTTCACGTCGAGGACCGGCGCGAGGTCGATGTCGATTCCGAGGGAACGCAGTTCCCGTCCGACGGCGTTCCCGGCCCGTGCGGCCAGGTCCGGGTCGTCGGCCGCGCCGAGCGCCATGGCGCTCGGCAGTTCGGTCCCCCACGAGAGGCGTGCGACTCGGCCGCCCTCCTGGTCGATAGTGACGAACAGCGGTGGCAGTTCCTCCGGGACGAACCCCTGTAGCGTCCGTGAGAGGGTTCGAACCTGTTCGGGCGATTCGACGTTTCGACTGAAGTAGATGATACCGCCGAGATTCCGTTCGGCGACGAGTTCCTCGATTTCCCCGGTCGGCGTGAGGCCGTCGAACCCCGCGACGAACAGTTGGCCGACCTTCTCCTCCAGCGAGAGGGCCGCGACCGCCGATTCCAGTCCGGTGACGTTCGATGGCGAGTTCGTCGATGTCGATGCCGATGTCGGTGATTCCGGTTCGCTTGGTGCGCTCGTCATGGCTATCAGTACCGCAGGTACTCGGCCCGTGCGTCGAGGAACTCGGTGCGGTCGTCCTCCCAACTGCTCACGATCGTTTCGGCGATTTCGCGGGGGGCGGTCGAACCGTCCGCGTCGTCGATCGTCTCCCGAAGATAGCTTCCGCCCGCCAACTTGTCGATGAAATACTCGTCGTCGTAGGCGATCCACTCGGGATCGTCGTACGTCGTGAACGCCGAGGCGAGCACCGTCAGGCCCACCATCACGGGATCGACGGCGTCCCGGTCGAGGACGTGAATCTGCACGCCGGTGACGTTCTCGCGTTCGTGTTTCGAGAACGTCGGCGAGAAGTACGCTGGCCGAAAGGCGACGCCGTCCAGGTCCTGACTGGACAGTTCCGACGCCCACTCGTCCCCGTCGATCCACGGTGCGCCGACGAGTTCGAATGGCTTCGTCGTTCCCCGTCCTTCCGAGAGGGTCGTCCCCTCGAAGAAACACATTCCGGGGTACAGCGTCGCGGTTCCCGGTGTCGGCATGTTGGGCGAGGGGTACACCCATGGGAGGTCGGTGTCAGAGAACCAATCCGACCGTGACCAGTCGCGCATCTCGACGACTTCCACGTCCGCACCCATGTCGAACTCGCCGTTGAAGTACGTCGCCAACTCGCCGACCGTCAACCCGTGGACGATGGGCAGTTCGTAGCCGCCGACGAACGAGGACGTTTCCGCGTCGATTCGGTTTCCGGTGACCGGGAGCGGCGAGACGGGGTTCGGACGGTCGAGGACGACCATCCGCTTGTCGGCTTCTGCGACTCCCTTGAGCGCATATCCCAGCGTGTAGATGAGCGTATAAAACCGACAGCCGACGTCCTGCATGTCGTACACGATGGTGTCGATATCGTCCACCATCTCCGGTTTCAGCCGCCGTTGTTCGCCGTAAAGGCTCTTCACCGGTAATCCCGTTCGGTCGTCGGTGCTGTCTTCGACCTTCACACCGGCTTGCGCGTCGCCGCGCAGGCCGTGCTCCGGCCCGAACAGTTTGCGCAAGTCGAACTCGTCGCGCGCATCGAGGAGGTCTATCGTCGTGTTGAGGTTGCTGTCGGTACCGGACGGGTTCGTGATGAGTCCGAGGCGTTCGCCGTCGACCGTCTCGGGACAGTCGTCCAGTAACCGTTCTACGCCGAGCGTAACCATATCTTCGGCAATGCGTTATCTCCTTAAAAAACCCCGTGTGAGTCGAGACTAGTTCTCCGGCTTGACGACCGCCGCGTTCAGCCAGTCGAGATGGGCCTCACCCATGAGCGCGTGGTTGTAAACGTGGAGTTCCTCGCCGAGTTCACCGACCTCTGCGACGAACGTCCGCCACTCGTCCTCGGAACCGATGACGTCAGGGTCGAGAGTGACTCCGACATCGACCGGCATCTCGACGGCGTCTCGGTACCCGCGAACTCGCCGCCGGGCGAGGTCCCGGTCGTCCGTGTAACAGAGCGCGATGATTCGGTCGAGATGCGGCCGAATCCGGTCGAGGACGACCCCCGCTGGCCACCCGTCGTTCGGGTCGCGGCCGAGTCCGTCCGCCGCCGAGTAGGTCAACTCCACGTCGCCGCTGGCCGCCGCGATTCGGGAGAGGAAGTCGTCGATGACCGACGCGCGGAAGTCGAAGAGGTCCGCGAGCACGGGTTCCTCCTCGGCGAGTTGCGCCAGCGATCCGACCTGTTGTTCCGGGGTTCGGAGAACGTCACGTACCAGTGACCGGACGATTTCGCGGGCACGGTCGAAATCGACGGCGTGGTCGGCCGCTCGTACCCGACAGGCCGAACAGAAACACTGGGAGACCAATAGTTGCTCGTCCGGTCCGCGGACGACCTGGTTCTTCGCGTGACCGAACGTCGAACCGTGGGGATGGAAGACGCTCGGGAAACCGATCGATTCGAGGTTGATGGCCGAAATATCGTACTCCGCGAGCGAGCGAACGACGCCTTCGAAGTACGCGTGAACCTCGGGATTCGACGGGCAGAACGCGTGCTCGTGGGCGTCGCCGAACGCGCTCTCGACGCGAAACTCCGGGTTCTCCGACGCGAGTTTCGTATTGTGAAAACAGACGAGCCACGCGTTGACGTCGATACCACCGTCGGTCAACCGTTCGACGACGTCCCCGAACGGGTCGGGGTGACCGTCGATGTCGTTCACGGGCGGATCGATGGGCGTGTCGGTGAATTGCTTCGAGTCAGGTGTGAAATAGCACCCCCCCTCGTACGATTCGAACAGCGTGCCTGAGGAACGCGGATCGAGCGTTCGGATGGAGTGATAGTGCGCGGCGACGTTGACGCCCGTCACGCCCAGTTCGGCGAGTTCACGCCTCGTCGTGTCGGGCTGTTGAGAGAGCAGACGCCACGGATAACTCCAGACTGCGACCATACCAGCCAACGTTCGCGCCGTGTATTAAATATTGCCCGGTCGGCGGGGGAAACTCAGTCGAACCGTCCGGCGGCGACCATCGCGTGGAACCGCTCGCGGAATCGAATGAGACCGGTTCCCTTCCCGTCGTACACTTGGTTCGTGAGCAGAATCGCGAACCTGTCGCGGTCGTGGTCGAGCCACAACGACGTTCCCGTATACCCCGTGTGGCCGAGTCCGACGCGTGACCAGTTCGGCGCGGGGTAGGTCTCGTCGGCGAGTCGCCACCCGAGGCTGTGACGGGTGTCGAGACCGGGCAACCAGTCGTCCTGCATGCGCTCGACCGTCGCCGCGGAGAGGAGCGTCCCGTCGGCGGCGAGATACGCCCGTGCGAACCGCGCGAGGTCGTCCATCGTCGTGAATAGCCCCGCGTTTCCGCTCTCCCCGTCCATCGCCCAACCGAGCGGGTCGTGGATTTCGCCGCGGAGAATCCGGTCGCGGTAGTCGTGGTCGTACGTCGCGGCGACGTTTCCGGTATCGGACAACGGTCCGAGGCTCGAATCCTTCATTCCGGCGGGACCGAAGACGTGTTGCTCGGCGAGTTCGCCCAACGAGCGCTCGGTCGCTCCCCGCAGTGCCGCGGCCAGATAGACGAAGTTGAGACAGCTGTATTCGCTCCGACTGCCGGGTTCGGCTTCGAGTATCGACCGATTCCGGAGGCCGTTCAACACGTCCTCGACCGAACTCCACTCCTCGGAGAACGAGTACGGTTGGAATCCGGAACTGTGGGTCACGAGTTCGAGGAGTCGGATTCCGCCGCGTCGATGACCGTCGAGGTTCGGAACGTGTCGCCGGAGTTCGTCCGACAACGTGATCTCGCCCGCTTCGAGGAGCGAGAGCGTCGTCGTCGCCGTCACGACCGGTTTCGTCAGCGAGGCCACGTCGAACGTCGTCCCGCGCGTCATCGCCTTCCCCCGTTCGGGGTCTCGCTCGCCCACGACCGCTATCCGTTCGATACCGTCCGCCGACCCGATTGCGGCCACCGCGCCGGGATACGTACCCTCGTTCATTCCCCGCGTGAGGGTGGCTTCGAGCGACCCGTCGTCTATCGAGCGTTCCATGGTGCCGGATGAGGGTGGGGCATCGACTTAACCCCTCGGTCCGCGGAAATTCGGTGAATAACCTATTTGTCCTCTCCGCCGCTAGGGAGTATTCAATGACATACGATTCGGTGCTGTTCGACGTGGATGGGGTCCTGCTGGACTTCCATTCGGACCACCCGACGATCTATCGACAGGCGGTCGAAGCGACGTTCGGCGCGTTCGGCGTTTCACCATCGGACGACGACCTGAACGCCTTCATCGCCGGTGCGACGATGGACGATATGCGACGAGCGTGTGCCCGTCACGACATCGATTTCGCACGGTTCTGGCCGGAGCGAGAGGAGAACGCGTCGGCGCTTCAGTCCGGGATGATGGACCGCGGCGAGCGGGTGCTCTACGACGATAGCTCGGTCCTCTTCGACCTCGTCGACCATCACGACATGGGTCTCGTCAGCAGCAACCAGCACGCGACCATCGAGTACATGGTGGAGCGCTTCGACCTCGCGCACCTGTTCGAGGCGGTGTACGGCCGCGACCCGACCGTCCAGGGGTTCGACCGGACGAAACCGGAGACGTACTACATCGAGAAGGCCATGAACGACCTCGACGTGACGGACGGACTCTACGTCGGGGACAGCGCGTGTGACGTTCGTGCCGCCCACCGAGCGGGGTTGGATTCGGCCTTCATCCGTCGGGAACACCGGAACGGCTACGAACTCCCGGAGGAACCGACATACGAAATCGAATCGCTCACCCAACTCCACGACCTGCCGGGCGTCGCGGATTCCGCGTAAGGAATTCTTTTCCTCAGTCGGCGTTTATCCGTCGACGTCTATTCGTCGACGCTTGTCGTTCGTTTCGATAGCCCGGAGGACTCGCCGAAAGCGGTAGATCTCTACCCGTTTCGACTCAGTCGAAACGGGTTGTCTAGGCGTTCTCGACCGTAATTTGGCGTTCTCGAACCATTCGGCGTTCATTCACACGTCCCGCCGAATTCGGAAGGGGCGAAATCCGTCCTCAACTCGGTGTGAACAAACAACATGGGCTGTTCGATGGATTTTCGCTCACAGAGAGCATTACGAGCATAAGCGTGTAATGGTGGTCTCGGCGGGACGCTCGGTACCTCTCGCCGCCGTTCGTCATCACTGTATTTTCGTGACGAATTTCGGACCGTCCGAAACCGATTCCGGGACGATTTCTCTCCACATACCTTCCGCTTCGACCTCGATTCCCCGACGAATCGTCTCGCTGGTGATTCGACGGTACCGAAAGCTGTCGATCGATAGAAAGGAGACGCCGAGCACTCGGAAAAAGACGGGTCGCCAGGCCCTATCGATCCGTCGGCGGACAGCGCTTGCCCATGACGACCGGTCGTGATGCGCCCGTCGCGCCGGGGACGTTGTTCGGGACGCCGTCGAGTGCGGCCGCGGCGAGCAAGGCGAACGCGACGGCTTCCTTCTCGTCGGCACCGACGCCGTACTCGTCGATGGTTCGTACCGGCGCGTCCACCTCCGCGTCGAGTAGGTCGAGCAGCGTCGGATTGAACGCGCCGCCACCCGAGACGACGATTTCATCGGGTGACAGGGAAACGAATCGTCGGTAGGCATCGGCGATGGAGCGGGCCGTCAGCGCAGTCGCCGTCGCGACGATATCCGCGTCCGAGCAGTCGTGTTCGCGGCAGGCGGCGACGAACTCACGTGCGTACTCACGGCCGAACCGTTCGCGCCCGGTCGATTTCGGCGGCGCTTCGCGGAAGTACTCGTCGTCCATCGCGTCGGCGAGGACGGATTCATCGACGGTCCCCTCGCGGGCGGTTTTCCCGTCCTCGTCGTAGGTTCGCTCGCCGTCGGTGAGCAGTTCGACCACGCCGTCGATGACCATGTTTCCGGGACCGGTGTCGAAGGCCGTCACGTCCGCCGGTCCTGCGCCGGGTGGAAGCGCGGTGCAGTTTCCGATGCCGCCGACGTTCTGGGCGATACGGAACGACTCGTCGTCGGCGAGCAGCGCGAGGTCGGCGAACGGGACGAGCGGCGCACCGTGGCCGCCGACCGCGACGTCGGCGGTGCGGAAGTCGGCTATCGTCGTGACGCCGGTGCGTTCGGCGATGAGGCTCCCGTCGCCGATTTGGAGCGTCGAACGCAACCGCTGCTCTCCTCCCGGCATTTTCCGCGGTTCAGGCTCGTGTCGGACCGTCTGACCGTGTGAGCCGATGGCATCAACGTCCCCGAGGTCGATGTCCGCGGCCGACGCCGCCGTGTCGGCCGCATCCGCGAAGACGGTTCCGAGCGCGACGTTCAGGGTGCACGCCTCGGCGATGGTTCCCGCGTCCGAACAGGCCGCCTCGATTCGGGTTCGGAGCGCGAAATCGTAGGATTCCGTGACGAACGATTCGACCGTGACGTCGTAGTTGTCCCTTCCATCGCCGCGAATCCGACAACAGGCCGCATCCACGCCGTCGAGCGACGTTCCAGACATCAGACCGATGACGATGCGCTCGGTCATCGCGTCGTCTCCCGGTCGAGTTCCTTCGTGAACGACTCGTAAGCGATCCACGGTTCGAAGCCGAGTTTGGCGTAGTAGCCGACGAGGTCGGTCCAGTCGATGATCATACGATCGTAGCCCGCATCGTGGTAGCGTTCGGCGAGCGTGGATATCATCCAGAGACCCCACGAACGGCCGCGGTACGCCTCGTCGATTCCGAGTGGGCCGATCCCACAGACGCGCCCGTCGAGGCGATTCGCCCAGTTGACGTTGCCGCCGCGATATCCCGAGTCAGGCGTGTTCGCTCGGCAGAATCCGACCGTTTCCCCGTCGTTTCGAAGAAGCCAGTAGTCGTCGGCACCGCCCGGAACCCGGGAGAAGTTCCGCGCTTCGTACAGCCAGCGACCGGGAAACTGGTCGGACAGGAATGCGAACAACGGTTCGGTGTTCGCGCCGACGCGTTCGAGCGTCAGGTTCGTCCACGCGGAATCGACGTCCGCAATTCGCGGCGGCGATTCGTACGTCGTAAGGTCCCCTTTCAGGTCGAAATACGTCCTGTCGGGGGCGAATCCCGCTTCGCGGAGGGATTCACGGAGGGTATCGAATTCCGTCGGCACGCCCGGCAGAAACTGCCCGGGGTCACCGCCGAATCGGAGTCGGGTGACGCCCCGTTCCGCCATGTCCCGCTCGACCGTGGCGAGCAGTTTCGAAGCGATGTGGGTGTCGTCATCGGAATTGTCGGCGAACAGACTGATCCACCCCACGGTTCCGTCCGCGAAGTCCGGAACGGCTTCCGTGAGCCGTTTTCCGAGCGCGAAGGCGACGAGTTCGCCGTCCTCGAACCCGCCCCACGCCGTCACGTCCATCCCGTCGAACGGCGCGAAGACGTTCTGTGACACCAACCGGTCGGAAATGGAGAAGTCCGGATGTGTTCGGTTCCAACGGTCGATACCGGCGAAGACGCGTCCGTAATCGGTGAGGCGACGGCACTCGGTGGTCATAACACCGCTTTCTCGCCGGGCTACTTATACTTCTGTCCGGAAAATCGTGGTTCGATAGTATCTTCGGTTTCGCGTTTATTTTCGGTTTCGCGTCCGTTTTCGGTCTCTAGTCGGCGATTCGTCGATATCGTACATCATCGTCTCCAACTGTTGGTCGAGGCCCGCGGAGAGGCCGCCATCGACGACGAGTTCGGTGCCGGTGACGAACGACGCGTCGTCGGACGTGAGGTAGAACGCGGCGGCGGCCACGTCCTCGGGACGGCCGAACCGACCGACCGGATACTGGTTCACCCACTCCTCCCGAACCGGTCCCTCCGTCGTCAGTTTCTCGCTAGACGCATCGGTGATGATGCTCCCCGGGCAGATGGCGTTCGAGCGGATTCCGTGTCGGCCGTACTGGGTCGCGATGATTCTGGAGAGCGCGATGATCCCGTTTTTCGCGGCGGAGTAGGAGGCTAACCCGATGCCGACCTTCGCGTTGATGGACGAGATGTGGACCATCGAACCCCCGCCCGATTCGACCATCGCGGGGATGGTCTCCCGAGCGCAGAGGAACTGCCCCTTCAGGTTCACGTCGATGATCCGTTCCCACGTTTCGTCGGAGACGTCGGCGACGTTCCCGTCGTCGAACGACCCGCCCGCGTTGTTCACGAGGACGTCGATGCTCCCGTGACGCTCCATCGTCGCCTCGACCATCGCGGCGACGTCGGCGGACTCGCTTACGTCGGTTCTGACGAACTCGGCCGTACCTCCATTTTCCTCGATGCGGGAGACGGTTTCCTCGCCTCCCTCCCGGTCCACGTCCGCGACGATGATGGTGGTTCCCGCGTCCGCGAGTCGTTCCGCAATGGCGCGACCGATACCCTTCGCCGCCCCGGTGACGATGGCGACGTCGCCGTTTCTCTCTGCACTGAAAGCCATATCTCCCACCTGTCGTCCGGGTACAAACGGTTTTGGGTTCACACGCCGGACAGTCACTAACCCAAACCTTTTTCTGTGTTCATTTTAATATCGAATCGAGTATGGTTAACAGCAACCACGGTTCTAGCGGCGAGCCCGATGGGAGTCGGCTGACACGTCGCCAGTGGATGGCGCTCAGCGGCAGCGCGACGATAGCGGGATTGGCCGGTTGTGCAGGCGACAATCCCAACGACCAGGACGTCACGATGTCGAACACCGACGGTGGTTCGGACGGGACCGACGGCGGCGGTTCGCCGGTCACGACGGAACTGAACATGCGCGCGCCGGTCAGTTGGCAGCCGAGTAGTTCCAACATCAACCCCTTCACGGACACCAAGAACACCGAGTACTGGATGGATTACATGTGGTGGGAGTCGCTGGTGTACCCCAACGCGAACGGGGACCCGATCTACTGGCTCGCGGACGAGATCAACCTCAAGGGAGGCGGCTGTGAGGTCGAAATAAAACTCAAGGACGATTACACGTGGTGGGACGGAAAACCGGTGACCGCACAGGACGTCCACACCGCACAGCTCATCAGCGATTACAAAGCCAGCTACGGCCCGGAGAACACCGACGACAGTTGGGAAGTCGTCGACAAACACACGCTCAAACACACCCTGTCGGGACCGGCCAATCCCACGCTCCAGAAGACGGCGACTCCGTATTTCACCACCGTCGTCAAGCACGATTACTTCAAATCGTGGCTCGAACAGTACGAGGACGCCGGTGGCGAAAGCGCCGTCGAGAAGGTGACGAAGGACCTGACGTCGACGACGATCACCCTGAACGACCTCGTGGACAAGGGCCTCGGTTGCGGGATGTGGAAACCGAAACAGCTCTCGCCGACCAACGCCGTCCACGAGAAGTACGAGAATCACCCGCGCGCCGACTGGACGAACCTGAAGACGTTCAACTGGCATCTCATCTCCGAGAAGCAAAAGGCAATACAGGCGCTCAATGCTGGGCAACTCGACATGGGTGACAAGACGATAAATCAGGCCAAACAGAACAGCAAGGTGGACGTGTTCAATCGGTTTCCCACCTCCAGCATCGTGAAGCTCTCGATGAACTGGAACAACAAGCACCTCGCACATCGCCCCGTTCGTCGGGCCATCGCATACCTCCTCGACCACGACGAACTCGTGCAGGTCATCAAGAGCACGCAAGGGTTGAACTACAAACCGCGCGACACCGTCACCGGGATGTCCACGAAGGCGACGAACCAGTGGGCGGGCGAGGGCTTCCGGAACAAACTCATCGGATACGGTCGCAACTCCGAACCCCAGAAAGCCAAGAGAGTGCTCAAGGACGCCGGGTACTCGAAGAACGGCAAGTACTGGGCCGATTCGAGCGGCGACGAGGTCAAAGGACTCACCTACCTCACGCCGCCGTGGAACATCTACGAGACCATCGGGAACTACGTCAGCCCGAAGCTCAAGGAGTTCGGCTTCGGAAACAAACTCATCATCCCGTCGAGCAGCGGCTTCTGGAAGCGCTGGACGGACACGCACGACTTCGACATGGTCAACTGGTTCTCGGACACCTCACACCCGGCGAACGCGTACTCTACCCTCAGCGTCGCCGGAATCGGGAAGTTCGACGAAGTCGTGGACGCGAAGGAACCGACGAAGTCCTGTAAGGTGGACCGCCGGACGCCGGACCTCACGCAGAACCGGAGCAAGAAGCTGAACCAACCTATCCGTCCCAAGTATCCGACGAAGGTCGGCCAGATGGGCAACGGCGGCGCGAAACAGACGCTCTACCCCGTCAAGTGGGACAACATCATGTCCCAGACCCAGTCCACGAAGGAGGTCAAGAAGTTCACCCGGAAGCTGATGTGGTACACGAACTGGCAGGTTCCTCACATCGGATTCTACGACGAGACGCGGGCGTACTGGGGCAACGAGGACAAGTTCGACTTCCCGACCGGGAAGGTGGACGACCACCCACACGCAAAGGAGACGAAGAACGAACACTACACCAACTCGATGGAGTTCCTGATGAAGGGACACATCAACGCCAAGACGAAGTAGGCGAACCGTCGCCATCGGTCTCGTGTCGTCACGGCGGTATCGACCATCACACCAACCGTCACCCACGTGGCTATTTTTTCACGTACGGTAGCACTTCAGCAGAATCGCCGCCGTCGCGGCCCCGAGCACGCTCGCACCCGCGATGTTCAGGATGGAAACGACGTGTTGGGACGTTCCGGGTTCGGAACCGAAGAAGAGCGCGAGCGAGAGGAGACCGGCGAGACACTCGAAGGCCAGCAACAGCGCGAACTTATCCGCGTTCGAGCAGACGTAATCGAAGAGGGTCAACCTGTGGGACATTCGTTCGGGTCACTCGTTCATCAGGAATTAAACGTTTCGTCCGACCCTCCGTCGACACGCGCGACGCCGTGTTGCACGCCACACGCGGGGCACTCGTAGTACTCGCGGTCGAAGGTCTCGCCGCACCTGATACACTGGTACGTTTCGGCGTCATCGTCGCCCCCGCGTCCGAATACGTCGAGAACTCGGTTGAGGAGTGTCATATCGTTCCCTCGTCGAGGACCGTAATGAATGGTCCGTTCCAGACAATCTCTCCCATACCTTTATTGCGGTGGGAGAAACACAAGCACAGTAACACGATGTATTATTGGAAGCGGATCGGCCAGTCAGTGCTGGTGTTTTTCCTCGCGCTGACAGTAACGTTCGCTCTGTACCGGATGCTTCCGTTCGGCCCGGTTCAGATGGTGAAGATCCATCTGATGCAACAGATGCTGGAACAGGGGAACAGTCCATCGGCCCAGCAGATGGAACACATCAACGCGATGGTGCGGACCTATACGGGTATCGACCCATCACAGCCGTGGTACGTCGCGTACTACGACTACCTTCGAGACATCGTCCTCTATCAGGACTTCGGGCGGTCGATATTCAAGAACAGGCCCGTCTTCGACATCCTGTTCGAAGCGATGCCGTGGTCGATC
This sequence comes from Haladaptatus sp. AB618, assembly GCF_024136965.1. Taxonomy (NCBI): domain Archaea; kingdom Methanobacteriati; phylum Methanobacteriota; class Halobacteria; order Halobacteriales; family Haladaptataceae; genus Haladaptatus; species Haladaptatus sp. AB618. The sequence continues at coordinate 72,769 of NZ_JAMYJX010000010.1, read as the reverse complement.
TTCATCAGCATCTACGGCCTCGCGCTCGGGACGACCGTCAGTTTGCTGCTCGGCGCGGTGATGGCGTACAACGAGGGAAGCCCGTTCGACACCGGAATGACGATGGTTTCCATCGCTAACACCACCGTCCCGTACTACATCGTCGCCATCCTCGCGCTCATCGTCTTCTCGTTCTACCTCGGCTGGCTGCCGAGCGGCGGACGGATGGATCCGAACACGACGGCCGGACTCAACTTGCCGTTCATCGTCGGCGTCGTCAAACACGCCATCCTCCCCGTGCTGTCGTCGTTCATCGCCGGGTTCGGCGGTGCGCTGGCGTTCCGGGGCAACTGCATCCGCGAGATGGGTGAAGGCTACATCAGGGTCGCGCAACTGCGCGGCATCAGTCAGGGGAGAATCGCCATCCGTTACGTCGGTCGGAACGCGCTGTTGCCCGTCTACACGAGCATCATGATGGGCATCGCCAGCATCTTCGGCAGCAGCATCATTCTGGAGAAAATCTTCAACTATCCCGCGATGGGATTGGTGACGTTCAACGCGCTCATGAACCGGGATTACCCGGTCATCATGGGGGCATTCATCTTCTTCACCGCGATCACGCTCGTCGGAATCCTCATCGCCGACTTGACTTACGGCGTCATCGACCCGCGCGTCAAAGGAGGAAGTAGCCGTGAATCCTACTGAGGAGTCCGAGAACTCCGCCGCACGAACCGATGGCGGGACGAGCGAGCGGTCCAGGGGTGGTATCGACGACAGCATCTTCACGCAGATGTCGAACGTCCCCGAACTGACGACGCGGGAGAAAGCGCGCAGGTCGTTTGAACGACGGATTTACGCGCCGACCGCGGTGTTGTTGGACGACTGGCGCGCGCTCGTCGGTTCGCTCATCCTCCTGGGATTCGTCGCCGTGGGTATCGTCGCCATCGAACCGTTCGGCATCGTTCTCGTGCCGAAAGCCACCGTGATGGAGGGGCCGATATTCGTACCGCCGTTTCAAAACTGGCAGTATCCGCTCGGAACCAACGTGATGGGGAAATCGATACTCAAGCGGGTCGTTCACTCGACACCGGCGATGCTCGAAATAATTCTGGCCGGTGCGTTGGTCTCGGTCTGTCTCGGGACGGTAATCGGGACGGTGGCGGGGTATCGTGGTGGCCGCACCGATTCCGCGCTGATGACGCTCACCGACGTCGTCCTCACGATTCCCGGACTGGCGTTGGTCATCGTGCTGGCGAGCATATACCAACCGGAGCAACCGTACGTCGTCGGCCTCATCCTTGGTATCGACAACTGGCCGAAGTTGGCGCGTACGATTCGCTCGCAGGTGCTGAGCATCCGCGAGGAGTCGTTCACCGAAGCGTCCCGGATCATGGGCTTATCCGAGTTCCACATCCTCCGGAAGGACGTCATCTCGAACATGATGCCGTACATCTCGGTCAACTTCGCCAATAGCTCCCGGAGTATCATCTTCGAATCCGTCGGGTTGTACTTCCTCGGTATCCTCCCGCAATCGAACCCGAACTGGGGTCTGATGATGCAGAAAGCGTACAATCAGGCTGACCTGACGAACCCGAACCAGATTCACTGGCTGCTGATCCCGATGGTGCTCATCATCCTCATCTCGCTCGGATTCATCCTGCTCGCACAGGGGCTCGACCGGGTGTTCAACGTCCGACTGCGTGCTCGCCACGAAAGCACCGGAGGTGACGAATGAGCGTCGAAGCCGACCACGGGCAGGCCGTCTCCCTGTTGCTCGTCGTTCGCCAGTCGTTCATCGCCTTCGTCACCATGCTGGGTGTCGTCTTCTGGGCGCTCGCCGTTCTTCTTTCGGGGTACGTCCCGTTCGTGACGAACGGCGTCCTCTCCGGGATGCTCGCCATCCTGGGGACGAGCGCCTTCGTTTACGCCATCTTCGGCCACCTCGGACTCCGACTGATAGGGTACAACTGATGACTTCACGATTCACGATACGACCCATGTACACCGCACGAACCACGAACCCGAATCGAATCGCTTGCGAAAGCCATCGACACGCCGTCCGGAAGCACGAAACCGACGGCCGTTGGAGGTAGCCAGCATGGCGACCAACTATCGATCCACGCCGGGAGCGAGCACGCCCCCCGACGAAGACGTGATCCTGGAGGTGCGCGACGCCAGCGTTTCCTTCAGCATGGACCGTGGGGACTCCCGCGTTCTCCGCGACGTCAGCATCGACGTTCACGCGGGTGAAGTGCTCGGCATCGTCGGCGAGAGCGGGTCCGGAAAGTCGATGCTCGCCTCCGCGATGCTCGATGCCATCGTCTCACCCGGACAGGTGGACGGCGAAGTCATCTACCATCCGCCGGACGGCGGCGAACCGATGGACGTGCTCTCGCTCTCGCGCGAGGAACTCACCGCCCTCCGCTGGAACGAGATATCGTTCGTCATCCAAGGAGCCCAGAGCGCGTTCAACCCGACGATGACCATCGGCAGTCACTTCGAGGAGACACTCCGCGCGCACGACGCCGACCGCACCGAGGGGATGGCGTTCGCTCGTGAATTACTCGCCGACCTCTACCTCGATGCCGACCGCGTGCTCCGCTCGCATCCGCACGAACTGTCGGGCGGGATGAAACAGCGGGCGCTCATCGCGCTCGGTCTCGTCCTCGACCCGAACGTGGTCGTCATGGACGAACCCACGGCGGCACTCGACCTCCTCATGCAGCGGTCCATCATCGGCATGCTGGAGGATCTACAGGCGAAGTACGACCTGACGATGGTGTTCGTCACGCACGACCTGCCGCTGATCGCCGACCTCGCCGACCGGCTTGCCGTGATGTACGCCTTCGACCTCGTCGAACTCGGCCCAACGGACGAACTCCTCGACCACGCTGCCCATCCGTACACTCGCGCGTTGCTCAACGCCGTGCCGAACATCTCGGACCGGGCGATGGACATCGAGGGTATCGAGGGATCGAGTCCCGACCCCGTGTCGCTTCCGAAGGGCTGTTCGTTCAATCCGCGCTGTCCGCTGGCGGACGAGACGTGCCGAACCGAGGTTCCGCACCTGCACGACGTGGCCGACGGCCACGACGTCGCGTGTTTCCATTGGCGAAACGCCCGGGAGGAGATTCCGTTGACGCTCGGCGACTCGGGAGCCGATGTGAGCGCGGACGTAAACGCGAACGCCAACGGAGGTGAGCGACGATGACCGACCGAACGGGCGAACCGTTGCTCTCCCTACAAAACGTGAGCGTCCACTTCGAGAAGGAACGGTTGCTCGGCCTCGCCGGTTCGGAAACCGTCCACGCCGTGGACGACGTGAGCCTCGACGTGTACGAAAACGACATCGTCGCCCTCGTCGGCGAGTCCGGGTGTGGAAAGACGACGCTCGGAAAGACCGCCATCGGCGTCCAGCGCCCCACCGAGGGAAAAGTACTCTACCGCGGCCAGGACGTCTGGGAAACGAAGGAATCCAGTGGATGGTTCGGCGGCGGAAAATCCGAGGGGGAGTATTCGTCCAGCGAAATCCGCCGGTCGCTCCAGATGATCCATCAGGACCCCGGTAGCTCGCTCAATTCGAACTACACCGTCGAATCGAGCCTCGCCGACCCGCTGAAACACTGGCAACCGGAGATGAGCGAGGCGGACCGCCGCGCCCGTATCTACGGGCTGCTCGAATACGTCGGGATGGCCCCGGCGGAGGATTACGCCAACCGCTATCCGCATCAACTCTCGGGCGGTGAACAACAGCGCGTGGTGCTCATCCGGTCGCTGCTGATGAACCCCGACCTCATCCTCGCGGACGAGGCCATCAGCGCGCTCGACGTGAGCCTTCGCGCCGAGATGATGGACCTAATGCTGGAATTACAAGAACAGTTCGACACGTCCTACCTCTACATCTCCCACGACCTCGCCAACGCGAAACACCTCACGCAACGGGCGAACGGCCGGATCGGCATCATGTACCTCGGCGAACTCGTGGAAATCGGCACGCCCGAACAGATAATCCACGACCCACAGCACCCCTACACGAAGGTGCTGCTGTGGGCGACTTCGGACCTCAGGAACCGCTCCGCGGGCGTCACTGACCCGCCGATCCGTTCGCTCGACATCCCCACGCCCACCGATCCGCCGTCCGGGTGTCGGTTCCACACGCGCTGTCCCGAAGCGCGGGAGGCGTGTACGAAGGAGTGTCCGACCCTGGCCGATCACGACGGCGACGGCCGCCGGTCGGCGTGTTTCCGACAGCAGGGCAATCACGAGTACTGGAACAGTGCGCCACTGGCGGAGGGAGAGCCCGTGAAAGCGGGTCCCGCGACGAGCGAATCGGCCGAGGGCGACTGATTTCGAATGTTTTACTTCTCAGTCACACCGATACCGCTCGACTTTCTCCTCGTCCACCGTGATGCCGAGGCCCGGTCCGTGGGGCACCGGATACGCGCCGTCCTCGACTTCGAACGGTTCCTCGATGATGTAGTCGTCCCAGCCGTAGTACGTGCTGTCCGGCGGGAGGTTGATGCCGGGCGTGCTCGCCACGGTGTGGAGCACCGCGGCCGTCTTGACACCGAGGTCGAACCCGCAGTGGTGTGAGACCGAGACGCCCGCGTTGGCCGCCATGGCGACCTGGTCCCGGACGGCGAGGATACCGCCCGCCGGAACGAGGTCCACGACGGCCACGTCGATGGCGTCGGCCTGCAACAGAAAGCGGAGGTTCCGCGGGAAGTAGGTGTCCTCGTTGACCGCTATCGGGGTTCGGACGCGGTTTCGGAGCGAGGCGTAGGTTCCGTAGGTGTCGATGCGGACGGGTTGTTCGAGATACTGGAGTAGGATACCTTCCTCTTCGAGGCGGGTGGCGACGCGCACCGCGTCCTCGAACGCCCAGCCCTGATTGGGGTCGAGTCGGAATTCGAGTTCCCCGTCCACCTCGTCGTGCATCGCGCGGATTCGCGCTACGTCCTCGCGCCAATCCGGCCCGGCCTTCGTTTTCAACGTGGAAAAGCCATGATCGACCGCTCGCCGGGCGTAGGTACGCGACTCCTCGGGTCCGAGGATGCCGAGACAGGTCGCGATATCGACTTCGTCGCGGGTCTTGCCGCCGAGCAGTTGGTACACCGGCGCGTCGAGTTTCTTTCCGAGCGCGTCCCAGAGTGCGGTTTCGACGGCCCCCAGGAACGGCCGGACTTTCACGTATGGGAAATAAAACGACTCGACGAAGTCGCGGATGTCGCCGATTTCGCGCCCGACGAGTTCCGGCGCGACCACGTCGTCGATGACGGCCTTCGTCACCGTGGCGGATTTCATGCCGACGAGCATCTCCCCCCACCCGGTTACGTCCTCGTCGGTCTCGACTTTGACGAGCATTCGCGTGACGGATTCGACTTGGTCGTGGTTGCTCACGTACGGTGCGAGACCCAGTCCCGATTCGAGTGGCTGGACACCCATCTCTACAGGGATGGCTGACACGTTCGTAACCGACATATCTCACCCTCACAGCCCACCTACAAATAACTCTCCACAGCGGCGGTTTCGTACCCATCGCCCGGAGAACTTATGTCAGGGAATCGTGTTCGGGCAACTGATGACTACGGAGACGCTGGGGGTCCTCGTCGTGGGCGCGCATCCCGACGACTGCGACCTCAAAGTCGGTGGTGTGGCGTGCAAATATGCCGATGACGGTCACGACGTGTTGTTCCTCTCGATGACGGACGGTTCCGCCGGGCACCACGACCTCCAGGGGGAGGAGTTGGTGCGACGACGACGCGAGGAGGGAAACGCGTCCGCGACGGTCGCCGGTGCGGAATTCGAACTGTTCGACGTTCCGGACGGAAAACTCCAACCGTCGCTCGAAAATCGCGAACGACTCATCGAACGGATCCGGGAGTTCGGTCCCGACCTCGTGATTACCCACCGCCCGAACGACTACCACCCGGACCACCGCTACACGGCGCAACTCGTGCGGGATGCGGCCTACATGGTCGCCGTTCCGAACGTTTGCCCCGAGACGCCCGCGCTCGAATCGAACCCCGTCTTCGCGTACATGAGCGACACGTTCGACCGACCCAATCCGTTCTCGCCTGACGTGGTGGTCGACATCGACGACACCGTCGAGCGCAAGTTCGAGATGCTCGACTGCCACGACAGCCAGATGTACGAGTGGCTTCCGTACGTGGAGGGGACCATCGACGAGGTGCCCGACGACCCTGGCGAGCGGTTCCGCTGGTTGCGAAACGGTGGCCTTCCTCACGTCCGGGCGCTTTCGGACGTGGCTGGCCGGTATCGCGACGGACTGGTCGAACGGTACGGTCCGGACGGTACGGACGTCCAGTACGCCGAGGCGTTCGAGGCGAGCGAATACGGAACGCCGCTGACCGAGGACGAGGCGGCGCGACTGTTCCCGTTCTGACGCGAACGATAGGATTATACCCCGAGGGTTTGACACCGGGAACAATGACGAACGTTTTGCTCGCTGGCGAATCGTGGACGACCGTGCAGTTCGAAATCAAAGGGAGAAACGTCATGCACGACAGCGAATATGGCGAATCGGCCGACGAGTTCATCGAGACGCTCGAATCGGTCGGCGCGTCGGTGACCTATCAACCGTGTCACGTCGCCGCGAAGTCCTTCCCGCGGACGGCCGAGGAATTGGACGAGTACGACCTCGTCCTCCTGAGCGACATCGGCGCGGACTCGCTCCAGATAACCGACCGAGTCGCGGCGGGCGATACCGACGCCGACCGCTGTGCGGTGCTGGCCGACTGGGTCCGTGACGGCGGCGCGCTCGGCATGATCGGCGGTTACATGAGTTTCGCCGGAAAGGGCGGACAGGCACGCTACGGCATGACGCCGCTCGCCGACGTGCTTCCCGTCGAAATCGCTGCGGGGGACGACCGCGTGGAGACGCCGAGCGGCGCGGTGCCGAAAAACGAGGGCGTGCCGGACGCCGACCTGCCGGACGAGTGGCCGCACGTCCTCGGCTACAACCGGACGACTGCGAAACCCGAAGCGGAAGTCTGGGCGACCGTGCAGGACGACCCGTTCCTCGCCATCGGCGACTACGGCGACGGGAGTTCGTTCGCCTATGCGACGGACTGCGCGCCACACTGGGCACCCGAAGGGCTACTGTCGTGGGACGGCCTCCCGACGCTCTGGGAGCGCGTTCTCGACCGTGTCTGTTAGCTTCCGGATTCGGGTTTCTGTTTTCGACCCGGCTCGTTTCACATTACGAAATTAGCGTTCCCGACCAAATCCTCACGCGAACGGCGAATCTATTTATTCCATGCCGCGTGAGACGTTCGTATGCCGAACGAAACCATCTACGAGGAGTTGGGTGTCCCGCACGTCGTCAACGCGACGGGGACGAAGACGAGGATCGGTGGCAGTCGCATCCGACCGGAGGCAGTCGAAGCGATGGCCCGCGCGTCAGCGGCGTTCGTCCGCCTCTCGGACCTGCAGGCCCGGGCGAGCGAGTTGATCGCCGACGTGACCGGCGCGGACGCGGGATACGTCACCTGCGGCGCGTCGAGCGCTCTCGCACTCGGCGCGGCGGCGTGCATCGCGGGAGACGACATCGGGGCGATGGCGCGACTACCGGAGACGGAGGGCGTGCCGGACGAAATCGTCATGCCACGAACCCACCGAACTGGCTACGACCACGCGCTCCGCGCCGCTGGCGCGAACATCGTGGACGTGGGATCGAACGACCGCCACCTCGGAACCGGGTCGCGCAACGTCGAACCGTGGGAGATTGCGGACGCGATAACCGAGAACACGGCCGCCGTCGCGTACATGGAGAAGTCCTACACCGAACCGCCGCTCGAAGTCGTCTGTGACATCGCTCACGACAACGGCGTTCCGGTCATCGTGGACGCGGCGGCCGAACTCCCACCCGTAAGCAACCTCTCGGCCTTCATCGAGGCCGGTGCCGACCTCGTCGCGTTCAGCGGCGGGAAGGCGATTCGCGGCCCGCAAACGACCGGCATCCTCGCCGGACGGAAGGACCTCGTCCAGTCCGTCGCGGCCCAACACCTCGACATGCACGCGGCCGAGGACGTGTGGGAACCGGCCCCCGAACTCGTGAATCCGAACGAACTCGGCGGCGTCCCGCGACAGGGAATCGGTCGTCCGATGAAGGTCGGCAAGGAGGAACTCGTCGGTCTGATTCGCGCCCTCCAACTCTTCGTGGAGGACGACCACGACGCCCGCGTTTCGGAGTGGCTCGACCGCTCGGAGCGAATCGCCGAGCAACTCGACGCCGTTTCGGGATACGAAACGCATCTCACGGCCGACGACAAAACCGCCGTCGCGCCGGAGGTCGTCGTCAGCGTCGATGCCGAACTCGCGGGCGTCACCGCGACCGACGTGGTCGGCGGCCTGCGACGCGAGGAACCCCGGGTCTTCGTCGGCGCGGACGCGCTCACGGATGGTGAGTTCACGGTCAACCCGATGTGCCTCACGGACGAGGAGGCGGAGTACGCCGTCGAACGAATCGTCGCGCAAGTCGAGAAATAGCGAGCAAAACAGTGTTATCAGCCTCCGCGAGCAAGTGACCGAGGAAGCTTGGGAGGGTGAGGGCGGTGCGGTCTTCATTCCCGCTCGGTCGTTGAAATCACAAACCAACCAAATTCAGCTCGTAGCGAGCGATTGAGAGCTTTCTATTCCATCCCAACCTCCGTGGCGTGTGCTGGCGGTGCGGTTGCTGTGCAGTCCCATTAACGCTAGCAACTGCGGTGTTTGACGTTGGTGTCTGCGCTTGTTGCTGTGGCTGCTGTTGAGAATTTGCGGTGCTATCGACACCGACTGAACGGGGACCAAGTCCTCGAAAGCCCCCCACCCGCTCGCGGCCGCTCCACGAGATATTCTCGTGCTCCCCACACTGTCCGCACGGGAATAGTTGCTCGCGGAGACGGCCACGTAAACGCGAGCGGGTGGCCCCTTTTAGTCCCGCCCTGTCGGTTGATCGCACTGGCGAAATTTTGGCGGTCGATTGGATTGGCGACTCCCCAACGGTCAGGTTACCGTCACCCGTCCCGGAGATTCCCCATCCGACACTCGTCTCAAAACACTGCCGACGAAGAAACGAAGTTCGACCCTAAACGACGTTACAGCGTGTCGAATTCGACGACCGTCTTGATGACATCGTGGCCGGATTCGAACGCCTTTTCGGCGTCTTCGGGGTCGTACACGCCGGTTATCAGTTCGTCGGTGAGCCAGTCGGGGAATTCCGCGAGCGACGTTTTAGCCATCTCGTAGTGACGGACGTTCGAATTGACGCTACCGAGTAGCGCCTTGTTCTGGAGCACGATATCCCGGTGGAGACGACCACCGTCGATTTCGAACGTGTGGTCGCCCGGAATGCCGAGCAGGGCGGCGACGCCGTTCGGCGCGAGGGCATCGACGGTCTGGAAAGCGTGTGGCGCGTAGCCCGTGGCCTCGTAGACGAAGTCGATGGCTTCGTGGGCGTGGGGGATGTCGTCCACCGGAATCTCCCGCGAATCGACGTACGTCGCGCCGAGTCTCTCGATGATGTCGATGGTCGGGTCGGGGCGGTCCCGGCGGCCGAGACAGTAGGCGCGGTCGAAATCGTCGTGGGTCACGAGCATCGCCAAGGTGAGCAACCCGAGCGGACCGTTGCCGAGGACGAGGCCCGAATCGGGCGTCCACTCGAACGCCGAGCGGCTAGCGTAGGCGTACTCGATGGCCTTCTCGGAGTTGCTGATCGGTTCGACCAGAAATCCGGTCTCCGCGAACTCGTCGGGGACGGGGACGAGGTACTCCTCGGGGCTGGTGAAGTACTCGGACATGTAGCCGTGCGCGCCAACGATACCGCGTTCGAGGTACGTTCCGTCGGGCGCGACATCCGGTTCGCCGCGTTCGAAGTATTCGTTCGGCTCGCCCGACGGTCGTCTGACCGTCGGGACGACGAGGTCGCCCGCGTCGAAGTCGGTTCCGTTCGGGTCCTCGACCACGCCGACGGCCTCGTGGCCGAGAATCTGATAGTCCTCTCCATCCGGATAGCCGCCGTGGTTTCCCTGTATGACTTCGTGGTCGGTGCCGTCGATACCGACCCGGAGGGTCCGGACCAGTGCCTCTCCCGATTCCAGGGTCGGCTTCGGAACGTCGATGAGTTGTGGGCCGGGTTCACCGCGCCGAACTGCGACTGCTCTCATCCCATCACCTCCTTACTCCTCATCACTCCTCCCGGCGAGCGCTCGCGACGACTTCGATTTCGACGCCGATGTCGATGGGCAGATCCTCGACTTGGACGGCGCTTCGGGCCGGATACGGCGAGGAAACGTAGTCGGCGTACACCTCGTTTATCTCGTCGTAATCGTCCATGTCCTGTACGAACACGGTCGCTTTGACCACGTCATCCAGCGAACGCCCGGCGGCTTGTAAGACGGCATCGATGTTTTCGAGCGTGTGCGCCGTCTGCTCGCCGATGGTGCCCTCGACGATTTCGCCCGTCTCGGGGTCGACGGGACCCTGACCGGAGACGTAAATCCGGTTCCCGTCGCGGATGGCCTGCGAGAAGGGGCCGATGCTCGGCGGCGCGTCGTCGGTGCTGATCTCTTCCATTCAGTTCACCTCCGGGATTGCCGCGGCGGTGGTCTCGATACGGACTATGCATTCGCTTCGATGGAGTGTGGTACCGGTCATCAAACCGTGTAATCAAACCGCTGAATTATAAAACCCGCCGGACGCGCCACTGAAGGTTGGGAGAACGGTATCGGGAAAACGAGAGAAGCTACGCCTCTTCGTCGTTTCCGCAGTCACAACCGCCCGATTCAATCAGTTCGACCGCATCGTACTGCTTTCCGCAGTCCTCACAGAACAGGCGAACGTCGACCAGTACGTCGAACGAACCGAGCGAAATCCGGTCGGTGTCCCGAAGCGTCCGGAGCGTCTTCTCGCTGACGGCCGCCGTCCGACTCCGAAGTCGTCGGATCGTCTCCGCGCCGCGTTCCACGGATTCCTCGTCGGACGGCGTGTCGGGACTCTCCGCGCCGCGCCGTTTCGTGAGGTAGGTGTGGACGGCCTGATGTGAGACGAAATCGGAACGGAGGCGCTCGACGTCCACGCCCTCGCGCTGGAGGGTGGTTTCGGCCTCGGTTCGCATCCCCGCGCTCACGTCGTCGTCGGTGAGGAGTCGATACGTGTTCGGCACGTCGCCGTCGAGAATCGTCATTCCGGCGTTCTCCATCGCGACTCGAACCAGTTCCCGGTTCACGTCGTCGGCCAACTGTCGAAGGCTACGTCGCTCTTCTCCGTCCGCGGTCCAACGATGCACCAGTTCCTCGTCGAAGCCCGAGAGATCGTACTCGCGGAGTACCCGCGCAACCTTGCTGTTCGGCACCTTTTCCTCGGCTTTGGTTCCGCCGTCGGTCATTAGTAGACAGTAGGACGATAGAAGCGCAAAAGCGTACCGACTGAGCGAGTCCACCGTCGACCGAAGGTCGCGTTCACGATTCGTCAGCGGATTTGTCGTCCGAGTTCGGGTCGTTATTTTCTTCTTTTTCGCCTCCCTCGTCCGCCTGCACGTCGTTGATTTCGTCCGTCTCCTCCTCCGTCGCCGTCTGGACGTCTTCGATGTCGATGGCCGAACCGAGCTTCTCCTCGTCGATCGCGGATTCGAGCGTTTCACGGTCGGTGACAGCGTCGAGTCCGTCTTCCTCGACGGCCGACTGTATCGTACCCGCATCGACGGCTCCGCCGACATCCTTCCGCTTCACGACCGATTTGACGGCGCGTCGTACGGCGATATATCCGAGGACACCGGTCCCTCCGGCGGCGACCGCACCCGGAATTCCGTATCGTTTGTAGCCGAACTTTGCCGCCTTCTTCCCGATAGTGAGTGGTCCGAACATCGTTATCTAGCAGCGGTCGAACTCGTCTAAGGCCTGGGCTTGCATGTGAAACTAACTCACCACCCGTCGGCGAATGCACGTGATTTCCGGTTCCATCAACGATCTACGGATCATCTTTCAAGAATTTTATTGATGCTGCAAATGACCATAATATTGTCAGTTTAGGGATCTGAACCGATCATATCGTATGGTCAGGGCGGGTTTGGACGAAATTCACACCTTCCACCGCTTCTGGCCAAGCTTAGCTCGGACTGGATGGTCCGAATGCTCGAATCCAGTTCAAGTTGCGTCGGTCGGTGACCACTGAAACGAGTAGCAACGACCGTACACAGTGTAGAAACCCCACCTTGAGGGATCATAATTTCCAAATATTTTCACGGTACAAAAACGGGATACGGGCAATATTCATCACAGAAATAATCGCTTTCGAATATATGCATTCAATCACACATTAACCTAGCTCTGCCACTGGTAGCAACGCCATCCGATGGATGCGTTCCGTGTCGCATGGACGGTCGGCGGGGTTCCGGGAACGGATCGTACCGAGTTGTGGTCGGGTCACGCATGCGAACGAACAAAAGTCTCGCTCACGTACTCGTCGGCAAGTAGATGACACGCACGCTACGGCTTCCGAACGGGGAGACGGTCACGGAGGACGACCTCATCCTCTACAACGGCTACCCATATCGGGTTCGCTTCGTGGACGACGACGAGTACGAGTTCGAACTCGCACCGCTCTACTGGGGCGACAGTGGAATGGACATTCCCTTCGCCGACCGGGAAGCGCTCGAAGACCAGTGGGAGAGCGATTCGCGGGGGACCCTCTCGGAATCGGAGTGGGAGAAATGGGTCGCGGATGCGCGTCGGGACTCGCAGTTCTCCGACGAGGAGGTGAACGAAATCGCCCGCGAACTGTCGATATCGACTGGACTGCTGGACCGCCTCCGACAGCTGTTTTCCCGGTAATCGGATAACTGAACTCCGACACTGAAACTTCCGGGGAAGTCACGGTTATCCGTTTCGCGCGGTAATCCCGAGTATGGAACTATCGCTCGTGGACCTCGCGCCGATTCCGGAGGACGGCACGGCGACGGAGGCGTTCGAAAACACGCTCGAACGCGCACAGCACGCCGAACGGCTCGGATACTCTCGATTCTGGGTGGCCGAACACCACGACTTCACCGACCGGCTCGCCAGTACGACGCCCGAAGTGCTGATTTCCCATTTGGCCGCCCAAACGTCCGATATCCGCGTCGGGTCCGGGACGGTACTTCTGAATCACTACAGCCCGTACAAGGTGGCCGAAACGTTCGGCGTCCTCGACGCGCTCGCCCCGGACCGCATCGACCTCGGACTCGGACGCGCGACGGGGAATCCGGTCTCGGACTTCGCGCTCCAGAACGAGCGGAGCCAACAGCGGAACCCGAACGACCACGCCGAAAAGATAGACGAAGTGACGAAGTACCTCTACGGCGGCTTCGACGACGACAACCCCTTCAAGCAGTTGTCCGTCGCGCGCTCACGCGACGGAATTCCGGACGTCTGGGTGCTCGGCTCCAGCCCGTCGAGCGCGGCGGTCGCGGGCGAATTGGGGCTGCGCTACTGCTTTGCGTCGTTCATCAGACCCAAGCCCGCAGTCCGGGCGTTCGAGGTGTATCGGGACCACTTCCAGCCGTCGCCGAACGGTGCGGGACCGGACGAACCGTACGGCATGATCGCGGTGAACGTCACCTGTGCCGAGACGGACGAGGAGGCGGCACGGCTTCGCGCGGTCCCGGAGGCGACCCGACAGCGACTGCAGCAGGGCCGCGTGAGCGAGGACCCGATCTACTCGGTCGAGACGGCTATCGACGAACTCGGTGGCGTCCCCGACCCAACGCCGGACACCATCGTTCCGCACGAATGGCCGCGCCAAATCTCCGGCAGTCCCGACACCGTCCGCGGTCTGTTGGACCAGATGGCCGATCAAACCGGTGTCGAGGAAGTCATCGTGCAGAACCAGTTCGCGAACCAGGAAGACGAACTCCGGTCACACGAACTGCTCGCGGACGCGGTCGGATTGACGCCACGGTAACCGGGTAAATCGCGCCTCACGATAACGGGGAAACGCGCCTCGCCCCACTACATGTCGAACATGAATCGAAGCACGGCTCCGAGGGCGAGGGTGAGTATCCCGAGAATCGTCGCGATGGGGGGAATCGGGATGAGCAACAGGACGATACCGGCGAGGATCACCGTCGAAGAGAGTCGAACCATACCGTCGGATACCAGCGACCAGCGGATAGGAGTTGTGGCGGAACTCCTGTCCCCTTCACTGCGCCGTCCAGCCGCCGTCCACGGTGAGACAGCTTCCGGTGACGAACGAGGCGGCGTCGCTGGCGAGAAAGAGGACCGGTGCGGCGATTTCCTCGGGTTCCGCGAAGCGGTCGATCGGGGTTCGGTCGATGATCGACTGTCGGAGTCGGTCGTTCGCTTCGAGGCCCTCGGTGAGGTCGGTGCTGACGTAGCCCGGAGCGACGGCGTTCACCCGGACGGTCGGTGCCCAGTCGAGCGCGAGGCTGCGCGTGAGTCCGACGAGGCCGTGTTTCGACGCGACGTACGGATGCTGGCGCGGGAGGCCGACCATCCCGCCGACACTGGCGATGTTGATGACGCTCCCGCCCGATTCGTGTAACCGCTCTGCAGCGTGTTTCGAACAGAGGAACGCACCGCGGAGGTTGACGTCCATCACCGAATCGAAGGCGTCTGCGGAGATGTCCTCTGGCTTACCGAGCGCGTCGTCCGGGTTGAATCCGGCGTTGTTCACGACGATATCGGCACCGCCGAGTTCCGACTCCACGCGGTCGAACAGTTTCGTAATGTCGTCCTCGTCGGCGACATCGACGGGCGACGCCAGAGAATCCGCGCCACGATTTCGGACGTCCTCGACGGCGGCATCGACGGCCTCCTCGCTACGGGACGTGGGAACGACGGCCGCACCAGCGTCGGCGAACGCCTGCGCGATGGCGAGCCCGATACCCCGCGTTCCGCCGGTCACGACCACGACTTCCCCTTCCAAATCGAATAGTTCGTTCGACATCGTGTGAAAACAGGACGACAGACCGGATTAACTTTGTGTGGAATACACATCTCCATCGACGTTCACTCATCAAAGTGAGCACAAACAGGGGGTTTTCCACGATGAGCGATACCTCCGGGTGTACGCCTTCGTTCCTGTGTTCACAATCGAATATTTGAGATGTGTCATGTTTAGTTATTCCTAAATTATATAAAAAGGCAAAGAAATACTCTTTTTATGCTATGGTTCAACGGTAGTACCGATAGCGAGGATCAAACCAATGAGTATCCGTAACCAACGAAAGACTTCTGTCTCCCTGAATCCCCTTACCGACGAGTTTCAACCGATAGCCCTGCTCCAACTGCTTTTGATACCACTCCTCTTCGTCGTGGTTCTCCTTCGCGTGCCGAACGCACCCGAACAGTACGGGTCGTTTCATATCGACATGCTCTATCTCTACCTCGCTCCGGTTTTGTTGCTCATGTACAGTTATTACAACCGGGACCGGAACTTGTGGCTACATATCGCGCAAGTGTGCGTACTGATACTGCTGACGTTCGTCCTCCTGCGACAACACAACAAATACATCCCGCCGGACGGACGGACTTTCCAAGTCGCTTTCGTCTTCTTACTGTACGTTCTGTACCCGATTCTCGGCCATCGCCTCGTGGAGTTCGTTCGAAGTCGGGCGCTGTTCATCGGCGCGTATTCGGTGTTGCTTGGGGTGTTTTTCTATCACGTCAAGGAAATGAGTGCCGGATCGACGAAAGCCTCGTTCGTCGTGTACGTGGCGCTCATCTTCGGACTGAGCCTCTTTTTCCTGCCGAGATACGTCAATCGTAACGTCTTCCTCTGGGCCGTATCGCTCATCTCCGCATTCGCTGCCGTGGTGGGTCTTCCGGCGTACATGATCGGGGACTACCAACTGTCGTGGCTGCAAATCCAACTGTTTCAAGCGACGTTCGGCCTCCCGCTCTTCGGTCAAACCCATTTCCTCCAGTCGATATTCGCGAACCCGAACACCACCGGAATCGTCGCCTTCGCGGGCGCGTTCGGGGCGCTCGTGTTGGCGAGCGATTCCGTACGACACAGGCGGTACGTCGCGGCCTCGGTGGCGATACCGCTCCTGCTGTTGAACGTCGTCGCCCTCGTCCTCTCTTACTCCCGATCATCGTGGCTCGCGTTCGGCCTGGCATCTATCATTTACGTCGGATACCTGGCTTTCGACCGTAGAAGTCTCCCATTCACCGTCGTCGGTTTGGGAGCGATAACGATTCTGTTCCTCGGTGGGATTCTCTTCTCGGTACTGCCGATAGACGCGAGCGGCCGATTCGTTCTCTGGAAAGCCGGCGTTCGGGCCGTCTACCACGCTCCGTCACCGATCGGATACGGGGTCGTCAACACGCACGACGTCATCGCTCCGTTCATTTCCGTCGAGAGGATGCGTGGACGCTCCCCGCACAACTCATACGTGGAGATATTCCTCCAGGTCGGTGTGGTAGGCGGGCTCGCGTACCTCACACTCGTCGGGGGAAGCATCCTCGAAGGAATCGTCCGGCGGGACAGCGTCGACGTTGCGATGCTCGCGTTCGCGTTCGGATTCGCGGTCCATCAGATGTTCGAAGCGTACACGCTATTCAACACCGAAATCGGGTCGGTCCTCTCGGCGCTCGTGTTCGGCTATCTCATCTGCGGCTATCGAGACTGAGCGAATTCAAACCACGATCTTGTTTATTCGATACTTCTCCGAAACCAACACCAATTCAAGATTGGTAAAAGGATTAGAGTAATCGAAATATTGCGGCCCACAGGAACAGGGAAACGAGTACCGAAAGGAGGAATGCGGTCCAGAAACCGGCGAATTCTGGGAGTTCTAACTTAGGGCCTGCGATCGCCATCTATAGTACCAATTTACGTTCACAGACTTATCTCTTGTAGGGTTAACATGGACAGTCATTAAGTAGACAGACGGCACGCTCGACCCACACTGAAGTTTTAATCGAACAGGTAATCAGTATATCATTGTGTATCTTCGTCGAACTAACGGGAAACGACAGAAACCGAATCGCCTATAGTCCTCGACAAATATTCCCACGTAATGGTCGATACCTCCCTCGTAATTGCATTTGTAACGGGTATTCTGCAGGGAATTTTCGAATGGCTACCAATATCGAGCGAGGGTAATATCACTCTGTTTCTCCGTGCGATGGGAAAACAACCGGAAGCGGCCCTTCAGTTTTCGCTCTTTCTGCACCTCGGAACGGCTATCGCGGCGACCGTGTACTATCGCGGCGAGATACAACGCGTCCTCGAATCGCTTCCGACGTGGCGTCCGCGTTCGGCGTTCGATGAACGGCAAGCCGAACTGTCGTTTATCGTCGTCGGAACGTTCGCGTCGGGTATCGTCGGCATCCTCGCGTACGCAACCCTCGACGCAGTCGTCTCGGACCTCGCTGGCGGCGGATTCGTGGCGCTCATCGGCGTCCTGCTGATCGGAACCGGTATTCTGCTTCGCACCGCCGACCGATTCGAACTGGGGAACCGAGAAACGCCAACGCTGCGGGATGCAGTGCTCGTCGGAAGTATGCAAGGCCTGTCCATCCTTCCGGGCGTTTCACGGTCGGGGACGACCGCCGGAACGCTCCTCTTCCGGGGATACGACGGCGTGAACGCATTTCGCCTCTCGTTTCTGCTGAGCATTCCGGCGGCGGCGGGTGCCGGAATGTTGGTAGTCCTCAAGACGGGGGCGCTCCCGACCGTTTCACTGAAAGCCGCGGTCATCGCTATCGGAACCAGTGCCGTTATCGGCTACCTCACCATCGATGCCCTACTACGGGTCGTCGAACGAGTGTCCTTCTGGGCCGTGTGCGTCGGTATCGGAACGCTCGCAGTCCTCGGTGGCGTGTTCCTCTTTACCCTGTGATTCTCAAATTCCGATTATCGTATACCCGAGTCCGAACACGCCGAGAATGATTCCGATGGCAATCAACGCTTCATCCCTCGTCATCGTTTCGTTGTAGTATCTCGGTTCATCCAAGATAGTATTTATGTAATATCTAAATCACGATTTTCGTCCGACGGTCCACCCGCTTCCACGCCCCTAGAGAACGAGGAGACCAATGAAGGGAAGCCACAAAACGATTGACAAGATCCCTGCAAGGAGGTATCCCTTCCAGAACGGGTAATACCCCGAAGACCGAGTAGTATCCACGTTCGCGTTCATGTCTTAATTATGATGAACGCTGATGATCACTATTGTAATGATTCCTCTACGGATGTGTAGGGAGAGATTACCGAGTACATCCGACCTCCCGTTTCGTGACGCTGATAAAGCCGACGAGAGTCAACCCGTCCAATCATAACGAAGAATAACATATGAATATCTATCAAATAACTACTCTATTTATTATAATAGATCCAAAAATGATTACAAGCGTTAATTGGACGTAGCATTTATGACTTTGTAATACCTACGTCAGTTAAATAATGCCCTCCGGATTTCGTTATCGTTTCACGAGTATCACGGGAACGATCCTTTTCGTCTCCGTTGCGGTCATCGTCGCCAATAGCTCCTCGATACAGGGGTTCGTAACGACCACGTTCCCGATAATCGACCAGCTCCAGGCGGTGCAACTGCCACCGACGCAGATCGGTATCGCCGGGGTCCTCACGGTCTTCGTCGTTACGGCGTGCCTTGCCCCGATGTACAAGCCGCGTCCGCGGCGGATACTCGACACCCTGTTCGTCACCGAAAAACGGCTCCTCATCGCAGTTCTCGGGCTCGCAACGATAGGCTACTTCGACTATACGTATCGGCTCCCGCGCTCGACGCTCATCATCGTCGCCGCGTTACTCTGCGTTCTCCTCCCGCTTCTGTTCGTTACCATCCGCCGACGACCAGCCATTAAAACCGACTGTCCCATCATCATCGGGGACGACATCCGCTACATTCGGGACGTTCTCACTGTTATCAACACACCCGTGTTGGGGTACGTTTCGCCGTTGAGCGGGGCCGAAATCACGGAGCGGGAACGAGAGCAAGTCGCCCCGGACGGCGGCACGGAACAACCGTTGGCGGGCGTGGAACGGCTCGGTGGACTTTCCCGGTTGGAGGACGTCCTGCTCGAAAACAGCGTCGATACCGCCATCCTGGCGTTCTCGACCACCGACCGAGCTGAGTTCTTCGGTGCGCTCGACACGTGTTACAAACACGGCGTCACCGCTAAGGCACCCCGCAGACAGATAGACAGCGTTCTCACCAAGGCGGAGGCGACGGAAGACGACGAATTCATCGAAATCGCACTCGAACCGTGGGACTGGCAGGATTACCTCCTGAAGCGGTCGTTCGACATTCTGTTCGCAGCCAGCAGTCTCCTCCTGTTCGCCCCGCTCCTCGGACTCATCGCGCTGGCGGTCAAACTCGACAGCTCCGGTCCCGTGTTCTACAGCCAGGCACGAACCGCGGAGTTCGGCGGCACGTTTCAGGTGTACAAGTTCCGGAGTATGGTTACCGACGCGGAAGCCGGAACGGGCGCAAAATTAAGCGAAGAGGACAAGGGGGAAGTCGACCCTCGCGTCACGCGTGTGGGGAAAATCCTCCGACGGACTCACTTGGACGAGATTCCACAACTGTGGTCGATTCTGGCGGGAGATATGAGCGTCGTCGGTCCCCGGCCGGAGCGACCGGAACTGGACACCGATATCGAAACGGGCGTCGTCGAATGGAGAAAACGATGGTTCATCAAGCCCGGTTTGACCGGTCTCGCACAGATCAGCGACGCAACTGGGCACGAACCGGCCAAGAAACTCCGATACGACATCGAATACATCCGACGGCAGTCGTTCTGGTTCGACGTACAAATCGTGGTTCGACAGCTGTGGGGAGTGGTCAGGGACGTTGGAGACCTCGTCAGTGGCGAAGACGAGCAGTAGTTCGACGACACGTCGCGACTTCTCGTGTCGTTTCCACGAGTGTTTATCACCGCTCATTCCCCGGTGCAGTCTTTTTCGCATGAACTCCGCATCAGCTCTGTTAGCGTGAACTCCGCACCGGTTACGACGGCGTCACCCCCTTTCGTTCGTCGCTCGTCGTTCGCCGATGACGCCACGTACCACTGGACGTGTCACGCGTTCGTTTTCCGGAGGGAGGAACACACGATCCGGAGGGAGGAACACACGATTCAGTGGACGAAGGAAGCGTATTTCGAAAAAGACGGGTCGAAAAGGGTCCGTTCGTTATCTCGCTCGATTCACGGTCGTCAACAGGAGGAGCGCCGCGAAGCCCGCATACACCAAGCCGGAATCGGGGCGGGTGACCGCGAGCGCGATGAACCCGACCGCACCGAGGAGGGAACACAGATACGCACCGACTGCTACCGCCGCTCTGATCCTTCGGGGGATTACCTCGTCAAACGGTGTCGGCGTTCCGATTCCCCGTGTCAGCAACAGCAGTCCGAGACCGAAATAGAGGGTCGTCTGCCCGCCGGAAACCGGAAGGAGGACGATCAGACTGAGACCCATCAGTACAGCGGCGGCCGCGACACCCGTCGCGAGTCGAGCGGTCGGAAGCCGGGTTGTACTCGCAGCGAATCGATCGACGACAGTGGCGTCCCGAAGTCGCGATAGCGGAACGGCGTACAGCGATTCGGTGGCGACCCAACCGAGGGCCAACATCGTCGCGGAGAGGAGGAACCCGTACTCGCGGATGGTCACCCAGTCCGGGAGCACCCACGTGAGTATTTGGAACGACTTTCGATACGACTTTTCGAACGACGACAGGAAGGCCAACTTGGAATCCTCCTTCGACGGCATGACCTCGTCAAACCTGTCACGCTGGCTCGCCATGGTCGGCCCGGTCGGTTCGTCACCGTACTGGAGCCGTTCCACGTCGTAGACGGAGCGCTCGACGTGATACTCCCAGACTATCTTTCGATCCGGGGTGACCTCGATGGCTCGGTCGTTGAGCGTGTCGCCGATGAGCGTGTTTCCGTTCGGAAGTCGATCCGCATCGCGCGGCCAAAGGAGGTCGCCTCGATAGCCCCAGGTAAGCTTCCACTCTCCGTCCGACCGCTGGTACTCGACGATCCGGTTGTTCTCGCTGTCCGCGACGAGCACCGTCAGCGGGTCACGCGTGAGGACGAGCGGATTGTGTTGCTCGTAGAGAATGTCGTAATCGTCCTCGTGTCCCAGCGTCCAGTCCGTCTTCTTCGTTTTTTTATCGACCTGAATGACTCGGTCGTAGTTGCGAGGGCTGAGAACGACGGACGTACCGTTGTTGCCCAGCGCGATGTTGTTCAAATGAGTCCTGCCGCCACCTGCGCTCTTCGGGTAGTGATTTTTGAATTTGTATTCCCACGTCGTCCGGTTCGTTCGGGAATTGTAGATATACGCTCGGTCGTGTCTCTTATCAGCGATTGCATAACGGTGGCCCCCCAGATAATCGATATCGTGCGTATCGAACGGAACATCGAACTTCTCCAACTCGGTGCCGTTGCGCCAGTTCATCAGTACGGCAACGCGCTGAAACTGGTTCGGGCCGGTTTGTTCACCGGCGACGAACAAAATACGATCCCGTCCGATCGGATCGATATCCATGTACCGGCGATACTTGTCGTGCTTCCAGATGAGCCGTTTCGTATCGGTTTGGACGGCCACGAGTTTACCGGCGTGTTTGTAGACGTGCGTCGACCCTCCTTGCGTGGAGATGAACGTGACGTTCTGTGCGTTCTCCCGTAGTTCCCCGTCCGTTGCGAGCGCCTTATTCGTCGTGAGGGCTGTAAACGCCACTGGGACCAAGAGGGTGATGATCAACAGAACGGCTACGATACGAAGCGTATTTTTCGTTGAGACTGGCATCCCGTACGATCTCATGGGTATTCATTACAACACCGATAGAAGTAGTTTTCTCCAAGAATACTGGAATTGTGTTAAACATGCGTGTCACGAGACAGAATTTCGAATATTTAAATGGATACTGGAATATAGAATCGGGAGAGACGATTCCCCTGCAATAACGGTGACGACACCGAACGTCCGAGATTCGAAAAAAGCGTTCGTCAGTAACTGATTCCGACAGCGAAACGAACCCCGTTCGGGATCACCAGGTGAGACCCTCGTAGACGATACCCTCGCGGCGCTGAACGATACGACGGCCGTCCACGACGACCTGATCCCGCATCGAATCGAACTCGTCGTCCAACGCGGCGAACTCGTCCCAATCGGTAACGACGAGCGCCCCGTCCGCCCCATCGAGCACCGTCCGCGCGGAATCGACGTACTCGATATCGGGGAAGTGTTCGCGCATGTTTTCGGTCGCCACGGGGTCGTACGCCACGACGGTCGCGCCGCCGTCCTGTAACCCTTCGATGATCGGAATCGCACGGGAGTTACGAACGTCGTCGGTTCCCGGTTTGAACGCGAGTCCGAGCACCGCAATGTGCTTGCCCTGAAGCGGGACGTGGTCTTCGAGCAGTTCGAGCAACCGCTTGGGCTGTTTCTCGTTCACTTCGATGGCCGCTTCGACGAGGGACGGTTCGTATCCCTTCTCGTGGGCGGCGGCGACCAACGCGGCCGTGTCCTTCGGGAAACAGCTTCCACCCCATCCGACGCCGCTGCGAAGGAATCGCTCGCCGATACGGTCGTCCAATCCGATCGCGTCCATGACCTCGTAGGCGTCAACGTCGTACTCCTTGCAGATGTTTCCGAGTTCGTTGACGAGGCTAACCTTCGTGGCGAGGAACGCGTTGTTCGCGTACTTGATCATCTCCGCCTCGCGGATACCGGTTTCGACCACAGCGGGATCGGACGATACGATAAGCGGTTCGAAAACCGCCGACAACCGTTCGTTCGCACGTTCGTTCTCCGTTCCGAGGACCACTTTGTCCGGACCGAGGAAATCATCCACCGCACACCCCTCACGGAGGAATTCGGGGTTCATCGCCACGTCGAAGTCCTCCCCTCGGGTCTTGCCCGAGGCGTCCTCGATGATGGACCCGAGTACGTCCTCGGTTGTTCCGGGAACGACGGTACTCTTGACGACGACGAGGTGATAGTCGTCTTTCGACTCCAACGCCTCGCCGAGCGAACGCGCTCCCGCCTCGATGATCGACGTGTCGATACTACCGTCCGGACGGGACGGGGTCGGTAGCGCGAGGAACGTCGCGTCGGTTTCGCGGACTGCACCGTAGTCCGTCGTCGCCGTGAGTCGGGTTCCACCGTGCTCGGCGACGAGGTCGTCCAATCCGGGTTCGTGGATGGGGGCCCGTCCGTCGTTGAGCTGTTCGACGATGCCCTCGTCGATGTCAATGTTGGTGACCGAGTGTCCGAGGTCGGCGAAACAGGAGGCGACCGTCGTTCCCACGTACCCACTCCCGACGATGCTAAGCTTCATTAACAAGGGTACTAACTCCAGCTTCCTTGAAACTTAGTGTATTATTCGTCTAAAGGTATTTATGTCTTGAATTCAGCTTAAGAAGTATGAAAGCTGTCGTCCTGGCGGCTGGCAAGGGTACCCGTCTTCGACCCCTCACGAACGACAAGCCGAAGGGCTTGGTCGAGGTGAACGGCAAACCGATCGTCACTCACTGCTTCGAGCGTCTCGCCGAACTCGGCGCCGAGGAGTTCATCGTCGTCGTCGGCTATCGCAAAGAAGACATCATCAGCTACTACGACGACGAGTTCGATGGGATTCCGATCACCTACACCCATCAGCGGGAACAGAAGGGACTCGCACACGCGCTGTTGACCGTCGAGGAACACATCGACGACGACTTCATGCTGATTCTGGGCGACAACATCTTCGACGCGAACCTCGAAGACGTGGTTCGTCGGCAGCAAGAGGACCGAGCGGATGCCGCGTTCCTCACCGAAGAGGTACCGTACGAGGAGGCAAGTCGATTCGGCGTCTGTGACACCAACGACTACGGCGAAATCACGGACGTCGTCGAAAAGCCCGAGGACCCACCATCGAACCTCGTGATGACCGGGTTCTACACGTTCTCCCCGGCGATTTTCCACGCCTGCCATCTCGTCCAACCGTCGAACCGCGGCGAGTACGAGATCAGCGAGGCCATCGACCTCCTCATCAGGAGCGGTCGTACCATCGATGCGATTCGCATGGATGGATGGCGCATCGACGTCGGCTATCCCGAGGACCGCGACGAGGCGGAGAAGCGACTCTCGGACGAAGAAGCGGTTAGTTCGTCCGCGTAGGCCACTTCGTACCGTCGTTGCTATGTCGATTAGCCACCGATCCGTCGAACCGGTACCACCACAGATATCGTGAAAACTATCCGACATAGGAAACGGATTTAAAAGAGGGAGATTCATACAAAGGTGAATGGTCCATACACCAGCCTCTAAAACCGTCCTCGTCACCGGCGGTGCGGGATTCGTCGGCAGCCATCTCGTCGATGCACTCGTTCGGGAGAACGACGTCCGAATCCTCGATGACTTCAGCACCGGGAAGCGCTCCAACGTAAACGACGACGCGACACTCATCGAAGGCGATATCCGCGATTCCGAGACCCTCCGACGTGCAACGGAAGATGTCGACCTGATATTCCACGAAGCGGGTGTCGTGAGCGTTCAGCAGTCCGTCGAGGACCCGATATCGGCGAACGAAGTGAACCTCGACGCGACGCTCGCGCTGCTCGAACGCGCGCGCGAACACGACGCCCGCGTCGTCCTGGCTTCGAGTTGTGCGATTTACGGGCAACCGACCGAGATTCCGGTTTCGGAGGACGAACCGTTCTCCCCCTCGTCGCCCTACGGTTTGCAGAAATCCGCGCTCGACCACTACGCCCGCCTCTACGAGGAACTGTACGGATTGGAGACCGTCGCGCTCAGGTATTTCAACATCTACGGCCCTCGCCAGTCGAGCGGGGATTACAGCGGTGTCATCAGCATCTTCAAGCGCCAAGCGACGAACGGCGAACCGATTACCGTCGATGGCGACGGCGAGCAAACGCGCGATTTCGTCCACATTGACGACGTCGTACGGGCCAATCTACTGGCCGCGACGACCGACCACGTCGGCGAAGCGTACAACGTCGGCACCGGCACGAGCGTCACGATAAACGAACTCGCCGAGACGATTCGGGACGTCTCCGGGTCGTCGTCCGACATCGTCCACACGGACCCCCGTCCGGGGGACATCCAGGAGAGCGAAGCTGACATCTCGAATGCGAGTGAAAAGCTGGGATACGAGGCAACCGTCCCTCTGTCCGTTGGTTTGGAATCGATCATCGACTGACGAATGCGGACGGATGGTCAGTTGACATCCCTGGTCGATGTCCAAATATCGATGGAAGTGCCCGACAAGAACTGAATGAACCCGGACGCGAAAGCGAGGTTCATACTGAGAAAGTACGCCGGAATTCCGAACAGCGTCGAAGACCGTGCGCGCGGACTCGTCATTCCGACGGCTGCCGCTCCGTAGCAAACTAATTGTCCCGCCAGTAGCGTAATCACGGGCAAGGACGGAACGAGTAATGCGAGGGCGGCGTTCGACAGCAGGACGAGCAATAACACCGCAGGCAAACACCATCTGAGAACTTTATGCGAGAAAAACTCGAACGCGACGAGACCGTGGCGAGGGGAGAGTAGCGTTCGATACCAAACGAGGGACTGGTAGTTACCGGCACCAATCCTGATCCGTCGTCTGTACTCCTGCCATAAGTCTCCCGTCGTCCGTTCGGTCGCCTTCGCCGCATCGACGAATACGATCCGACGACCGTTTTTCGCCTGCTGTAGGACCACGATAAAATCGTCCGTGAGCGCTGCCTCCGGAATTCGTTCGAAATCATCCCGCCGTAGCGCGAGCATACCACCATTGGCACTCACCGTCGTTCCCAGTTTTGATTCGAGTTTTCGAATCCCGAGTTCGTATTTCCAATACGAGCTCTCCGTACTCTCCCCCTCGGCGTCAACCAACCGAAGGGACCCTGTCGTCAGTCCCACATCGTCGTCAGCGAGTGGTGCAACTAATTCGGTTACGGCATCGGAATCGTACATCGTATTGGCGTCGGAGAACACTAGAACGTCCCCGGTCGCCTCAGCAACTGCTCTGTTGAGAGCATAACTTTTCCCACGTCGTTCTTCCAAAGGGAGGAGTCTCGTCCGAGACCCGGTGTGCTGTTCGACGATAGCGTCCGTCCTATCGGTTGAATCCGAGACGATAATACAGTCAAACCCACCGGCATACTCGATGGCCTGTGTATTCTCGATTTTTTCTCGTATAACTGCTTCTTCGTTGTGAGCAGCGACGATCATAGTAACAGACGGACGGACGGTTCTATCCCTCTGATCGTTTCGGTCCACGAACCTCGATAAAACGATGAGGACGAGTGGATACCCGACATAGGTGTAAAGTATCGTTAATATGCCGAGAATAAAGACGAGTGACACTAAAAGTGCGATCATCGTTCGATTGTTGTTGAGAGCATAAGTTAAGAGTTGGCGATAGTGATGCCGATTCAGAAAATCGAGTCCCAAGTTTGTTCGATCTTTTTTGCCGATTGTTGCCACGAAAATTGGGTCGCCCGTTCCCGGCCGAGTTCTCGATACTCCTCTCGTGCGCCCTTATCCTCCCACAGATCGTGGATCGCTTGGCTGATCGTAGCGGAGTCCCGAGGATCGACGGTGATCGCTGCATCCCCCACTACCTCCGGAAGCGACGAGGTATTCGACGTGATGACCGGTGTACCGGATTGTATCGCCTCCAAGACCGGGAGCCCGAACCCTTCGTAAAGTGAAGGGAAGACGAAAATTTGTGCCATGTTATACAGGAGGGGCAAATCTTCTTCCGCGACGTAACCGGTAAAGGTGATTTGATCCTTGAATCCACACCGTTGGTACACCGCTTTGAACTCTTCGTCTGCGAGTTGCTCTTTGCCGACGATCACGAGAGGAGGGCGCTCTTCGTCGTCCATCATTGATAGCGCGTCGATAACCGTGACCAGATTCTTCCGTGGTTCGATGTTTCCGACATACAGGAGAAACCGGTCGGGTAGTTCGTACTTCCGTTGGAGGCGATCGCACGTTTCCGACGATAGATCACGTGGTCGATATCGGTCGTTCGCTGCCCCCGGTGCTACAGAGATCCGTTCAGGTGAGATATCCCGATACTTCCGGAGATCTCGTTCGGAGTGGTGTGAGACCGTGATGACACGATCCGCCTTTTTCACTGCTCTGCCAAGAAATGCTTGGAGGTAAATACGATACAACCGGGGGTGTGCGTCCGGATAGGTCCGGTGAATCATGTCATGGACGACGATAGCGCTCGGTCCGTCGAATAGGATGGGCTGGACGAAGTTAGGTCCGAAGAACGCGTCTATTCGATCCTGCTTGAGTGCTCGTAACAACGTTACGTTCACCCACCAGGCGGGAGCGGCAGGACCTAATAAATCATCCGCCAGACGAGGGGCACTGATCGGTCGCCAAACGAGCGTGGTATCCTCCGGCGTTTCGATGGATACCGGGGATTCGTCCGTCCGGTCGTTGTAATATGCATACAGTGTCTGTCCCGCGAAGGCACCGGACTCAATGATGTTAACGAGATAGTTGCCAACTCCCGAGATGTTCCCGACGAGTGTTCGCGCGTCAATGCCGATCTTCATCGATCCCTATTTTCTGATGTGGCTCCATAATAGATTCTACCTTCGAACTGGAACGTCAGTCGTTTACTAAGGTTCATCTCGTGGTGATCAGCTGTGAGTACTATCGAGTTCTTCTTCGACGACCTCCCGCATATCGTTACGAAAACGAGTTCGACCGAATCGCTCGGTAGCCGATGGAAGATTCGCTCGAAGGTCCCGTTCGAGATCCGAATTCGAGAGGACGGTATCGATCTTTTCCACGGCTTCCGTGACGGTGCCGTAGAGGAGAGTGGATTGATTGTTTACGATTTCACGCTGACCGCCACTATCGGGGACGAACGGGAGAACGTCACCTGCAACCATCTCTGCGACGACCATCCCGAAATGTTCGTTGTCCTTTCCGTGTAGTCCGTATCGGTGTGTGTTGATCAGGTGGACTAGTTCCTCCCGACTCACCTCGTTCTCTATATGAATAAAATCGTATTCCCCAGCCTTCGCTTCTATTCGTTGCTGATAGTCCGACATGTGGGGAGGACCGATCAGGTGAAGATGAACGTCGTGACCACGTTCGTGGAGACGAACGATGATTTCGATGTTTCGAAGGATGTTCTTGTCGGGTGCGAATCGACCGATCGAAACGAAACCGGTCTCCTGGTCATCGAACGGAAGCGATTCGAACTCTTCCGTATCTACGGGGGGATACACCGTCCTCGGCCGAATATCGTACTCCTCTTTCACAAGTTCGGCCATCCAATCTGAATTTGCGAGCGCCATCGAATCCCTCATCCGTCCGTCGGTTACACCAGCGATATACTGACAGATCTCCTTGTAAAAATCCCGTGAGCCGCTTCGATCCCTCGCATCGAGCGCAACTTTCGGCTGTGAGTAAACCGGATGATGGAAGTAGAGGATCGGTCCGGTGTCCGTTCCTAACTCGTTGAAGGTTCCAATCACGAGGTCGAACGAGTGCAACGATTCCCGAACGGCGCGGTTCAGAACCGCATATTTTAACAGACCGAGACGGGAGCCAATCGTCCGGCTCAGCAATACACTGGAAGTGGGTACCCGTACCGTGATATCCCCAACATCCGCATTGTAGTAGGGATTCAATTCATCGAAATCCGGAGCATGTGTAGTAAAGAGGGTAACGTCATGCGATTCTTGCAATGATTCTAATACGTTCATGCAAACGGCTTCCGCGCCGCCCTTTACCGAGAAGTCCGGGTGGATCACAGCGATAGTAGCCATGTGAATTATGTACTCACCAATTGTTGTCGTGCTACCCGTTTCGCGGGTGTGACCATCAGACTTGTGACCGGGAGATGAGTTGTGTTTAATTTACACACATGAAAACGACACATTTCAATATTCCAAACAGAGAGAAACGTCCCCGATTTAGCCGATTTGGCCCTCTGTGAGACGGTGTGAGGCGGTTTTACCCTCTTGATTCAAAAACCAGTTTTTAATTTGATGTAGTGTATGTAGATAACTAACGCCCGTTGGAGATGGAAAGCTAAACGGTGGATCAGAGAGTAGGGTGATTTAATCGATATCCGAGGTAGAAATGACAAACATTGCACTTGTAGTTCTCGATACCCTCCGGAAAGACGCGTTTGACAAACACTTCGACTGGCTTCCCGGAAAACGATTCGAACGAGCGTATTCCACGGCCAACTGGACCGTTCCCGCTCATGCTTCGTTATTCGCCGGGTTGTATTCGAGCGAAGTCGGGGTTCACGCGAAGAATATGTATTTCGACGCGGACGAACCCACAATCGCTGAACAGCTACAGGAAGCAGGATACGAAACGCGCGCGTTCAGCGCGAACACAAACGTTTCGGGTCACTTCGACTTCGATCGTGGTTTCACCGAATTCGGTGCACCTGCAAAGATGGAGCATCTCAACGACGATGACCAGTTCGATTGGCGAAATTACAATCGAAATACGGACGATGCAGGTGCCAAGAAATACCTGAAGGCGTTGTACGCCTGCATTCAGGACGATTCCGCAACGATCCCCTCCCTGGTGACCGGAATCAACCTCCTTCGTTATGGTGGAAATCCCACCGAGTACGGAGGTTCGTTAGAAGCGTTGGAATGGCTCAAGGAGACGCAGTTTGCAGACCGAGAGTTTCTCTTCCTCAATCTCATGGAAGCACACGAACCCTATCGTGTCCCGTCCGAGTACCAAACCGTCGAAGAGCCCGATCTGACCGGCTCCGTCGGTGATATCAGCATCGATGAGGTCGACGCTAGCCAAACGAAGCAAGCGTACGACGACTGTGCCACCTACCTCTCCGACATATATGAGGAAATATTCGATCTTCTCTCCTCCGAGTTCGATTACGTGATTACGTTAGCCGACCACGGCGAACTCCTCGGTGAACACGATTCGTGGGGGCACGAATACGGAGTGTACCCGGAACTGACGCATGTACCGCTGGTTATCTCGGGAAACGACCTCTCCGGGAGCGAGGCCCGTGCCGTGAGCATCCTCGACGTTCATCGAACGGTTCAAACGCTCGCCGGTATCGAAGGTGAGTCACGTGGACGAAACCTTCTCGATGATCTCCCCGAGGAGTCGTTTTTAACGGAGTATCACGGACTCACTTCGTGGAGCGAAAAGAAATTGGAGGAAAACGGCTATGCAGACGACGTCGAGCGGTATAACGAGGACCTTCGCGGATACGCCGCTCACCGAGATTACTATGGGTATGAAACACAATCCGGGATCAACGTAACCGGTACGGATCAAACACCGGACGTCAGCGCGGAAATACAACGACTGTGCGAAGAGTTGGACATCCGTGACGTTGAGAAGAACAACGACGTCCCGGACGAAATCAAAGATCGCTTAGAGGATTTGGGATACGCTTAACTTTTATTTTCGCCGCCGTTCTTCATCGGTTATTCCGCTTTAGTCGACGTTAGAACCGCTGTTTCGAGATTATTGCTGAACAATAGTGTATAGATACCCTATGCATAGTGATTAGAGCATCCACGAGACAGCAGATGAGCCAGTTCCGACTGGACAATATCTCTGTCGAATTTTAAAATAATCAATTTAATGTTGTATATTCACTATGATTCACCATCACGGTTTTATAGTATGATTTGTTTTTGAACATATTCGGATATCCTGGAATATATTTATAGACTCGCTTTGTCTGTGAGACAATATGGGGCTACTTGGATCTCGGAACAAAACGACTATTTCCAATGATTGGTTTCAAATAATTTTCCTCACTTGCACTCTCATTATTGGACTCTTGTTGGGTGCGCCACTTTTCCAGTTTGTCATTAAATCCTCCGGC
Source organism: Haladaptatus sp. AB618 (assembly GCF_024136965.1). Taxonomy (NCBI): domain Archaea; kingdom Methanobacteriati; phylum Methanobacteriota; class Halobacteria; order Halobacteriales; family Haladaptataceae; genus Haladaptatus; species Haladaptatus sp. AB618. Next base: position 41,955 of record NZ_JAMYJX010000010.1, on the reverse strand, counting down.
ATACCACTCCCACTTCCGCTGCTTGTCGGAGTCGGAATCGTCGGCATGGTGTTTGCAGCCGTGGTGGTAACACGAGACGCTTGGCTACTTGGTGGCTTCATTTCGCTTATCGTCCTAGCCACGTTTAATGCGGATATCCCATTTTTGCCAGCTGCAAATAAATATCCAACCGCCATTGTCGGACGATTTCTGTTAGTTCACTTTCCGCTCATATTTCTCTGTTTGCTCGCTGTAGCAGCTGGTTGGTATCACGATTCACCGGGAGTACCAGTATATCTTCTCGGAGGGTTTGTCGTAGCCACCGTACTTTCAGCAATCTTTGGTGTTCGAGCGAAATTCATACCGACTGGCTTTTTCGTCCTATACGCAGTTGAAATCGTTGCGGTCGTATGGTTGGTTGAAATGGCGATACGGAAGGATATTCTCACGATTAAGCAACTCGTGACTATTTTTATATTCATCGTTATCGGCCAGGCGTTTGTCGGGGTCGCCCAACTACTTCATCAGGGCTCTTTTGGTCTGTCTTATCTCGGAGAGGGAGGTGCGTACAAACGCGTTTGGATGTCACTCCCACTGGTGGGTAGCTTTAGCATAGGACCATACGTAGCCGGATTTACGGGTATGTCGTTCACACTCTCGATCTTCTGTGCAACAGCCATCCCAATTGTCGCGAGCCTGGCGATGAGAGAAGATGGTGCACGGCGCAACCTTCTCCTCCTCAGTCTCGTCTTATTAGTCTCTGTAATCCGATTCTCCGCAGCGGATTCGGTACGAGGTGCTCTCATACTTTCCTCGCTCAGTTATGGTGCTTTGCTTTTCTACCTTCGTTCTAAAGATGTGTTGACGATTTCACTCCCGAAGAGAACAAAAACTAAAGGAGCATGTTTAGTTCTTCTCCTCTTGTTAATCGTTCTCATTCCCTCGCACGTGACTGGTAACTCGTTCTCTACTCCGATGAGTTCTAATTCATCACCGATAGAGATCGCTTCTCACTCGACGACGCACAATTTGGCTAGTGGTGAATCAGTTGGCGTAACGTCGCAGAAAACATCAAAAGGTAGTAAATCAGCATCGGCTGAGATGAAGACGGCGTTAAAAATTGGCAAAGTATCATCGTATGAGAGGAATGCGATGTCAGAAGGTGGTAAAACAGCGCCGGTTAAGCCGGAGGAGTCGGTCACAACTGCAAACAACACCACAAAGAAAGTTTCAATCCCATTCTTTTCGACTGCAAACTTAGGAACTCGATTCCAACAGTACGGTGTGGCTTTCGATGTGTTTGCCGATCACCCTATCTTCGGAATCGGCGGTATTAATTTTGTACATATCGCCGAGGATTATGGACTTCCGGTCCCCAATGGATATAGTCATCCTCGACTCATACACAATACCTATTTTGCGTTATTGACTGAAACCGGATTGGTAGGGTTCAGTCTGTATATGGGTGCATTAATCTGTATCGGCTATTACGGTTGGAAGCTTCTAAATATGAACTCAACCGACCCATTGTTAATCTCCGGCGTTCTCGCTGGACTGGTCGGTATCGCAGCGTTCGGGTTTTGGAACCCCCAGATATACAATATGAAAATCACGTTCATCTTTTGGATATTAGGAGGCGCGATCTTCGGAGAGTATCAGAAAGGAAAGAGGCAATAAAATAGATCCCATAGGATCAGTCTTCTACGAGGACTCAACGCATTAACAGGGATTATATACCGTCACGCCGTCATAAGTATTATACACCTCCTGTGTTTATCTGTGATTGAATTCCGATTTCGCACCTTTACTTGGAAAACATGAATAAAGTAAAAAAAGTAATCGATAATCCTGAGAAACTATTGTATAAGGCTCGCCAACACATTGGCCGAGTAGAAAATAGGGTACTCGGATGCGATGTGATGGCCGAAGATTGGGATAATCTCCTTATTCTAGACGCTTGCCGATATGACATGTTTGAGCGATTGGTGGATTTCCCTGGAGAATTACATTCGCGGCGTTCAGCGGGATCCGCAACACGCGAATTTATCGCTAACAACTATACGGGACGAACGTTTCTCGATACGGTATACATAACGGGGAATCCGTTCGTGTCCATGGACGCGGGGGATTCCTTCCATGCACTAGAAGAGACTTGGAAGAAGCATTGGAATGAAGAACATGGTACAGTTCTTCCGGAGAGTATTCAAGAAGCAACGCTAGAAATGGCGGATCAGTATCCGGACAAACGGGTTGTTTCCCACTTTATGCAGCCGCACCACCCCTTCATCGGGCCGTTTGCACGAGAAGAAATCGGTACCTTAAGCGGAAACAGTCACGCCCGAGAGCGTGCTCTCGGAAAGGAATCGAGTGATGAAACCGGTCAACGAGTCTGGTTCAAGGTGAGAAACGGGGAACTATCGCTTGAGACGTTGAAGCGCGCGTACGATGAGAATTTGAAGACAATTCTTCCGGTTATTAAGGATCTTTGCGAACGGCTCGATGGGAAAACCGTCATAACCTCCGATCACGGAAATCTGCTAGACGAATCGGCATATCGAGTACTTTCGGCAAGTCCACATCGATATGCTCATCCGAAATTTGCAACTGCCGAATCCTTGGTAACTGTACCGTGGTTCGAATATCCGTTCCAATCCCGCAAAACGATTACTAGCGAACCACCCATTAATCAAGATCAGCAAGACGTAACGGACGATACGATCGACGATCGGTTAGAGGCGCTGGGATACAAATAGTATCGCAACAACATTGATACTTGATGCAGCGAAAAACGTAACGAGGTCCTCTGTAAAATCTAGAATCGGATGAATACTGTGAACCGACTACTCCGATTCCTACTTCCACAGATATAAACCACTTATCCTCCACACACAATGACAGAGAAAGTCAAAAAGATCTCACAAACTCTCGCATCGTCCGGAGCGATACTCTTCGGTGGAATGATTCTCCAATTGAGTATCAATTTCGGTTCGAAGCTCCTCATTGCCCGAACATTCGGGAAGGTCGATTATGGAGGGGTTTCGCTCGGAATCACGCTAATGACAATGGTAACTGTCCTCACTCTTGCGGGGACTGATACAGGCATTGGTCGATATCTCCCGCGGTTCGAGGATGACGGACGCAGACGCGGTGTGCTCCTATCCGGCTTTCAGATCGTTCTTCCGTTCGCTTTCATAGCCGGTTGTCTGATTTTCCTGTTCTCCAGCACGATAGCAGGTACCGTATTTAACGATTCAAACCTGAGTCCAATCATTCGTGCGTTTGGCTTCGCCGTTCCGTTCATGGCCTTCGTGAAGCTTACAATCGGGAGCGTGCGCGGTCTGGAAGATTCACTCCCGAAGGTGTATCTTCAGAACATCGCCGTTCCTGTCTCGCGTTTCGGGATGATAATTGGAGCGATACTCCTGGGACTCGGAGCCGTCGGTATCGCGTGGTCGTATGCACTTTCCTACGGTATTGCGGCGATGCTCTGTCTATACTACCTATATCGTCGAACGCCATTACTGGCCGATATCAAGCCAGTTGGAATGCACAAGGAGCTACTCGTTTTTTCAGCGCCGATCATGATCACCGCTACGATGAACATGATTTTGTCAAATATTGATATATTCATGTTGGGAGTATTTTCATCCGGGACGGGAGACATCGGAATCTACAACTCGGTGTACCCAATCGCGGCAATGCTTGCCGTGGTTCTGACCTCCTTTGGCTTTATTTTCATGCCGATAATTTCAAAACTGCATTCGAACGGTGATTTCACCGAGATGAGGAGAATGTATCAAGTCGTCTCCAAATGGGTTTTCCTAGCTACAGTTCCGTTATTCCTCGTTCTCGTACTGTATCCGGATGTCGTGATTCGTAACACATTCGGTGCGGAGTACTCACCGGGAGCTTTAACCCTCGCACTCCTTTCGATCGGATTCCTCGCTCACGCCGTCGCCGGTCCAGCTGGAAACGCGTTGACTTCCATCGGGAAAACGAAATTGATAATGGTCGATAATATCACGGTTGCGATGGTGAATGTCGCACTCAATCTCGTTCTGATACCCAAATATTCGTACTTCGGAGCAGCAATCGCAACTACCGCTGGTTATCTGATGATGAACAGTCTCTATCTCATACAACTGTATCGTACTATCGGAATCCATCCCTTCGGACGATCATTGTTTCGAACAACGATCGCTGCTTTAGTAGCAGCTGGAATCGCGTATGGCGGTTCCTGGATCCTTCTTGGAGACGTCACGCTCGTTCAACTCATCGGTGCATTTGTACTCTTCTGTGCCATTTATCTCCTGCTAATAGTTGTCCTCGGAGGGATTGAGGAGGAAGAACTGGCGCTTGTGGAAGGCTTTGAAAACCGATTCGGTGTCAATCTCACGGGAGCAAAACAACTGGCACGACGCGTCGCAAAATAATCCGTTCGTACCGAGTAATTCCCCGATGACGTTTGTAGTGAGAAACCGATGAACGACTCGGAATTGAGATGAGGTATCGTTCATGAATACCGATGTAGTGGGACCGCGTTTCCGCTACGTAACCGACCGCGAGATCGTTGTTTATATCACGTAACCTAGGTCTTGTAGCTGCTGTTCAATTCCGGATTCATCGTATTCTTCGACCGCTGTCGGTGGTTCTGAGGTGATCTCTTTTCGATTGTCGCCGTGAACGATGAACCACGGGATTTTGACGAGTTCGTCCATATAAACACCGTCAGGATGACCATAGATTCGAATTGGTGTCGGGAATACCCGTTCACCAAGCAATTCGCCGTGGTCAGCTGAGATCACAGTTTTCCCTTCAAGTTCCGGAAGTAGGGTTTTCACATCCTCGACTACGATCTCTAGGTTTTCCTCATAGGCTCGCTGAACGAGCCCGTTTTGTAACCCATATTTTTTGGGTATCTCGTTCAATTCGTCAGTAGCGTTGAAGTGATCACGTCCAAACGGGCCGATGAACGGGTAGTGTGGCTGAACATAGTGAATAAGGAGTCGCTTATTCGGATATTCGTTGGCCGCCTCAAGAGCGACTTCTGTCAGCGTCTCAGGTCGGGCTATCGTGTTTTCATCGCCTTCACGGAACTCGCTTTGCCAAACGCCTTTGTGCGCATGAAGCTCGGAATTGATCTCATCGCGTATATGTGCATAATTTCCGTTTGCAGTTACATAGACGACATCATGTAGGTCGCGGTCGGAAAAATTTGCCCGAACCCACTCTCGTGTCATACTCCCTCGTGAAATCCTGGATTCTAATACCCCATCCAAATCGTTTGCATGTGGTTTAAAAGAGTCGTAACGACAGGCGTCGAGGATAATGAGATTATCCCAGTCTTCGGCAAACACGTCGATGCCCCCCGTATTATATTCGTTATTGTTTTCGTATTGATAATAGGTGCGACTGATCTGTCTCCCTATTGCATACCTATCTGGAATGTTCCCCCGTTTAATGCGCCGAATGACACGATCAATCATTCTCAGAAGATATCTTTCGGGTCTACTTAGCTATTACGTCCAAATATACAAATATTTCCATATTAAAAAAAGAGTACAAGGTTAGACATGGTAGTATTTATTGACGAAAGACGGGAACGTTTCGTAGATCGCATTTCAGGATGTCAGTAATGACGCGCCTCCGAACTCCAATATCCGTTTATTATAAGTAACGCCTCTGAGTGAACTCAATTAGCGCTCCACAAATGCAACTTACTGATAAACGCGTCCTCGTTACCGGTGGTGCGGGATTCATCGGCTCGAACCTCGCAAACAGCCTCGCTGAAGAGAACGACGTCGTCGTCGTCGACGACGGCTACCTCGGAACGCCCGAAAACCTCGACGACGGTGTCGAATTTCACGAACGGAGCGTCCTCGAAGACGACCTTCCAACGGACGTAGACGTGGTGTTCCACATCGCCGCACTCTCCTCGTACAAGATGCACGAGGAGAACCCGACGAAAGGCGCGCGGGTGAACGTCGAGGGCTTCGTCAATACCGTCGAACAGGCGCGGGACGACGGCTGTGACACGGTCGTGTACGCCTCCACCTCGTCCATCTACGGGAACAGGACGGAACCGTCACCCGTCACCATGGACGTGACCGTCAACACCGGCTACGAAGCGTCGAAACTCGCGCGCGAGAAGTACGCCGAGTACTTCGCGAACCATTACGACATGAACATGGCCGGAATGCGGTTCTTTTCCGTGTACCAGGGCTACGGCGGTGCGGAAGAACACAAGGAGAACTACGCGAACGTCATCGCGCAGTTCGCCGACGACATGGCGGACGGCGAGCGCCCCGTTCTGTTCGGCGACGGGACGCAGACGCGTGACTTCACCCACGTGGACGACATCGTTCGCGGCCTCGTCCTCGCGGCGGAGAACCAACTCACTGGCGTCTACAACCTCGGAACCGGCGAGCAGGTCTCGTTTAACGACCTCGTCGAACTGCTTAACGAGGCGCTCGGAACCGATATCGAACCCGAGTACGTCGAGAATCCGATTCCGGATTCGGTGTACGTCCACGATACGATGGCGGACTACTCCGAAATACACGCGGAGACGGGTTGGGAGCCAGAAATCGCTCTCGACGAAGGGGTAAAATCCGTCTGCCAGCAGTATCGATAGCCTACCTCACCTGGATACCGATACCCGCATGCTGAACCGGCGGAACCGCCGCGACGTTTCGGCGCGTTTCCACCGTTTCGACGCCGGTACTCGACGCTTCATAGCAGTTGTTCTCCGTACGTTCGCGTGTGTTTCGTTTCCGACAAGTGGCCGGTCGGCGTCGACGGGCGAAACCCTCGTTACGTCGATGAAAACGGAATGGCGGCGAACGAACGATGGCGTGGGTTGATGTACGGATTCCGTGACGCCCTCGTGAGGGAGTTCCGACTCCCGTTATATCATGAAAACAGCACTGAAACACACGCTCGTCGTCCTGCTCGCTACCGGCCTACTCGTCGCCGGGATGGCCGGAACGACCGTCGGGCAGGCACCGTCGGCGAACGGAGCACAGACGGGAACGTTCATGCAGACCGGACAGCTTTCGCAATCGCAACTCGATTCGATGTCCTGTAGCGAACTTCAATCGACCTACGAGCGAAGCCTGGACCGGATCAAATCGAGCGACCTGCCGTCCCAGAAAAAGCAGAGCCTCGAACAGCGGGCGACGACGCTCTACAAGATGTACAGCTTCAAGAAAGGTTGTTAGACGACTCCGTTTTTCCGGATTCACACCCACCCCAGAGCGGTTAAGCGACTTCCCGCCGAGTCACCCAGTATGTGGCCATGGGGACATCTGGCGGTGGGGTATCTGGCCTACTCGGGGGTTCGACGGACGCGGACGGACCGTCCACCGACCGGCCTCGAAGTGGTCGTGCTCGCCGTCGGAACGCAGTTTCCTGACATCGTGGACAAACCGCTCGCGTGGTGGTTCGGCGTCCTCCCGACCGGGCGGTCGCTCGCACACTCGCTGGTGACCGCGAGTCTGGTGCTCGCCGTCGCATACTGGGTCTGTCGCCGGACGAAAACCCGGAACCTCTGGGCGGCGTTCGCCGTCGGCTACCTCTCGCATCCGTTCGCCGACGTGCTCCAACCCGTGCTGGCAGGTCAGTACGGACAGGCCTCGTTCCTCCTGTGGCCCGCACTCTCGCTCCCGCAGTCACACCCCGTGGCACTTTCGACGGGCGGCGTGTCCAGCGACTTCGTGCTCGAACTGCCGTTCGTCGTCGCCGCCACCGTCCTTTGGCTGGCGGACGGCGCACCCGGCGTCAGCCAGTTCCTCCCGTCCACTGTGAGCCTGCATCGTGAGCAGTAGTCCGACGACCCAAATCTTTAGTTACCTCGTCATCGTACATCGTTCTTCCACGGACGAACGTCGCCGGGAACGAACCGTCGAGCGACGTTCACGGTACGGAATCGACGTGACGATTCGATACGAACGGAGCCAATAATGGACAGGTCCGACCTCAGACTGCTCGTTCCACGGCGAATACGGCGCGTTCCCGCAGACCTCGTGGTCGTCGTGGCGCTCGTGTTCCTCACCGCCGTCGTGGTCCTCGCCGGACGCGGGTTCTGGACGCTCGCCCGGTGGGGAATCGGCTTTTGCTTCCTGTTTTTCCTGCCGGGATACGCCGTGATTGCGGCCCTGTTTCCGGAATCCGCCGGGAGCGACGAGGATTCGAGCGACGGTATCATCCCACGGCGAATCGACGGCGTCGAGCGCTTCGTCCTGTCCACCGCGGCCAGTTTGGCCGTCGTCCCGCTCATCGGCTACCTCGTCAGCTATTCGCCGTGGGGACTGGACGTCGTGCCCGCCCTCGTGAGCATCGGCGGGTTCACGGTCGGTTGTGCCATCGTCGCCGCCATTCGTCGCCGGTCGGTTCCGGAATCCGAGCGGTTCTCGGTTCCGTTCGGAGCGTTCTACGAAACGGTCTCGACGGGGAGGACGTGGACGCGACCGTTGAACCTCGTTCTCGTCGTCAGCCTCGTCGTCGCTTCGGCAGGAATCGTCTACACGACGACGACCCCCCGCCCCGACGAGCGGTTCACCGAACTCTACATCGGCACGAAAAACGGGACGGGCGAGACGGTCGCGGACGCGTATCCGCGGAACTTCACCGCGGGGGAGTCACAATCGCTCCGAGTAGGTATCGGGAACCACGAGTACGAGCGGACGAATTACACGGTCGTGGTCCTGCTACAGCGGGTGAACGGTAACGAGGGAGCGCGCGGAGGGTCACACGTCACCGCCCAACGGCAACTCGACCGGTTTCACGTCTCCGTCGCGGGCGGGAAAACGGCCGTCGAAAACCGCTCCATCTCGCCGACGATGACCGGCGAGCGATTGCGACTTCAGTTCCTCCTGTATCGCGGCGCGCCGCCAGCGTCACCAACGCCGAAGAACGCCTACCGACGGACGCATCTCTGGATAAACGTCACCGGTTGATCACGCTCCTACGACGTTTTTCGACGGACGAGGGATTCGACGGCGTCCCGCACCGAACGGGTCGGCCTCCATCCCAGTTCCGCTTCGGCGGTGGACGTATCCACGGGGAATTCCGTGGCGAGCGTCTCGTTGCCGCGCGGGTTCTCGACCAGTTCGATGTCGGGGGCAGTACCCGTTTCGTCCGCGACCGTCTCCTGCACGAGTTCGGCTATTTCGTGCACCCCCATCTGTTCTCCACTCGCGATTTCGTATCCTTCCGTGCCCGTTCGTCCCGTCGCACGCTCCGCCAGCAACCGCTCCACGCTCCGGCGGTACGCGTCCCCGACGTCGTGGACGTGAACGTAATCTCGCGCTTGCGTTCCGGGTTCGTAGACGGGAATCGAGTCGCCGGAGATCGCCCGATCCACGAAGAAATTGATGACCGTCGGTTTGGAGATTCGGTTTCCGTCAACCACGTGTTCACCGTACACGTTCGATTTCAGGAAGAGGTGGGCCGGAAACGCGTCCGGAGCGAACGTCTCGACGGCACGCTCCCCGATAACCTTCGTTCTGCCGTACCAGTTCATCGGTGTCCGTGGCGACTCGACGGTTATCGGGAACTCCTCCGGCGTTCCGAGCACGGCCATACTGAACGGAAAGACGAGCGCCGTTTCGTGCCGTCGGCAGAACCACGCGACGTGGTTCGTCCCCTGTACGTTGACCTCGTAGGCGAGCGTCGGATTCTCCTCGCAGTTTTGCACGCCGCTTACCGCCGCGAGGTGGACGACCACGTCGGCACCGTCGAGGGCCGTATCCACTTGTGATCTGTCTCGGACATCGACGGTCGTATCGACGCCGTACCCGTTCCCTCCGTGATGCGTGAGCGCGCGAACCTCCCATTCCGGATGGGCCGTTCGGAGCGTTTCGACCACCCGACTCCCGATGTACCCTGCAGCGCCGGTGACCGCAACCGTCGCCGACTCGTAATTCTCGGTCATCGGCTTTCACTCGCCCCGCCGAACGAGGGTTCGAACGGTGTCCCGCATCGAATGGCTCGGTTCCCATCCCAGTTCCCGCTCCGCGGCGGAAATGTCCACCGAGAACTCCGCGACGAGCGTCTCGTCGCCGCGCGGATTCTCGATCAGTTCGATGTCGGGGTCCCTCTCGGTCTCGTCAGCGACCGACTCCCGAACCAATTCGGCCAGTTCCATCACCGTCCACTCCTCGTCGCTCGCTATCTCGTACTTCGAAACCCCGGTTCCCCCGTTTTCGAGGGCGGTCAACAACCGCTCGACGCTCCGCCGATACGCTTCCGCCACGTCCATCACGTGGACGAAGTTTCGCGCTTGAGTCCCCGGTTCGTAGACCGTCAGCGGTTCGTCGGCGAACGCGCGCCCGACGAAGAAATCGACGACCATCCCGCGTGAGATACGACGGTCCCCCACCGCGTGCTCGCCGTACACGTTGGCTTTGAGGAAGAGGTGTGCGGGAAACGACCCGGCCGCGAGCGATTCGATGGTTCGTTCCCCGACCAGTTTCGTCTCGCCGTACCAGTTCATCGGCCGCCGCGTCGTATCCACGGTTATCGGGAACTCCTCGGGGTCGCCGAGGACGGCCATGCTGAACGGGAACACCAGTCCGGCACCCGAATTGCGGCAGAACCACGCGACGTTGGTCGTCCCGTGAACGTTCGACTCCAGCGCGAACTCGGCGTCGTCCCGGCACGAGTCCACGTCGCTCGCGGCGGCGAGATGGATCACGACGTCCGACCCGGCCAACGCCGATTCGAGTCGTTCCCGGTGTCGAACGTCGAGATACTCCACCTCGATATCCCCGATTCGATGAACCTCGCCGCGATAGAAGTTGTCGAACGCGCGGAGTTCCCAGTCGGGATGATGGTCCCGAAGCGTCGTCACGACGCGACTGCCGACGTAGCCACCCGCGCCCGTGATGCTGACCGTCGGATTCCCCTCGGAATCCGACTTTTCGGCGTCCGCGCTCATCGTCCCACCGTGTAGTCCTCGGGGAAGTTCCGGACGGTTTCGACCACGCGGTCTATTTCGTCGTCGGTCAGGTTCGGGTGGTTCGGTAGGCCGATGACGTTCCCAGCGACCGCTTCGACGGCCGGAAGCGACTGGTCGTACTCGTGTTCGTGTTCGTTTTCCGACCACGGAAACTCGCTGTTGAACCCGCGATGTTCACGGAACACGGGTTGTTCGTACAGCGGTTTCGTGTAGCGATGGCGCGTTTCGACGCCCGCCGCCCTCAATTCCCGCCAGACCTCCTTTCCCGACATGTCGATCTCGTCCGTCTGCACCTCGAACGGTGCCCAGAAGTACGCGTGGTCCACGTATTCCCGAATCGTCGCCGGGCGGAGCCATTCGACGTCCGCGAGTTCGTCGCGCAGGCGCTCCGAAATTCGAGTGCGTCGAGCGTTGAGTTCGGGCAGGCGCTCGACCTGTGCGACGCCGAGCGCGCCGTTGAGTTCGCTCATCCGATAGTTGTAGCCGAGCATCTCGTGTTCGTCCCGCGACTTCATTCCGTGACTTCGCAGCAGACGAAGCCGTTCCGCGAGTTCGGCGTCGTCGGTCGTGACGACCCCACCCTCGCCGGTCGTGATGTTCTTCGTCGCGTAGAACGAGAAACAGCCAGCGTCACCGATACTGCCTACGACGTCCCCTCTGTAGCGAGCGCCGTGTGCCTGCGCGGCGTCCTCGACCACTGCGAGGTCGTACTCCTCGGCGAGTTCGAGCAGGTCGTCCATCTCCGCCGGATGGCCGTACAGATGGACCGGAAGCAGTGCCCGCGTTCGGTCGCTGATGTGGCGTTCCACGTCCGCCGGGTCCAGCGTGTAGATGTCGCGCTCGATGTCGGCAAACACGGGCACCCCGCCTTGGTGGACGACGGCCGTCGCCGTGGAACCGAACGTCAAACTCGGCACGACGACCTCGTCACCGGGTTCCAATCCGAGCGCGTTCAGCGTCAATTGAATCGCGGCGGTCCCGCTGTTCATCGCGACCGCGTGGTCGGTTCCGACGTAGTCGGCCCACGCTTCCTCGAAAGATGCCACGAACGGGCCTTGTAGAAACCGACCGGATTCGAGCACCTGTTCGATGTTTTCCCGTTCTTTCTCCCCCAGGATTGGCTCCGCAACCGAAATCTTCCCCCCCCATTCTGCGTCAGTTGTCAACGAGGGGTAACATTACCCTTGCGGCGGAACGGCCCTCCGACGGTCAGTAGGGTTCGAACTGCGGACGAGCCATCTCGGTGCCATCCGGATAGCGAATCGTCCACGGCGGCACGTCCTCGTCCACGTACGAGAGTGCGCCCACGACGGCCCCCTCGCCGAGCGTCACGTCGGGCATGACGACCGACCCCGAACCGACGAACACCTCGTCCTCGATGCGTATCGTCCCCTGAACCCGGTCCTTTTCGTCGGCTGGAACGCCGGAACTCATGTGCGAGGTGAATTTCGGGTACCCGGTCACGAGGACGCAGTTGTACGTGACGACGGAATTCCTTCCCATGTAAAACTCGCCGCCGCCGATGAGTTTCGTCCCGGAGTGGAGACACGAGTTGTCGCCGATATACGTCCCGTCGCCGGCGTTCACCAGCACGAAGTCGTCGATTTCCACGTTCTCCCCCAGTTCGAGATTGTCGGTGTTGACGAGTCGCGCCCACTCGAACACCTTGTCACGTGATTCGATGTCGTTGACCATCTCCGCCCGCTACGACGGTTCGTCGCTTAACGGTTTGGCAGAAACCGGATCTTTCTGCCGGGCGGGAATTTTGGAATTACCGCGCCGAAATGGTTAGATAATTGTCAATGGTTATGGGGAGGTACGTGGTTGGTGGTGAACGATGATTCCTCGGGTAGTCTATCTCGTCCTCTTCGTCGGGGTGCTCGGTGTGGGTTTCGAACGCTACCGAACCCGCTTCGAGCGATACGAACTCGGAGCGGCGCTACTCGGCGCATTCGTCATCCTCGTCGTCGCAGTCGCACCGCAGATCGGTACGCTTCTGCGTGGTGTGGGTGCCGCGGAACTGGTGGCCGTTCTCGCCCTCGTCGTCACGCTCGGTTTCGCCGTCCTGCTTCGGCGCAGGAGCGTCCGGACCGAGCGGAAGTTCAACTCGCTGATTCGAGAGCGGGCGATTCGAGACGTTTCCGACGACACGGACGAGAACTCGATCTACGTCGTCATTCCGGCCTACAACGAGGCGGAAACGGTCGGCGCGGTGGTCGAATCGCTCCCCGAATCGCTCTTCGACCACGACATCGTCCCGCTCGTTGTTTCGGACGGGTCGATGGACGGGACCGCCCGCGCGGCCCGCAGCGCGGGCGCGTTGGTGGTCGAACACACGGTCAACACGGGACAGTGTGGTGCGCTGAAAACCGGCTTCGAAATCGCCAGACGACGACGGGCGGACATCGTCGTCGGGATGGACGCGGACGGTCAGCACCGCGGCGACGAGGTGGAACGCCTCGTCGCTCCCGTCCTCGCCGACGAGGCGGATTACGTCATCGGATCACGCTATCTCGGAACCGACTCCTCCGAAAACGGTCCGGTTCGCCGCGGCGGCATCTGGGCGTTCACGACGCTCATCAACGTCCTCACGAAGTCCTCCATCACCGACTCGACCAACGGCTTTCGAGCGGTCACCATCGATACCCTCGACCGGATTTCGTGGGTCGAAGAGCGCTTCTGTGCGGTCGAGTTGTTGGTCGAAGTACGGAAGAACGGGTTTCGGTTGGAGGAGGTTCCGGTGACTGTCGAACGGCGGCAGGCGAGCACGACGAAGAAACCGAAACTCGGGTACGGCATCGGCATCGCCCGAACGCTCGTGGGGTCGTATCTCCGATGATTTCCGGAGGAACGTGATTCATGAACGAGGAAGGACCCGACGCGAGAAAACTCGACGAGGGAAGACACGGCGACGAGCACCGCGACGAGGAGCGGGATACCGATGCGTCCGACGACGACACGGATTCGCGGTGGAGCGTCGTCATCACGGTCCTGAAGGTGCTGGTTTCGGTCGGATCGTTCGGGTACCTGCTGTGGAAGTTCCCCGTCGAACAGGCCTTCGAAACGATGTTCCAGATGAAGGCGATTTATCTGGTGCTGCTCGTCCCTATCGTCGTGCTCCCAATCTTCCTCACGTCTCGGTCGTTGCAGTTGCTGTACGAGGAGTACGAGAAGATACGGTTCCTGCCGATATTCAAGGTCGATACGGTGGATTTCGTCGTCAACTCGTTTCTGCCGACGCGACTCGGGACGCTCGCCACGACGCCGCTCATCCTGAACAAGTACACGGGAATCAAACTACGGCGGGCGTTCGTCATCAAGGGCGTCCAACTGCAGATGATCGCCGCGATAAACGGCCTCGTCGCACTGGCCGGGTTGTTCCTGCTGGTTCAGTACCTCGAACGCGGACTGGCCCTCGTCCTGCTCGTCAGCGCCGGGGCGTACCTCTCGATTCCCGTCGGCGTGTTCCTGCTGGCGTGGGTCGACCTCCCGTCGTTCATCTCCGACCGCGCGCCGAAACTGTTGTCGTCGGCCGCCGAGATGCAACACGACATCCTTTCGCCGAACAAGGTCAAGTCGGCGGGGTTGCTGTTTCTGTCGTTCGTCGTGCTCTCGGGGGTTCGGTTCGGCGTCATCGGCACGAGTCAAGGATTGGAGTTGTCGCCGCTGCTCTACCTACTCATCCCGACGCTGGTGTACTCGGTCACCGTGCTCCCCATCTCCATCGGCGGCATCGGAATCACGGAGGTGACGGGGACGACGGTGCTCGTGGCGTTGGGAGTTCCACCCGGCTTGGCCGCGAGCGTCGTCGTCCTCGACAGGATTTTCGCCGCCTATCTGCCGCTCGTGCTCCTCTACGTCTACGCGAATTACGTTATCCACTCGGACGTGAGCGTCTAATCCAACGGAGACGAGCGTGCACCGACGCCCTAGCGTTTTGTACCGAACCGCCGTCGTCCGTGGTATGGTTCAGTGGGGGGAGGACGGCGGTAGTGAAAGCGACGGCGATAGTGACGGCGGAAACGAGTTCGTGCTCGTCAATCCGGCGAAGACGCCGCGGCCGGAGACGAAGATGCTGACCCAGCAGTTGGCCGACGACGGCAACCGGGTCTCCGTCGTCATCCCGAAGGAAGCCGAGGACAGGATGGAGACGGTGGACGACGCGGACTACGTGTTCTACGACGCGTGGTTCGTTCCTGGCGTCCGGTATCCGATCCCGTTGCCGTCGTTTTTCACCCAACTGTTCTCGCTGATCGGCCGGGCCGACGTGGCGTTCGTGACGAGCTACATCTACCTGCCGTGTCTCGTCACGACGCTCTTCGCCGCCCTGCTCCGCACTCCCTGTATCGTCAGTGTGGACGTGCTCGTCGGTGTTCGCTGGTCGTACGGACAGTCCGTCGTCGATTCCATCGCGGCGATATACACCCACACCGTCGGCCGGTGTACGTTCGCACTCAGCGACCACCTCGTCGTCCCGGGCGAGTACATGCGAACGGAACTGACGCGGTTCGCGCCCGCCGAAAAGATCACCGTGATTCCGAACGGCATCGACGTGGACCATTTCACGGCCGCCGAGGAAACAGCCGACGGCCGCGAGCGGGAGCGAGCGAACGTGGGCGAACAGGGGGATGCGGGCGGGCGAGCGGGAGTGAACGAACAGGATGCGGACAGGCGAGCGGGCGTGAACGAACGTGAGCGAGCGAACGGGGGTGGGAACGCGGATGCGAACGACCGAACGAAGGTGGGTGGTCGAACGCACGCGGACGAACGGGTAAACCTGCTGTTCGTCGGGCGGTTGGCCCCCGTGAAAAACATCCCGCTGCTCCTTCGGAGCGTGAAGCGATTACGGGACGAGACGGGTACCGACTACGACCTCACCATCGTCGGTGACGGCGAGGAGCGGGAACGATACGAGACGCTGGCGAAGGAGTTGGAGTTGAGCGACGCCGTCCGATTCGAGGGCTTTCGGTCGAACGTCCGGGAGTACTACCGCGACGCCGACGTGCTCGTACTCACGTCGGTTTCGGAAGGGTTCCCGACGGTATTGATGGAGGCACAGGCCTGTGGACTGCCCGTCGTCACCACCGATGTCGGCGGCGCACGCGAAATCGTCGCCGCCGGAAGCGTCGTCTCGCGGGACGAACCGGGTGAAGTCGCCGAAGCGATCACGTCCGTCGTCACCAGCGATTCCGAGGAACTTCGATCGACGGCGAGACGACACGTCGAACAGCAGTACTCGCAGACGGAATTGTATGTTCGATACAGAGACATATTTCAAGAACAGATCGGTAGTAATTAGACAAATCGGAGCCTGAACGCGGTCTCGGGCATGGGCACAATCGATAAGTTAGTGTGAGTGGTTTGACAATCGGGAGAGAAAATATGACAACACTGAGTAGCAAGCGAGTGCTCATTACCGGTGGGTGTGGCTCGATCGGTTCGGCACTGGTTCGACGGGTGTTGCAGGATGGCCCGGAACTGGTTCGTGTCATCGACAACGACGAGGGACGACTCCACTGGATGGAGACGAAACTCGGACGTCAGTATCCACGCCAACTGAAAACGTCGTACAAGGACGTGCGTGAGTTCCACGAGATGGTGGAAGCGATGGACGGTATCGACGTCGTCTTTCACACCGCGGCGCTCAAACACGTCGGAATCGTGGAACGCGATCCGTTTCAGGCGGTCAAAACGAACGTCGAGGGAACCGAGAACGTCATTCACGCCGCGATGGAAACGGACGTGGAAGCCGTCATCGCCGTCAGTACGGACAAGGCATCGAACCCCGTCTCGGCGATGGGCGCAACGAAGTTGCTCTCCGAGCGACTGAGCGTCGCAGCGAACGAGAACAGTCGAGACACTCGATTCGGCTGTGTCCGGTTCGGAAACGTGCTCGGGACGCGTGGCTCCGTGGTACCGGTGTTTATCGAACAGATTCGAGCGGGCGGACCGATCACCGTCACCGACGCCGAAATGACCCGGTTCGTCATGCGACCGGAAGACGCGGCCGAGTTCGTCGTGGAAACCTACGGAACGACCGACGGGGGCGAAGTCGTCGTCCGCAAGATGCCCGCGTTCAAACTGGGGACGTTAGCCGATGCGCTTCGGGAGAAGTACGCGACCCAATTCGGCCATCGCCCGGAGGAGATTCCGACGAGAATCGTCGGCTCCGGACCGACCGAGCGCTACCACGAGAAACTCGTCTCGGAGGACGAGGTGAAACACGCGGTCGAGGAGGACACCCGCTTCATCCTCTACCCGAACGAGGGATCGATGCCCGACGATGACGCGGGACGTTCGCTCGCGGGCGAGTACACGTCCGAGGACGCACGACAGCTCTCGAAAACGGAACTGTTGGCGATGCTCGACGGGATGGATGGAAAGCTACAGACGGTCGGAGCACCTGTGGAACGTCGATCGTAAGTATCGACGGCGTATTTCGATCGGAGACGCCGCCCGTTCAATCGTAGATGACGACGCCGCCGTTCGCATAGACGCGGTCGCGGTGGCGGTCCAATCCGACCTCGGGATCGTACGTGAGCGACCACCTGCCTTTCATCTTGCCGTATAGTCGATACACGCGAGCCTTCTCACGGTAGGCGACGTAGGCTCTGCTGGGAAACGCCGTGTCGTTCATCAAGTTCTCGTCCGCGGCCACGTACACCCGTTGGTCACCCGGATTTCGAAGGTTCACGGACTCCTGTGCGTAGTACTGGTCGGTGGCGATCTGTGCAGGGACGTGCGAACTGAACCGCTTCGCGGCGACCTCCTCGGCCGTGAGGTACTGTCGGTCGCTCTGTGGACTGTCGGGGACGATCAACGGCGAAACGAGTTGTGACATCAGCAACAGCACGAGGACGGCGGCCGCGAGCGTTCGCCGTCGCCGCCCGGTTGCGTATCGCGTGAGGAGGGTTATCGAGACGAGGACGCACAACAACAGTTCCACGTAGAAGTACATCCGTGACGGGTTCACTGCGGAAACACTCACGGAACCGACTCCGGTAAGTACGATACAGACCGCGATACCGGCCAGCAGCGTCCACTCGTCGTCCGACTCCGCTTTGCGGGCCAGCAGGAGCCAGGCGATTCCAGCGAGGGGAACCAACGAAAGTCCGTACGCCCGGCGAAGCAGGAAGTACATCGTCCCGGCCGCGACCGGTCTCGCCGCCTTCGGAACGGCGTGAACCGTCGTCACGGACGCGACTTGTAGTGCCAGCAACAGTCGGCCGATGACGCCCGTGATGAAGTCCGTGATGACGGTGAGTTGAACGAGAACGAGCACGCCCGAAAGGAGCGTGAGGACGAACAGGGTCGAGGGCGTCGTCGCCCGACGAACTGGCTGGTCCCGCCAATCGCCCGATTTGAGCAGGATGAGCGCGCCGCTGCCGACGACCGCCCCGAAGACGAGGAGCGTCGTGATCTTGTGCGTGTACACCAGCGTGATGGTGAAGAGGAACGCCAGCGCGAGGTCGCGTCCGCGCTTGTGCTGGAGATACTGCCCGAGGACGTAGAGGAACGGGAGCCACAACCCGACCGCGAGCGTCTGTGCCAGTGGCATCACGGCGTACATTACGGAGGTCGCGCCGACCGTGACCAACAGCGCCGCGTAGATTCCGGCGCGGTCAGTCCACAGTCGGCGCGCGATGACGTAGGCGAGAAGCGGGAAGAAAATCCCGAAGACGTAGGCGTACA
Organism: Haladaptatus sp. AB618; assembly: GCF_024136965.1. NCBI lineage: Archaea > Methanobacteriati > Methanobacteriota > Halobacteria > Halobacteriales > Haladaptataceae > Haladaptatus > Haladaptatus sp. AB618. Next base: position 23,324 of record NZ_JAMYJX010000010.1, on the reverse strand, counting down.
CGTCCAAAATTCGGAGGTCCCCCACGCCCAGTATCTTCCCGGTCAGCGCACCCGACAGCAGAAACGTGGGCGCTTTCCCGTAGAACTGAAAGTCGAGCCCCGCGACCCGCCCCGTCTCCATCAGGGAGACCATGACCGTGGCGAACTTGTCTGGGTCCATCCCGAGGTAGCTACTCGGAAACGAGACGATGGAGGCACGGTAGTAGACGCCCAACGCCACTATCGCCGCGAGAAGGGGTCGGATCGCCGGGAACGACGGCCGTGACGGGGCCCAAACCGCGTACGCGGCCAACGACAGAACGACGATTCCGACACCGGCTTGGAGATACGGTGACAGTCTGCCGCCGAAATGAGACACGAGCGTCGTCGCCAACAGCACCCAGCACGCGACGATGACGACGACTTTGAGCACGTCTCCTGGGTGACGGGCAACGGCGGGACGAGGATTCATCGACAGTCCGTTCAGTACGCGACGGAGACACTTACGAATCTATCGGCCCGCACGGGGAATTCGTGAGGTTTCGAGACGTGTTCGGATCGGGAGGAATCAATACGATGTTCGGATGGTGCGGCCATTTTCTATTCGTCCTGGTAGTGAAACTTTCAGCGAACCTATTTGCCGGTCGACACCGCCGATTAGGGGGACAGATGAAGATCGGACTGCTGAATCCGACGGTGCTGGTCAGACCGGACCCGCAACTGCTCGCGCCGCGGTTGGCAGCGGCGGGACACGACGTGGTGTTCTACCATCCGGAGAAGGGTCGCGGAAACCCGCCCGAGGGACCGAACATCACGGTGAAGTACTATCCCGCGCGGTTCGTCCCGGAACTGCGCTACACCCTTCCGACGCCGGGATTCTATCGCCTGCTGAAGGAGGATATTCCGACGCTGGACGAACTCGTCATCGGCGATTATCTCTACCCGGTCTGTTCGATCGGCGCGCTGCTCGGCCGTCGATTCGGCGTCGATACCACCGTCGTCGTGAGCAACCTCGTCGGCGTCGAGTGGTTCTACGGAAACCGGTTCGTGGACTGGGTGGCGAAACTGTACACCCACTCGGTCGGGCGACTGACGTTCGCGGCCGCGGACCACGTCGTCGGACAGGGTGAGTACGTCCGCAACGGACTGGTTCGGTTCGCGTCCGAGGGAAAGACGTCGGTCATCCCGACGGGAATCGACCTCGATTACTATTCGCCGGACGCGACGGCACCGGCCGATTTCGACCGCGAGGATACCGTCGAACTCGTCTACGTCGGTCGCCTCGACCCGGTGAAAGGCGTCGATAACCTGCTGGAAGCCGTGGCCGAACTGGACGCGAGGGAGGGTCGAACGTACCACCTCACGCTCGTCGGCGACGGGACGAAACGGGCCGAATACGAACGGTTCGTCGCGGAACGGGGAATCACGGGAAGCGTCACGTTCGCGGGCTACCAGGACGACGTGCGACCGTTTCTCATCGCGGCGGACGTGTTCGTCCTCGCGTCGCTGGCGGAGGGACCACCGGCGGTGATACGGGAGGCACAAGCGTGCGAGACGCCGGTCGTGAGCACCGACGTTGGCGGCGTCTCGGATCTGGTTCGCGGTGGTCGAGTCGTTCGGCCGAACGACCCGTCCGCGCTCGCGGACGGTATCGAATCGTTGGCCGGGACCGACCTCGCCGAACGGGGACGAATCGCTCGGGAGTACATGATCGACGGGTTCGATATCGAGTCGATGATGGCGGAGTACACGTCGATTTTCGTGGACGAATAGGAATTTCCGTCGGCAATTCGAGTGGCTGCGACCAGTTTCAAGACTGAAACGTTCGATGAGCCAGAATCTCTTTTCCAGTGGATGCCGTGTATCTCCTTTCATGACGGCAACAGTAAGCATGAGTATCGAACTGGAACTAAAATGGGGGGAACAGGGACTCGAAACCGACCCCGGATACATCAGCGAAAGGCGCTCGCACGAGACGCAGGCTTTGCGGCGACTCCTGTCCGCGTGTGACGAATACGACGTACCCATTTCGTTCGACGTGGTCGGTTACCTCCTCCATCCAGAGTACATCCCACCCGAAGACGACCCGTACGATGACGACTGGTGGCCCGTCGGACCGGAGTCATCCGTCGACACCCACCCGAGGTACTACGCCCCGGATCTGGTCGAGGAAATCGTGGACACGGAGGTGGACCACGAGATTTGCACGCACACGTACTCGCACTTGTTGGCCGAACAGTTCGACGACGACCACCTCGACTGGGAACTCGACCGAGTCGAGGACCTGTACGAACGAAACGACCTACAGAAACCGGTCTCGTTCGTGGCACCACGCCACCACACCGTCGAGCGTGACGTACTGTCAAAGCACGGAATTCGGACGATTCGGATTCCGATCGCCGGACTGCCCGACCACGCCCCGGGCAAGGCGTGGTACATGCTACGCCGTGAACATCCGGTCGCCGAACCGCGGGAACGAAACGGAATCGTCGAGGTGCCGAGTACGAAGGCGCCATCGCTGACGACGGCGCTCCTGCCGGAGGGTCGTCATCCGACCCATCCCGGCTTTCGCCCGATTCCGAAGCCGGTTCGACGGCGGATTCACCAGCGCTACCTGCAATCGGCGCTGGATCGTGCGCTCGTCGAGGATTCGCACGTTCATCTGTGGACTCACCTGTTCAACATGTCGAACGACGACCAGTGGCTGTTGATACGGGAATTTCTGCGACGAGCGGGTCAGTTCCAGCGACGAGGCGGCATCGACGTCGTGACCCTTCAGGAGTGTGCCGACCGCTACGCGGGGGGTGTCTGAGATGCGGGTCGGACTTCTGCTCGACGGGCAGATGCTGGAGGAGTGGATGGCGCGCCCCATCGAACGGATGGAAGCGGAAACGGATGCGACCGTTACGACGATCATCGAGAACGCCGACCCGCCGGGGTACAGACGGTATCTCGAAATCGCGCGGCGTGACGGTATCTGGACGTCGATGCAGGGCGTGAAGATGATCCGCCGCACGCTCGACCCACCGGAATACAGGAAACGCCGACACGTTTCGGAGGTTATCGACGCGAACGACGTGACGTACCACCGATGTCAGCCCGTGGAGACGAACGGGTTGGGGAACGAACTCCCGCCCGAAGCGGTTTCGCTCCTCGACGAACACACGGACCTCGCCATCCGCTACGGGTTCGACATTCTCGTCGGCGACGCCCTGACCGCTCCCGACCACGGTGTGCTGAGTTATCATCACGGGAATTTTCGGCGGTATCGCGGCCGCCCGGCCGGGTTCTGGGAATTCCTGCACGACGAAGAGACGGCGGGCGTGACGCTTCAACGGATAACTGACGAACTCGACGCGGGGCACATCGTCGTGGAGGACGAGGTCACCATCAGCGACTGCACGATGTGGGGCGACGTGTTGGAGCGTCTCTACTGGGCGTCCGGCCCGATGCTGGCCGAGGCAGTTCGCCGCCTCGACGAACCGACGTTCGAACCGAAAACGGTGAATGAACTCGGGACGCTCTACACCCGTCCGGATCCCGCCGAATTCGCCCGCTTCCTCGGCAAGTCGCTGTACAACCGCGTCGATGAAACCGTCTGATCGGGACCGACCGCGACTAGAATGTCCGCAAAACGTGTATCGCGACGACGTACCCGAATGCCACCAGTCCGGCGAGCAGTATCCAGCGAAGTCGTAACTGCCACCGTGGCCGGACGTGTGCGGGTGACGTGAGTTCCAGCAACATCAACAGGCCGACGAGCGAGACGAGGAAGAACGTCTCGACCGTGAGCACCCCGAGAATCGACAGGCAGGCCGCCGCGATGAGCATCAATCCGAGTTGCCCGTAGATGAACTGCCGTCGATGTTCGAGCGTCATCGGGACGACACTCGACGGAAACACGTACAACTCTGTCGGCTCCCGTGGGCAGTCAGGGGAACGTTAAAAACGGTTATTCAGTCCGACTCGGCCGGAACCGAGTCCGATTCGCCGTTCGCTTCGGCCGTCCCGTCGCTCAGCAGCACGTCGGGAACGAAGCGGTCCTCGTGCGATTCGATCCGGTCGCTGTGGCGAGCGAGCGTCTCCAACACGTCCCGAACACCTTCCTCGAACGTCTGTCGCTGGTCGCCGATGAGACTCATATAGCGGTCGTTTTCGATCTCCATCGCGTGCGTCTCGTCCTCCTCGCGCGGGTTTTCGAAGTGTTCGACGGACGTATCGAAATCGAACTCCGCGGCGACCGAGTCGATGGTTTCGGCGATTTCCACGATGCTGATGGCTCGCGTCACTTGGTTGTACACCGCGAAATCGTCGGATCGGTCGGCCGAGTCGGCGAGCGCGAGGCGCGCGAGTCCCTCCACGGTGTCTTCGAGGCTGGCGAACGGTTTCCGTTGCTCGCCCTTCCCGTACACCGTCAGCGGGTAGCCCGCGGCCGCTTGTGCACAGAAGCGGTGGACGACGGTGCCGAAGTAGTAGTCAAAGTCGAACCGCGTCTTCAACGCGTCGGACGCCCTCGTCTCCTCGGTTTCGGTGCCGTAGATGATGGCCGTCCGAACGTCGCTGATCGGAACCCCGAACTGCTTGTGTGCCAACCGCAGGTTGGCCGCGTCGTGTGATTTGGTCAGGTGATACCAGCTTCCCGCCATCGCCGGGAACGGAACTTCGTCACGCTTCCCCTCGTTCTCCATCGTCGCGCCCCCCTCCGGAATCGGGAAGTCGGGCGCGCCGTAGACGCCGGTCGTCGTCGTCTCGATGAAGTGGGTGTCGGTCATCCCGTGTTCCTTCAACCCCCACAGGAGGTTTCGCGTCGATTGCAGGTTGTTGTGCTGCGTGTAGTTCGCCCGGTCGCCGTTTATCTGCGAGTAGGGCGCGGATGGCTGTGCGGCCACGTGAACGATCGTCTCGGGTTCGTGGATGGACAGAAGTTCGTCCACGAACGAACGGTCCACGAGGTCGCCACGGACGAACGAGAGGTTCGTGATCCCCAACTGGTCGCTCGCGGCGACCACTCGCTCCTCCGGGGTCGTGATCGGAACCGCGCTCTGGCTGCCGATCTCCTCGACCCAACGACGCCGCCCGTAGTTGTCGACGCTGATGACGCGCTCGTCGGTTCGGTCGGCGATCCGGAGCGCCGTCGGCCACCCGATATAACCGTCGCCTCCGGTGACGAGAATCGTCATCGCTCGGCCCCCTTCCCGGCCGCGTCCGTATCTTCGTTTGCTTCCGCGTCTGCCTCCATCCGACGGTCACTCAGATGCTCCCAGATCTCGGTACACCCGATGCCGTCCCCGATGTCACTGAGATGTTCAACGTAATCGTTCGAGTCTCTCATTAGAGTGTCAGTCCACTATCCCTTTTGACTTCAAGATTTCGGGCGTAATGGATCTGAAAACGTCGAAATGGAACAGTACGGCGCGTAAAAATTCGTTTCTCTATATCGATCGTCACGCAATCGAGGTATACTCGGTCGGGGCGTACTTGCGACCGTGCTAGCTACGGGCCGATACCGATCGTAATTCGTCGAATCGTCAGTCCTCGGTTCGTCCATCGTCCTGCGTCCCCCCTTCGTCATCGTCGGCCTCCTCGTCGTGCTCGCGCGGAACGACGTCGCCAACGTCGTCGAGCAGCCCCGAAATGGAGTCCGCCGAAGCCGCTTCCGAGGCGAAGACGACGCGCTCGTAGTACGCAGTCAGGTCGTCCAGTACTCGATATTCGCGGTCGGAAACGGTCGTCATCGCCTCCCGTCGGAACTCGCGCGGCGTCGCCGACGGGTCGAGGTCGTACCGACGAAGGATGGAGGTACGAACCGTCGCGTACCCCATCTCGACCGCCGGTTCGTACTCGCCGGACGCGAGGCGCGAGCGTGCGGCGTCGAGTTCGTCCTGCACGGTCCGTTCGTCATTAGCGTCCGCCTCGTCACCCACGTCCTCCTCGTCCGTCCCGTCTCGGTCCTCGGCTTCGGTAACCGATTCCTCCGTCATCGTCTCGCCACCGTCGCCCATCCATCGCTCCCTGACCAGAACGGTTCCGAACAGGAGGACGAGCGTCAGCAGCGCCGCACCCGCCCACGGCAGCGAGATCCAGTCGAGCAACCCGGCCGAACTCGACGTTCCTTCGAGTCGGGCACTCGCCCGTGCCCCGTCGAGGTTCGACGCGTTCGCGTTGAACACCGCGACGACGCTGGCGTCGTCGTCTCGTTTCACCGACGACGGCAGGCGCATCGTCGTCTCGTAACTTCCGTTCGGTTTCGTCTTCGTGTGCGCGACGCGGTTGCCGTTCACTCGGAGCGCAACCACGCGACCCTTCCCCGCCGTGCTGTTGTTGGCACGCAGTCGGCCGTGCACCGCGACGCGACTGCCGTTTCGCGTCGCGTGAATCGACAGCGACGTGTTCGTCCGCTCGACGAACACGCTCCGGGACGTGTTCGAACTCGACAGCGCCCGATGCGAGAGCGCGACCGTCGCCCTGAGTCGCTGTTTCCCGGTCGGAACCGCCGACGGAAGCCGCGTCTGGAATTTGAATCGCCCGCTGGGTCCCGTGGTTGCGGTGCCGATTCGCTGATTGCCGACACTGACGACGACCGGGACGCTCCCCGCCGTCCTGCCGCCCGCACCGACGACGCCCGAGACGATCATCGGCTGTCCGAATCCCGTCCGATTCGGCGTTCGTCGCAGTCGTACCCGCGAATCGACCTGCCGTATTTCGGCGTTCACGGTGTCGGTCGCGCCGAGATACGAGGACTGGTTCAACGGTCGGTACTCGACCGGAATTTTCGTCGTATCGAGCGGAATCATCGTCGGGCGATAGGTAGCGTGGAACCGTCCGGCGTCGTTCGTTCGGGTGTGAATCGTTCGGTTTCCGACGTTGAACGTGACGTTCCGGTTCGAGATGGCACTCCCGTTTTCGGTCGTCAGCACGCCGGTCAGCGTCATCGGGTCGAGAAACGAAACCGTCTTGGATGCCGCGTGGACGTCCAGTTTCGTCCGCTCGAACACCGTCTCCTCGACGTGTTCCTGTGTCCGACTGACGTTACGGGAGATGGTCGTCACCTGCCGCGACGACCGATTCAGATCGACCGGTGTCGTCCGCGAGACGTTCCAATACGTCGATTTCAGCGACACGCTGGACTGATTCGTCCGTTCGGCCAACTGGTTGAGTTTGCGCGCGCGCTGTCGCGCACGCTTGGTGTTGCCGTTCTTTCGTGCTTTCCGATACTGACGGTAGGTCTTCCGATACTCCCGAACAGCGTCGATGAATTTGCGCTGGCTCTTCGCTCCCTGTCGAAATTGGTCGGTATCGTTTTCGCTCCCGTTCGAGCGCGTCGATCGCTGAACCTCGACGTACTGTCCGAGTTGCTTCGAGAACCGATCGCCGACGATGCCGTGTGCCTTCTCGTACTGACCCCGCTTAACCTGAACCATGCTCCCGCCCAATCGCCGCGCAAGCCGCGCTCTGAGCCACCGTTTGACCGCCTCGGAGTTCCCCTTCTGTCGAACCCGCTTCGGGTTTTCGTGGCGGGGAACGGTGACGTTCGTCGAGTTCGCGTTCGCATTCGAACCGTTCGCGGTGGAAACGGTAGAACCGCCGCGCTGTTCGGACTGGGCCGTGGTCAATCCCGTGCCGACCACGGCCGACGCCACGAGGAGTGTGGCAACTAGCACGACGAACAGAGTGTTTCTCGAACTGGTCATGGAGTATCGAGCGGTTTGCGGCGGCAGTTCGGCCAATTACGGCGGCAGTTCGACCGATCACGGCGACGGTTCGACGGCGGGGACCGAGCCATCCGACCGCTACGCTGGACGCGGAGTAAGCCGGACCGGGAGTTAAAACCGGTCGACCGTTGAGCGAAGTATGGTCGAACTATCCCATCGTGGGGTCAGTCGAACGAAGCCGTCAACTGGCGGTTCCCGCCGGGAGGGGGGCAGGCTACCACCACCCGATCGAAACGGGGGATTACCGCCGAAACGATCCCTCCCTGTTAACTGCCATCGTCGGCTTTTCCCACCGATGCATGCGACTCGTCGTCACTGGGCCGTCGTCACGTTCGGACTCTCCTTTTCGGCGTTGGCGATACTTCTCGACCGACCGGCGCTCGTCTTCGGGACGGTCGGCGTCGCGTGCTGGTTGCTGTATCAGTACGCCACGTTCACCTCGGAACTCCGGCGAGTCGTGACGGAAACGTCCGTCTCACAGTCGGTATCGCGCGCTCGACTCCCGACGGGAAGCGCGCTGACGGTAACGCTGGCCGTCGAGCGGCCGGATTCTTCCACGCTCGACCTCACGGTCGAATCACGGCCGCCGCTCTCGGGCCGGGGAACGACGGCGGCGAATCGAACCGTCGTCCTCGATGCGGACGAGGACAGCGGAAAAACGACGTACTCCGTCGAGTTCCCGACTGCCGGAACCGTCGCGTTCGAGAGACCGAGGCTCACCATCGACGACCGACTCGGGTTGTTCACCGCTCGCTGTGAGAACGGCGACGAACCGAGCATTACCGTCACCCAGCGAACCCCGGAAGACGTTCACGTCGGACGGGGAGGACAGCGGACACAGACGCAATACGGGAGTCAGTACGCGAAACGAAACACCAGCGGATTGCCGACGGTCGAGATACGCGAGTACACGACCGGTGACAGCCTCCGCCGCGTCGATTGGAACGCGACGGCGCGGTTCGACTACCCGCACGTCCGCGAGTACGAGAACGAAACCGACCGCCGACTCGCAGTCTTCATCGACAGTCGGCCGTCGGTCGGCAACGGACGGGAGGGGGAGACCCAGTTCGCGTATCTCCGTGAAGTGGCGCTCACGCTCGTCTCGGAAGCCAGCGAGCGTTCCGACGCGATGGCACTGTACGCGGTCGGACGCGACGGCGTGACCGTCCGTCACCCGTTCCGTTCGACGCCGACACATTACGCGGCGATCCGTGAGACGCTGTATTCGCTGTCGGTGGAAGAAGGGGAAAACGGCGAATTTGCCCACTCGAACGCTGATTTCGTCGCGTCGAGGCGACGAAACCGGCACGCAAACCTCCAAGCGGACGATTCGCAGTTCGCGGCGCGAATCCGTCCGTTCCTCTCGAATACAGGCGGCGCGGGGTCGGCCGTAGGTGTGGTAGCGGCCGACCCGCTGGACGCCGCGGTTCGAACTCAAGTCGGCCGTCACACGGAAAACGTTCACGTCGCCCTGCTCACGTCGGACGCCAACCGGGGCGAGGTGGAAAACTGCGTTCGCTACGCGAGCGGTCACACCGTCGGAACACGGGCATTTCTCGCGCCGCATGCGTTGTTCGATCCGAAAGGACTCGCGGAGATCGACGAGACGTACAGTGAGTACGTCTCGTTCGAGCGATTCCGGCGGAAGATCGGGGCGTATCCGCGCGTTTCGGCGTTCGAGGTCGGACCGGGGGACCGTATCGAAACCGTCCTCTCCTCCGCACGGGAGGTGCGTGTCTGATGCTCGAATCCACGAATAGAACGCCGTTGGGCGGCATCGGTGTCGTCGCGACGGCGGGTGCGCTGGTATTCGCCCAGCGAGAACTCGGATTGCTCGCCGGTCTCACGCTGTTCGCTCTCTGGGCATTCCTCCCCGCAGTGTACGCGTTCGTCGGCGGCCAGGTCGCCGTCGTCGCCCTTTTCCCGCCACACGTGCTCGGGTGGACGGTTCTCGTCGCCGAGTTCGGATTGGCGGTCGTTCTGCTGTCGCCGTCGCTACAGGGGTCGAGGAGTCGAGAACGACTGGCGGTCGTGTCGCTCGTGGCGTGCTGTCTCGCCTTGACGTGGCTCGGGCTACTCGAATTCGGGATGCTCGTGGTCATCGCAGTTCTCCTGTTCGTGACGGGTGCGATAGCGATGATCGCCACCCAGTACGGGCGTGGTGTCGTCGGAGGTGCGTTCCGATGAGCGAGACGTCACGGCGCGCGGAATCCGAACCGAAGGAGTCCGATTCCTCGTCCGAAACGGACGACCGGTTTCGACTGAAAGCCGAAGTCGAAATCCTCCGCGAGGAGAACGAAACCCTCCGGCACGAGTACGCACGCGTCCGTCACGTCAGGAACCGAAACGCGGCACTCGGTCTCGCCGCCGTCGGTCTCGTCGCCCTCGGCGGCGCGGCGCTCCTACCGTCAGTGCGGACGGTTCTGCTCGTGCTCGGCGCGACGGGGCTGTTTACCGCGACGCTGGTCTACTCGCTGGAGCCGACACGGGTGCTCCCCGTGAGCGCCAGCGAAGCCGTCTACGACGCGTTGGCCGAAAACGAATCGGCGCTCGCGTCCGAACTCGGCTTGAAGTCGGGGCGGTACGTCCCGACGGACGCCTCGGGAACGCCATCGGTCGTGTTGTTCGTCACGGCGAACGATGACGGCCCGTCGCTCCCGGATTCGTCCTCGCTCCTCGTGGTTTCGAACGGGACGGACGGCCACGGCGTTGCGCTCTCCCCGACGGGGATGTCGCTCCTCGATTCGGTTCGGGGATCGATGCCCGACGGGTTCGGCGAGACGCCGGAGGACCTCGCCGGGAGCCTGTCGGATGCGGCCGAAGCCCTCGACATCGTGGAAGCGGCATCGGCCACGGTCGTCGCGGACGAGAATCGACTGGCCGTCGGCGTGTCGGGTTACGCGTACGGCTCCCTCGACCGATTCGATCATCCGGTCCTCTCCGTGTTCGCGGTCGGATTGGCGGCCGCGATGGACGAACCGGTTCGCGTCGAGAGCATCGAACCGTCCGACCGCGCCGACGCGGTCATCGACTATCGGTGGGGCGAGTAGGTTACTCGAAGTCGTCTTTGTCCTCGTCTTCGCGGCGACCGCCGTCGGCCGTCGCCGCGAATTCGTCCGTCGTACTGCCAGGCGGGTTCGTCGCGGTCTCGACGGCCGCGAGCACGTCCTCCACGGTCGTGTCGCTCAGCGCCGCATCGGCGTCGAGCACGAGTCGGTGGACGAGTATCGGACGGAGGTGGAACTTCACGTCGTCGGGAATCACATAGGAACGACCGTGAATCGCCGCCCGCGCCTTCGCGGTCTGAAGGAACGCGATGGAGGCACGGGGCGAACCACCGTATTCGACCGCCTCGTGGGCGCGAACTGCCTCCACCAGTCGCTGGATGTACTCCTTTATCTCGGGTGCGACGTGGACCGTCGTGACCTGCTGGCGCGCCTCGTCGATGGCGTCGGTCGTCACGACCTGTTCGACGTCGTCCGGCCCCAGGTTCGGGTTCACGTCGATCCTGTCGAGCAGTTCGCGCTCTTCGGCCCCAGACGGGAGTTCGACCACGATTTTCTGCTGGAAACGGTCGCGCTGGGCTTCCGGCAGTTGGTAGGTTCCCTCCATGTCGATGGGGTTCTGCGTGGCGATGACCATGAACGGGTCGGGCAGCGAGAGCGTCTCCCCGTTGATGCTCACGTTGTCCTCCTCCATCGCTTCGAGGAAGGCGCTTTGGGTCTTCGGCGTCGCGCGATTGATCTCGTCGGCGACGACGAGGTTGGCGAAGATGGACCCCTTCTGAAGCGTGAACTCACCGGTGTTCTCGCGGTAGACGTGCGTCCCGGTGATGTCGGCCGGGAGCAGATCGGGTGTCATCTGAATTCGGTTGTGCGAGAGGCCGGTCGCGCCCGCAAAGAGGTTCGCGACCGTCGTCTTGGCGATACCGGGGACACCTTCGAGCAGGACGTGTCCGTCGGTCAACAGCGAAATCGTGAGATTCTCCACGAGTGTTTCCTTGCCGATGAGCACGCGAGCGATTTCCGTCCGGATGGACTCGTACAGCGCTTCGGCATCAGTCATCGGCGTCACCTCCCTCCCGCGCGGCTTGGATATCGGCGACGAGACGCTCGATGCGTTCGTGGGACCACGAGGGGTACCGTTCCTCGATGGCGACGACGAGTTCGTCGGTGTCGAGGGTCGGATGTGTGGGCTCCTCGGAGTCCACGCCGAATCGTTCGGTCAGTCGGCGAACGGCGGGTGAAACCGTCTCAGGGTGACGAATTCCGAGGGCGACGAGCACGAGCGCTCCGACGAGCGCGAGTTGGGCGGCGAGCGAGCGGCGGACGACGATGAGAACGAGCGCGAACGGCGGTGGTCCCTCGACCTGTGTGTAATCGAAGACGGCGCGGTCGTGTGCGGCGATGAGGCCGCGAACGAACCGCTCGTTTCCGGGACGGGATAGCATCGAGTTGATGGCAACACTCGGATCACCGACGACGACGACGCGACCCTTGCTGACGTTTTCGGCGGTCACCACTGGGTAGCTGTCGAGGCTTTCGTCCGCGTCGAGCGTACCGTTGTCGTTGGAGTCCCGATAGGCGAAGTCAGAGGTGGAGACGAGCGGGGTCGCTCCGTGTGGTCGGACGGCGGTTCCGTAGTTGAGGGTCAGTCGATGGACGTTCCGCGTGAGCGGACCGTTCGAGACGTTGGTTGCAATTGGCATAGCTGGTGAGTGGTAGTTGTGGCGTTCGTCACGGAGGACGCTTCCGTCGGATCGAGCGCGCGCCCCGAGCGACGCGAGGAGCGCGTTGCTCGTGTTCGCACGGTCGTCCATCACGACGACGGTGCCGCCGCGATGGACGAAATTCCGTAGGGATGCGCTCGATTTCGACGAGCGGGGTGCGACGACGAACACCACCGTCCGATTCGCAGGGAGCGTGCGGTACGTCGCCGAATCGAGCACGACGTTCGGACCGCCGCCCGCATCGGCTATCCACCCTCTGAGGGTAGAGGTACCGTCCCACGTGGGATTGTACGCACCGAAATCGGTCGTCGATGTGACGCTGCCGACGGCGACCGTGACGAGGACGAGCGCCGCGAGGGCGAGGACGAGAACGGTCGGCGGACGAAATGGCGCTGATCGCGTCACCGTCGTCCCTCGGGTCGCCGCCGCTGTTCGGTTTTACCCCGGGGCACGGTGGCTCCCCCCGCGTCCCACGAACGAGTGCAACGCTCCGGTCATCACTGGGCATGCGACGATGTTCGTTACAAATCTATCGGCTGTCGTGACGGGTCAACGGATGATGAATTCGCTCCGTCCGGTCCCGATCGGACCCTTGTTTTGTTGGAATACCCCCGTATTAGTACGGAATTCCAGTGAAAGTGGAGTAGTATACCACTACCACAAATGAAGACATATAAACTAGTTATAAGTAATGATTTCTACTCGGTAACTTATTTCCGAGGATATGATAACGGTTCGAACTGAAGCGGTTTGCTACCGAATAATGTCGATACGAGCGGTCTACTTCGATTCCGTGAGTTTTTCCTGATCCAACAGGGGCACTCACAGTACCAACCGGCCGCTTACTCATCCGTCGATAGCGTGTCTGTCATCGTCACTAGTTGTTGTTGGAGTACCTGAGATTCTTTTGGAATACTAGCAAAAAATCTGGATTAGCACCCAGTAATATCCTAAATAACAAATATAGGTGGTATCATAGTAGATGCGTGAGAATTATGTCAGCGCTATTGATCGAAAGCGGGGTCGTAACCCATGGCAATACTCGAAATGAGGGATGGATAAAACGAAGCAAAAACGTGTGGGGGGCCAGGAGAACGGCACGCGGAACGACCAACTGCTCCGAGAGTTCTGGAGCGACCAACTGCTTCGAGAGTTACGGAGGATAGTTTCTCATGTGTGGCATCATCGGGTGTACGGGCGGAACGGATCTCGTACCGACACTACTGAACGGGTTGGCGAAGTTGGAATATCGTGGATACGATTCGGCAGGGTTAGCCGTAAGCAACTCCCGGATTCACGTTCTCAAGCGTGAAGGGGAACTGGACGAACTGGTCGGAGCGGTTCGAGACGAAAACGACCTCGGTGGAACGGTCGGGATCGGCCATACCCGCTGGAGCACGCACGGCAAGCCGTCGGACGAGAACGCACATCCGCATACGGACTGTGAAAACAGGGTCGCGGTCGTCCACAACGGCATCATCGAGAACAATCATTCCCTGCGCGACGAACTGCACGGGTTGGGTCACGAATTCGAGAGCGAGACTGACACGGAAGTCATTCCGCACCTCATCGGCAACTATCTCGATAGGGGAGCGACACCGAAGGAGGCGTTTCGACTCGCGGTCGAAAAATTGGAGGGGAGCTACGCCATCGCGGCGGTGTTCGAGTCGTGTGACGAAGTGATGGCGACGCGGAAGGATTCGTCGCTCGTCCTCGGCGTCGGCGACGGGGTGTACATCGCGAGCGACGTGACCGCGCTGGTCGAGCGAACCGACACCGTCGTTCATCTCCACGACGGTGAGTTCGCCTACCTCTCGGAGGACGGATACACCATCGTCGATGAAAGCGGAAACCCACAACCGAAGACGGGGACGGCGATCGAGTGGGACGCGGAAGCGATGGCCAAAGGTCATCACGACCACTACATGATAAAGGAGATTTACGAACAGTCGAGCGCGCTCCGCGAGTGTCTGCGTGACCGATTTGCCGGGAATTTCGTCTCGCTAGACGCTGCCGCCGATCATCGAGCAGTGGATTCCGTCCACCTCGTCGCCTGTGGAACCAGCTATCACGCGGCGCTCTACGGCGCGAAACTGTTGTGTGAGCGGGGGATTCCGGCACAGGCCCATCTGGCGAGCGAGTACGCGATGTCCCCGCCACCGATTCGGGACGGAACGCTCGTCGTCGGCGTCACCCAGAGCGGCGAAACGGCGGACACCCTCTCGGCGCTTCGCGTCGCCAACGAACGCGATGCGTACACGCTCGCGCTGACGAACGTCATCGGAAGCACCGCGACACGGGAATGTGACGATGCGCTGTACATCCGGTCGGGTCCCGAAATCAGCGTCGCCGCGACCAAGACGTTCGCGAGCCAACTCGTCACGCTCGTGCTGTTCGTCCTTCAGCTATCGGCGGACGAGTCGTCCCGCGACGAAACGCGACGACTCGCTTCGGCGCTGACCGAGTTGCCCGAACAGATACAAGCGGTACTCGATACGAGCAACGCCGAGGCGATTGCGCATCGGTTCGTGGACAGTTCCGGCAATTTCTTCATCGGGCGAGGGATGCAGTATCCCGTCGCGTTGGAAGGCGCACTCAAGATGAAGGAGATAACCTACCAACACGCGGAAGGGTTCGCGGCTGGCGAACTCAAACACGGCCCGCTCGCGCTGGTGACGGAGGAAACGCCGGTGTTCGTCTCGATCGTCGGGGACGACGAAATAGCCCGAAAAACCGTCTCGAACGCGAAGGAAGTAAAGGCGCGCGATGCACCACTCGTCGTCGTCACCGACGGTCAATCGTCCGTCGAGGAGTTCGCCGACGAGATACTGTCCATCCCGCCGACGAATCCGACGCTCGCACCGATACTCGTCAACGTCCAGTATCAACTACTCGCGTATCACACGGCACGACTCCTCGGCCGCGATATCGACAAACCGCGAAACCTCGCAAAGAGCGTCACGGTCGAGTAGCGGGCGATTCCCCTTCGACCGCCAGTCGTCCCACGAGCGACGTCGTGGCTGCTGACGCGCACAATAGTTATGCTTTCGTGGTAGAATAGTTATACGAAATGGACGAAAGCAATCGTAAAATCGTCGCGTTCGGGCTGTTGTCCGCGCTGTCGAGTATTACGGTTGGCGTATCGGTGTTAGGGGTTCGTTCTGCCGCGGTCGAACGATGGTGGGTCGGTATCGTCGCGGTGTTCGTCACGTTCGTTCTGACGTTCGCAGCGGACAGAAGCCGCACCGGTCTCCGGGCGTTGGTGGCCATCGGACTCCTCACGATAGCGCTCATCGTGACTCGAACGATTCCCATCGCCGTTCTCCCGTTCGTGATGATCGGAATGGGTGCCGGAACGGGAGTCAATCGGTTCCTATTCGGTGTCGTGCGGGCAGTGCCGCCGCTCCGCCGACAGCGCGAGAAAGCACCGGCACCCGACTGGTACCCGTTCTGAGACTCTTTTTTCAATTGGAAACAACTGCTCGTTCGGGTCGTGCGCTTCGGAGCAACAGCCATCCGATTCCGATGACCAACGCGGCGACGCCGCAGACGAGGAGCGTTTCCCCGTAGTCGAAGACGGCCGAAAGACCGACACAAAGCGGCGGGCCGACGGTCGTCCCGAGTCGGAGAACGGTGGTCCGGACGCTCATGATACTGCCGCGGAACTCGTCGGGCGCGAGTTCGTTGAGCGCCGTGTCAGTGATGGGTTCGGCGAGGCCCTGTCCGAGGCCGAACAGCAACAGCGCCACGGCGACGACAGCGAGCGAGTCGGTCAGGGCGAGCAGGACGAGGCCGACGCCGTAACTCGTGAACCCGAGCGCGATGGATTGGAAACTGGAGAGCCACCCCAACAGCCGGTCGCCCTGCATCGCCGTGGTCCCCATCGCCACCGCCGGGAGACCGAGCAGTAACCCGATTCCACCCGACGAGAGTCCGTACGATCCGTCGAGGATGAACGGAACCACGGTGAGTTGGGCACCGTACAGGAGCACGAAGATGCCGAAGATGGCGACGTACAGCACGGCGAACGGCCGCATGGAGGTCGGCCCGGTGACGAACTCCCGGATCGTCCCGCCGGAGTTCGCGTCGTGACGGGGCGGTTCTTCGAGGAACGCGAGGCCGAACGGCGCGACGACGACCCCGAGTAGGAAACAGAGGAACGGAGCCGTCCACGAGAGCGTCGCGAGCGCCCCGCCGAGGAGCGGGTACCCCGCTGCACCGACCGCGAGAA
Source organism: Haladaptatus sp. AB618 (assembly GCF_024136965.1). Taxonomy (NCBI): domain Archaea; kingdom Methanobacteriati; phylum Methanobacteriota; class Halobacteria; order Halobacteriales; family Haladaptataceae; genus Haladaptatus; species Haladaptatus sp. AB618. Next base: position 6,673 of record NZ_JAMYJX010000010.1, on the reverse strand, counting down.
TTGCGGCGTTCATTCCGATGAGCGTGCGGCGTTTCTCCCCGGCGAAGCAGTCGCCGATGAGCGTGACCGTCATGGTAGCGATAGCGCTGCTGGCCGCGCCCTGTATCGCGCGGAGGAGGAGGATAGAGGTGAAGTGGCCCTTGAGCAGGACGACCGCGGACCCGCTCAGGCCGAAGACGATGAGCGAGGGGACGAGGATACGTTTGCGACCGATTCGGTCGGCGAGCAGTCCGATCGGAACCGTGAGAACGACACCGGGAAGCGTGAACGCGGAGAGCAACAGACTCGCTTGCGTTTCGGAGATACCCCACGCTTCCTGCACAGCGGGGAGGGCGGGACTTATCAGGGAGACACCCATGACGGCGACGAGCGTACTGGCGAAGATGACGGCCGTCATCGGAGAATCTCGAATCGCTTGGAGGCGTTTCATTCTTGCTAGCGAAGCGTTCGAGACGAACCGCGGAGAGAGTTTCGATACGAAAGCCGATTCGGGAAGTCGATTCGGAAACCACGAACACACTCTCGGTCGTGTCGACTTCACGAAGCCAGTGAAAAAATCGAGCCGTCGTAACCGCGGCGGCTATCGGGTGGTTAGCAGTAGAGCGATTCCGCGAAGTCGACGAGTTCCTCTTCGGAGAGCGACCCGACGACCGAGTAGCTGTGATCCCCGTCGGACCACTGAACGATGCCTCGGTCGCCGACGTTGGAGTAGCTTCCGTCGTGCCCGGCAATCGAGACGGTCCCGTCGCCGTCAACCGTGCGGGTCGCGGGCGTCTGGGAGACGGCCAACGTATCCGAACCGTTCGTGTACTCCAGGGACACGGAGGCGTTTCCGTTCGAGGTCGTCACCGTCACGTTTTCGAGCGAGTAGCCGTCGGGAACCGACGACGGTTCACGGATGGTGTAGTCCACCGCTTTCTGTGCCGCATCGACCGATGAGTACGTCGTGGTCTGCGGGAGGGTGACGTCGATGACGTGTGCGTCCTCCGGCGGGGTGAACGTGAACCGGTCGTCCGGAATCGACGCGTTGTACGTCAGGTTGGAGTACGTCATCGTGGTCGTCGTGGATTCGTTGCCGACGTTCGTCGTGATCCGTTCCTTGACCGGGAACCAGTTCTTCTGGTCGAGCCACACCGTCGCGTTGCCCATCATAGCCTGCATCGATTCGTTTTTCGGCTGGAGCGAGACGACGTACGTCTCGTGGCCGGAGACCGTCGCGGTTCCCTGGTAGTTCGCCTCGAAACCGTCCGAAATCCCCTGGAGGGCGTTGCTCATGTTTTGGATGAGTCCGGCGTTCTCGCCGTCGAGACGCAGGTGTCGCGCGGTGTTCGTGGTGTCGTTATACATCCACAGGTCCGAACCGTTCGAGACCATCACGGTTCCGGCCTGCGGGCCGTCGGTGTACTCGTAGCGGACGTGGTCCGGCGTTCGCTGCCAGATGTCGGCTTCGACGGTCTGATTCCCGTCCGGCCCGTCCGTCGTGATCGTGACCGTCCCGGAGACGCTATCGACGGTCGTGTTGTTACCGAGGGCGTGCTGTTCGATCGTCGCTTCCGATGGTGTCGTATCCTCCTTTGCAGAGACCTGGTTCCCAACGCTGGCGTAGCCGACGAACGAGACGGCAACGACGAGGGTGAGGAGACCAACTGCAAGCAGGGACTTTCGTGCAACCATGCGCGCCGATGTTATCAACGTTCTATAAAGAAAGTTTTTGAATAATGTTGAAAAATGAGTGTTAGTAACACGGTTCGACGATGGGTAAAACGTGGGAGTCGTTCCAATCCGAGGAGATAGTTCTCCGATTTGGATAAACTAACAACTCATAATTAACGGATCTCAACGAAAGCATATAAATCATTCCGTGATCTCGTCGTGTTCCCATAGCCGTCCCTCACTGGAGGACGATTATCCGTGAAAAATGAACGTGTTTGATCTTGACGTGAATGTGGATGCCGGAGACGAGCAGCGACTACTCCATCCAATCGAGATACGCCGTGTTGACTTCGATGACGCCAGCTACGTTTCGGATCTCCTGTGGAATCTCCCTGCGGAACGTGTCGTCGTCGATACGCTCGACGGGACCGCTCACGCTGATCGCGCCGAGGAGTTCGTCCGTTTCCGTCACGAGCGCGGTGGCGACGCATCGGACGCCCTCGAACTGCTCCTCGTCGTCGAAAGCGATGCCGCGCGACCGAATGTCGTCGAGTTCCGCGCGAAGCGACGACTCCTCGACGATGGTCCTGTCCGTGTATCGGTGCAACGCGCCCCAGTCGAGAACCTCGTCGATTCTCGTCCCGTCCATCGCCGCGAGCATCGCCTTTCCGGCCGCCGTGCTGTGAAGGTCCTCCTGCGTGCCGAGATGGGTGTTGATGTCCGCGCGGTCGTGGCGGGTGGACTGATACAGCGTGATTCCGTACCCGTGTCGTTCGACCACGAGTCGAGCGGTTTCGCCGGTCGTCTTCGCGAGCCTGTCGACGCTCTCCTTGCCGATTTGGAAGACCGTCTCGCGCTCCCGCACCGCACCACCGTACGTGAGCGGACGAAGTCCGAGTTGGTACTCGCCGTCCGCCCGCTCCACGAAATCGTGTTCGAGAAGCGTCGCCAGGTAGTGGTGCACCGTTCCCTTCGAGAGTCCGACTTCGTCGGCGAGGGCCGTCACACCCATCCGCTCGTGTTCGTCCAGCGCGTCCAACACCCGAAACGCGTTGCCGACCGATTTGATGGTCTTGCTCCCGTTCCCGTCTCGTGCCATGGGCTGACGTGGGTCGCGAAACCATAAGAATCTGCCCTAATCGTTTGACGCTATCAAACTCCTCTCGTCGCCTCGGGTTTATCGGTCGTTGTCGGCGTAGACGCGGTCCACGAGTCGCTGGACGGCGAGCGCCTGCTCGACGGTGTTGGTGGTCGGCGGTTCGTCGTGTGCAACGGCGTCGATGAACGACCGTATTTGCTCACGATACGGGTCGTTGTGGTTCGCGGTGACGGACGTATCGAGGTAGTGATCCACGCCGCCGCTCCGGGTCTCGAAGAATTTGAGCATCTGAGAGACGTCCACATCGGTGTCCCGGATGTCTGTGATGTCCAACAGCGCACCGGCTTCGGTCCCGTGAATCCGGTAGGAGTGGACTGAGTCGGCGTTGACCGCCCACGCGGTTTCCACCGTCGCCGTTCGCTCGCCGTCGAACTCCAGAAACGCCGACGCCGAATCCTCCACGTCGAACATGTTCGCATCGTCGTCCTCCCCCCACATCTTGAGATAGGCGTAGGAGTCCCGATTCCCGAAATCACATCGCGTCGTGGATTTCACGTCGACGATGTCCGGTTCGTCGAGGAAGTAAAACAGCAAATCCATCACGTGGATTCCGATGTCGATGAGCGCCCCGCCGCCCGCGAGTTCCTTCGACGTGTACCACGACCCCCTGCCGGGGACGCCACGGCGACGCATGTACGCCGCCTGAACGTGCGTGATTTCGCCGAAAAACCCCTTGTCGATGTACCATTTGAGTATCTTACAGACGTTCAGAAACCGGCTCTGGAAGCCGACCATACATGTTTGCCCTGTCTCCTCGGCGGTTGCCGCGATCCGTTCCGCGCTCTCCAACGTGTGGGCGAGCGGTTTCTCCATGAACACGTCGATTCCCTGTTCCATCGCCGTCGTCGCGACGGGTTCGTGGAACTTGTTTGGCGTCGTGATCACGACCGCGTCCAGGTCCTCCTCGAACAGTTCCGTCGGACTCTCGAAATGAGCGCCGTCGAACCGGCGTTCGAATCGCCGTCGCGCCTCCGAACTCGCGTCGGAACCGTACACCCGCTGGTCGAAATCGACGAGGGTCTGGGCGCGGTTCAGACCGTGCGTCCCGAGGCCGACCACCCCGATATCGAGCGTGATGTCGTTGCGCATGCTCGTGGCTCCGCAGGCGACGTTATTCAGCTTTGGCTTACCCCGGTCGAAAATTAGGTGGACGACACGCGACGTGTGATGTCCCCAATCCCGTTTCGAACTGAGGTTCCGCGAAAGCAACCGTTTTTACCCTCCTCTTCGTCGGGTACGAATATGGCCCGACCAGCCGTGCAGTTGTACTCGCTACGAGCAGTCGATGAACCGCTCCCCGAACTGATCACGAGCGCCGGAGACGCCGGATTCGAGGGCGTCGAATACGCGAACCGGATCGGCGACGCCGACACGGACGCCGTCATGGACGCCCTCGACGGTGCGGGAATGGAATCGGTCGCCGCACACGTCGGTATCGAGGAACTGGAAGACGACCTCGAAGGGACGGTCGAATTCTACGATTCGCTCGATTGTGACCGCCTCGTCGTTCCGTGGCTCGATCCCGAACATTTCGAGAGCGAGGACGCCATCGACGCGTCCGCGGATCGACTCACGTCGCTCGCGGACCGAGTCGCCGACCACGGCGTCGAACTTAGCTACCACAACCACGACCACGAGTTCGAGGCGGTCGACGGCCGTCCGGCGTTCGAACGGTTCGCCGAATCGTCCGGTGACTCGCTCGCGCTCGAAGTGGACCTCGGTTGGGCGTCGGCAGCGGGTGTCGACCCGACCGGCTTCCTCGAACGATGGGGCGACCGGATTCCGCTCGTGCACGTCTCGGACGCCGACGAGTCGCGGTCGCCGACGGAAGTCGGTGACGGCGTTCTCGACGTTGACACCTGTGCGAGCGCAGTCGACGAAGCGGGCGTCGAGTGGGCGATTTACGAACACGACGAACCCGAAGACGCGATGGCGTCGCTCTCCCACGGCGGCGACGTGCTGCAAAAGTTCTGAACGGGACCGTTCTTTTTCTGACCGACTACCCCATCGTGAGCGTCACGTAGCCGTCGAAGTTGAGGACGACCCGCTGGGCGAAGTCGCCGAACAGCGCCTTTCCGGTCGGAGACCGAGATTTTCCGACGACGAACGCGTGGTCACAGTCGTACTTCTCCCCGGCTTCGATGACGCGGGTTCCCCGCTCCTTGTCATCGACGACGGCGACGACGGTCCTGAAATCGACGTCCATACCGTCGAGAACTTCGGCCGCGAACTCGGTGGCTTCGTTCGCCGCCGCCTCCGTCACGGCCCCGGTATCGTAGTTCACGTTCTCGACTTCCCCGACGGATTCGAGCGTTTCGACGTCGGCTTCGTACTCCGATTCGTCCAGAAACGCCAGAACTACCAGTTCGGCGTCGCTCGCGGCGGCATACGTTCCCGCTTCGCGGAGGAGGTCCCTGTGCGTGTCCGTCGTATCGATGGCTACTACACCACGTTCCATACCAGCGATAGACGAATGGAAGTATATAAAACGAGAGGATAGTTGCGACTCATAGCCCGGAAAATCGGGCGACCGACGCCGCATCAGGGGGAAATCACTATGACACTGGTCTGTGTTACGCTAGATGTTTCAATGAGTGAATACACTGTCGCTATCATCGGAACCGGACCGGACCCAGCCAACCCGACGGTCAAAGGATTCGCCATGGGCTATCGACACGCCGAAGCGTACCGAAACGACGACGACTGCCGCCTCGTCGGCTGTGCCGACATCGTCCCGGAGAACGCCGCCGCCTTCGCGGAGACGTTCGATATCCCGGAAGACGGCGTGTTCGAGGAGTACGTGGAGATGGTGGAAACCGTGGAACCGGACATCGTCAGCATCACCGTTCCACCCGCGATACACGAGGACATCGTCGTCGAGTGTGCCAAACGCGGTGTCGAGGCGATTCACTGCGAGAAGCCCATGGCGACCGAATGGGCCGACGCACAGCGAATGGTTCAGGAGTGTTATCGGCGGGACGTCCAACTCACGTTCAACCGACAGCGTCGCTTCGGCCGACCGTTCACGGAGGCGAAACGACTGCTCGACGACGGCGAAATCGGCGAGCTTCAGCGCGTCGAAATCGGCTGGGGCGACTTCTACGACACCGGCGCACACACGGTAGACCTCGCCGGGATGTTCAACGGCGACCGGTCGGCCGAATGGGTCATCGCAGGGCTCGACTACCGGGACGAGGACGTTCGGTTCGGCGTCCACCAGGAGAACCAGATGTGGGCACAGTGGCGCTACACGAACGGCGTGTACGGTCTCGTGTCCACGGAACCCGAATCGGAGTTCGTCGGCGCGGCGCTCCTCCTCCGCGGAAGCGATGGCGTCATCAGAATCGACGCCGCCGACGGCCCGATGCTCGAACTCGAACGCGACGGCACCCGAACCGAAATCGACGTCGATGGCGAGACGATGCACGCCACGGGCAAGGAGGAAGGACGGTACGGGTCGAAGTTCCACGACCGCGCAGTCGCGGAAATCATCGACTCGCTCGAAACGGGACGGGAACCCACCATCAGCGGCCGAATCGGGCTCAACACCGCGGAGGTCCTGTTCGCGGGCTACGAGTCGGTCCGGAGTCGCGGACGGGTGGACCTGCCGCTCGAAATCGACGACAACCCGCTCTCGTCGCTGGTCGAGTCGGGTGCGCTCACGCCGAAACCGCCGGTCGACGAAGACGGCGCGTAAAACAAAATCGAACTTTTTTCGACGGCGAGGGGAACAGCGTTAGTCCGACTCGACGCCTTCGCTCGTCGATCCCAATCCGGAGTCGGCATCCGAATCGTCATTTTCCATTTCTTCGATTGGCGGACTGTTCCAGTACTCGTGGGTCTCCTCGACGCGGAAGCAGG